>DATAZC010000195.1:0-31698 GCA_036272255.1 Acidobacteriaceae bacterium | reverse complement strand
GAGCAGGAACCACCAGCCGAGAGGCATACGTGCGCACGGCGAAACCTGACATCTCGCACCGCGCGCTCTCGCGAGCGCGCCCCAAACACCTGTGCCCACCCTTGACAAACGACTTACATGGATGTCGGCTATTCGGAAGTTTCGCTTGAGACTTCGAAAACAAACGTCCATTCGACCCGCTTCTTGATTTTCTTGCGCCAGATGCGGGCGCAACGATGCAGAGGCTTCGCTCATGATGACGGGTTTGTTTTTTTTCGTTGAGGCTGTGATGACGTCGGCGTAGCGGGTTTTCGACAGGCAAACGCTGATCCGTCGATCCGGATGACCTGCCGCGCGAGCGCGACGAAGCTCCTGCGCGAAATCTTCGGGATGACAGCTCAAGGGTCCTGAGCGAACTTCAGAGACAGCACGCTAGAGAACCGAACGGATCGCGGGAGCGAGGGCGCGGTCGAACTGATCGAGGTCGGCTGGGTCGGCTTTGATTCCCTGGAAAAGGTGCCACTCTTCTGACAATTGAAGCGATTCGCCGGGCCAGACGACGCTGCGTGGGCCCATCAGCTCGACTTCCTGGAATGCACCTTCGACGTAAACCTCGGTGTTGACTCCGTAGTCGGGATAGGCGGCGCGATTCTGATGGGCAAAGCGCTTGACGAAGAGCTCGTCGCCGAGAAGGTGGGCGCACCAGCCTTCTTTATTGCGGAGGCCGAATTTTTGCGCGTTGGTGCGGGCCGGGTCGGCGCGCAGCAGGATGTATTTGAGGCCGAGGGTGAAGCGCGGATCCTGCAGGTCGGTGAAGGCGCAGAGGGCGAGGGGCTGGGTGATGGGCGCGTAGTCGTCGTGGGACTGGAAGGGAACGCGGGGAACGATGCCGATACCGGAGTCGACGATGCTGATGGCCCAGACGGCGATCTCGACGGGCCAGAGGTTGCGGCTGGTAACGGTGTGCTCGATCGAGACTTTGGAGCCGCTGGGGGCGAGGGTGATGCGAATCTGCTTTTCGATGGAGGCGCCGTCGGTGGGCTGGCGCAGGGTGATGCTGAGGTCGCCGCTGGTTTCGTGCTGGATGGGGGCGTTGTCCGGGGCGTAGGTCGCAGGGAAAACTTCTGGCCACACCCACAGGCGATGGCCGCCGTAGGGTTTCCAGGAACCGAGAGCGGTTTTGACGGAATTATCGGGGAAGCTGCCGAGGTGATTTTTGCCGCCGGTGGCGCCGTAGAAGAGGATACGAGGCCCGACGGCGGTGGTAACGATGAGGTCCGTGGCGCCGTTGGAGAGCTTGATGCAGTTGGACAAACCGGCAAAGGAAATTGTCTCGATCGACATGGAGCTGCGCCTCGGTTCGGAAGGAAAGATAAAAGCGAAGGATCATTGTAGAGGATGATGGTGCCCGTTCCGGGCGGAAGCAGGGAGCAGGAGAGCGGGAAGGCAGAAGCTGGTGCCCGATGGCAATGCAAATTGCGTTGTATAAGGATCCGGAGAGGTTTCTATGCGGCGAGCGGGACTGGTGGGAGTGTTGTTGTTATGTGGGGCGATGGCAGCCGGGGCGCAGGAGAAGGGCAAGCTGTCCGCGCAGTGGGAGGAACTGACGGCGGCGGATTTTGTGACAGCGATTCACGAGGCGCAGGGAGTTTGCCTGCTGCCGTTTGGGATCCTCGAAAAGCATGGGCCGCATTTGCCGCTGGGGACGGACCTGATCAACGCGCGATGGGTGGCGCTGCATGGGGCGGCTGAAGAATATGCGGTGGTGTTTCCGGCGTACTACTTTGGGCAAATCGACGAGGCGCGGCATGAGCCTGGGACGGTGGCGTACAGCCGGCATATGCAACTGGATCTGCTGCAGGAGACCACCGATGAGATGGCGCGCAACGGATGTAAGAAGATTCTGGTCGTCAATGGACATGGCGGGAATCTGGAACTGCTGCCGTATTTCGCGCAAACCGAGTTGCAGGAGCCGCACGATTACGTGGTCTACGTCTACTGGTGGGACGGGAAGAATGGGCCAGGGCGGCCGAAGCAGCAAACGACGACTGACATGCATGCCGGGGAGAGCGAGACGTCGCACACGCTGGTGACGCGGCCGGACCTGGTGCATCAGGATCGGGCTGGACAGGAGTCGGGCGCGGATCAGGCTCGGGTGCATTTGCCGGAGGACGTGTACACGGGGATCTGGTGGTATGCGCGGTTTCCGAATCACTACTCGGGGGATGGGACGAAGGCAACGCTGGCGCTGGGTGAGTACGACATGAAGGCGTGGGTGGCGGATCTGGCGGGGGCGATCAGAGCGGTGAAGGCGGATGGGGAGAGCCTGGAGCTGCAGAAGAAATTTTATGAGGACGCGAAGCATCCGCTGGAGACGAAGCAGTGAGAACGCGGGGAACCGGAAAGAGAGCGGGAAAACAAGATACTGTGGCTGTTACAAATCCATTGCGGAGGGCTGGAAATGGGTCTCGATGCGGGTGAATACGAGGGGTGAAATTCGATTGCACACAGCGTGGTGCAAAGGCGGAATTTAAGCACTGAATTTGCACATAAAACCCCGGATTTGCACAGAAATAAAGGACTTGCGGGAATTCGATTCTGTGCGATGATTCTTTCAACGGAGGAGTAATCCTCCCGAAGAAGAGAGCAGAACAAAGCAGTCAGGAGCAGCGGCAACGCGGCTCAGGAGGCTCACGGGAAACCGGGGGTTTCAGCAGGAGGCCGGGCAACCGGAGGCCTGAGGACAGCGGCGAAGACGCTCACACGCAAGATGGGTTGACGGAGCGAACGGGAGCGCGGGCGCAAGCTCGCAGGCTCGGGCGAGGCCGGCAGCAACAGGGCGTGATCAGGTAGCCGAAGCCAGATCTTCGATAAATCGGAAGAAAGGGCGAGAACCCGCAAGGGGACTCGCCCTTTCGCTTTGTGGGGATGACTTCGCTGGTGCTCGAATCGCTGGCGCTGCGCACGTATCCTCGTTATCCTTCTCCCCGGTGAATAAAGTTGTTCCATCTGCCGCCGCTGCTGTGGCCGACATCCCGTCGGGCGCGACGATCATGCTGGGCGGCTTCGGGCTGTGCGGCATCCCGGAGAATCTGATCCACGCGCTGGTAGCGGAGAATGGGCGGCGCGGTCTGGCGGGGCTGCACACCATCAGCAACAACATGGGAGTGGACGGGTTCGGCATGGGGCTGATGCTCGAAGCCGGAATGATCGCGTCGCATACAGGCAGCTACGTGGGCGAGAACAAACTGCTCGAAGAGAAGGTGATTCGTGGCGAGCTGGACCTGCGGCTGATCCCACAGGGGACGCTGGCGGAGCGGATTCGCGCGGGCGGTGCGGGAATTCCTGCATTCTTTACGCCCGCGGGTGCAGGCACACTGGTGGCGGAAGGCAAAGAGAGCAGGGAATTCGAGGGCCGGACGTATCTGCTGGAATCGTGGCTGCGGGCGGACTTCGCTCTGGTGAAGGCATGGAAGGGCGATCGCGCCGGCAACCTTGTCTATCGGAAAACGGCGCGCAATTTTAATCCGATGATGGCGACTGCGGCGCGCGTGACAATTGCGGAAATCGAAGAGCTGGTGGATGTGGGCGAGCTGGACCCGGACCTGGTGGTGACGCCTGGAATTTACGTGAAGCGCATTCTGGTGGGCGAGCGGTATGAGAAGCGCATCGAGCGGCGGACGGTGCGCGCGGCCGCTTTGTAATGCGCGTGCCATGGGCGCGTACGGCGGTGATATGCTGTTGCCGCATCCTCGGAGGAAAATCCAGTGAACGTACGTTGCCGGCTGCTGGCCGGCGCTGTGCTGGTTGCTGTGTCTTTGGCTGGTGCGGCGCCGATTGCCAGTGCCGATAATCCTGGGGAGTTGCAGGATCACCTGAAAAAGGCCGCGGACCTGAGCACTCCCATCGCTGCGGGGATGAAACCCTGGCACATGAAGCTTGCCGTACAGCTCTTCGATCTGAAGGGCGTGAGCATGGGCGCCGGCAGCGTGGAGGAGTGGTGGATGGCTCCCGGCAATGAGAAGCGGGTGTTTGCCTTGCCGGACTACACGGGGACGGAGATCGTCACGAGCGACGGTATTTTTCGTTCCCCGGGCCTGATCACGGAACCGATGACGCTGACGGTGATCCTGAATCAGATGATCAATCCCATGGCGGCGGAGGAGAAGGCGGCTGGGTTTAAGCCGATGGCGCGCACGCTGCAGCTGGCGGGCATTACGCTGCCGTGCGTAATGCTGGCGAAATCGAACAGCCGGGTGGCGAATCAGCCGATCGGCTTTTATCCATCGTGGTGCACGGAGCCGGGCAAAGACGCGCTGCGCGTGTTTGTGGATGACGGCGGCATGGCGGCGGTGCGGAACGGCATCAGCTCGTTTCAGGGGAAGGATATTGCCACCGACATCAACCTCACGGTGAACGGAGTGGTGGTGGGAACGGGCCATCTGGAGGCGATTTCGCTCGACGACATGCCATCCACGCCGTACGCTCCGGACCGCGAGATGGTGAAGGCTCTGCCGAGACCCGTAGAGCTGAAGGGCAAGAAGCTGGAGAACCAGGCGGCGAAGCGTGTGGAGCCGGATTTCTCGCGGTCGGCGACCGGGAAGGATCAATCGACGCGCACGCGGAACGGCGCGCTGCAGGGCGACGTGGAGATTCGTTTGTGGATTGGGGAGGATGGGCAGATTCGCGACATGCGGCTGGAATCGTATCCGGACGCCGGGGCAGCGCAGACGGTGTTCGACGCGGTGCGGCAGTGGAGCTTCCATCCTTATATGCAGGAAGGTCGGGCGGTACCTGTGACGGGGACGCTCGATTTCGAAATCAACAACACCGACTACGACCGGCAGATTCGCCGTTAGCGGTCGTGGCTGAGGCCGCGCATCGGTGCCAAGGTAAACTCAATCTCGCATGAGTGAAAAGATTCTCGGCGCGGTGGCGGGGTTCATCATCGCCGTTATTTCGGCGTCAGGCTACGCGGGGGTCGCGCTGTTGATGGCGATTGAGTCGGCGTGCATTCCTCTGCCGTCGGAAGTGATTATGCCGTTCGCAGGATACCTGGTGCACACCGGTCGGCTCAGTCTGGTCTGGGTCGCGACGGCGGGCGCACTGGGGTGCAATCTTGGTTCGGCGGTTGCGTACTGGATTGGCGCTTACGGCGGGCGGCCGTTTATCGCGCGCTGGGGACGGTTTGTGCTGCTGGATCACCACGACCTGGATCGGGCCGAACATTTCTTTGCGCGCTATGGCGGGATCACGGTATTTGTCGCGCGGCTGATGCCGATTGTCCGGACCTTTATTGCGCTGCCGGCGGGCATTGCCAGGATGCCGCAGGTTCGGTTTCATCTGTACACGTTTTTGGGGTCGTGGCCCTGGTGTTTCGCGCTGGCCTGGGCGGGGATGCGGCTGGGGCAGGCGTGGGATTCCGACCCGCAATTCAAGGCGTGGTTCCACCGGGTGCACCTCGGCATGGAACTGGTGCTGCTGGTGGCCATCCTCTGGTTTGTGTGGACGCACTGGCGCAACCGGGTCCGTCCCGACGAGGCGTGATGCATCTGGCTGGATCACCGCAGGCGCAGTTGGGCGCGGCTTTGGAGCGGTTCGACCCAACGTAATTTGCACTTCCGCGGCGCACGCGAGAGACTACCTGTTTGGCATTCATACTTTTGTCTCCCCCTGAAAGGCAGCAATCAAAATGGCAGGCACAAAACCACCGGCGATTCAGCCGGTCAAGGGTAAGCTGGGAGTAATGACGGTCGGCATGGGCGCAGTGGCGACTACGCTGATCGCGGGCGTGGAAGCAGTGCGCAAAGGGCTGGCGAAACCGATTGGGTCGGTCACGCAGATGGGGACGATCCGGCTGGGCAAGCGCACGGACAACCGCACGCCTCTGGTGAAGGAATTTGTTCCGCTGGCGGATCTGAACGACGTGGTGTTTACCGGATGGGACATTTTTCCGGAGAACATGTACGAGGCGGCGAGCCACGCGGCGGTTCTGGATCGCGACCACCTGACGAGCATCAAGCCGTTTCTCGAGGCGATCAAGCCGATGCCGGCAGTGTTTGACCAGTACTACGTGAAGCGGCTGAACGGCACCAACGTGAAAACGGGGAAGAGCAAGTGCGACCTGGCGCAACAGCTGCGGTCGGACATCCAGAAGTTCAAATCCCAGGTGGATCGCGTGGTCGTGATCTGGTGCGGGTCGACGGAGATTTTTCTGGAACCGACGGCGGTGCATCAGTCAGTGGAAGCGTTCGAGAAGGGTTTGGTCGACAACGATCCGGCGATTGCGCCTTCACAGATCTATGCGTACGCAGCGCTGAAGGAGGGGGTGCCGTTTGCGAATGGCGCGCCGAACCTGACGGTCGATTTGCCGTGCATGATCGAGCTGTCACGCATTAACGGCGCTCCGATTTGCGGGAAGGATTTCAAAACGGGGCAGACGCTGATCAAGACGGTTCTGGCGCCGGCCTTCAAGGCGAGGATGCTCGGCGTCGCCGGCTGGTACTCGACGAATATTCTCGGCAACCGCGACGGCGAGGTGCTCGACGATCCTGAATCGTTCAAGACCAAGGAAGAGTCGAAGCTCGGCGTGCTGGACTACATTCTGCAGCCGGAGAAGTACCCGGACCTTTACGGGAACATCTATCACAAGGTGCGGATCAACTATTATCCGCCGCGTGGGGATAACAAAGAGGGCTGGGACAACATCGACATTTTTGGATGGCTCGGCTATCCGATGCAGATCAAGGTCGATTTCCTGTGCCGCGATTCGATTCTGGCTGCGCCTCTTGCTTTGGATCTGGTTCTGTTTCTGGATCTCGCGCAGCGGACGCCGGAGTTGCGGAACATCGGCATCCAGGAGTGGCTCAGCTTCTTCTTCAAGTCGCCGCAGTCGGCGCCGGGGCTCTATCCGGAGCATGACTTGTTCATTCAGTCGATGAAGCTGAAGAACACGCTGCGGCACATCATGGGAGAGGATCTGATCACGCACCTCGGCCTCGAGTACTACGACTAGCGATTTGCCATCGAGGCGTACGCGCCTTCGGCGCAGGATCCAAAAGACAACGTCAAGGGCTCCCTTTGGGGAGCCTTTGTTTTTGAGATGAGGTCGAGACTCTCGCTGGCTGCCAGGTCTCACCCCAGCGTTATGAGTCCGGTTTCTAGGTCGCGTGTCGCGGCCGCTACACTTTCCGGGCGGCCCAAATCGCGCCAGTAAGCACTGTCGGCGCGAAATGCCGTGATCGTTTCGCCCTGTGCGGCAAGACGCAGATACGCGTCGATGATCGAAAACGCACCCTGCTCGGCCATCTTTCCGAAGATGCGCGGAGAGAGGACGTGAATTCCGGCGAAGGCGAGCGCCTCGACCGTTTTTGCCGGCCGCGCAATCTCGGGCTCCGCATCTTTCTTCGCTTTGCGCCCGCAAAGCCGGCGTGACTCGTCGAAGAGCAGGTAGCGCGATGCTTCGCGCTCCGCTGCCGCGAGGGTGGCGAGCGGAGCCTCGTCCGCATGAAAGCGCACCATCTCTCCGAGGTCGATGGTGCTGATCACGTCCACATTGTGAAGCAGAAAGGGCTCGTCGCTGCCATCCCGCAGAAAGAAATGCGCGGCCTTTTTCAGACCGCCGCCGGTATCGAGCAATTCCGTCTCGGACGACAGCTCAATGTGCATGCCAAAATTTCCATTGGCTTCGAGATACGCGGCGATCATTCCGGAGAAGTGATGCGCGTTGATGATGACCTCGCGCACGCCAAACGCGCATAGCCGCCTGAGGGTGATCTCAAGCAGAGTCTGCCCGGCAACGGTGACGAGTGCCTTGGGCCGATTGTTGGTGAGGGGCTGCAGGCGGGTGCCCAGCCCGGCAGCCAGAACCATCGCCTTCACAGGCCCATCTTCTCCAGCTCGACGTGTTGCACGATCACTTCCAGGCCGCCGATTCCGCGCAGGTGTTTCGCCAGGCGCTCTGCCAGGTAGACGGAGCGGTGCTGTCCGCCGGTACAGCCAAACGACACCATGAGGCTGGAGAAGCCGCGACGCAGATAGGTAGTTACGCTGGCGTCCACGAGAGAAACCACGTTGGCCAGGAATTGATGCACGCTCTCTTCCTGATTCAGATACTCGATAACCGGAGCGTCTCTCCCCGTCAGCGAGCGGAAGCGCTCCTCGCGCCCGGGATTCGGGAGGCTCCTCGCATCGAAGATGAATCCGCCGCCGTTTCCCGAGACGTCGGTTGGCATCTGGCGATGGAAAGAGAAGCTGAAGATGCGCACGGTGAGAGTCCTGATCGAAGTCGCCAGACCCTGGAGCAGGGGCGAGAGCTGCATCGCGCGGAAGCACTCCAGCAGCGTGGGCAGCGCGATCGGCAACTGCACATTCTCCGCGAGCCAGCGCAAGTTCTCCAGCGCGTAAGGGACGCTCTGCAGAAAATGCACTTTGCGCTCATAGAAGCCACGATAGCCGTACGCGCCCAGAGCCTGCATGATGCGCACATAGACGTAGGCGTAGTAGTGCTTCATGAAATCGGCGCGTTCCATCTTCACATAGCCCGCCAGGCAGTCGAGGTAGTGGTCGAGCAGTTCCTGGCGGAGGTTCGGCGGCAAAGCGGCTTTGCCGTCGAAGAGCAGGGAGGCGACGTCGTATTGCAACGCGCCTTTACGTCCTCCCTGGTAATCGAGAAAGAAGGGCTGCCCATCGCGCAGCATGATATTGCGCGACTGGAAATCGCGATAGAGGAAATAGTCGTGACCGGCGCTGAGCAGGAACTTCGTGAGCCGGCTGAAATCATCTTCGAGGGCTTGCTCGTTGAAGGGCACGCCAGCCAGCCGCAGGAAATAGTACTTGAAGTAGTTCAGGTCCCAGCCGATGGATTGGCGATCGAAGGTCGCGCGCGGATAGCAGACTTTATAGTTCAGATCGCGCCCGGCTTCAATCTGAAAGCGCGGCAGCACAGCCACCACGCGACGATAGGCTTCGACAACGCGGAGCGCAACTCCGTCGCCGTCGCGATTGTCCATGAGGAACTGGAAAAGGGTTTCATCGCCCAGGTCTTCTTCCAGATAGGCGCCGTGGGACAGATCCTCTTTATAGATTTCCGGGACGGGCAGTCCGTGGCGGTGAAAGTGTTTCGAGAATTCGAGGAAGGCGATGTTTTCCTCGTTCACGGAATGCACGACTCCGATGGCGGTGCGTCCGCCGCCGACCAGGCGCACAATGGTTCGCCCTGATCCGCCCAGCTGTCCCTGCAGCGGGTGGACCCCTTCGGGTGGGGCGTGGAAGTGCTTCTCAAAAAGCCGCTGAAGGATATCCATAGATGGAGTTCAGCAGGAGAGGCTTCGAACAGGAACGATCCGCAACGGCTCAGCCTGCTTCACAAACGATACATCCAGATCCGCCGGATGTTGCGGTACGCTGTTGTCGATGCCGGTCACCCTCGCCAACGTGTGGCAAGTTGGTCTCACCTTCCCGGATGTTGAGAAGAGCACTGCGTGGGGAAGTCCGGCGCTGAAGGTTCGGGGAAAGCTGATGGCTTGTGTGCCGACGCACAAGTCAGCGGAATCGGGGTCGGTGCTGATCCGGATGGATCGGAACGATCGGGCCGCGCTGCTGGCGGAATTGCCCGAGCTTTATTACGCGCCTGATCACTACCTTGGCTACGACGCGGTTCTGGTTCGGATCGCAGGGCTAACGCCGGAGCTTCTGCGTGATTTGCTGGCGATGGCGCACCGGTTTGTCACGCGCAAGGCGCCGCGGAGAAAACCTGCCGGGGGCAAGGGGCGGTCCTGAACGCTGGAATTCCTGGCGGTGGGATCGATCTAACTCCATCCGCGAAAAGTCGTCTATAGGACATGCAGCTTTCCAGAATGGCCGGGGTCGCGGCAGTTTGCGCTCTGATGGCGGCGGCCGGCGTTCCTCTTCACGGGCAACAGGCGGCGGCGCCGGGTTCGACGATCACGGTGAACGCGCAGCTGGTGAACCTGCCGGTGATTGTGCGGGACAAGAAGGGGACGCTGGTCGAGAACCTGACGAAGGCGGACTTTGCGCTGAGCGTCGATGGCCATACGCAGACGATCCGGTATTTCGACAAAGACAGCGATTTGCCGCTGACGCTGGGGCTGCTGGTGGATACGAGCGGATCGGTGCGCGACGCGCTGGAGGATGAGCGGAACGCCAGCGAGGAGTTTCTGGACGAGATGATGACAGCGCCCGCGAATCGGTCGGCGGACCAGGCGTTTCTGATCCAGTTTGCGCACGAGACGGAGTTGCTGCAGGAGTTGACCAGCTCGCGGCCCAGGCTGCGAGCGGCATTGAATCAGGTGGGCACGACGCCGCCGGATGAGCGCAACAGCCAGGATAACAACGGCGGCGGAGGCGGCCGTTATGGGCATCGCGGCGGAGGCCATCGCTTTGGGGGCGGGACTACGTTGTACGACGCGATTTTTCTTGCGTCGGACGAGCTGATGAAGAAGCAGCACGGACGGAAGGCACTGGTGCTGCTGACCGATGGCGAGGATCGACGGAGCACCGAGACGCTGGCCAGCTCGATTGCGGCGGCGCAGCGCGCGGAGACCGTGGTCTACGCGATTTACTTCAAAGGCGAGCAGCACGGTTACGGAGGCCATGGCGGTGGATATAGCGGGCGGGGCGGCTTTCCTGGGGGCGGGCAGCGGGGCGGCGAGAGCCATGTTGACGGAAAGAAAGTGCTGGCACAGATCACCGGGGAAACCGGCGGGCGGATGTTTGAGGTTGCGGGCAGGCAAACGTTCGCGGCGATCTACACACAGATTGCCGAGGAGCTGCGATCGCAATACCGCCTGGGCTACACGCCGGATGCGGCGACGGCGGCCGATGGATATCATCGCGTGGACCTGACGGTGCCGAAGGACAAGAAGCTTTTCGTGCAGACGCGCGACGGCTACTACAGCGGATCGTGATGCGGGGGAATGCTAGCCTGCGCGCTGGCAGGAGATGGTGATCGCGCAGAGGTGTTCACCGAAGCGGTAGCCGCGATCGATGCGGATGAGGGCGCGGCGGCTGAAGAGCTCGTAGCGGCTGCCGACGATGACGGTGGGGGTGGAGAGCAAACAGCGGGATGCAAGGTCGGGATCGTACCCTTTCCATGCGCCTGCGACCATGTTTGCCACTTCGCCCATCGCATCGCGGACGGTTTCATCGACTTCAGTGGATTCGACGCCGGTAAGAGAGCCGCAGATGCCCATGGCTCCGGAACGGGTGCACTGCACGACGACGGTACCGGCCAGAGCACCCGCCAGTCCGATGAGCGCGGCCACGGTTTGGCCTTCGATGGGATCGACTTCGCCGGCCTGGGAGCAAACCACACCCATCATGGTGCCGAAAACTTCTCCCATTGCCCGGTCCAGATAGCCTTCGAGCCGGGCAAGTTCCTGTTCTACAACCGCTAATGCTGTCATTGTGTCTGCTGCCGACGAGGCTTCTCCTGTTTCCCTTATCGACCCCGGCTGTTTTTTCACGAGGGAAACAGGCTCGCCGGGGTGGGCGCGGCCCCGTTCCGGAACGGGCTTCTACAATTCCGGTGAGGAGTTGTCGATGCGTCTTTCTGCGCGGCTGGGTTTGCGGCTGGTGCTGGTGGTTGTGGCTGTGGCGATTCTTTGCGTGCGTTTGATTCCGCGACATCCGGCGCGGACGCTGGTGGCGCGGCCTGTTCCTGATTTGTCTGCGACAAATCCGTTGAACCAGCCGGGCGGTGGGGCGGCGCCCGCGGAGGCGTACGAGGTCTACTCCGCGCTGTATCATGCGCCGAGCGACGAGCCGCTGGCGTTCAGTGCGGTGTCGAGGACCGACATTCCGCAGGTGGGCGGGAGCTGCCTGAAGCCGTCAACGGCGGCGGAGCATGCGATGGCGGACGCGTTTGTCGCGGCGAACCAGCAGAGCCATACGTGGGAACAGAAATTCACGATCTCGCAGGGATACACGGTGCTTTCGGCCGGCGACACCGCTCAGGCGCAGGCGTGCCTCGAAACGCATGGGCAGGATGAAGCGCGCTGTGCAGCGTACAAGCAGGTTCGCCATGTGCGTTTTTTGGGTGTGCCGGGTTTTGACGCGAACCAGACGCACGCGCTGGTGTCGGTGATCAAAAGCTGTGGCGGATTCTGCGGGAGCGGCGGGATTTTTGAAGTGGAGAAGGCTGGCGGGTCGTGGAAGCGGGCCGAAGCGACGGACTTCACCAGCGACTGCAGCTGGACGTACTAGCGCACCAAGTCGATGATCTCGGCGTGTGGGGCGGATTTGCCCAGCGTGACCCTGGCCAGGGTGATGGGGAGCGAGAAGCGGCGCGGACCGGCGCTGCCGGGATTGAGATAGAGGACCCCGCGGCGTTGTTCGATGAGGGGTTGGTGCGAGTGGCCGCTGACGATGACGTGGATGCCGGCGGCCGCGGGGTCGAGGTCCAGCTCCCTGACGTCGTGCAGCATATAAAACGACGTGCCGGCCAGCTCGATGATTTCGACGGGCGGGAGTGTGGCGCAGGGCCCCGTGCGGTCAATGTTGCCGCGGATGGCGGTGAGCGGCGCAATGGTGCGGAGCGCGTCGAGGATTGCGGGGTCGCCGACGTCGCCCGCGTGGAGGATGTGATCGACCCCGGCGAGTGCGGGCAGGACTTCGGAACGCAGGAGGCTGTGAGTGTCGGAGAGGACGCCGATGCGCATGGTGGACATTATCAATGGCGAAGAGTGCAGGACGGCCAGAGTCGGGCCCTTGTTCTCCTTGACAGCTTAGGAGTGCGAGCGTACTCTCCTAAATGAATTAGGAGGACTCGCGTGGCGGATCAGGCTCAGATACTTCCAGGCACACTCGATTTGCTCATCCTGAAGGCGGTGTCACTGGGGCCGTTACACGGATATGGGATTCTGCTGCGCATCGGGCAAATCTCCGGCAGCGCGCTGCTGATCGAGCAGGGAGCGCTGTACCCGGCGTTGTTCCGGCTGGTGCGCCAGGGGCTGATGAAGGCGAGCTGGGGAACGTCGGAAAACAATCGCAAGGCGAAGTTCTACGAGCTGACGGCGGCGGGGCGGAGGCGTTTTCGGGAAGAGACGGAGGGCTGGAACCGTCTGGCAGCGGCGATGTCGTCGGCGCTGGCCGCACAAGCGGAGGAAGTGTGAGGCGGCCGGCCAGGTTTCGATCTGTTGCAGGAAAATCGGGGGGCTGGTGGGTTCGCTGCACAGCAGCTTTAGTTTTGACCCCGGGAACACGATGCCGATGGGGATCGATCTGAGCTGAAGGGTGGCGCGAGCCCGCACTGTGGCGAGTGACAATCGAATGACAGTGCACTGACAATCATCGCGCGGTGAGCCAGGTATCGTCCTCCTGTCCACGCGGGCGCCCGTGGAATCAGGGGCCTGCTGGTCAGGAGGAACCCATGTCGCAAATCTTGACGCGCGGCTGCATTCGCAGCCTAACCGCCCTGGCTGTCAGCCTGGGCGCCGCTTCGCCGGCTCTGATGGCGCAGCATTACAAGCAAACCAATCTCGTATCGGATCAGTCAGGGGTGGCGGCAGCCATGGATCCGAACCTGGTGAATCCCTGGGGAATGTCGCGGAGTTCGGGCAGTCCGTGGTGGCTTTCCGATAACGGCACGGGCCTGTCGACTTTGTACGCGGGAACCGGCGTAGCGCAGAGCCTGGTCGTCACGGTGCCAACGGGCGATCCGACGGTGAGCTCTACCGGCACACCGAGCGGCACGGTTTTTAACGGCGGTACCGGATTCGCGCTGGCAGCGGGAAAACCGGCACTGTTTATGTTTGTCACGGAGGACGGAACCGTTTCCGGCTGGAATCCCGGGGTCAATGCGACGAACGCGGTGATCGAGGTGAACACGAAGAGTGCCTCAGTGTTCAAAGGGGTAGCGCTGGCAACCATACAACTGCCTTACTCCGGGCCAGCAACGTATATGTATGTTGCTGATTTTCGCAAAGGCCGGGTGCAGGTGTACGACTCCTCGTTCAACCACGTGCGTGCGATGGATGAACAGTTTCGGGACGACTGGCTGCCGCATGGTTACGTGCCGTTCAATATTCAAAACATAGGCGGCGAGCTTTACGTGACGTTTGCGAAGCAGGATTCGCAAAAGCACGATGAAGTGGATGGCGCCGGGTTCGGATTTGTTGACGTCTTTTCGCCTTTCGGTTTCCTGCTGCGCCGGATGCAGCACGGGCCGTGGTTGAACGGGCCGTGGGCTTCGGCGATGGCGCCGGGGGACTTCGGCAACTACAGCCACGATCTGCTGGTCGGGCAGTTCGGCTCGGGCAAGATTGCTGTTTACGATCCGGTGACGGGCTTTTTCAAAGGTCTGCTGGAGGACGCGACCAACGCGCCGATTACCATCGACGGACTCTGGGGCCTTTCGTTCGGAAGCGGTGGGACGTCGGGGCCGGCCAACACGCTGTACTTTACGGCGGGGCCGGACGGCGAGAACCACGGGCTGTTCGGGACGATCACTCCGGTGGAGAACACGTTGGGCAATTCGCAGTAAACCTGGGCGGCGACGGTACACGAGAGAGGGTGCCGTCGCCGCTGCATGCTTGCTGCATGCGGCACGTGGTCGGAACTCAGAGGCCTACGGCAATTCGCGTGCGCGGATCGAGATAATCGCGGAGGGCGTCCCCCAGGAAGTTAAAGGAGAGGACGCAGAGCATGACCGCAATGGCAGGGAAGACGACCAGGTGGGGCGCGTCGAAGAGGAACGGGCGCGCGTCATTGAGCATGGACCCCCAGCTGGCGGCAGGAGGCGGTACGCCCAGGCCGAGGAAGCTGAGGGTAGCTTCGGCGAGGACGGCTCCGGCCATGCCGATGGCGGCCTGGACGATGAGCGGTTGCAGGATGTTGGGGAGGATGTGGCGGGTGAAGATGCGGAAATCGCTGGCGCCGACAGCGCGGGCGGCTTCGACGAACTCGCGTTCGCGGACGGACAGGACCTGGGCGCGGACCAGGCGCGCATAGCCGACCCAGCCGCCGATGGAGAGGGCGAGGATGAGGTTGAGGAGGCCGGGGCCGAGGAAGGCGACGAAGGCGATGGCGAGGAGAATGCCCGGCAGCGCCAGGAAGGCGTTCATCAGAAAAGTATTGATCGTGATATCGATCCAGCGCCCATAGTATCCGGCGATGCCGCCGAAGATGAGGCCGAGGAGGAAGGAAAGGCCGACAACAGACACGGCGACGGTGAGGGAAAGGCGCGCTCCAAAGATGACACGGGAGAGGATGTCGCGGCCGAGTTCGTCGGTGCCAAGCCAGTGTGCGCTGGTAGGCGGCGCGAGGCGATGAGCGAGATCGAGAGCGGCGGGACTATAGGGCGCAAGCAGAGGAGCGAGGAGCGCCATCAGGACGAAAACGCACATGAGCACGACGCCGATTGCTGCCAGGGGCTGACGCCGGAGCGATCTCAGGGCCCAGGCATTGCATCTGAGGAGAGCAGCCCGCAGGGAAGGCGCGTTGGAGGTGCGGGATGGAAGAGCAGGAGACGAAGGCATCGGATTCGCGGTCATGCAGTTGCGACGCAGCCCGGCCGATCCGGGTCTATCAATTCAGAAATACGTCGAATAAGATCATAGTAGAGGCAGTCGTGCCGGAGCTGCCGTCATTCTTGACAGTGACGGAGCACGCCGGGAAAATAAGGCCAGACGCTCTATGCAACGCCACATTTCGAGCATAGAGTCGGGCGTTGGCTGCGATTGGTTCTCTTGAGTTATGGCCGCGGTGCTCCACTTGAGCGGCTTTTGCCGCCAACCAATTTAGGAGTGTGTTGAGACCCTCATGAAATTCAAAGGCATGAAAGTCGCCGTCTGCGGGGCGGGCGGGTTCATCGGCGGTCACCTGGTGAAGTATCTGCAGAGCCAGGGAGTGGACGTCGTCCGCGCGATTGACGTGAAGCCGATGGAGGAGTGGTACCAGGCTTCGAGGGATGTGGAGAACCTGGTTCTGGACCTGAAAGACAAAGACAGCTGCTACCAGGCCGCGCGGGGCGTGAAGGGAATTTTTCAGCTGGCCGCGGACATGGGCGGCATGGGCTTTATCGAGAACAATAAAGCTCTGTGCATGCTGAGCGTGCTGACGAATACGCACATGCTGATGGCGGCGCGAGATTCCGGCGTCGAGCGATTCTTCTATTCCTCGTCGGCGTGTGTGTACAACGGGGATAAGCAGAGGGATGAGAATGTCGTTCCATTGAAGGAAGAAGATGCGTACCCGGCGCTGCCGGAAGACGGCTACGGATGGGAAAAGCTGTTCAGCGAGCGGATGTGCCGCCATTTTGAAGAAGACTTTGGAATGGTGTGCCGGGTGGCTCGCTATCACAACGTTTACGGGCCGCTGGGAACGTATACGGGTGGGCGGGAGAAGGCTCCGGCTGCAGTTTGCCGGAAGGTGATCGAAGCGAAGTCATCGGGCAGGAACGACATCGAAATCTGGGGCGACGGAAAACAGACGCGCAGCTTTATGTACATCGACGACTGCACGAAGGGCACGCTGGCCATAGCCGAAAGCGAAATCGAGGAGCCGATCAACCTGGGGTCGAGCGAGTTGGTGACGATCAATCAGCTGGTGGACATCGTGGAAGAGATTGCGGGTGTGAAGCTGAAGCGGCATTACAAACTGGACGCGCCCAAGGGAGTGAACGGGCGCAACAGCGACAACACCAGGATCCAGGAGAAGCTGGGTTGGGAGCCTTCGATCCGCCTGAAGGATGGCATGGCAAAAACCTATGCGTGGATCGAGAGCCAGATGCTGGTGGGAGCGAGTCATTAGACGCACCGCCCTGGTGGAGTTGCGACGCGTCTGTCACGGCTCCTTTGGGAGCACGTTTCTGCAGGAACCGGTTCTCTGATATCTCATGCGCATTTTTGTCAATGAATTTTGCGGGCATCCGTTTCAGATGGAGCTCAGCCGAAAGCTGGCGAAGATGGGCCACGCGGTCTATCACGTCTACTTTGCGGACAATCAATCGACTCCGAAGGGCGAGACGCAGCGTCGCGCGGATGATTCTTCCACTTTGACGATCGAGGGCGTGCATATCCAGCGCGCGTTTTCGAAGCATTCTTTGCTGACGCGACGCCAGGCGGATCTGGAGTATGGGCGCGAAGTGGCGGCGCGAGTCGATCGGTTCAGGCCGGACGTGGTGATCTCGGCCAACATGCCGCTGGACGCGCAGAAGATTTTGCAGCAGGCAACGCGGCGTGGAAACGCGCGATTTGTTTTCTGGCTGCAGGATGTTTACTCGGTCGCGGTGCGTTTTGTGCTCGAGCGCAAGGCGAAGCCGCTGGCGTGGGCCGGGGGTTTGTATTTCGAGAGGCTGGAGAAGAAGCTGCTGCGCCAGTCGGACCAGATTGTTTGTATCGCGCCGGGGTTTGCGGATTTTGTGCGGAACTGGGGCATTGCGGAGTCGAAGACGGCGGTGATCCGCAACTGGGCGCCGCTGAACGAGGTGACACCGACGGCGCGCGACAATGCATGGGCGCGGGAAAACGGAGTGGCCGACAAGTTTTGCTTCATGTATTCGGGCACGCTGGGCATGAAGCATCGGCCCGAGCTGCTGTTGGATCTGGCAAAGCGCCTGGAAGCGCGGGGTGATGCGCGGCTGATTGTGATTGCGGGCGGCGCGGGAGCGGACTGGCTGAAGGAGAAGGCGCCTGAGGTGAGCCCGGAATTTCTGACGGTGTTGCCGTTCCAGCCGTACGAGAGGATTTCCGAAGTGATGGGATCGGCGGATGTGCTGATCACGCTGCTGGATTCGGAGGCAAAGACGTTTGCAGTTCCGTCGAAGACGCTCTCGTATCTTTGCGCAGCACGCGCGTTGATCGTCGCGGCTCCCGCGGCAAACGAAGCGGCGCGGGTGGTGGAAGAAGCCGAGGCAGGTCTGGTGGTTTCTCCGGATAATTCAACGGGAATTCTTGCGGCGGCGGAGCGTTTGCTGCTGGATCGGGCGCTGTGCGTGCAGTGCGGGGCCAACGGACGACGGTATGCGGAGCAGCATTTTTCGATCGATGCGATCGCCGACCGGTTTCTGGCCGTGCTCGAAGGGCAACCGAAGAGAGCGGAGATGGAACCCAGGGAGCTGGTGCTGGCGAATGCAGACAGCGAACGGAAAGAATCGTGGAAGCATCCAGCCTGAAACCCGCAAACGATAAGACCGTGGTGTTGTTTGGGGGTACGGGTTTTATCGGCACCCATATCGCCATGCACTGGCTGAGGGAAAACCTGGCCGGCAAAGTCGTGCTGGTCGATTTACGGGCACCGCGCAAAGAATCGTGGACGGCGCCGCTGGAAAGGGAACTACAGGCGGGCCGCGCCGAATATATCCAGTGGGATGTTCGGCAAAGCATTCCTGAGGGGTTGCCGCCGAAAGCAGACCTCACGTTCAATCTGGCTGCGGTACATCGAGAGCCGGGCCATTTGCCGCACGAATATTTCGAAACGAATCTGAAGGGTGCGGAGAATGTATGCGCCTGGACGGCTGCGGTTGGGTGCGAGCGGATGGTGTTTACCAGCAGCATTGCGCCCTACGGTCCATCAGAAGAATTGAAGGATGAGGGCTCGCTGCCTGTACCGGATTCGCCTTACGGCAGCTCGAAGCTGGCTGCCGAAAAGATGCACATGGGGTGGCAGGGTGCTTTGGCGAGCAGAAAATTGCTGATCTTTCGGCCTGGCGTGGTTTTCGGTCCCGGCGAGGGCGGGAACGTGACGCGACTGGTGCGCAGCGTCGTGAAGGGATACTTCGTTTACATGGGGAACCGGCAGACGCGCAAAGCCGGTGGCTATGTCAAGGAGCTTTGCCGGGCGATGGAATTTGGACTGGAGCATCAGGACCGAAGCGGAGAGCGCGTGACCCTGCTGAATTTCTCGATGGATCCGCCGCCTGCGCTGGAGACTTATGTTGCGGCGATTCAGAAGGTGGCGGGAATTCGGCGTTCGCCGCTGAATCTGCCGCGCTCCTTGCTGGTGGGAGTTTCGTATCCGATTCATGGAGTCGCGTCGATGTTGGGGATCCGGCAACCGGTGAGCCCGGTGCGAGTGCGCAAGCTGTTTCGTTCGACGTCGATTGATCCCAGGGGACTGCGAGAGCTGGGATACGAGTGGAAACACACGCTGGAAGAAGCGCTGCGGGACTGGAAGCACGATCTGCCCGAGGATTTCTCACGTTAGGACGGACGATTGGTGAATGCCGATGAGAATGAAAATCGCGCTGGGGCTTCTTTTTTTCGCGGTGGGAGCGGCGGTTGTTCCTGCGCGGGCACAGGATGATGCGCGGCGGATTTTTGACCTGACGAATCAGGACCGCCGGCAGCAGGGGCTCGCAACCCTGCGTTGGGATGACGCGCTGGCCGCAGCTGCGCGGGGACATGCGAATCGCATGGTGCATGAGCGGGCGCTCTCCCATCAGTACCCCGGCGAGCCGGAGCTGATGGAGAGAGCGGCGTCAGCGGGCGCACATTTTCGAGCGATCGCCGAGAACATTGCGATGGGCCCAAGCCCGCAGTCCATTGAGCAGGAGTGGATGCATTCGACCGCGCATCGGACGAACATTCTTGATCCGAAAATGAATGCTCTCGGCGTAGCGGTGGTGAGGGAAGGCGGCTCACTCTACGCGGTAGAGGATTTTGAGCAGACGTCGGAGGCCCTGAGCCGGGAGCAGGTAGAGGCACGGGTGCGCGAGCTGTTGACTGCCAGGAACGTCGATGGGTCGGCGGCGGCAGGTCCTGCGGAGCATGCGTGCACGATGCAGCACGGGATTCCGGAGGGAACGAGTGCGCGGTCGATTGTGCGATTCGAGACGCCGGACCTGAGCCAGCTGCCGAGCCAGGTGGCCCAACAGATTCGGACGGGCGACTTCAGGAAAGCGGCGGTGGGCGCGTGTGCTCCAGGGCCGGGCCAGGCGAATTTCACGACGTATCGGGTGGCAATTCTCTTTTACTGAGGGGATGCTGGCGGGGGCGTTGCCAGGGTTAGTCGGTTGCCTCTGCCCGGAAGGCGCGGATGGGCCTTGGCCTGGCTCTCTTCTGGCGTGATCAGCGTCACGCAGACGGGCCGGGAAGGGGAGCGGCTTTGATATAATCTCGGGAGAGAAGCGATCGCCCACACTCCTCAGTAGCTCAATGGCAGAGCATTCGGCTGTTAACCGAAGGGTTGTAGGTTCGAGTCCTACCTGAGGAGCCAAACACTTCATGGCTTGCTGGAATCGCCTCAACCTGTCAAAACTCCACGATAAAAAATTTAGCTGCCATTAACCGCTGCAGAGCGTGCGGTCTCCTGCGTCATCGTCATTGGTTGTTTTGGGGAAGCACAGCAGCGAACGATGCGCGCTGCGGCTCAATTGGAGATTTTGCGCACAGCGACTCAATTGGAGATTTTGCGCACAGCGACCAGCGACGAAGTGCCGGGCACCGCATTTTCAACTCTGGTTGTGAGCAGAGCCTGGAAGTAGGGCGGCACTGTCTTGTGATCGGGCGAGAGGGCGAGAAGGGCTTTGCGTAACTTCGCCATCTGTTCCGGATCGCTGAGGTATTCGACCGCGGCCTGCGAGCCCTGCGTGTAGATTCCGTAGATGAGAAGCACGCGGTCCTCTTTGCTTTCGTTCGGCAGCAGGAGCACGAGGGCGTAATCGCGGGTCAGCTGGTTGGTCACGGGATCGAATTCGGGCTTGTAGATCGCTTGCTCACCCGGCTGGGGCTGCTTATTGAGAATGACTCCGCTCTGCAGATGAAACCCTTCGGCATCGAGAAACACCCTGCCACTCCAGGACTGGCTGCCACCGAGCAGGATGGCGTTGCCATTGCGGATTTCTTCAAAATTGACGAGGCGGGAGGGCTGCACTCTGCAGGGATCGCCGGACCTGAAGAACATTTCACACAAGCGGACAACGCTCAGGGTTTCGCCGACTGCGGTGAAGTCGGTAAGGGATGGCACGAAGACGAAGCGCTTCAACTCGCGGAAATGGATCGTATCGCGAAATTCCGGCAGGCTCGATTTCGGGATTTCGTGTCCCTGCGCCAGCGTCTGCGCGCTGTCGCCGCTGTGTGCAGCTCGCAGGACCGGATGATTGGGAATGACAATGAGCGGAGCGGACGCCGGAGGAAGGAAAGGTCCCCAGAACCAATGAAGGCTATCCGGCATGGGAGCAGCGGCGAGTGCCGGAGGCGGGGTCTGCGCGGGCCTGCCGCGGAAAAGCAGAAGGGCAGCCAACACTGCACAGATCGCGGCCAGGACACAGGTGAGCGCAAGATGCAGGTGGCCGGTGAACCGCCGCGCTTCAGGAGCGGAGGCCGGGGCAATGAGCTGCACCGCTGTCTCGGGCGCGGCGACGGCATCGGATCTGCTGAAGACCGGAACGTAGTGCCCTGCGGGGAGGTCGATGCGCAGCACACTCCCCTCAACGTTCTCCTCGTAATACTTCTTTAGCGAGCGCCGGATCTCGTGGGCCTGGACGCGGACGATGGGATCCTTTTGAGGGTTGAAATCGACCCCTCGATCGTAGACTTCAACCCCGATCAGGTACTCGTTCAGCTTCTCGCCGTTGCCCAAAAAGGTCTGCTCACAGACAAATTCGAGGAACCGGGCTTTTCTGGGCGCGCTTGCGAATTGTTTACTTTGCAGGACCCGGCGCAGTTCCTCTCGCTTCTCGAACAGAGAGAGGGAAATACGCTGAGCCGGAGGTTCATGAACGGGGGTCACACCATCGACCTCAGGTTTTTAGAGCGGTAAGCAGGAGACGGGATGTTCGGGCCGAATTCTAGCAAGTGGCTTCCTGCAGCGTCAATGAACGGGTGACGGTATGCCATTAACCGTTACTGGGCCTGTTATTACCCGTTATCGGCCTATGGAAAACACTGGCTCGGAGGAGGCAAATCGTGACGATAAAGCGATGGAGGCCACGGAGGAATGCATTTCAGCCGGGGCTTGAATCCCGTGCGGGGGCTCAGAAACGAATCACGAAGGCCGGAGCGACGACCTTGAGTCCTCCTGGCGGGCATTCCGGCGCTCGCTTCCGCTCTCGGACCCCATCTTAACAGCGCCTATAACCTTTATTACCTTGGCTGTGTCGTGACGCCTGCGTAGAACCAATCCGGAACGTCGACGGCTACTCAGTCAGTAGTCAGAAATTGCCGGGACCCGAATGAAACGTGCATGGAGAGGGCTGGGTTTGATGGCGGGGGTGCTTTCGCTTTCGATGGGGAGCGGAGGAGGCAACGCCGAATCGGCTGGAGATTTCATTCTGCATGTCACGCGCCAGTGCGACCACCCGGTCCTCACGATCCAGACGCAGGGTGCCGAAGGGAATAAGTACGGATTCGAGGGCGGAAGGGTGATCAAGCTGGGCACGACCTACCATCTGTTCACCTCGGAAATGGTGGGCGATCCGCATTGGGTCAAGATGAAGCTCGCGCACTGGATCAGTCCGGATCGGGCGCACTGGACGCGCCGGGGGACACTGTTCGAATCGAGCGGGGACTTCACCGGGCAGGATCGGCGCGCGGCGTTGTGGTCGCCCATGCCGGTTTTCGATCCGGCGGCCGACCGCTGGAATCTGTTTTACGTTGCCTATCAGGCGGCGCCGGACACCAGCCAGGAATGGCGAACCAATCATGAAGGACGTATCTGGCGCGCGGTTTCAGGCACGCCGGGCATCGACGGCATCGATGGCCCCTACACGGATGCCGGCATCGTCCTCGAGCGCGGCAGCGATTCCGACCCATGGGAAGGATTGCAGGGGACCGATTCGTTCTTTCCGTATCGCGCAGCAGGGAAGTGGTACGCACTGTACGGCAGCGCTCACACCGAGCGTCTGCCGATTTCGCTGTGGCAGGTGGGTCTCGCATCGGCACCCGATCTCAAGGGACCGTGGAGGCGCTGCACCGAGGCGAATCCGCTCCATGTCGAGCCGCGGTTCATCGAAAACCCCATCGTTACACAGCTGGCCGGCGGCACTTACGTGGCCGTATACGACAATCATCAGCCGGATGAAGTGGGTTACGCGGTTTCGCAGGATGGCGTGCACTGGACGCCGGGCCGGCACCTGGTGGTGCAAAGCGGCAACGGTGTGTGGGCCACCGAAGTGCGAACGCCTTTGGGTTTGGTCGATGAAGGAAATGGGGCATTCACTTTGTTCTATACCGCCAACCAGAAAGTTCCTGGCGCGCAGGCCGATCCATATGGCGTTACCTTAACACCGGGCGCTTTGGGTTTCGTCGAAGTGCGCCGGCACCGGACGGTTATGAAGTCCGGCGCGCAAGCCGAATTTCCATCGAATTCAGTGCCCGTGAAACGGGCAACATCAGCAACCGATCCGGACAAAGTCAGACTGCTGGGGGCAACGATATGTTCATGAATCAGGTATCTGGGACTTCTATACGGCGACTCTCGATCGCCTGCATTCACGGTGGCGTTCTGCTGGCACTCCTCTTGGCGCTGGGCGCGGGGCGGGCATCGGCACAGGCTAACCGAGGCACGATCACCGGCACCGTCACGGACACCTCGGGGGCCGTGGTATCCGGCGCGGCGGTGAAGGCGACCAACCAGGCCACCGGTGTGTTTACGACGACCACCTCGAATGCCGCGGGGATTTATCTTGTGCCCAACGTGGAGCCAGGCGCGTACTCGGTGGAGTTTACGCACGATGGGTTTGACACGCTGCTGCGCTCATCGATCAGCGTGAATGCGACAGAGGAGGTTCGGATCGATGCCACCCTCAACGTGGGCAAGGTCAGCTCAACGGTGACGGTGACGGACAGCGCACCGGTGCTGGACCTCGACACGGCATCCGTGGGCACGAACATGAAGGGCAGTGTAGTGACGGATCTCCCGCTCAGCATTTACGGTGGCGGAAGGTTTGTGGAAGATTTTGCGGTGGCGATTACGCCAGGCTATTCGCCCATGAGCTCGCCGTACGGTGCGGTGGTGAACGGGGGCCAGTGGTTCACCAAGGATTACACGATCGACGGTACCTCCGGCACCAGCAGTGTCCGCGGCGATTCCATGGATGGCGGCCCCAGCATGGAGGCGGTGGAAGAATTGCAGGCGCAAACCAGCGGGCTTGATGCGGAGAGCAGCATTACCGGCGGCGGGGTGATGTCGTTCAACCTGAAATCGGGAACCAACAAGCTGCACGGCTCGGCTTTTCTCTACGGACACAACGAACTTCTGGACGCCAACACCTGGACCAACGACAGCGTAGGGCTGCCGAAGCCGAAGGAGCGCGCGTGGGATGACGGATTCAGTCTGGGCGGGCCAATTTTCAAGAACAAAACATTCTTCTTTGGAACCTTCGAGCGCTTTGAGTCGATTGATTTCCGGCTGAATGGGGGCGGCGCCAGCGTTCCTACCCCTGCGTTTCTTAAGGGTGATTTCAGCGGACTGCTGGGCGGAACGCTCTGCAGTTTCAGCGGAAGTACCGATCTCTGCAGCAACGCCGCAAACTACGGTACGGGACCGGGAACGCCGATCACGGTGACGAACAACGCCGGTCAGACGGTGCAGGCGCAGGAAAACATGATCTACGACCCGACCACCGGCAATCAATTCACGGACAACATCATTCCGTCGAATCGGATCAGTCCGGTAGCGCAGAAGATCAACAGCTTCTACTCCAATTACGCGCCGGAGCTGGGGGGGCTGGACAACAACCTGAGAACGCTGATCGCCAATACTCCCAGTCAAACGCCGATCGAGGTTGTGGTGAAAATCGATCACAACCTGCGCCAACAGGATCGTCTCTCCGGTTCCTGGATTTACGATCACAAGCCGCGCACGCTCGATGATGGCGGCGGACTGTGGCAGCAAGGCAGCGAAAGCGGAGGGCCGCTTTCCAATGCTCGTGTGCAGATGTACCGGCAGCAGCAGTGGCGGCTGAGCGAGGCTCACACCTTTACGCCGCGCCTGCTCAACGTACTGAATCTGACCTGGAACTTCGATTTCAATGGCAGCGATCCGGCCGATCCGGGCAACTGGAATTCGCAGGTTGGGTTTGGCGACACCGGGGCGTCGAACTTCCCGCAGATTTCCTTTTCCGACAACGGCTCCTACGGGCACACGGAGACATTCCTCGGCAGCACCTGGCAGGGCAATACGTCCGGGGTCAACGTCACCACCGGCGACACGGTGACCTGGACCAAGGGTCGCCATGCACTGACATTCGGCGGCGACTTCAACGCCCACCAGATCAACAGCCACTCGGGCACAGGTGCTTACAGCTTTGGCTTCTCGTATCTCAATACCGCCGGACCCGGTTATCCGTACGATGGCTTCGGATTTGCGACTTATATGCTGGGGTTAGTGAACCAGGCGACCGATACGGTTCCCTATAACCTTTATGGTCGACAGAAGTCCATTGACCTGTTTGCCCAGGATAGCTACAAGGTGACGAGTAAGTTGACCGCAAACCTGGGGTTGCGGTGGACCTACAACACGAGATTCCACGAGAAGTATGGCAACTGGGCGAACTTCGATCCTGCGGCGATCAGTCCGACCTATGGAATTCCCGGAGCACTGGTCTTTGCAAAAGGAGGCGGCGACAGCTTTGAGAAGGATGAATATGCGCTGAACTTTGGGCCGTCTCTGGGACTTGCCTACCAGTTCTCGCCGAAGGTTGTGGTCCATGCTTCCTACGGCCTCATTTTTAACCCGGTAGGCGTGACCTTCTTCTCGGGAGTTCCGGACGGGTTCGCTCCGCAGCTTGGCTCGAGCGCCGCAAACAACTTCAGCTGGGACGCGCCCGGAGGTGGCGGACAGTATCCTGGAGTGTTCACCAAGGCGACTACTTCTACTGACCCGTCGACCATGACTCCATTTCCGGTGGAGATGGACCCGCACGCCCTTCGCCTCGGTTACAGTGAGGCGTTCAATGTAGGTATCCAGCAGCAACTGACGCCGAATACGCGACTGGAAATATCGTACGTTGGCAATCGGGGCCATCGCCTTACGGACGCGGCGCTGGCATGGAACGAGGGCACCACGTCGAGCTTCCTGAGCCTGGTCAACAAATTCCCCGATCTGAACGGATATAACCACTATGTGTGCAGCGCGGCAGACGCGGCTGCGGCGGGAGTTCCCTATCCGTATGCCGGGTTCTGTGCGCCTGCGCTGTCCGCGCTGGCCCCCTTCCCCCAGATGGCGTCTGCGGAAGTGAATTACTGGTATTACGCCAATCTGCAGTACGCGGGCCTGCCTCTCGGGCAGAGCTTCTACGACTCAATGATTGTCGACGTGGTGAAGCGCGCAGGCAGGGGCCTGACCATGGACATGAGCTACGACTGGTCGCGCCAGGAGGGGGACTCGTACTCCGCGCAGCAGGAGGGCAATGGCTTCTACACGCCGGTCGAGGATTTCAGCAAGATGTCTCAGGCAGCTCATTCCATCACCGGGTACGATCTGGCCAATGTGGTGAAAGGCTTTGCCAGTTATCAGCTGCCTTTTGGCCGCGGACAGCTTTGGATGGGCAGCCCGAATCGAGTGGTCAATGGCATCGTCGGTGGATGGACGCTCGCCGGGACGGTGAGTTACTACACAGGGCAACCCTTTGCGATCGGTGCGTCGAATCCTTATTGGCCGCTCTGGGGCAATATTTATCCGGTCTTTAATCTGACAGGTTACAAAGGGCCCTCGAATCCGCATAAGTACGTTCCGATAGGCGGAGGTTCCGCGCCGCCAACGTCGAATTTCTATATGCCTACTTCGGTTGCCACGAATCCGGCGCCCGGTGTGCTGCCTCCGCGCGGCGGAACATCGGCGCTGCGCTGCCCGGGACAGGGGAACGAGAACAGCACGATTCTGAAGAACGTTCAGACCGGACCTGAAGGGTCGTACCGCATCTCGTTCCGCGTCGATTTCTACAATCTCCTCAACCGTCACTACTACAACATCAATGGATGCGGCGGTTCGCACGCCGCGGTAGGGGCCTCGGACTTCGGTGAGATTTTGGGTGTCTCCGACAATCCTCGCCAGGGACAATTCGCAGTCCGGCTGGACTTCTAGTAAGCGCCGGCGGTCCTGCAGAGAGTATCCTGCAGGATCGCACCACGGATCTCGAGCGCGCAGCGTTTCGGCCGATGCTGGCTGGCGCGATCTTCCCCGGTCGGCGCGAGCATACGATTGACAAGGATGCTGGTGGTGAATGCTGTCTTCTGTTCAGCTTTATATATGTGGCAGAAAAAGCTAAGGCCGCTGTGTTACGGGTGGCGGCTATGGGACATCCGATGTGTCCTGCTTGCGGCCGCCTTAGTGGGCCAGGGCGCTGCTGGGCAAACTGCGCAACATCGCCTGTTCGTGGATTGCTCTCGGGCCAGCGATGGAGACGGAAGCGCCGAGCATCCATGGAACCGGCTTGATCGTCTTTCCGTTCACGAATTTCAACCCGGCGAAACTGCGGGTTTGCGACGCGGCACTACCTGCGACGGTACGTTGTCGCTCCACGGATCCGGCAGTGAAAATGCGATTGTGCGGTTGACGGCATGGGGTGAAGGTCCTCGCCCAAAGATCGTGGCCGGCAAACACGACTCACAGGCCTTAATTCTGCAGAATGGTGATTACTGGCAGATTGACTCTCTGGATATTGCGGGAGGCACTACCTACGGGCTGCTGGTAAGCGGCAACCAGGACAAGGTGCAGAATCACATCACGCTGCGCAATCTTGTTGTGCATGATGTGCAGGGCGGCGAAGTCCATAACAAGGACAACGGACTCGTCGTGTTTCTTCGCGGGTCGGAGCATCAGCGGTTCGATCACATTCTGATCGACAATGTGGTGGCGGCGCACACCAATCAGTGGGCCGGCATCATGATGGGTGCGGGCAACTTCTATTCGGACGAAGATGGCTATAACCGCGACGTCGTTATTCGTAACAGTGTCGCGCACGATGTCTACGGTGATGGAATCATCCTGTTCCGGGTTCGAGGCGGCTCGATTGAGTCCAGCACGGCATGGCTTACCGGGCAGCAACCAACCCAGAGCGTGGGCACGCCAAACGCTATCTGGACCTGGTCCTGCACCGATTGCGTGGTGCGCAACAACGAGAGCTTTTTGACCGAAAGCCCAGGCGTGGATGGCGGAGCTTATGACATCGACTGGGCGACGAGTCGCAATGGAGTAGAGGGGAATTATGCGCACGATACGCAGGGTTATTGCATCGCTGTCTTCGGAGCCGGGTATGTTACGCACGACGCGGTGGTGCGGGGGAACGTCTGTGTCAATAACGGGCTGAGCCCGCGGATGGCCAGGCTGCAGGGTGCGATTTATCTTCACACCTGGAACGACGGCAGCATCGATGGCCTGACCATGGAGGGCAATACGATCGACTGGAATCCTCCGGCTCCCTCGGCGGCCATCGTGAACGATGAGGGCACAGAGCTCAGGGGAACGACGATCGTTCGGAACAATGTGATTCACACCACGAGCCCCTGGCTGATGCGCAGTGCGAACGACAAGCTTCGGTTCGCAGGGAATCAATGGGATTACCGTGGCGCGGAAAAGCCCTGGTGGACATGGAATGGAAAGACCTGGCACTCGCTGGCGGATTTGCAGGCGGCAGGCGCGGAGCGAGGCAGTGAATTTCACGCGGAGGCGAAGAGCGACGAACGAGAGTTGCGTGCATCCGCTTCGCGACCGGCGTTTTCCGGGGAACAAGTCGATGAGTTGGCTGATCTCAACGGGAAACGGCTAGCACCAACGGATGGCAAGCGGGTTCGGCTGTGGACGGAAATCCCACTTCGTCTTGATGCAGACCGATTGTTTGCGCCCGATGTGATGGCGCGGCTCGCGGTTCTGCGGACGCTGGCGCGCGAATATAGCCCACAGCAGTTAGAAATCGATGTGGCTGTGCCGGATGTGAAGCTCGATGCCGACCTGAACAACGCGTTGGACGATCTGGATGTGCCGTCAGTGCGATTCGTCCGTCGGCCGGCGGGAAAACATGGCATGGACACCTTCTTGATCGATGCAAACGGCCGCATCGCCTCACACTGGCCCGCGTCGTCCACAGATTTGAACGCTGCTACCCTCGGGTACGCGGTGCGCCAGGAACTGGGACCTCCGATCTATGCGCAGACTGATACCAGACCTTAAGGGCACCGCCCTGCAATGGCGGCTGCTTGTCGCGCGCGCGGGCTCGGTCTGGCTTTTCTTTGCTTCTTTATGCCTGGTTCTGGCTTTGCCCGCCGCTGCTGCCGACGACTCCTCGATAGTCTCTGTCAATCCTGTATTTCAAAATGGGGCCGCGGGATGGCAGATCTCCGGAGCTGCCCGGATCGACTACGATGCGAAGCGGGATGGAAAGGCTTTTGCAAAACTTGGCCCCGGCGCCGGAGCGATCACCCAGAAGATTGAAGTTAGCGCGGCCAATCACCTGATGGTATCTGCCATTGTGCATTCAGTCCCCGCAGGCCTGGGGGGACTTACTGTCCGTTGCCTCGACAGGAATGGCCGGGAGCTGATGGTCCTGCATTCGCCAGGCGATATCAGGCCCGGCAAGGAGCCAGATTCGCTGGAGGAATATTTCCGACCGCATCCGCTCACGGCTGCCGTTGAGATCGGTGTTTCCAAAGATGCCGCGGCTGGTTCGGTGACGGTCGAGCGTCTCGAGCTTGACGCTTATGCAGACGATGACCCCGCGTTGAAGGGCACGCAGGATGCCGCGATGTTGATGGCTCCATTCTGGCAGGGCCATCGAGTCGAGAAGGAAGCCGTTCTGCTGACTTCTGTCGCGGGGAGGGCAGCATCGGGAACGTTGATGTTCCAGCCTTCGAGAATCGTTTCCGTCACCAACTATGACGGCACTGTGCTTTATCAGCAAGGGCCGGACTTTGACGTCGCGGGCAGGACCTTGATCGCCAGCGCCGGCTCCCGGATTGCCCAGATACGCGCTGAGGCTCTGTCCAAAGATGACCTCGCGTGGAATATCGTGGGCGGAAAGCAGGTGCTCGTCAGTTACGAGCACAATGACTCCTGGACCGGTCCGGTGCAGAGATATGTCGGGGATCAGTTACCACACACGATAGGGAAGCTTCGTGCGCGAGCACCTTTGCGCGTGGTGGCCTATGGAGACAGCATCACCTTTGGGCTCGGCTCAAGCCACATGCAGAAGGTCGCGCCTTATCAGTCGCCATGGGTGAACCTGTTTGCCCAGGAACTGACGAGGCGCTGGCAGGACCCCGACGTTACGCTCTTCAATGCCGCTCAGAGCGGCGCGGATTCGGACTGGGCAACGCGCATGGCGGGACGAATGGTAAGTTCGCTCGATCCCGATCTGGTGATCGTCGCGTTTGGGCAGAATGATTTCTGGAGTCACCCCGCGGCAGCGTTCGCCGCTAACATTTCGGCGGTGATTCGCGCAGTACAAGCCGACCATCCGCAGGCGGAATTCCTGCTGGTGTCCACGATGCGTTTCGACCCGTCCTATAGCTCCCATGCCGCTTATTGGGATCTTGTTAGTCAGTATGACGAGGAACTAAAGGGCATGACCGGGCCTGGCGTCCAGCTGGTGGACATGACGGCGATCAGCGGCGCTGTGTTCGCAGCAAAGGAACCGCGCGATTGCCTGAACGATCCACTGCATCCCAACGACTATTTATCGCGCTGGTATGCGCAGAGCATGGTGGCCGCGCTGTCAAACGAGCAGGCCGCGAGCGAAGCTCACGGAAAGAAGGGAGTAGGCGACGACGATAAGGCCGCGCCTGAAGCCGTCGATGCAACAGCGTCGCAATGGTATTACAACTGGACTGCTCACCCTTCAAGGGGAGTTATGAAAGCCGAATTCGTGCCGATGCTTTGGGGAACCGAAAACATCGATGCTGACCTCCAGTCGGCGCGGGAGTCGGGCGCGAAAGCTCTGCTTGGATTCAATGAGCCGGACTCGGAGAGCGAAGGTAACGTCAGCGTCGACCAGGCGATTGCGCTCTGGCCAAAGCTAATGGCCACAGGGTTGCGTTTGGGCAGCCCAGCCACCACGACTGGCAGCGCATGGATCGATCAATTCATGCAACGTGCCAGAGAGAAAAACCTGCGTGTCGATTTTCTGTGCCTTCATTGGTATGGCGACATTACGGCTCCCAACGCCGTGGGTGAGTTACAGAAATATCTGCGGACTTACTGGGATCGCTACCATCTGCCCATCTGGCTTACAGAATATTCCGGGGCTGATTTTTCGTTTCATTTACGCCATACAACGGTGAAGGACAATGCCGAGTTCGCCGCGGCATCAGCAGCCATGCTGGAGAAAACGCCCTTCGTGGAGCGCTATGCCTGGTTCGGAACCCAGTGGACACCGGATTCGAAGGATTATCCGACCTCGGGATTCTACGACCATGACGCGCATGCGCTCACTCCAGTTGGGCTCGCATGGCGCGCGGCCGGGGCCGGCACATCTCAATGAAGCGCGCAATGCGGGGAGTGGGCGCTGAACTTACCCATTTGTTCCTGGAGATCGATCTGTTATGAACCTGAAGCCGTTCTGTATTTTGGCCGCCACCCTGGTGTTCGTGGGCAGTGGCGACGTGCATGCGCAGGAATCGGTATCGCAAAGATTCGAACCCGCACGGCTTGGTTCGCTCACGATTCCTGGACCCATTGCGGTCTACGATAACTGGTCGGTCTACGATGAGCTATCCGATAATGTGCCGCTGACGGAGCAACTCTCGATGCGCGAGCTCGATCAGTTGATACGTCTGAAGAAGTCCGGCGCTCGTTTCGATTACTACGCGATGGACGCGTTCTGGT
>DATAZC010000194.1:0-48292 GCA_036272255.1 Acidobacteriaceae bacterium | reverse complement strand
ACCCCCAAAACCCCCAAACCCAAACCCAAACCCAAACCCAAACCCAAACCCAAACCCGCCAAAAAGCAAACCCCAAAAACTGATCCCCGCCAGGTTCACCCCACAGCAAGAAGCTCAGCCTTCTTTTGCCCAAACTTCAAGACAATTGCGCCTGCGCACCACGCTGAAGTACCCTTTCTCGCCGAATCCTCGGACCGTTTTGGAACCGCGCAGCTCCCCCTTCTCACCGCGCCGCTCAAAACGCCCAAATGTGGAAAATTTGTCAAGCCCGGGCCAAAAACCCAAAGTAATGAGTCCCACATTCCAAAAGACTTCTGCGCCAAAAATCCAAAACAAATTTGGCAGGTTTTCAAGCTGAATTTGGTATTCTGAAAATAGAGAGTTAGAAAGAAAAAGCCCCGCCCGAGCGGGGCTTTTCCATTGCGCCTGTCCCGGCCTTTGTTCTTCAGGCCGAGCCCCCGCTCTCCAGAGAGGAGAAACCCGATGCCGCCATCACCCGCACCGTCGGCACGACTGCATCCGCCGCCCGATGCCGCACCCAATCGCCCCGCACTCTCCGCGGTCACGAATGCGGCATTCGCGACCTCCAATGCTGCTCAGTACCCTCGAATCGCAACCCCGCCGCACCGTCCAGGGTCAATGCAGCACAAATCCTGCAGAATCAGTTGCCAGACCGCAGTCGACCCCCGGGAAAAGAACAGGTCATTCGCGCTCCCGTTTCCTCAACACAGTACCCAGGAAAAGACATTACCGGTCAACTTCAACAAACTACAGGACAACTGGGCCCCACTCTCCGGAGGGGGCATCCGACCAGGCGATCCGCCGGCGACCCCATCGATCCCGCAAGCGGAATTACTGCGTCAGAACCTCCTGCCCATCCCGCTTATAAACCACGCCGGCCTTCATCACGAAGCTGACCTTGCCCATCACACTGATGTCATCCAGCGGATTGCCCGGAACCGCCACCAAATCAGCGTACTTCCCAGCGGTAACGGTACCCAGCTCGTCTTCGTGACCGAGTAACTGCGCCGCGTTGATCGTCGCCATCTGCAACGTATAAGAAGGAGGCAAACCCGCTTTTACCAGATAGACAAAGTCTTCCCAGTTCTGCCCGTGAGGATAGACGCCCGCATCGGTGCCGTAAGCAAACTTCACGCCGCCCTGGTATGCCCGCGTCACCGTCTTCATAATCTGCGGTCCCACTTCCATCGCCTTCTTCGCGACCGTCGGCGGATACTCGCCCTTTTCCGCCTGCATCGCCACGAACTGGCCCGTGTAAACCGTCGGACAATAAAACGTCCCATGTTCCTTCATCAGCTTGATATCGGCATCGTCCATAAAGGTCCCATGCTCCACAGAATCGACACCGGCAATCACCGAGCGGCGAATCGCCTCAGCGCCATGCGCGTGCACCGCCACCTTCATGCCGTAGTCGTGAGCCGTCTCCACCAGCGCGCGGATTTCGTCCTCGCTCATCTGCGGGCCCGATCCGTTCGTGCCCAGATCCATCACCCCGCCCGACGGCATGGCTTTGATCAGGTCCGCGCCCTCCTTATAGTGCAGGCGCACCACCTTCCTGGCTTCGTCCGGCCCATTAAAAATGGACTGCAGCGGTCCCGGATCGCCCTGCAGTTCCATGCTCAGACCGTTGGTGTGATCGGCATGGCCGCCCGTCGTGCTGATCGCCGGACCCGCTGTAAAAATTCGCGGCCCCACAACCGTTCCCGCGGCGATGGCTTTCCGCAGCGCCACCGTGTCGTAGTCGGTATCGCCCACGTTGCGCACCGTCGTGAAACCGGCCAGCAGCGTTCGCCGCGCATACAGCGTCGACTTCAGCACTTCGTCGGCGAAGTTCACATGCGCCGCTTCCACGTAGGTGTTCTTGCTGAACTGATCGTCCAGATGCACGTGGTCGTCGATCAGGCCTGCAATGCACGTCGCCCCGGTCAGATCGATTTCCGTGGCGCCGTTCTGCGTCTGCGTCCCCGCTTCGACTTTGTCGAACCGGTCGCCGGAAACCACGATCGTCGTCGGTCCCAGCATCTTGCCCGATGTGCTGTCGAACAGATTGGGACAGTGAATCACCGTCACCGCGACGGAGAGCCCCGAAGTGTCGTCGGCCATCGCGACCCCCATCGGCCAACAGGCCGCCGCCAGCAGTAACCCCGTATAAATCCATTTCATAGCATCTCCTGAATACGTATCAATGACGGATACGAATGAGGCGGACTACTCGCCCTTCTGCGCCGGCAACAGCTTCGTTGCCTGCTTCAGCAAATCGGCCTCGTGTTCCAGCGCCGCCGCAACCCGGTTCATCTGCTCGTTCGCCTCGCTCCACTTCTTCTGCTCAATCGCCTCGCGAACGCCCGGAATCGTCTTCACCCCATAACCGGTATAGAAACCCGGAGCGTAGAGCAGATGCTGGAACCATGGCCGATTCGGCAGCCCACGCTCATCGGTCAGCAGCCGTTCGCTCCGAATCAGATCGAGATTCACGTCCCCGGGCGCCTTGCCGTCCGCCGCCGCAAATGCCTGATCGAAGGCCTTCGCCGCCTCTGTCAGGTCGTCCGATGCCTGATCGAGCGGCGCGAAGTTCAGATAAGGAGGAACCTCTTCCACCGATGGCGGCACCATCTTTTTCTTCGGATCGTAAAGCGCCTTGTAAACGCCGTCGGCAATCTCCTGGTTGCGCTCCTTCACCTCGTCGCGCTTTTCCGTCAGCAGGGTCTTCAGCTGCGTGTCGTACAGATGCACCGTGTTCGCCAGATCGCTGAACTGGAACGGCAGAACATCGGCATCCGCCATGCGCATGATCATCGTGCCCGCGGTCTGCGCCAGCGCCCGTCCATAACTGAAGTCGGTGTCCATGAAATGCGTGTAGTAATAAAAATCGTCGTAGACCGAGTGATACTGCCCACCCTCGTCCTCGCCGCCGTAGCCAAGGTTCACGCTGGCCACGCCCAGGTGATCGATGAAGGCCGTGTAGTCCGATCCCGAACCCAGAGCCGGAATCCGCAAATCGCTGCGCGATCGAATCTCGCCGCGAGCCTGCGTCGTCGCGCGCGAGAGGTCCACCAGGCGAACGCGCTTCCACACCGTCATCTTTGTCTCAGGATCCTGGATGTCCTTCGCCACATCGTTCACGAAGTTTTCCAGCGAGTGCGATCCCTCAGCCCGGAAATATCCACGCCCGTTGCCATCGGAGTTGAAGTAAGCCACCGCGTGCTGCTTCAGCTCATCGGCATGCGTCTCCGCCCACTCTGTCGACCCCAGCAGCGCCGGCTCCTCGCCGTCCCACCAGCAGTAAATAATGGTCCGCGCCGGCTTCCATCCCTGCTTCAGCAGCTCGCCCAGCGCGCGTGCCTCTTCCAGTTCCGGGCTCGCGCCTGAGATTGGATCCTCCGCGCCATTCACCCACGCGTCGTGATGATTCCCACGAATCACCCACTGGTCCGGATATTTCGCGCCCGGAATCTTCGCAACCACATCGCGCAGCGGCTTGCGATCCCAGTTGAAGCTCACCGCCAGATGCGCCTCCGCTTTGCTCGGGCCGACGTGATAGGTCAGCGGCAGCGCGCCGCGCCACGCCTCCGGCACCGTCTCCCCACCCAGCGCCTTCAGAAACGGCGTCGCGTCCGCGTACGAAATGGGCAGCACCGGAATCTTCGTGATGGTCTGCACCTGATCCAGCGGAATCAGCTTCACGCCTTCCACCGCGCCCACGCCCGGCGTCTGCGGATCGCCAGGATACACCGGCATATCCATCACGCTGCCGCGCTGGGCCCCGTCCGGCGGACGCATCGGGCCTTCGGGATAGATATCGCCCTGAGCGTACCCGTCCTCACGCGGATCGGAATAGATGATGCAGCCCACCGCCCCGTGCTCGGCCGCAACCTTGGGCTTGATGCCGCGCCAGCTCATGCCATACCGGGCAATCACAATGGCGCCCTTCACCGAAACGCCCATCCGATCCAGAACCTCGTAGTCCTCCGGCCGCCCGTAATTCACGTACACCAGTGGCCCGGTCACATCGCCGTCGCGCGAGAAAGCGTTGTAGGTCGGCAGCTGCTCGCTCTTCTGGTTCGAAGTCGGATCCACGCTGATGGCCGGCTCTTCCAGCTTCGCCGTGAAAGGCGCTGCGCCCAGCAGTTCCAGCTTCCGCGACTTCGGCGTTGGAAACAGAGTCGAAAACGTCTCAATCTGTGCGTCCAGCCCGTACGATTGCAGCTGTGCCAGCAGCCACTCCGCGTTGTCCTTGTCGTAGGGCGACCCCACATGATGCGGACGCGCCGAAAGCCGCCGCATGTTTTCGCGGATGTGGTCCCGATCCGGCATTTCCCTGAACTTCTGCTCCCAGCTGACCTCCGTCGCCGAATTTTCCGGCGTGTAACCACGCAAAGGTTTCCCGGCGTCGACAGCGTGAGCCGCGAGAGCGAACAAGCAAACAGCAGTGATCGACAGGCGCATTCAGTACGAACCTCAGGTGTGAAATTAGGCTGCGAGGGGATACAAGAGACTGCGAATTGAAACACTATAGCGCATCAATCTTCCATTGCCGGCGATTCTCCCGGCCCGTCGAAAGATCGTTGTGCATAGATTGCGTCCTTCTCCCGCGTCCAGCATCCTTATATCCATGTCGAATCCGCCCGGATTGCTGGCCGAGCCCGTCGAGGCCACGCCCGCTGTCGAACATTTTCGCGATGGGCGGTTCTTCAATCCGGGCGCGTCGGTGCAGGGCTTCACCACCGCTCTCAAGTGGATGACCAATCGCAAAATCGGCCCGTGGCGGAAGTGGATCGATTCCGTACCTGGGCCAAAACCGCCGGCTCGCGTCGATGGAAGCGCACTCCGCGTCACCTTCGTGAACCACTCCACCGTGCTGCTGCAAACGGAAGGCGTCAACATCCTCACCGACCCTGTGTGGTCCATGCGCGTTAGTCCCGTTAGCTTTTCCGGTCCCAAACGGCATCGCGATCCCGGCATTCGCTTGGAGGATCTTCCCCCCATCGACTGCCTTTTGGTGAGTCACAATCACTATGACCATTTCGACCGGCCCACGCTCAGGCGCATCGCCGGCGCGCATCAGCCTGTGGTCTTTTGCCCGCTGGGCCTCGCCAACCCGCTTCGCCAAATCGGCTTCCGCGAAGTGCATGAACTCGACTGGTGGCAGTCGCTGCCGTGGCGTCTTCTCCGCCTCCATTGCGTGCCGGCGCAACATTTCTCCGCACGAACCCCCTTCGATCGCAATCGCACCTTGTGGTGCGGATGGCTCGTCGAGAGCTCGAACGGCAATCTCTATTTCGCCGGCGATACCGGCTTTTGCGACGTCTTCGCCGCCATCAAAGAACGCCTCTCGCCCATCCGTCTCGCTCTGCTGCCCGTGGGCGCCTATGATCCGGAATGGTTCATGGGCCCTGTTCACATGACACCCGAGCAGGCGGTCGAGGCCCGCGAGATCCTTGACGCATCGCTCGCCATCGGCATTCATTTCGGCACCTTCGCCCTCGCCGACGACGGCGAAACCGCCCCTGCCGACCGCCTGCGCCTCGCGTTAAACGAGCGTAAAGACAGGGATCAATTCTGGCTTCTAACCGAGGGCGAAGGGCGTCTTGTTCCCTGAGTACCGCGTCTAACCTGGATATAATCGAGCCCGGATCGTGGAAATTTTCTTCAATCTCATGTGGGTTGCTGTCACCGTCGCGCTCATCGCAGCGTGGTTCGCCGCTCTGCGGCGACCCGGAATCAGGCCCCTCGGTCCCGCAATCGGCCTGCAGTTGATCGCACTCGCCATCCTCGCCGCGATCCTTCTCCCGGCTATTTCTCTGACGGACGACCTTCAGGCCACCGTTAATCCCGCCGAAACTGAGCATCTGTCGCGGCGTGCCGGACTCCAGGGATCGCCGGATCAGCAATCGCACAGCCAGCCTGTTCCTTTCGCGCCGCCTGTCGCTGCGTTCACGATTCCGTCGAGGGTGTTGCTGGGATTCATGACCGCTAAGCGGCCAGTTTCGCAGCAGGCGTTTGGGGTTTCTCAAGGTCTGCCCACCCGCGCCCCTCCGACCGCGACCGATCCGGCCCTGACTTAACTTTTGTTCCGCTGTAATGCTGATCGTCTGCCGGCGATCACTGGATACCTTTGATGACCTTCCGTCTTTCCGGGCCCGGATTCGTTCTGGCCTTCTGTCTCGTTTGTCCCGCCGTGCACGCGCAGGCCTCTGCACCGCCGCCCTCGCCTGCGCCCGCCTCCACGGCGTTGACGCTCCAGCAGGTGCTCGACATCGCCCGAACGAAGAATCCTTCGCTGCTCTCCGCCGATCAGCACGTTGCCGCTACCAAAGCCGCCGAGATTACCGCGGGCCTTCGTCAGAACCCCAGCTTCGCCGTCTCCGGAGCCGACGTCTCGCTCCCCGCCGATAACCCGGCCAGTCCCTATTCCTATTCCGCCAATCTCTCCCGCCTCTTCGAACGCGGCCAGAAGCGCCGCTGGCGTCTCGACGCCGCCCACTCCACCACCGATGTCACCCGCAGTCAGTACAACGATCAAGTGCGCCAAACCGTTCTGGCCGTCAAAAACGCCTTCACCAATTTGCTCATCGCCCGCCAGGCCCTCCGCATCGCGCAGGACAATCTCGACTCCTATCGCAGGACCGTCGACCTCAGTCAGGCTCGACTCAACGCCGGCGATATCAGCAGGACTGACTTCGAGCGCATTGACCTGCAACTGGCCGAGTTCGAGTCCGACTACGACTCAGCGAAGCTCAACCTCACCCAGGCCAGCGATTCTCTCCAGCTTCTGATGGGAATCGAGAAACCATCGCCGGCTTTCGACATCGTCGGAAGCATCCAGCCCCCGGACATCAGCACCACCCTCGCCCAGATTGAACAGGAAGCGCTCGCTGCCCGTCCCGACTATCTCGCCGCCCACCAGTCGGTAACCCTGGCAGATGCGAATGTGAAGCTGGCGACCGCGGAAGGCACGACGGATCCCACCGTTGGCGGCGAATATGAACGCACCGCCAGCTACAACAGCGCCGGATTTCAGGTTTCCATCCCCCTGCGCATCTTCGACCGCAATCAGGGCGAGAAAGAACGCACGCGTTACGAAGCGCAGTCCGCGCGATTCGGCGAAATCGCTGCGCGCAACCAGGTGCTGAGTGACGTCGACCAGGCCTGGGCCGGTTATGACGTCGCTCTTGAGCTTGCCAAACGGTACAACAGCCACTACGTCGACGAGGCGCAGCGCGTCCGCGACAATCTCGAATTCAGCTATCGCCACGGCGGTTCCACCCTGCTCGACTATCTCGACGCTCTGCGCGACTACCGCCAGATCAACATCGACGCTCTCAACGCCAATCAACAGGTCTGGCTCAGCATTCATCAGCTCAGCTTCGCCGCTGCCACGGAGATCGTTCCATGAAACGGCAAACCCTCTCAGCAATCCCCCCCGCGCTGTCTGCGCTGGCCCTCCTTTCCATCATGGGCTGTCATGCGAACGAGGCTCCTCCGCAAACGCCCACGCCAAAAGAACAGGTCATCGAGACCACCACCGTCCATCCGCAGCCGGCCACCAGCCAGCTGGTGTTGCCCGCGCGCATTCAGGCCAACCCCACGGACATGGTTCACATTTATCCGCTCATCAGCGGGCGCGTCATCTCGCTCAGCATTCTTCCCGGCCAGGTGGTGAGCAAAGGCCAAAAGCTTGGAACCCTGCAGAGCAGTGACGCCGCCCAGGCCCGCGCCGATTTTGAAAAGGCCAGGATCGAAGCCGCCCGAGCCGACCTGCAGCTCAACCGCGCCAAAGAACTGCTCCAGCACCAAGTCATGGCCCAGCGGGACTACGACGACCTCAAGGCTCTCGACGATCAGGATCACTCCGAACTGGAGCGCGCTCGCCAGGCCCTCCACGTTCTTGGCTTCAACGAAAACGATACCTCCGACGTCGTTCCCATCACTGCGCCCATCTCCGGTGTCGTGCTCGACGTAGGCACCGGCCCCGGTGAGCTGCAGCGCTCGCTCGACAATGCCACCGCCATCGCCACCATCGCCAACATCGACTCCGTGTGGGTCGTCGGCGATCTCTACCCGCGCGATCAGGGCTCGATTCGCGTCGGCGACAAGACCGACATCACCGTCAACGGCTATCCGGGCCTGACCCTGCACGGCCCCATCAGCAACATCTCCGACTCCGTCGATCCCGTCTCCCTCACGCTCAAGGTGCGCGTCGTCCTTCCTAACCCAGGCCACCGCCTCAAGCCGCAAATGTACGCCGGCATGGCGATCTCCGGCCGTCAGCGCAACATCATCGTTGTTCCTGCAACCGCGGTCATTCAAAACGGGCACGAGACTTTTGTCTACGTCGAAACCGCACCCGCCAACGGAAATACCCCTGCAAAACATGAGCGCCGCGCCGTCACCCTCGGCGAAACCCATGCCGACACCGACGAAATCATCCAGGGTCTGAACGACGGAGAGAAAGTCGTCAGCAGCGGAGCCGAACTCCTGCGCGCGGAAGAGGCTCAGTAACCATGCAGGCTTTGATTCGGATCCTCCTCCGCTACCGCAACGTTGTCCTCATCATGTTCCTCGCCATGCTCGCGATCGGTGCGTATGCCTTCTATCAGCTCGACATCGAGGCCTACCCCGATCCATCGCCGCCCATGGTCGAGTTCATCACGCAGTATCCCTCATGGTCGGCCGAAGAGATGGAGCAGCAGGTCACCATTCCCATGGAAACCGGGCTCTACGGCACGCCCGAGCTCGATCAGATTCGCTCCATCAGCATCTTCGGCCTCAGCGACGTCAAGATGTACTTCACCTTCGGCAGCGATTACTTCACCGATCGCCAGGAGGCGATGAATCGCCTGCAGCAGGTCACGCTGCCCAACAGCCTGCAGCCGCAGCTCTCGCCCGAATCTCCCGTTGGCGAAATCTACCGCTATCAACTCACCGGTCCCGGCTACTCCCTCAATGAGCTCAAGGCCACTCAGGACTGGCTGCTGCTGCGCGAGATCAAACAAGTGCCCGGCATCATTGACGTGGCCACCTTCGGCGGCACCACCCGCCAGTATCAGGCCGAGGTCGATCCCGCAAAACTACTCACCTACGGCGTCACCATGACCCAGGTGGTCAACGCAATTACCAACAGCAACGCCAATGCAGGCGGCAACTATCTCACCGTCGGGAGCCAAAGCGTCAACGTCCGCGGCATCGGGCTGCTCCATTCGATCGACGACATGCGCAACATCGTCGTGGCCGAACGCAATGGTGTCCCGGTTCTGCTGCGCGATGTCTCCAACGTCCAGGAAGGCCATCAGCCGCGCCTCGGCAAGGTTGGTTACACCGACATCAACCATCACGATAATCCCGACATCGTGCAGGCGATTGTCCTCTTGCAGAAGGGCGCCAAATCTCTGCCCGCCCTCGCCGCACTGCACGAAAAAATCGACCACCTGAACCACGGGAATCTGCTGCCAAAAGGCATGCACATCAGCACCATCTACGACCGCACCAATCTCATTCACATCACTACCGCTACCGTGCGCCATATCGTTCTGCTCGGCCTCACGCTGGTCACTCTGGTTCTGCTCAGCATGCTGGGCGACTGGCGTATCACGCTCATCGCCGCCATCACCATTCCTTTTGCTGTGCTGTTCGCCTTCAGCCTCATGGTGCTCACCAATCAGTCGGCGAACCTCATTTCCATCGGTGCCATCGACTTTGGCATCCTGGTCGACGCATCGATCGTCGTCCTTGAAAGCGTCTATCGAAAAGTCTCCCGCCGCATCGAGGGCGAAGAGATTTTCGACCTGATCCTCGCCGGCGTTGCCGACGCCGCCACCCCCGTCCTCTTCGCGACCCTCATCATCCTCGTCGCCTTCATCCCCCTCTTCACCATGCAGGGCGTCCCCGGCAAAATCTTCGCCCCCATGTCCGTGACCTATGGATTCGCCCTCACCGGCGCGTTGATTTTTGCGCTCGTCTTTGCCCCCGTGCTGGCCTCCATCGCCGTTCCAAAAAACGTCAACCACAAAGGCGAAGCCAAAGAAACCTGGCTCAGCGGATTCTTTCGCCGCCACTACGACAAAGGCCTCAATCGCACCCTCCGCTTCAGCGGCCTCGCCTGGATCGTCGCCTTCATCGCACTCGGCTCCGCTGTGGTCATCTTTCACTTCGTGGGCGGCGAGTTCATGCCTGCCCTCGAAGAAGGCAATCTCTGGATCCGCGCCGACCTCCAGCAGGACATTTCCTTCCAGTCCTCAGAAAAAATGGCCGACGATATTCGCGCCACCCTGCGCGCTTATCCCGAAATCACCCAGATCCTGTCTCAGATGGGCCGTCCCGACGACGGCACCGACGTCAGCACCTTCAACAACATTGAATTTCTCGCCGACCTCAAGCCTGTCGGCGACTGGCGCCCCCAGTTTCACGGCGACAAGGAGCAGCTCATCGCTGCCATCAGCAAAAGCTTCCAGCAGTATCCCGGTATCGACTTCAACTTCTCTCAGAACATCCAGGACAACGTCGAAGAAGCCATGTCCGGCGTCAAGGGCGAAAACTCACTCAAGCTCTTCGGCAACGACTTCGAGGAGCTGACCCGTATTGCCGGGCAAATCGCAGGCATCATGCAGAAAGTTCCTGGCATTGCCGACGTCGGAGTCTTCGACGTCACCGGCCAGCCCAGTCTCCTCGTCTCCATCGACCGCACCAACGCCGCGCGCTATAATCTGCAGCCTCAGGACATCAACAATGTCGTTCAGGCTGCGGTCGGCGGCGCACCCGTCACGCAGATCATCGACAACGATCGCCGCTTCGACTTTGCCGTTCGCTATGCACCCGATTTTCGCAGCACGCCCGACGAAATCTCGCGCATCCTGCTTCCCACCCCCGACGGCAATCAGGTGCAGCTCGGCATGGTCGCCAACGTCACCATTCGCAACGGAGCCTTCATGATTTATCACGAAGGCGGCCGTCGCTACATCCCCATCAAGTTCAGCGTGCGCGGCCGCGACCTCGCCAGCGCCATCCTCGATTTGCAGGACCGCATGGCCGATCAGGTCAAGCTTCCTTCCGGCTACGAATACACCTGGGCCGGCGAGTTCGACAGCCTCAAAAAAGAGCAGCGCCGCCTGGCCCTCATCATTCCTGTCAGCCTCGCCGTCATTCTCATCCTGCTCTACATCCAGTTCCGCACCTGGCGCGATGCTTTCATCGTCATCGCCACGCTGCCCTTCGCTGCGATTGGCGGCATCCTCTCGCTGTTCATCACGCACACGGCCTTCAGCATTTCCGCAGCCGTCGGATTCACATCCCTGACCGGTGTGGCGACACTCGGAGCCGTCGTGTTTCTCTCAGGCATCCGCCGCGCCCAGCGCGAAGAGGGCATTGAGCATGGTCTGGAAAAAGGCTGCCTCGACGAAATGCGTCCCGTCGTCATGGCCTGCATGGCTGCCGGTATCGGACTGCTGCCCGCTGCTCTGGCCACCAGCATCGGCGCTCAGGCCCAGCAGCCGCTGGCCCGCGTCGTCGTCGGCGGCATGATTACAACCGTCTTCTCTATTCTGTTTGTCATGCCGTTGCTGGTTGGCCGGCTCACCTCAAAGCAGGACATGGCACGCGAGCTGCGCAACAACAGCCCGGAAGAAATCTAACCGCGGCTCCCCCGACCTTGAGGATCACGGATCGCCGATCCGTGATCCTCTCTCACTTCTCATTTATCGCGAAGAAACGCCGGCAGCCGATCCTCACGCACGTTGTCATAGCAATGCAGCGCCGTGAAGCGCACAATCGCTGCCGGAATTCCGACCGCCGTAAATCCCGGATGACCCGTCGCGGGAAAAGGCCCGCCATGGTTCATCGCCGGACTCACCGCAACCCCCGTGGGCATCTTGTCGTTCAGCAGCCGCCCCACTCTGCGCCGCAGCACCGGCTCCAGCCGCGCGTACAAAGCATCATCCGCGCCCGACGCCGCCGAATACACGCACCCGGTCAGATTGCCTTCCAGCTTTTCGAGCACCTGGATCAATTCGGCTTCGTCGGCTACAACAATCGCCATCACTTCGTTGCCGAACGCTTCGCTCTGCAGTTCATGCGCGGCCGCGAGGAACGCCTTGCCTGAAACCCGCAGCAGCGTGCTCTCGTACGCGTATCCCTTCCCGGCAGCGGCCTTGCCGCCGGTCAACACCGTAGCGCCTGCCTTCTTCAGCGTCTCAACTGCCTGGCTCAGCTGGTCCCGCGAGCTCGCCGACAAAAGCGCGTGCGGCTGCTTACTCGAGAAAGAAGCCGCCACCTCACGCAGGAAAGCCTCCGTCGCCTCGCTCTCGATCAGCAGCGCGACGTTCGGCCGCGTGCAGAACTGTCCCGACCCCACCGTGCAGCTATCCGCCAGCTCCCGCGCCCAGTTTTCCGTCTTCTCTTGCAGGCCTTCCGGCAGAAAAATCACCGGATTCAAACTCGACATCTCCAGATAAATCGGCTTCCCCGCCTCATCGGCGGCATGCTTCAGCTTCAGCCCCGCGCCCTTGCTGCCCGTAAAACCCACCGCGCCAATTCTGGGATCGCTCACCAGCCGCTCTCCCGTCGAGTGGCTCACCTTATAGATCATCTGCACCGCCGCCGCCGGCAGCCCCGCGCTCTTCAACGCCCGTGCCGCCGCCTCCGCCATCAGCTGCGAGGTATACGCGTGCAGCGGATGCGCCTTCGCGATCACCGGATTCCCCGCAGCAATCGCCGCAGCAAAATCCCCTCCGCTCACCCCGTTGAACGCGAACGGAAAATTGTTCGGCCCAAATACCACCACCGGCCCAATCGACGCATGGCACGATCGAATCCCCTTGGCCTTATCGATCGTGACGTTCCGCCATGTCCCTTGCCGCGCCGCTGCGGCCGCCTGCCGCAACTGATCCGTCGTCCGGGGCAGTTCCACGTCTTTCAGCCGGGGAGTAAAAGGCAGTGCCGTTTCTTCATGGGCAGCCTGCGCAATCGCCGCAGCATTCCCGTCCAGTTCGGCCGCATACGCTTCCAGAAACGCCGCGATTTTCTCCGCCGGAATCCGCTCCAGCTCATGCGCTGCCGCTACCGCCGCTGTCAGCGCGCGATCGCAGTCGCTCCACCGGCTCACCGGAAATTCCCGTCCCAGCTTTTCCCCCGTCGAAGGATTCTCCGGCTCGAAAACCCCCTCCGCGTCCGACTCCCGCCATTCGCCGCCAATCAAAACCTTCGCCGTTTCCACTGCCGTCTGCATAGTCATCTCCTGTAGTTAGAGCGTCTTGCTAGCTGACTGGATTCACCAGTTCGCCGATTCCGTCGATCCCGATCCTAACCGTGTCGCCTTTCTCCAGCGTAAAGGAATCCGGCGGCACCACGCCTGTCCCCGTCAGCAGAAACACGCCAAACGGAAAAGTCTGGTCGCGATAGAGGTAGTCCACCAGCTCCTGCGGCTTGCGTTTCATCTGTGCCAGCGTCGATTCTCCTGAAAACGCTGCCTTCCCCTCCCGGATAATCGCAATCGAAATCCGCGTCTCCGCCGCCAGCGGCTCCCGCGTCATCAAAATCCCCGGCCCCAGCGCGCAGCTCCGGTTGTAGACCTTCGCCTGTGGCAGATACAGCGGGTTTTGTCCCTCGATATCGCGGGAGCTCATGTCATTCCCAATCGTGTAACCCACAATCTGCCCCGCCGGGTTGACGAACAACGCCAGCTCCGGCTCCGGCACGCTCCACGTCGCATCGCTGCGCAACCCTACCGCCGCCCCCGGTCCCACTACTTTATGCGCCACCGACTTGAAAAATAGCTCCGGCCGCTCCGCCGCGTACACGCGATCGTAGAAATCTCCGCCGCCCGCATCCTTCGACTCCGCCATCCGCGCCGCGCGGCTCCGCAGATACGTCACGCCCGCCGCCCAAACCTCCTGGCTGCCCACCGGAGCCAGCAGCTTCGTTGCATGCAGAGCCCCCGCCGCCTCGCCCGCGCGAATCTGCTCCTCCAGATAGGTGTGTACATCCGTGTGCGTCACCAGTTCATCCAGCGACTGCTCCACCACAAATCCCTTGTTGCCCTCCACCACCACCAGCCCATCCACCGTTCGATACAGAATCACGCTCTCTCCTTCGCTTCCGCGCCCGCGCTCGCCAACCGTGCCGCAATCGCGTCGACATCGTAAATGCATCCGCCCCAAATCCCGCCGCTCGCTTCCACCATCGCTGCCCACAACCGCGTATCGTCCGGCAGTGCAGGATGCGGCCGCAAATCCCCACGCGACGCCCGCAACCCCAGTCGGCGCGCTCCCTCCTCCGCTCCAAACTCCTCGTCCGTCTCGCCCACCAGATTCACCGTCGCGCTCAGCTGCCCGCGATCGATCCGAATCTCGATCTCATCGCCCTCCTGGATCTTTCCCACCGGTCCCCCCGCCAACGCCTCCGGCGAAATATGCCCGATGCAAGCCCCCGTCGAAACGCCGCTGAATCGCCCATCGGTCAACAGCGCAACATGCCGGCAATGCGGCAAAGCCTTCAGCGCCGCCGTGATCTGATAAATCTCCTGCATCCCCGCGCCCTTCGGTCCGCAGCACACCAACACCACCACATCGCCCGCCCCGATCCGTCCTTTGCGAATCGCCTCGATCGCCTCGCTCTCCAGCGTGAACACCCGCGCCGGCCCCCGATGCAGAAACACGCCATCCTCGCCAATCAGCCCCGGATCGATCGCCGTGCTCTTCACCACCGATCCCTCCGGCGCCAGATTGCCCGTGGGAAAACACACCGTCGAGGTCAGTCCCCGCGAGCGCGCCCGATCCGGCGACAAAATCACATTGTCCGCATCGATCCCATCCCGCTCCCGCAAATTCTTCTTCAACTCCCGCCGCCGCTCGCTGTGCTCCCACCAGTCCAGGCACTCTCCCAGCGTCACGCCGGCTGCCGTCATATTCCTGGTATCCAGCAGCCCCGCCGATCGCAAATGCAGCATCACCTCCGGTACACCACCAGCCAGAAACACCTGCACCGTCGCAAAATTCCTTGGCCCATTGGGCAGCGCATCCACAATGCGCGGCACCTGGCGATTCACGCGGATCCAATCCTCAACCCCTGGCCGCTTTCGTCCCGCCGCATGCGCAATCGCCGGCACATGCAGCAGCAAATTGGTCGACCCGCCAAACGCCGCATGCACCACCATCGCGTTTTCAAACGCTGCCTGCGTCAGGATGTCCCTCGTGCCCACCTTCATGTGCCGCAATCGCAGCAACGCCGCCGCCGACCGCCCTGCCGCATCCAGCCACACCGGCTGTCCCGACGGAGCCAGCGCGGTGTGCGGCAACGCCAGCCCCAGCGCCTCCGCAATCACCTGCGAAGTCGCCGCCGTTCCCAAAAACTGGCACCCTCCGCCTGGCGACGCGCACGCCCTGCATCCCACCTCCGCCGCGTAATCCAGCGTGATCTGTCCCTGCGCAAAGCGCGCCCCGATCGTCTGGATTTTTCCCGCATCCTCGCCGTCTTCCGGCAGCAGCGTCACGCCGCCTGGAATCAGCACCGTCGGCAACTCCCCCTGCGACGCCAGCGCCATCATCATCGCCGGCAATCCCTTGTCGCACGTTGCTATGCCCAGCACGCCCGCCCGCGTCGGCAGCGAGCGCATCAGCCGCCGTAAAACAATCGCCGCATCGTTGCGATAGGGCAGGGAATCCAGCATTCCCTCGGTCCCCTGCGTGCGCCCATCGCACGGATCGGTCACCGCCCCCGCAAACGGAACCGCATCCCGATCCTTCAGCGCCCGCGCCGCCTCAGCAACCAGCAAACCCACTTCCCAGTGTCCGGTGTGAAATCCCAGCGCAATCGGCGTCCCATCTGCCGCGCGCAAACCACCATGCGTGCTCAGGATCAGAACCTCGGGCCCGCCCATCCGTGCCGGATCCCACCCCATCCCGGCATTCATGGTTAACCCAAACAAATTTCCCGAAGGCTCCCTCAGCAACATCTCCGCGCTCAGCGGCAGCGCACCCACCGGTCCGCGCGCATGCGTCTGCACCCCGTGCAGATCCAGCTCCCCCGACTCCAGTACGTCACTCGCGCTGATGGTTCTCATTGCGTCATCACTTCCAAATCTCTACTTAGCCGGCACATCGGCGCGCAGCGCGTCCACCGAGGCGAGCGGCTTCATCCCCAGCAGCACGCCTCCCGCCAGAATAAGCGACACCGCCATCAACAGAAAACCTGCCGCCGAGCTCTTCGTCAGCACCTGCAGCATGCGCACAAAGAAGGTTCCGAAAAATCCGCCCAGCGCCCCAACGCTGTTGATCAGCGCCATCGTCTCGCCCGCGACGTTGCGCGGCAGCAGCTCGGGAACCGTCGCCCAAAACGGCCCGTAGGGCGCATACATGCAGCTCGCCGAAACAATCAGGCACGCGTACGCCACCGTGAACGAGCGATCCACGCTGAAGTACGATCCGGCCAGCGCCACCCCGCCCACCATCAGCAGCGGCCACACATACTTTCTTCGTTGTCCTGCGCGATCGGAGAAGTGCGACACCGCCAGCATCACAAACACCGCCACCAGATACGGCACCGCCGCGATCAAACCCGTCGCGCCCATCTCCGCCTTGGTCGCGTTCCGAATCACCACCGGCAGCCACAGCACAAATCCGTAAATGCCCACGCTCCAGAAGAAATAGTTGATGCAGAGCCGCACCACGTTCCGCTCACGGAAAGCGGCCCAGAAATTCGCGAATTGCGGCAGCTGCTTCTGTTCCTTTTCAAGCGTCGCCTCCAGTCCCAGCCGCGCTTCCGCGCTCAGCCATAACGACTCCGCCGGACGATCCCGCATCAGCGCCAGCCAGAAAAATCCCCACACCACCGCCACCGCGCCCTCGAGAATGAATGCGACCTGCCATCCCCACGCATGGATCAGAAATCCCGTCAGCGCTGACATCCACAGCACCGTCACCGGATTCGCCAGAATCATCAGCGAGTTCGCGCGCGACCGCTCCGGCTTGGTAAACCACCGCGTCAGCAGGATCAGCAGCGCCGGAAAAACGAAGCTCTCCGCCACGCCCAGCAGCGTTCGATCAAGAGCCAGCAGCCAGAAGCTGCGGATCACCCCCGTCAGCGCCGCACAAGCGCCCCACGCCACCAGCGCTCCAAAAATCAGCCACCGGGCGCTGTACCGCTGCACCAGAATCACTCCCGGCATCTGCGGCAAAAAATATCCCAGAAAAAATAACGACCCCAGCAGCGCTGACTGATACTCCCCGATATGCAGCGTCTGCGCCAACCCCGCCGCCGCGCCAAATCCATAGTTGGCGCGGTCCAGATACGCAAGGCTGTACGTGACGAAAACCGCCGGCAGAATGCGCGTCCATCGCCTGCGCAGATCGGCTTCGCTACGATTCATCGCATCCATAGGCAGCGCGCTTCCTGCGGTGGCAAGCGCTCGTGCCGCTCTGCTCCCGGGCAACTCAGTAGATCACATCGCGGAGCTCACCCATCCAGCCCCGAACGCGGATCGCCGTACGCTGCCCCTCAGTCCACGTCGCCTTCCTCCGGCATATCGTCCGGCGGCTTCGTCAGATTGATCCGCGCGTGATGCGCATTCTCGAGCACCTTGTTCAGAGCGGGCAGTTGCTTCTGCTGAAAGTCCTCCCATCCCGGCAGGACCTCCTTTACCTCATCCTGGGTGTGCGCCGCCGCCGTCATCAGCGCCTCGGTCGGAACACCATCCGCGCGCTCCAGTTCGCCGTACAGTTGCCCAGTTTCCCCGTTCACTTCGTCGAGTCCCGGCCGATGCTTCGCCGCATCGCCACCCACCAGCGCCTTCAGCGCGTCCCGGTATGGATTCAGCTCCGTCGCCAGCGATGCATTCTGCGGCGCGTTGATCTGTTCCGTCGCCGCATGCGCCGCCAAATCCGCCTTCGCCACATGATCCAGGGCCTCAGCCATGTTCATCTGCGCAGTGTGCAGCGCCTCCAGATCCGAAGGCGCCGTATGGACCCGAGGATCCATCTTCACCGTCATTGTTTGCGTCTCGCTGTGCCCATCCGCCGTCAGCCGCACCGTATACGTCCCCGGCAGCACCAGCGGTCCCTGCGGCTTCAGCGGCGTCTTGTACGGCACCGCCGAGATCGGATAGCTATACCGCGTCGCCGTCGGCGTCGTCGATCGCAAATCCCACACCCAGCGATGCATCCCCGCCGTGACCGCCATCGGCCGTCGCAGCAGCGGCCAGTAAGTCGGAATCAAATCCTTTTTCAACTCCTCCGGCGTCGGCGTCGACGGATCCTTGCTCGAATACCGGCGCAGCACTTTCCCGTCGCGATCCAGCACCTCCAGCGTCACTTCCTGCGCGTTCGCTGCCAGGTTGTAGTCGATCAACGCACCATCCGGCGGATTCTCCCCCATCGGCTCATCGGGCGGCAGCGGCGTGTCGGTGTACTCCATGTCCCGCACTCGCCACGCATCCGCAGGCTTGAACAGCATCGCTGTTTTCTCCCCCGTCTGCGCCGCCATCTCCCGCAACGGCGCCACGTCGTCGAGGATCCAGAACGAACGCCCATGCGTTGCCACCACCAGATCGTCGTCCTTCACCAGCACATCGCGCATCGACGTGTGCGGCAGGTTGTACTGGATCGGCCGCCAGTGCGCTCCGTCATCGAACGACGCCCACACCGCCCGCTCCGTCGCCGCGTACAGCAACCCCGTCTGCACCGGATCGGCCCGCACCGCATCCACCGGTGTATCGTCCGGCAGCCCCGCGCTGATCGACTGCCATGTCTTCCCGCCATCGTGCGTGCGGAACGCGTACGGCTTCATATCGTCGATGCGCATCCGATTCACCGCCACATACGCCGTGTCATCGTCGAAGCGCGATGCGTCGATCTGCGCAATTTTGCTCCACGGGGTCAGCCCCGGCGGCGTGATGTTCGACCAGTTCGTTCCGCCGTCGCGCGTGATCCATACCAGCCCATCGTCCGTCCCTGCCCAAATCGTCTGGATCGTCTTGTACGAAGCAGCCACCGAATAGATCACCCCGCGCCGCTGCGCCTGCTGCTCCGCCGGCAATGCCGGCAGCGATTCCGGCTGCCCGCTCTTCTCCTGGCTCAGGTCGCCGCTGATCGTCTGCCACGTGTGCCCATAGTCCGTCGTTTTGAACAGATGGTTTGAGGCGTAGTACATCGTGTGCGGATCGACCGGAGAAAACAGAATCGGCTCGCTGCGATCCGCCCGGAAATCACGCTTCCGCGTCGGCAGCGGCGTTACGTTCTGCACCTCGCCGGTGATGCTGTTGTAGCGCGATACCTCCGTTCGCCCCGCTCCGTAAATAATCTCCGGATGCAGCGGATCGGGCGCCGCGTATCCATATTCGATAATTCCCGCCGGATGCCACTCGCGAAACGAAATGTATCCGTCGTTGCCGCGCGACGACGTGCACACCGACCCGCTCTCCTGCTGCCCCGCACAGACCAGATACGGAAACGAATTCGTAGCCGCCACGTGATACAGCTGCGCCGTCGGCTGGTTGTACCAGGAGCCCCACGTTTCGCCGCCATTCACGCTGATCACCGCCCCCTGATCCGCCACCAGCAAAATAATCTGCGGATTCTTCGGGTTGATCCACATGTTCTGATAATCGTCCCCGCCCGGTGCTCCCCGCAGGCTGATCCACGTCTTGCCGCCATCGCTCGATTTACACGTAACAATGCTGGTTACATAAAGCACATCCGGATTCTTCGGATCGACCACCGGAACCGACAAATCCCCGCCGCCAATCTTCATCGCCGGCCGCGGATCGTCGGTAATCTTCGCCCAGCTCTCGCCCGCATCGTCCGACCGGTACACGCCCAGTCCCCGCCCCGACGCATAACCCTCGCCGCCCTCCGACTTGAACTGCAGCGTTGCGTACAGCCGTTGCGGATTGCTCGCCGCCACCGCTACGTTAATCTGCTCCAGCCCCTCCGGCAGACCTTTCGTCAGCGGCTTCCAGGTCGCGCCGCCGTCCACCGACTTGAACAATCCGCCGCCCGTGCCCGAATACTGGTTCGCATCCTCCCACGGTTCCAGCGTGTCCTCCCACAGCGAGGCGTAAACAATGCGCGGATTCTTCGGATCGAGCACCACATCCGATCCCCCGATCCGGTCGCCCTTGTACAGCACCTTCTTCCAGTTCTTCCCGCCGTCCTCGGAGCGGAAAATTCCGCGCTCCTCATTCGGCCCATAAGGATGTCCCAGCACCGCCGCAAACAGCCGGTCAGGATTCGTCGGATCCACCGCAATCGCCGGAATCTGCTCGCCGCCGCGCAGCCCCCCGTCTTTCGAGTCGCGCCGCGTCCACGTCTTTCCCGCATTCTCCGACCGGTAAATTCCATCGCCTACCGAAAGATCAGGACGATGCAGCCCCTCGCCGCTCGCCGCATACACAATCGCGTCGTTCGACGGCGCAACCGCCAGCGCTCCAATCGACTGCGTGTCCTCAGCATCGAAAATCGGATTCCAGGTCCGCCCGTAGTCCGTCGACTTCCACACTCCGCCGTTCACCTGTCCGATATAAAAAACATTTGGCTGATCGGCCACGCCCGCAACCGCGCGCGTCCGGCCCCCGCGGAACGGCCCAATCATGCGCCAGCGCATGTCCGGCATCGGGCTCGAGTCCTGCGCAACCATCAACGGGGCGGGCGCCAGGACCGTGCCCAGGCCAACAGCAACAAGAAGAGAGCGGCAGAGAGAACGTCTTCCAATACGAAGAGCCATGGCGAGCTGGATTTCCTTTCAGAGCAGCACAGGATCGGTTCGATTTCCAGCGCACATTCTAAAGGAGAATCCTCTTGCGACTCGCAGCACTTTGTTTTCAGCCTCTCTACTGCACATCCGCCGACCGGTCTCCTTCGTACATCATGATGTGGTAGTACGCTTCCCACCCGCTCCACGCAATCGGCGGAGACAGGTGGGTCAGCGGATCCTTCAGAAACTCCGCATACGCCTCGAGCGTTTGCTGCGTCCGGTATACGCCGGTCAGCCAGTCGCCGCGATACCAGTTCTTCCACTTGCCGTATTCCGCCGCCGCCTGCGCCTTGCGGACTTCCCCCACCGCAGTCAACGCATCCGCCGCCTCCTGCTGCGCCTCCGCCATTTTGCCCTTCTGCGCGTCTTCGATCGACTTTGCAATCTCCAGCAGCATGCGGTTGCTCTCGCGGTTAATTGTCACCATCGTCAGCACAGATGCCTGGTAGAACTGCCGCCGCGCCGGAGGAACCAGCGCCTCCGCGGCCACCGCCTTCTTCCATACCGAGTCCCATCGCGCCTGCGCATCACCGCATTGCTGAATTTCCCGCGCCGCCGTCGTGCCCAGCCACGGCTTCCCGCCAAACGCCGGCGGTCCAAAACCTTCCCCAATCAGTCGAGGGATCGTCCACTTCGGCGATTGCCCCGGCAGCGCATACAGCGGCGCGTCTACCATATAGGTCTCGAGCATCTGCCGCCCCTCAGTGTGATAAATCTGGTCGCCGTATTCCCGCGGTGGATCGCCCTCGTGCCCTGGCTTCAGCAGCGCCGGCGCCGCAAAGTACTCCTTATACATCTCCGCAATCGCCACGGCCGCCTTCTCCCCAAACTCCTCCGCCGCATAACGGCGGTAGTAGCCGGCCGGCGCTTCCTCCGCGCCCGGCAACTTTCCCAGCCACGCGTAGTCCATCACCGCGCGCGTCGTCAGCGTGTAAGGACGAATGTCGCTCGTGTTCACCAGAAAATATCCTGTCGCCTTCGCGTTCACATAGCGGCCCATCTCGCCCGTGATCCGCTCAATCGGCACCATCTCCGTCAGCTGATTCGTCCGATTGTTCATCATCGCCACGTGATAATACGTCCCCTGCCCCGCCGCCACCTGCCCTTTGTCCTGGATATACCCGTACCCGTCATCCGCCCATACCGTCATCACCTCAGGCGGAATTTTCAGGTACCCCTCCTGCACCAGCCGCGCACCCTCCTGCCACAGGTCCGTTACAAACTGCGCATCCGGATGCGCCGCGCGCACAATCTTCATCTGCTCCCGGATCGCCGCGCTGATCCGCTCCCCCAGCAGCGCATCGTTCCCCGCCACGCTGGTGTCCATCGACGCGTAGCTCGTGTCGGAGAGCCCGCGCAGCCCCACCGCCCACAGAATCTCCTGATCCTTCGGATACGCGGCTACCGCATCTTTCCACGCCCGCTCCAGAATTTCCGGATGCGTGGAGAAGTTGTACGGGACATCCTTCGGCCACCGCGCCACGTTCACGCCCAGCGGAATTGCATGATGCTGTGTGAGGATCAGCCCCCGCTCGCCCGCCAGCCGGTTCTGCGGCGTGTCGGGAAAAATCCACGTCCCCGGCACCACCATGTTGCCTTTCAGCCGCAAAATCGTCTCATACACCTTGTTCCAGCACTCCAGCGAAATCCCCGCATGATCCTTCGCGCCCGGCGCCCAACCCGTCAGCAGATCCTCATCGTTGATGAAGAACCCGCGATACCTGAAAACAGGCGCGGGATAAGCCTTGTTCAGCGATGCCGGAATTTCCACCTGCGTTCTCCGCACCGGCTCGTGATCGGTCCAGTAATACATCGGATCGACCCCGAGAAATTCCTGTGAGAACTCGTAGACCGCGTACATCGTCCCCCGCATATCGGCGCCCGCCAACACCACGGTCCTGCCCGAAGCAGCAATCGAGAAGGACTCCGGATCATGCACGCTCGCCGGCCGCTTATCCTCCGGCAATCTTGCCGCCTCACCGATCGCCACCGTCGCGCCAGCCTCGCCCGCATGTTCGGCGATCCTCGGCCTCGACCCCAGCACCTTCTCAAAATCCGCCGCCAGATCCTTCGCCGCCAGTTGTACCGGCCCCGGCTCGTCCGACCCCACCACAATCGTCAACCGCGCATCGAGCACGACCTTCCCACCCTGGCCAGCCTCACCCCATGCACCGAGCGTCCCCAGCAGTACAATCGCGGATGCGGCCAGCCATTTCCTCACGAGTTCAGCCCCGCTTTTTCCCATCATTCCGCGGTGTCCTCCGCTTTCGGCAGCGCGCTCAAGTCATTTAGTACGCGGCCCACACTTTATCGATAGCTCTGCGCTCTGTCAACGAACCAGCGGCAAGCCCCAGGCCAACCGGCCATCTGCTCTAACGTCATTTCTCCTCGTCATTCCACGACTGCTCACTGAAGAAGCCCCTATCGTCCCCCACACTCAATATTGTTGGCAATGCAAATCATTTCCTCGACTTCAATCCCCGTCCGCAGGAGCATAATGGTTTTTTCCCCAACTCTGCCCCGGAGACCCTCCTGTGAAATGGCTGACCCGTCGCGACCTCACCATCGCTGTTCTCTCCATCGCCGGAACCTGCTGCGCTCTGGCTTTCGCCGACCAGAAAACCGCCGTCCTCGGCTGGACCGTTATCGACTGGAACTCCGTGCTCGCGGTCAAATCCGACGTCGGCGAAGCCCGGCAGTTCATCCGCCAACCCACCGCCACCCTCGACCAGCTCGAAGTGCATGCCACCATGCTCGAGCCCAACAAGCAATCGCATCCCCCGCATCGCCACTTCAACGAAGAAGTCATCATCGTCGACCAGGGCACCGTCGAAGCCTTCGGTGAAGGGAAGTGGACGCGCGTCGGTCCCGGCTCCGTCATCTTTAACGCCGCGAACACCCTCCACGCCATCCGCAATGCCGGCTCATCGCCCGCCAGCTATCATGTCGTCAGTTTCATCACTCCCGCCACCAAACAACTGGAGCAGGCTGCCAAACACTAACCCATTCGCCGCCACGCCGCGCTTGAGCAGGGAAGACATGACAGATTCCATTCGTGTCGGCATCGTCGGCGCCGGCTTCGCAGCACGGTTTCATCTCCACAATCTGCGGCGCGTTCACACCGTCCCGGTCCAGATTGCAGGCATCACCTCCCGTTCGGAGTCCAACCGCGACGCCTTCTCCCAGGAATGCGGAGTGCCGGCCTTCGAAAGCCTCGAAGCCCTCTGCGACGCGGCCGACGTCATCGACCTCTGCACGCCCCCCTCCACCCACGAAGCGCTCGCCCTCGAAGCGCTCAGGCGCGGCAAGCACATCATCGTCGAAAAGCCCTTCACAGGATCCTTCGGCTCGGGCGAGCAGGATTTTCACGGCAATTCCGCCCCCAAAGAACCCATGCTCCGGCACGCCGTCGAGAGCTGCCGTCGTATCACCGAGGCGGCCCAGGCCGCGAGCCGCACCATCTGCTACGCCGAGAACTGGGTCTACGCGCCGGCTATTCAAAAAGAGCGTGACATTGTTACAAAAAGCGGCGCCCAAATCCTTTGGATGATCGGCAACCAGTCCCACTCCGGCTCCCACTCGCGCTACTACGGCATCTGGCAACATTCCGGTGGCGGCTCGCTCATCGGCAAGGGCTGCCATCCGCTGAGCGCAGCGTTTTTCCTCAAGCGCGCGGAAGGTTCATCCCGCGACGGCAATCCCATTCGCCCCGCCACCGTCAGCGCCCGCACCCACGCAATCACGAAGCTCCCCGCCTACCGCGACGCCGGCTTTCTTCGCACCGCCTACGAAGACATCGAAGACTACGGCCAGATGCACGTCACCTTTACCGACGGAACCGTCGCCGATCTCTTCGCCTCCGAGCTCGTCCTGGGCGGGGTCAGCAACTGGCTTGAAGTCATGGGCAACAACCACCGCACTCGCTGCCAGCTCAATCCCATTGACGCCCTCACCACCTTCAATCCCACGCCGGACGCCTTCAACGACGTCTATCTCACCGAGAAAATCGAAACGAAGCAGGGATGGAGCCATCCCGCTCCCGATGAAGCGTGGCAGCATGGCTATCCACAGCAGTTTCAGGATTTCGTCGAAAGCATCGCCGCCGGCCGCGAGCCCCAGGCCAACGCCGAGCTTGCCCGTGACACCATAGCCACCATCTACGCCGCGTATGTTGCTGCAGAACGCAAAGGAGCCGAAGTACCCATTCCCTGATTCCTACTCCCTACTCCCTACTCCCTGTTTCCTTCTCCCTATTCCCTATTCGCTATTCCCTATTCCCGACTCCCGACTCCCGACTCCCTGCTTTATCTTTGTCGCGCCAGCACCAGCGTTACATCGTCAGGTTGCTCCTGCGCGCCAATCCACGTGCGCAGCGTCTGAATCACCTGTTCCGAAATCGCTTCGAGACTCAGATGCCGATGACGTCGCACCACTTCGAGCAGACGCGCCTCGCCAAATTCTCCAAAGTCGTTTTCCGGCTCCGTCACTCCATCGCTGTATGCGATCAGAATGTCGTCCATGCCCAGGTGAACGACGCCCTGCTCCCACTCCAGATCATCCAGCAGGCCCACCACCGATCCTCCCCGGTCCAGTCGCGTCACCGTATCGTTGGCGCGCAACAGCAGCGGCGGCAAATGTCCACCGTTCGTGTAGACCAGGCGACGGCTCAGCCCGTCGTAGTGCGCCAGAAACAAGGTTGCGTACTTCTCTGGCTGCGTGCTCCGGTAAAGATGCCGGTTCAGCATCAACATAATCTTCGCCGGCTCCTCGAACAGCTCCGCGCACTCAACCTCCTGCTCCCCAATGCGGCGCGTCCGCGGACTCGCCAGCGCCATCGTGCCCTCGGTCACCAGTTCCTCGCCGGCAAAACGATAAGCGCGTACCGCGGAGTGCAGCGTTGCCATCAGCAGAGCCGCTGAGATGCCCTTACCGCTGATATCGCCGAGTGCGAAGCCCAGACCCGTTTCGCCGAAGACAAGAAAATCATAGTAGTCCCCGCTCACCGTGCGCGCCGGCAGACACACTCCATGCAGCTCGAGCATCGGCAGCGAAATCCGCCCGTGCGGAAACAGATTCGCCTGAACCTCCTGCGCGATCGCCAGCTCGTTCTGCAGCCGCTCCTTCTCGCGTTGTTCCTGCAGCAGCCGCGCCAGCGACGAAGCCATGCTGTTGAACGAACGGCTCAGCGCCCCCAGCTGGTCAGTCCGCTTCACCCGGATCCGATGTTCGAGGTTGCCGCCGTCAATCGCCAGCGTTGCCTCGTACAAATCGTGAACCGACCGCGTGATCGTCTGGTTCAGGCGCATCGCCGCCAAAAACGCCAGCAGTTCCAGCACCCCGAACGCAACCGCGATCCCGATCAGCACATCGCGGATCACATCGCCCACATTGAGCGAAGTGATGAACAACCGGCGATACAGCAGCGACGGACGCGACGTCACATAAGCGTAAGCATCCACCGGCTTGTTCGTCGCCCAATCCACGGTCGACAGCGGCGCGAGAAACCACACCGGCACATCATAAAAGTGGAGAGGCTCCGGCAGCGCTCCGCCCACAATCGAGCGCTTTCGAGCCTCCTTCAGATCCTCGCCATTAAACTCCACGCCGCTCTGGCCGGCCCGGTAGGTGGTAACACCGTTTTTCGCAGGCGGACCCGGCGCGGCCGGCGTTTCCCCGAGATCCATTCCCTGATAAATCGATACCGTCCCCAGATTCTGCGCAATCGCTTCAACATTCTCCCGCTGCAGCGGCACGCTCGAAATCACCACCGTCCGGTGACCGTCCATCATCTGTTCGTTAGCCGCGCGCAGCCATAGTTGTCCGTGATCGAAGGTCAGGTTGCTGAATTCCCCGTGAAACCAGGCCGGAATCGCCGGAGCCTGCTTCGGATCGCCCATCGACGGTGTCAACGTTACCAGGTTTCCGTCCTCGTATACCGCCACCGTCATCCCGGTATATTCGCGCTGGCTGGGACGATCGGCTTCTGGCGGAATGACAACCGTTTGCAGCCGGGGATCCTGATGAAACACGTGCGCCATATGCACGCTCAGGCTCCGGTTCATCGACGAGATGCGCTCCAGCTCGCTGTGCACCACGCTGGTCGCCGCGAAAATCGCAAATTGTCCCGAGAACACGTACAGCAGAATCAGCGCCAGCGAAACAAACAGAACCACCGGCGTCAGCCCCATCAGCAGGTAGGTGACGATCAGCCGGTTGCGCACCTTCCACAGAAGCCGGAAGAACACGAAGCGCCACAGCAGCGGCACGCACAGAATCAGCAACAGAAAAAAATCGAGGGACGCCAGGTCGCTGAAAAAACGCCCCGCCGTACCTGGCAGCCATCCGGGAAGCGACAGCACCAGATAACCCACAAACAGCCAGAACGCTCCGCGATGGACGAAGCCCTCCGGCGGCCCGCGGCGCGCCAGGCGAAATACCGCGACCTCAAATTTCCGCAGCCTTCCCATGCTTGGCCAGTCTAGAGCATTTCCCCGCCTGGGGGATGCAGGATCGGGCTCCCCTTCAGACCTTCAAAAAGATCTTCATCCGGTACAGCACCACCATCGGCAGCCAGCAAGCCAGGACAAACGCAATCGAATAGAGCAGCGACCCAACCCCCGGCGGATGGACATGCGCAAACACGTGCAGGTAAACCCAGCCTTCCACTGTCATCCCCCGCCTCACGTGAAACTCCCCGATTGCCGACGACAGCATCTCCGACAGCACGTAGGCTCCGATCGCGTTCATCCCAAAAACCAGCCAGAACGTCCAGCCCTTTTTCCAGCCTTTAATTTCGATCAGCCAGATGAACAGCGCCCACAGCACCATCGACAGGCCCCCGGCGAACAGCACATACGAGCTCGTCCACAGCTTCTTGTTGATCGGGAACCACGGGTTCCACAGCGCGCCCAGCACGATCAACACCAGTCCCGCCCCCAGCACCCCCGCGCACTTGCGCTCGATCGTGCGGCTGGTGCGCAGCCAAATCGCCGTCAGCATCCCCAGCAGCAGCGTCCCCAGCGCCGGCAAATTGCTCAGCATTCCTTCCGGATCGCGCGTGCCCTCGTAGAGCCGCCCCGGAAAAATGTGCCGGTCGAGCCACGCCACCAGGTTCGCATCCTTATCCATAAACGGGATGTCGTGCCCAGGCACGCCGTATCCAGGCACGGGCACCCAGCGCAGCAGCACCCAGTAGCCCACCAGCGCCGCCACCAGAATCGCCACCTTGCTCGCCGCCCGCCGGTCCCACAGATACAGCAAACTCCCGATCAGATAACACACCGCGATCCGCTGCAAAACGCCGTAAATGCGCAATTGACCCCAGGGGTAGTGCGGGAATCCGTTCACCGCGAAAATCCCCAGGAATAGCAGGATCAGGAACCGGCGCACGATGTGCGGCACCAGCGACCCGGCCGTCGCCCCCCGCTTCAGCCGTGACTCGGTCGAGAAAACTATGGTTACGCCCACCAGAAACAGAAACGTCGGAAACACCAGGTCCGTCGGCGTAAACCCATTCCATCGCGCGTGCTCGAAGGGCCAGTAGGCCTGCGCGCCATTGTTGTTCACCATAATCATGAACGCGATCGTCACCCCGCGCAGCACGTCGAGCGACAGCATGCGCGTCGTTGCGGTTGCAGCCGGGTTTTCGACGGTAACGGTGGCCATGCTTTTTCCTGATCCCGATCAGCGTAATTCGGAATGCCCCTCCTGTACATCGGAGTCTTCCCGGTTTGGCCCCAGCCGTCCCCAGGGAGTCACAAACGGAACGTTACCCGGCAGTGATCCTTTTTTGTCATTGTCTTTTGCCCCCTTTTACGGCATCGTGGTCCAAACCATGCGGCCTCGAACCAGCTTTTCAGACCCCAGCGTCTCCCGCGCCCCGCGCCCCACTCTGCGCATGTTGAGTACGGCCTTGTTGCTGGCAGCTGCGTGGCCCGCCATGGCCCAGTCGTTACCGCCTGCGGACCCGATTCCTGCTCCACCCGCCGTCCAGGCTGCTGCTGACGTGCCCGAAACACCTCCCGTTCCCGACACCGTCCAGCGGCTGCTCGACTTCCACTCTTCCGAAGTCAAGTTCAGCCTGGCCGATCTGATGGATACTCTCCGCGACCGCCGTCACGAAGGCTGGGTCCTGGCTGCCTATCCCGACCCCAAAACCGGGCGTCCGCTCATCGGCGCCGGCTTCAGTCTCGATCTGCCGGAGCGTCAGCACCTGCAAACCGACGCCCTCAATCCTCATTCCTTCATCGAGCCTTCCTCGGCGGAGCTCTGGCAGGCCGCCGGGCTCGCCCCATCCCGCCTCGACCAGGTGCTCGACCAGTTCCACGACAACCTCGCAGCCTGGCGGATCATCCAGCGCCACCACCGGCGCATCGGTTCGCTGTCGCCCCAGATCACCGACGACGAAGCGACAGCGCTGCTCCGCGTAGCCGCCATTCAGGCCGTCGAAAATGCGCGCGCGTACTGCCGCAACTTCGACCAGCTCAGCGGGCCGCAGCAAATGGCCCTGAGCCAGCTGGTCTATCAAATGGGCGTCAACCTCGGCGAGTTCGGCCAGTTTCTCAGTCTCATCAACAATGAGCCCGTCGCGGTCTCGGCGCTCGATACCCCCAACGCCGACGCTCCGGACCATTGGCTCGCCGTGCAGCACTCCCTGATGCAAAGTCAGTGGGCGCGCCTGTATCGGGCCCGCGCCGTTGCCGTCATCGCCATGCTCGATCCCCAATATCTCGACGATCCTTCCGGATCGGAACATCGTGTCGCCGCCGTCCTGCATCCCGCCGTCGCTCATCGCCGGCGCGGCCGTTCCCGGGCCACGCTGCGCACAGCCGCCTATCGCCGCCATCCGGCTGGCCGTGCCATCGCACGCAAAACTTCTCGCGCCACCACCCGCCGCAAAGTCTGACGAATCGCTGCAATCGCCCAACCCCGCAGTCCCCGCCCCGAAAATGTCTGCCCAAGCCTTTTCCTGATGCGCCACAAGTGAAGGGGCACGAGTTCACGCGTGCCGCCTCCCCCCACCATGGAAGCGGGCTTGAGCCCCTGCGCCCGTGCCAACCCAGGCTTTACCGGCGGCGGCAGAAGCCCGGCCCCAGCCTGCATTCCTCGCCGGATGTCGATGCCGGCTAGTGCCGCCGCTCCACCCAGCAAACATCCCAATACCGCCCAAATTTGTATCCCACCTCGCTGAATGTCCCCACCGGCTTGAACCCAAACCGCTCGTGCAGCGCCGCTGAAGCCGCATTCGGAGGAACATATCCCGCGACGATGCGATGCACATTTTCCCCGGCGATGGCCGCAAAAAGCGCGCCGTAGAGTTGCGCGCCGACGCCCTTGCCAACGGCCTCCGTCGCACAGTAGATCGTCGTCTCCACCGTCGAGTCGTACGCCGGCTTCGGACGCCAGCGCATTGTGCCTGCATACCCCAGAAGCACCCCGCCTTCTTCGGCGACCAGCAGCCGATGACGTCCCGTGTCGGCAAACTGCCCAAACCAGTCCCGCCGCTGATCGACCGTCTTCGGTTCCAGATCGAACGTCGCCGGCGAGTGCAGTACGTAGTGGTTGTAGATCGCCGTCAGTCTCGGCAGATCGTCGATGTGCGCCGCGCGCGTTACCGGTCCGGACAAAGGCTCTCTCCCGTCTTCGCCCCACCCCCGGCAGCGCTACTGCCGGTCAGGCGTGATCTTCACAAACATGCCGTCGGGCAGCTCGCCTTCCAGCAGATGGACAACGCCGCCCTTCACAAAGCCCTTCAGCACCGGCTGAGGCGCTGGCCGCGGTCCCGGCCTTTCCCCGGACGCGCCCGGCCCGCCCGTGCGCCCGGCACTTCGGCCCATGCCCTTGTCCATCGCCAGGTTCGCCAGCCGGTCGGCTCGCTGATTCTTGCCCCGCAGCACATGCTCAATGCGAAACATGTCGAGCTTGGCGATGCGCCGTTTCGCTTCCTCGTACAGCGGCCGCAGGTCCGGACTGTTGACCTTGTACCGCCCCTGGATCTGCTTCACCAGCAGCTCCGAGTCGCCCACGACGCGCAGCCGCCCCCGGCCTTGCTCCAGCGCCCACGCCAGCGCGCCCAGCAGCGCCGAATACTCCGCGACGTTGTTCGTCGTCTTGCCCAGATATTCGCTCAGCTCGGCCAGCGCCTCACCGTTCGGGCCCTGGATAAAAACGCCATAACCCGCCGGGCCCGGATTGCCCCGCGATCCGCCATCGCAAAATGCCGTTACCCACTCGGACTTCGTTTCGCCCGACGAAAACAAACTGCCGCTCCCCGGTTCCTGAGACATAGTCCGAGTTTAGTGTGGCCCCAGCGACGCCTTCGCGCCCCCAAACCGCGAAATGTGGAAAATCTATCCATTTCCAGTGGCGGGGCTTTTTGTTTGAAACCGGTTTGCCGTTCGTTTTTTGTCGTCCGAAATTCTTCGTCCTCAAAAACGAACAACCGATGAGTCGTCGCCAACCTCGCGGTAACTCATCGGCGCGGTACCTGAAAAGGAGTTCGCCATCCATCAGCAAAACAAGAGAGAAGCCGCTCCGGTCCTTGCTGGAGTCACCGGACGCCTCACCCCAAAAATCCAAGATACGGCGACGTACCAAAATTGGCGAAATTCGGAAACACCTGCTTGATCTGGCTGTCGGAGAGTCCGAACCACCGAGCCAATGTCCCCGCGTACTGATCGACCGCTGTGGTCGGGATCAGGCGCCCCTGCCCCACATCGTTCGCCTGGTCGGAACCGACGACAGGATACTGACCATACATGTCGTGCCCCTGCACGGCTCCGCCCACCACGAAGTGATGACTGCCCCAGCCATGGTCGGTGCCATCGCTGTTGGAGGTTAAGGTCCGGCCAAAGTCCGACGCCGTAAACGTCGTGACCTGGTTCCCGATGCCGGCCGTGTTCATCAGCCCATCAAAATATTCCAGCGCCTGGCCCAGTTGCGTCAGCAGCTTTGCGTGCGTCATCGCCTGGCCGTCGTGAGTATCGAAGCTGCCCAGCTGAACGTAGAAGATCTGCCGATTTACACCCAGGCCCGCGCGCCCGCCGATAATGCGCGCCACCGTCTGCAGCGACGCGGCGAGCGGGTTGTCGGTCAGCATGTTCGTGGTCGGGTCAAGATACTGCGGCGGATTGGGCACGCCCGTCGGCCCGGCAGGAAGCATGGACGATGCGAGCAGAGCCTGAGCCGCCATCGAGCGGTTCACCACGACTTCGTATTCCTTTGCGAACAGGTTGGTTTCTTCGGCGGTCAGGATCGAGTTGAGGGCGCTCGATCCGGCCTGCGAGCCGAACAGCGAATTTTGCAGCCCGTAAATCGGAATCGGTCCGGCCGGCGTCACGTTGAGCTGGAACGAAGTCTGGCCGGAGAGGAAGAGCGCGATCCCGGCCGTCGAGATGCACGTGAACATCGAGTTGGAATTCATGTTCATGCTCTCGATCAGGTCGGCGACCGCGCCTCCCCATCCCACATGCTCGGCGCTGCCTCCGTTGGAAGCGATGGCCTGCCATGCTGCCGTCTGATCGAAGTGCGAAAAAAGGGAGTCAGGCAGCTGGACGGAGTTGGCCTGGACCTGCGCTTTGGTGGCCGGCGTGATCAGCGTGCCCGTATTGGCCACGACCGCGGCGCGCCCCGCGTTGAACAGGTTCTGGATCCCGGCAAGGTTGGGGTTGAGTCCGAAGGTGCGGCCGGACTGCGAAGTGTTGGGGACGATCGGCAGCAGTTCCGCGAGCGGATAGGCGAGGCCGGGCGCGCCGGAGCGAGCCTGCGTGAACGCTGCGAACGATTCAGAGTCCGTCGCAATCACCGTGCCGTGACCATCGTTGCCGCCCTGCAGGAAGACGCAGACGAGAGCACGATAGTCCGTCGCGCCGGTTCCCTGGGCCATCGCCGCGACCGAGTTGAGACCAAGAATGAAAGGGCTGGCGGAGATGCCGGACATGGTCGCAAGCGACGCCGTGCGGAGAAACTGGCGGCGCGTCCGGTCGAAGGGGTTGGTGGTGCACTTACACATGGGTGGGCTCCCTAAAATTGTGCTGCGAATGCTGGCGAGGCCATGGTGAGGTAGATCGCGGTCTGCACCCGCGATGTAAGAGCGGCGTTGATCGCACTCTGATTGCCGCTGGGAATGCTGATCGCGCTGACCGCGCCGAGAATCTGGCTGCGAAGGTTCGAATCCATTTCGCCGGCCATCAGCAGGAGATTGATGCGATCCATGAGCGCGTTGGGGTTGCTCGCTAGGCTCAGCTCTTCACCGTAGTTCGAGAAGATGTCCGGGCCATTCGCCGACGATCCGCCAACCGCGTCCTGCACGTAGTTCAGATAGCCGACCACGCTGGAGACACTCGTCATCTGCATCTCCGGCGCGACCAGGCCCGCCGCCGCGATGCTGGTCCCCGGAGGAACGTAGCCCGGAGCAAACCAGTTGAAGACCGTGGGCGACCGCAGCGTCATCTGGCCGAGTCCCCAGATCGGGTCTTCCGTGCTGCCGTTGAAGTACGAGCCGGTGCGCGACTGCGCCGTAAAGGCGCGAGCCCATTCCGTATACCGGATCAGCGCCTCGCGGACCTTGCCGTACTGCGGATTGGCAAAGTCGGTGGCGGAGTCGCGTGCCTCCGGATCGAGAAGGATGGCGGTGATGACCGCCTGCAGATTGCCCCGCACGCCGGTGCCGTCATTCTTAAAGATCGCGGCAATCCGGCTGATGTAAGCAGGGCTCGGATTGCTCGTGACCAGATGCTGGATCAGCTGCTTCGAGAAGAAGGCGGGAAGGTTCGGATGATTGAAAAGCGTGTCTAACGCAATCTTCAGGTCGCCGCTGGGATCGGCCGAGCCGGAAGAGGGAACCGTGACCCCCAGGAAATCTTTCTCCGCGGTGGAGTGATGGCTGGGGTAGCTCGTCATCGGCAGCAGGTCTTCGCCGAAGCCGGTCCCGACATAAATGCAGCAGCTGCTCCACGCACTGTCCGACGTGTTGCCGGGAACACTCCAGCTGAAGCCGGTGAAAACTTTGGCTAACCCCTGTACATCATTGTTGCTGTAAGTGGGGATGGGATTGCCGGAGCCGTCAAGCTTTTGCGACCCGTCGTCGTTGAGCTGATAAAGGCCCACCGTAAGCAGCTGCATCACTTCGCGCGCGTAGTTTTCGTCGGGATCCGTCGTCGCATTGCCCTTGTCGTTGCCAAGCATCGACAGGAACTGACCCATCATGGGGTTCAGGGTCACGTCGTTGAGCAGGGTGCGGAAGTTGGCAAAGGCATCCTTCCCCAGCAGATCGTAGTAAGCAGCTTCGCCGCGTGGCATGTTCTGGATCGCAAAGTTGTTATTCGTGGAAATAACGAAGATCTCCGAAAGCGCATATTTCACGCGCTGCCGCAGCTGATCTGGGGCAGCCAGAGATTGCTGCCAGAAAGCATCCTGCACATAAATTTCGCCGTTGGTGTTCTGGACAAAAAGCGCCGCGTTGCATTTGAGGCTGCCGGCAGTGCAGGGCGGATTGTTGACGATGAGCGATTGCTCCACAAACGGCTCCTGCGGCGTGGGCGCCAGCGCGAATTGCTGGTTCAGCCACGCCTGGTAGCCTTCCATCGAGACGTCGTGGATGTCAGAGTCGGTCGCGCCAAATGTCGCCTGCTCCAGAAAGCGCGATGCGTCTTCGGCGTGACGATGGGGACCGGAGGAGTGCCCTGGACCGAAGCGACAAAGTCGGCCGAGGTGGCGGGGCCAGGACTGGGATTGAGAACCTGAATGTCGAAGTTGCCGGCTTGCGTCAGGCTCAGCGTCGCAGTGAGCTGCGTTCCACTCTTGAAGGTCGTCGGCATCGGAGCGCCGTTCATCAGAACCTCGGCGCCGGAGATGAACTTCAGTCCCGTGACCGTGACGGACGCCGAGCCGGTGGTGGCGAAGCTGGACGGCGTAGCCGAGGTCAGGATCGGGATCGGGTTGAGAACAGAAATATTTTGGTTAATCGAGACTTTCGGGTTGTCGACGCTGGTGATCGTCAGCTCCACCACGTTGCTGGGCGTGGGCACCACCGCGGGAGCGGTGTAGGTGATCGCTCCGCCGGCGCCGGCCACTGCGGTTCCAACCGTAGCGTTCCCGCCCGGAATCCCGTTGACCGCCAGCGTCACGCCGGTGTTGGCGGTGCCCGTAACATCCACAGCGAGCCCGAGCGAATTGGTGACACGAACGTCCGTGCCGTTGTTGGGCTCAATGGTGAGGACGACCTGACCCGGACCGACCAGGACCGAGATAGTGCCGGAGTTGGCCGCGCCAGGATTCGGGTTGCTGACCACGAGCGGATAGGTTCCGGGTGTGGGAGCCGTGACCGCCGCCGCGACTTCCGTCGAAGAGACATAAGTCGTGGCGACCGGCTGCCCGTTCCAGAGAATTTGCGCGCCGTAGACGAACTCCGACCCCTGGACGGTGATGGTCGTGGTGCCCTCGCTGGGTGACGTGGGCGCGACGCTGGCGACAATCGGGATGGGGTTGAGAACGGCAAGCGTCAGCGTTCCAGGCGCTGCGTCAGGATGGCCGTTGGCGGTGGCCGTCACGGTGACAGTGTTGGGGGAGGGTACGAGGGCCGGTGCGGTGTAGACCCCGCTCGACGAGACGGTGCCCACCTCGGAATCGCCGCCCTGAATCCCGTTCACGAAGAAGGTCAGCGGGACCGCAGTCACGGCCATGCGGTTGTTGATCTGGATCTGCTGATTGACCCGGATGGTGCCGGAGGCGACGGAGATTGCGGTCAAATTGCCGGCGTTTGCGATGATGCTGCCGCAGCCGCTGATGAGGGAGAGCGCACCGGCGAGGAAGATGACGGGCAGTGCGAGACGGCAAGCGCCAGGACGTTCGGATCCTACGTACACGCATCCTCCTGGGGGTAGAGCTGCGCTTCTTTCAGATTTGAGCCGGTGAACGTGGCAGGTGAAGTGTTCGCAGCCTATCACCGGAAAGTGCGCACGGAAGTTGGAAATGACCCGGGGGAAGTACCACTAAAGTGGACTGGGTTCGGGCGGAGGGCTTCAGTAAGATTTCCCGCTTTTTGTGAAGAGCCGACTGGAGTTACTGGTGTAAGCGGCCTACGCTCAGGGTGGTCAGTGGACGCGAGGACGAGCCCCGCGAAGCAGAATCATGTTGCACTAGGAATGGTGCAGTCAACCGTACGAGATTCCCGGCCGGCCGGCACAGCGTCGCCCTGCAGGCTGGCCGGTGAATTTCTGTCGCATATGGATACGGCCGGGATGAAATTCGCGCAAAGACGAAAAGATTTGCGACAATGGGTCGCCGCCTGCGCAGTGTTCCAGCAAAATTCCGGCGCGCGGCTGACGGAAAAGTCGCTCATCAAGGCATATTCGGCTTGCCATCGATGATCAGCCCGAAGTCAGGTTGAGTTCAGCAACGAACTCTGCCTCGGGAACGGATCGATCGATTCGCGATGCCGAACGGTTTGCCCACCCGTCGGCCGTGCGTTTCAGTGCCCCCCTGGACTCTCTTCGCAAGTGGATGTATTTTCGTTGCCTCGGCTATTGGGAGGGTATTCGCCCATGAAACTTCCTGTTCGCCCGTGGACTTCTTACCTGGTTGCGCTCCTCTGCCTGAGCGCTTGCTTCTCCGCGCGAGCGGGAAATCCCGCCCCCCCTGCAGATCAGCCCCGCGCCGCCACAGCCGATAAACCAGCGCCTCCCCAGGGAGAGATGGTCACGATTCCAGGACCGCTGCGTGGATTTTTGCGCATGGCTGGTATCAGCCAGGCTGCGGTGCCGGATGAAGTGCTGCCGCTGCTTGCACGCAACGTATCGCTGCACGGCTACGAAAATGGCAGCGAGACAGAGTACTTAGTCCTGTTGCGGCGCTATGTGCAGTTTGCGCGAGAGCTGCGGGAGCAGGCCGACGCGCAGGGCACCATCCACGTGGAGACCTGCGACGATGCCGAGCGCCTGGTGGACGTGCTCGGATACCAGTTCGCCGAAGGATGCGGCGAGAAGAAAGCTTACGTGGTGACGGCAAACGCGGAGCGCGCGTTCCTCACCATCGATTCGGGATTTCCGCTGACCGCCCTCGAAGATGCGCTCCAGAAACACACGGCTTTCACGTATCAGTTCCCGGCGACCCAGGTGCCCGTGCTGTTTCGCGAGCAGGACTGGACCACAGCAACGGCGTGGCGGCAGAAGGGCGGCACGAACCTGGTCGATGTGTTGCTGCACGACCAGGATCTGGATGTTCTGTATTGGGCTCTGTCAAAGAATGACGAGGAGACCCGGCAGGCCCTGCGCCAGGGCCGAAATTTGCGGACGTTGATGCCCATGGCGACGGCGCTGGAATTCTACGGAGGGCAGATTGCGATCCACGGCGGCCGCGTTGCTGTCCCCGGCGGAGCGGACGCGGAGAAGAGCTGGCAGGAACTGGTCGGCGCGAATCCGGGATCGCCGAGCGAATTTACTTCGCACCTGTTCTCGAAGGATCGTGGCTGGCTCGCCGCCTATTATGATGCGCTGTCTCGGGTGAGTCGCGCAGAGCAGGCCCATCTGACGCAAGGTGCGCGGCTCAAACAGTTGTACGACGTCTACCGGCGCGCGGGGGCCAATGCCAGTGCAACTCGCGGAGTGTTTCCAAAGAATGCGGATCTGCTGATTCTGTTCAGCCGCCTGCAGTGGCAGCCGGATGGCTCTCCTTATATACCCGGCGACCTCGGCGTATGGAAAGACATCTTCAGTCAGAACACAGCTCCGAAGCTCATTCATGACTGGGTAAGAAACGCGCGCACCTGGGATAGCCCGGAACAATTGCTGATGACGCTGGTGGCGTGTTCGAATTTCCCCACTGATTCCGGACCGCTGCAGATTTATTTAACGCTGAGCGCCATTGATGCCTCGCGAGCGCCCGGCCCGCGTCTTGACGATGGAACCATCCGTTTGATGGCCGGCAAGTTTACGCAGTTCCACAGCTGGTATCTCGCTTTTGCGGAATTTCCGGCGCTGAACGACACATCGATCACGCAGTTTGTGAATGCAGGTGAGGCCGTGACCGGGATCGGCAATCCCGCGCTCCGCTCGAATGCGCTGGGATCCCTGCAGGCCAACATCGGGCTCTGGGAGATCCTCGCCCGCCAGCAGGAGATTCCCAACGGCAAGATGAACGCCTCGTGGCAGGACACCGTTCATCCCTTCATCGGCGTTTCGTCATCGGCACAGTTGTTTGAGGCAACCCGCAGTTCGTTGCGGGGCACCATGGTGGCCGCCGGAGCGGAGCCGAATTTTTCGCAGGATCAGTTGATCGAGGTGCTCGCAGGTCCCGCTCAGAAAACGGATGCAGGACGCAAGGCGCATACCGAGATTGCGGATCGGATCCGTGCGGTGCTGGATGATCAGCGGCTGGTCTCCCTGGACACGCTGTTCGGGCTGTACGATGGCCTCGATCAGCTGGCGCATGGGTCGGCGGTGAAGGATCAACTGATTCCGCTGGCCGGCAGCCTGCGGGAATTCGAGATGCCGCGAGCCATTTTCTCCGCGGGAGAAAAAGCGGCGTGGGCTCCACAGATTTACTCCAGTCGCCATGCAGAGTTGCAGGTGCGGACCGATCTGACCCGAGAAATTCAGTCAGCGGCTTCACCGGCACAACTGGAGACAGCACGCGGTCAGCTGAGTCCCTTCCTGCGCGATACACTGGTGGGCCTGAACTACGCCTTTTACGAGCCGCCCGGCGCGCAGGTGCTGCACAACAATCCACTATTTGTCCGCTCGCACGATTTTTCCGGGACTTCCATCCTGGGATACGGGCGCATCTGGAACGCTCCGGAGTTGGTCGGCATCGGCGTGACCGCAGGCGGAGGCGCGTATCTGATTGGCTCGCTCGCGAACCTCCCCTACGCCCTGGCAACCGCGGAAGAAGACTTCATCGCCCCGGAAAATGTTCAGGCACTCATCTGGCAGGCCGCGGGCCCGGCGATTTTGGTGGACGCGGTCGAGCCGCGTTGGTGGGACGTGAGCCCCGCGGAACTGCATGCCGCCGCGCTCTATCAGAAAATGGGAGAAGAGCTCCTCCTGGCTTCGCCGGATCATGCGGAGATGCGTGGCAGAGTGATCGAAATCCTCGGGGACCTGATGAGTCCGCGCCGCCTGGAGTTGACGGAGCAGGCGTTGTTGCACGCAGACAATGCATCCGCGATGATTCCGGAAATAACCCCGGCGGAAAAGTTCTACCTCGCGGCGGAGTATCGCCGGCAGCATGAGGCGGAGGCCGCAACGTGGGGACCGGCGGGCCGGGAACTGGACGACCTGGATCACAAAAGCCCTGCGGAGGTAAGCGCAGCGCGGTTGTCGAAGGATTTTGGCGTACCCCACCCCACCCTCGAGCAGACCAATGCATGCTCCATTGCGAGCGTGCGGCCGCTGCCTGCATACTCGGGCGAAGCCTACGGTCTGATGGGCGAATCGTGGGAATCAAGCAATCTCTACTGGGCTCGGCTTGCGGATGAGATGGGATACTCACCGGAGTCGCTGAATCTGCTGATCCCGGAACTGAGCCGGCGTATGATCGCGAAAATATTCGCGACCGATCTCGAAGACTGGCCAGCAATCGTGCGCGCGATGGAACAAACGGGTGAAGAGTTCCGCAAGGGCGGCATCCATGTCGCCTCCGTCGGAACGCTTCCTCAGCATTGATGAATACGGGATTCAGTGGGAGCGGTGCACATGAAATTCTTTCTGTTGGTGTTTTTGATTTCAGGTCTGATGGTCGCGCTGACCGTGTTGCCGGGCTCTGCGGCCCAGGATCAGAATTCGCGAATTTTCGTCAACGTGGTCCTGGTGCAGCTGAACATTGCGGTCACGGATCGCAAAGGGAACTATGTAACCGGCCTGCGTCCGGAAAATTTCGTTGTGACCGAGGACAAGATTCAGGAGAAGATCGCCTCGTTTGACGAAGGCGGCGCCCGCGAAGGCATGGAAAAGGGCGAGCCGGCGCCGGAAGTGGCGGGCGCTCCTGCCGGCGGTGCTCCTGCCAGCGCCGCGCCCCCGACGCCAGCGCCGAGCGGCGAGCCTGCGGCGTCCGTCTCCTCAGTGCCGCCTTCCATTGCGCGACTGGCGGGCGCCAGCGTCTTTGTGCTGTTCGACACCAGCGACTATATGTATCGCGGCTTCGTGTTCGCACAGGACGCCATCGGAGGCTTTGTGCGTTCGATGGAAGACGCGAACAAGATTGCCTTCTATTCGTATAGCCGTAACCTTTCGCGAGCCACTCCGCTCACGACAGATCGATCGCTGGTGATGCGCGGGGTGCGCAGCACCGTCGCCGGCGACGAAGCGGCGCTCTACAACTGCCTGCTGCTGACGGTGCGCGATGCGGCGCAGTTGCGCGGACGCAAGGCGATCGTGGTTTTTTCCAACGGACCCGACAACGCAAGCACCGTGCCGCCGGAAGATGTGGAAGAGTTGGCGCAGTCGACAGGGACCATCATCTACATCATCAGCACCCGCCAGGCGCAGGATGAGCCGATTTCGAGCGCGGTGTTCGAGCGCATGAGCCGGGGCACGGGCGGGAAAGCCTATTTTGCGAAAGACTGGCGCGATGAAAGCCTGGCCTTCGGCTCCATCAAAGAAGACCTCGCGCATCTTTATACGATCAGCTACTACCCGAAGCTGAATCAGAATCGCGGTTGGCGGACAATCTCTGTGAAGCTGGTCGGCAAGGACACGGAGAAGTATCGGGTGCGCACGCGCGACGGTTATCGTCTGCAGGAACAGGTGCCGCAACCGCAGGCCAGCGCGGGCACCCCGGCGCAGCCGAATGCAAACTGAGGCTCGGCGCTAGCGGAAGCGGCGGATGCGGAGTGTGTGGCGTCCGGATCGATAGAAGCCCGTGACATAGACCGTGGCGCGCCCGGTCGTGGAAAAGATGAGCTGGCGCATCCGCAGAAGGGGCGTGCCACGAGGAAGAATCAGTAATTCCGCCATGCGCTGATCGGCGTCGGTGGCGTCGATCTCCTCATCCGCATAGGCAAGCTCCACGCCGCATTCGCGCTCCAGCACAGAAAACAGCGAAACCTTATCGAGAGGCGCATTCATCAGCGCCGGATACTCGTCGGTCGACCAGTAGCAGACCTCGAGCGCTACCGGTTCTTCGGCCGCCAGACGCACGCGCTCCAGCCTGCCCAGCCGAGCCGTGGGCGGCAAACCGAGCCGGGCGGCGATCTCGTGTTCCCGATTGACGACGGACGACGACACGATTCGCGACTGAGCGGTGAGCCCAAGGCTCGCCATCTGCTCCGTGTAGCCGAGCAGCTTGTTGAAGTGGACCTTGGGCGGAGCCACGAACGTGCCGGCGCCGTGGCGACGCTCGACAACGCCGTCCCGCGCCAGTTCGGTGAGGGCATGGCGCGCCGTCATAAGACTCACGCTGTGAATTCTGGCAAGCTCGCGTTCGGAAGGGACAACATCGCCGGGTTTCAGCTGGCCTGAATCGATCCGGCGACGGACGGCGTTCTGAATCTTTCGGTAGGCAGGTTCGCCGTTCCGATTGGGCATCGTTCCAGTACTTCCGTTGTGGCTGAAATCCTCAGCTGATTCAGCGAGTTGAACCAGATGCTTCCTGAACACCATATCAGAACCATGGAATCGAAAATTGACTGCTATAGCAATTCGTAGCTGCTATGCAAGTACTGCTATAGAGCGGACGATAACACGGGAATATGAATCTGTAAACCACCGGACAGAAGCAAGGGGTCAGGTTCGGGCAGGAAGGCGAGGGCCAGGCACTGCGAAAACTGGTTATGGCCCGCATAACCATTATGGAATGGGCTTCACTGACCGTGTTCCGAATAATTTCTCGCCTGCTGCTGAATAAAGAAACATCCCCGCCGGCAGATTTCCACAGGCCGGCGCGACGGACTTACTTGACACGATGAAGCAAATTGCTATATAGCATTACTGGAACGTGCTATATAGCTCGGTAGGCCCACCTAACCGCGCAAAAAGTTTGGAACCGCGCTAAGGAGGAATCCCAGTGAAATCAGAAATCAGAATGTCGCTGTTGATCACGGGGGCTGCATGCCTGCTGGTCCTGTTGTTTTGCGTGCCGCCAGGGTTGTGGGCCCAGCAGGCGGCCGGCTCCATCACCGGTACCGTCACCGATCCATCCGGTTCGGCCGTGCCGAACGCGCATGTGACGGCCCGCGATGTGAACCAGAACACGACCTGGACAACCAAAACCAACGGAGACGGCGTCTTCGAGTTTCCGCAGATTCCCGCAGGAAAGATTGCAGTGAAAGTCGAAGCCGAGGGCTTTCAGACCCAGGAGCGCACCGCCTTCGACCTCGTGGTGAATCAGGTGGCCCGCCTCGACTTTGGGCTCGCCGTCGGCAAGGTGAGCACGACAGTACAGGTGAGCGGTCAGCCGCCGCTGCTGCAGACTTCCTCCACAGAGGTGGGGACCGTCCTGAATGCAGACGACGTAACGTCGCTGCCGCTGGCGACTCGCGACGTGAATCAGTTGACGCTGCTCGTCCCAGGCGTGGTAAGTCCGAACATCTTCGCGTTTGAGTCGTCGCAGACGACGTTTGGCACGGGGCGTCCCTACGTCAACGGCGCGCGTGAACAGGACAACAACGCTTCCCTCGATGGCATGGACGTCAATCAGCCAGACAACAACGACGTTGCCTACGTTCCGAGCCCCGATGCACTGGGGAATTTCAATGTGATCACCAGCAACGCGCCCGCCGACTACGGAAATTACATCGGCGGCGTGATCGTCCAGACGCTGAAGTCTGGCACGAACGCATTCCACGGAAATATCTTTGAGTTTGTCCGCAATACCTCTCTGGATGCGAATACGTGGCAGGACAAGGCCAATGCCTTCCTCGTGATTCCGAGCGTGACGTCGACGACGCTTCCCCGGCCGGTCCTGCAATGGAATGAATTCGGCGGGACCATCGGCGGACCGATCATCAGGAACAAGCTTTTCTTCTTTGCGGATGAGCAGAACGAAATCAACAACACGCCGCGGACTGCGCAGACCAACACTGTCCTCCCGGCGTCTTTCCTGACGGGCGACTTTAGCCAGCTGTGCACCAGCCAGGGAGCGAGTTTTGTGGCGGGGGTGTGCTCGAACCCGGCCTATCAGCTCTACAGCCCGACTTATTTGTCGGGGCCAAACGTGGGGCAGCCCGCCCCGGTCGCGGGACGCCAGCCCTTCGCGAACAACCAGGTCCCCGTCAACAGCAAGGTTGCCGCGGCGCTCACGGCTTCAAAACTGTTCACCACCCAGGAAGAAACGCCGACGTTTTACCAGAGCGGCTACGTGCATTCCTACCAGGGCGATGTCAAGATCGACTGGCAGGCATCGCAGAACGACCACATCATGGGCCGCTATTCGCAGCTCTACACCATCAACACGCAGTCCAATGGGACGAATCAGCTCACCCCGAACCTGACCCGTGAATATCCGCTGAAGAATATGGTGGTGGACTACGCGCGCACCATTTCACCCACCCTGGTGAATGACGTGCGTGCGGGGCTCCAGATCTTTCCGGCCAATGACCAGATCTATGCGAATCCAATCAGCGGGAATCTGCCCCAGCAGTTCGGATTGCCGGGCGTCCAGGAGAATATCCTGCCGGCCATGAGCTTTGGCTACACAACGATTGGAAGCTCCGACGGCGTGGAAGTTTTCCACGACACGACCATCGAGGCTGAGGATTCACTGACCTGGACGCACGGGAAACATACGCTCCACGGCGGGTTTGAGTATTACCACTACATCATGAACGACGTGTACGCCGGCAACCAGGGCGCGGCGGGCGCGTTCAACTTTAACGGGCAGTACACAGGAAACGCCGCGAACTTCGGAAACGCGTTTGCCGACTTTCTGCTGGGCCTGCCCAGCGGCGTTCAGCAGGGCGTTCCGTTCAATTTCCATCTGCGCAACAGCCTGTTTGCGGGCTTCGCGCAGGACAACTTCAGAGCGACCAATAATCTCACCGTCAACATTGGACTGCGTTACGAGCTGACCACTCCGCGCGGCGACAAAAACTCCCAGGCCAATGTGAATTACGATCTGCTCACCGGAACACCGCAGATCGGCACGAACTACAACACCTACACAGGTTGGGATAACTGGCAGCCGCGGATCGGGCTCGCTTATACGCCCTCGTGGAATCGCAACACGGTGTTCCGTGCCGCCTATGACATCTCCACGTATATGGAGGGCAACGGCGTCAACAATATGGCAGTCGTCAATCCGCCGAATGTCGAGCTGCACAATGAGGTAAACAATTCAGGCGCACAACTGGAGTATCCGACAACGACTCTCGATCAGGGATACACCCAATTCTCGGCAGCGTGCACGCCGGCGCAGTTGATGGCCTTTGCTCCGGCCTGCTTCGCCAGCGGCCAGGCCCACGCCACCAATCCGAACCTCCAGCCGGCGGTCGATCAGCAATGGACGGCTGCGGTTGAGCATCAGTTCAGAGGCAACCTGACGGCGACCGTGCAATACGTAGGCAACAAAGACGACCACATGTCGGACATTTATCTCTACAACCAGAAGGTGCTCACTTCTTCGGGCACCGCGATTCCAGGTCCGTTCATGCAGCCGATTGTGACGGCGGGAGCACAGGCGCGTTACAACGCTTCCGACGGCATCTCCCGCTACAACGCGCTGGAAGCGGTGGTGGCACAGCGCAATTATCATGGGCTCGACATGCAGGCCAGCTACACATGGTCGAAGTGTATGGCGAACTCGCTGGGCTACTTCGGGTCCTATGGAGACGAAGAAGGTGCCGGCGAATCGCAGACGCAGGCCACCCAGAACTTCTTCCAGAACGAATACGATCCAAAGGCCGACTACGGGCGGTGCACCATCGATGTGGCCCAGAACTTCCAGGCGTACGGAGTCTACAACCTGCCCATCGGACGCGGGAAGCTCATCGGCAGCGGTATGAGCCGCGGCCTCGACCAGGTGGTCGGTGGCTGGCAGACGGCTCTGAACCTGACGCTTCGCTCCGGATTTGCCATCACTCCGTTTGCAGGCGCCTACATGGGTGATGAGAATCCCAACTCCGCAGCGTCGTTGACGGGATCGTACCAGCCTCGCCCCGACTGCGTTTCTGGTGTTTCACAATCGGAGTCGATGCAGACCGTACAGATCGGAAGCAGCATCGGACGGACCAATCTGAATCCCGGCGCAGTAACCGAGGTTTCGAACGGCACCTACGGTAATTGTCAGAACGGCGCGCTGCGCGGGCCGGCCCTGAAAACTGCCGATCTGAATCTCACGAAGCAGTTTCCGATCACGGAGCGCATGAACGTCGCCATCGGTGCCCAGTTCATCAACCTGACCAACTCACCGATCTTCAGCGTGCCGGCCAGCTGGTGGGGACAGTACAGCTCCTGTGGTGCCTGCAACGGTACGCGCACCATCGGCTACTTTGGCGGCGGAGCAGGAACAGTCGGGCTGTTCGGCTTGTTAGATGGATCGAACCCTGGCCGCGAGATTGTGCTGTCCGGCAAGTTCAACTTCTGACGCGACCCGTCTGTTGCCGTCAGATCTCACCAATGCCACCCCTTACCGGGTGGCATTGCTTTTTTTGATGGCAGGTCTCCCGGGCTCGATACAGGCGGCGCGGGGACGAATGGAAGGCTGCCCGGCAGCTGAACCGCAATCCAGAAGCAAAAACGACTTCCGATAACGGAAGCCGGCAAATTGCAGAAAGATTTGGTTGCGGGGGCTGGATTTGAACCAGCGACCTTTGGGTTATGAGCCCAACGAGCTACCAGGCTGCTCCACCCCGCATATGTATGTTAACAACCGAAGCAAAGCGGGTCAAACACGCCAAAACGCAGGATTAACAGGCCTTCTGCAGTCCGAAGACCATTTTTCGTCTCCCGTCAAGCGTCTGTTTTCGAAACCATTCTTTGCTTCTCGCGCTCACGGGGAAAACGCCCAGCCACACTGTGATGCGTGTCACACCCCCGTGTGCGCTGGGACACAGCCGCCCCTGACGCCAGCCCCCGAAACTAGGGTCAACCAGCGCTCGCAACGCTGTGAGGTGACGGAATGACCCTCCTGCAAAAAGACATCGAAGGCACGTTTGCTGCGCCGGCAAAAATCGTCGTTGCAACCGATCTGACGGATACGGAATATTTATTGCCGCACGCGATCGCCCAGGCGAAAGCCGGGGGCGCTTCCATCCTCCTGGTTCACGCGGTGTTGCCGCATGAATCCATGCCGGTCGAGACCGGCGCCATTCCCTATTACGACCCGCTGCGGATGGATCGCGACGCGCGCCTGATGCTCGACGGACTGGCGCGCGACATACGCGCGCAGGGCGTGGAGTGCGTCGCCGCCGTGCGCCACGGATTTGTTCCTGACATTGTTGCCGAGGTGGTCAGGAACTCCGGTGCGGGCCGCCTCATTCTCGGGACGCACGGGCGGCGGGGACTGAAGAAATTTGTACTCGGCTCGGTTGCGCGGCAGTTGCTGGAAACGGTCGAGATCCCGGTGTGCACCGTGGGACCGCGGGCCCACAAGCGGACCAGCGATTCTCCCATGACGATTCTGCATCCGGTTTCTTTGGCGGGAATGCACGCGACCAGCGCCGATCTGTCCATCAGTCTTGGAGAGCAGTTTGGCGCGCAGGTCATCCTGCTGCACGTCATCATGCCCGGTCCCGCAGTTGCACGGCATGTGGGAGAAGCCTTGACCGTTGCTACTGCAGCGCTGGAGCAGCTGGTTCCGGACCACGCACGCGGATTCACGCAGGTGCAGGCGAAGATCGCCCTGGGCAGCGTCGTGCAGGAGATCCTGACTGCCGCGCACGAGAGCCAAGCCGGTCTGATCGTACTGGGCGTACATGCGCCGGCGCACAGCTGGCTGCCGGGCACAGAGCCCGCGGCCTACAAGATCCTCGTTTCCGCGCCCTGTCCGGTCATTTCGCTCCGCGTGAACGCGGCGCTGAGTGAGGAAAAACAGGAACAGAAAGAACGCGCGAATCCACTGGTTTTTGGCTGAGTAGTGAGGCAGGCAAGTGCACATTCAATTTTCGGAGCCAGGTATGAAGTGTGCGAACCCAGCGTGCGGGACCGAATCCCTCTATCTGCGCGGCGGAAAAATCTACCACGTCGATTTCCTCGTCGGAACCGGCAAAGCAGGTGAAGGCCAGATCATTCAGCGGAGGGTCATCTGGCTGTGCGATGCCTGTACCGGACTGTTTGCCGTCGAGACCTGGAGGCCGCCGGGAGAACAAGTGCGGCCTTCCAGGAGACCTTTGATTGGATTTCCCCGCGCCCGAGGCCGCAAGTCCTCGGCGGAGAGCTGGAGTTAATGGCAAGCACAGGTAAAAACGGATCCTCTTCCTCACAGCGTCAGGTGCCCGATCGCTGCGCCCAATGCACCGACCGCGCGGAGCGGCTTTTCTGCAATCTGCCGGAAGAGGCAATTGAACGATTCGATGAGATCGCCATGCAGATTTCCTACCCCAGCCGATCGATTGTCTTCGAAGAAGGACAACGGGCGGCCGGCATCTTCGTCGTGTGCAGCGGACAAATCAAGCTGGCCGCGACCTCCCGCGATGGACGGACCATGATTCTGAAAATCGCCGTGCCGGGTGACGTCCTCGGTCTGACAGCCACACTGAACGACCTGCCCTATGAGGTGACTGCGGAGACCCTGGAGCCCTGCCAGATTCGCAGCGTGCGGCGCCGCGATTTTCTGGAATTTCTGAGCCACTACGGCGACGTCAGCCGCCAGGCGGCTCAGGTGATCGCCCGCGAATACCACGAGGTTTTTCTCGACGCGCGGCGCCTTGCGCTTTCCGGATCGGCCGCCGGTCGACTGGCGCAGCTTCTGCTGGACTGGGCGCGGACCAATTCCTGCGGCAAGCCCGAGCTTCGCTTCACCATGGCGCTCACCCATGAGGAGCTGGCCAACATGGCCGGAACCTCCCGCGAGACCGTAACCAGACTGCTGAATCAGTTCGAGCGCGACGATCTGATCACGCGGCACGGCGCGTCGATCGTGATTCTGAAGCCCACGGAGATGGAGCGCATGGTCGGTTGAGGTTCGCTCGAGTCCGCTGTAGTCCGCAGTAACTGAACCAGGGAACCAAAGGTGTATTTTCCCCTGTGCCAAATTGATTCAACGGGCTCCATCCAGACAAACCCTGACGTAATTCCCCTGGAGGGCCATTGCTGGTCCGTCCAGTCTCCCATTCAATCAAATAGAGCAGCCTCTCGACGCCTGCGATCTACCGGCGTTCTTCCAGAGAAGGTTGCAGCAGTTCGACAACAAATCAGCCAGACCGGCAACTGCGAGGGCCTCCCAACGGCCCTCGCGTTTTTTTGTGCTCCCTGGCCTCCGGGGGCCGCTGGTGCGCCCAGGTTCGACGGCATCTATAATTTGAATCTGTTCTTCCCATCACCAACCGCAACGCGAATCCTGTCCGACGAGGTGATCGATGGCCGCTTCCAATCCCACACTTGAAATCCTGAAACCGCGTGCAGACTGGCTGGTTCGGCGCAAGGCCGAGGCAGAACGCACCGGCGAC
>DATAZC010000193.1:0-3513 GCA_036272255.1 Acidobacteriaceae bacterium | reverse complement strand
TAGAGCATTTTCCCTGTAGGTGTAGAGCGGCCAGCAGAAGCTTATGTGACCTTTCGTTAAAGAAAGGCCACGCCGAGATGCTCTCCGCTACCACACTGCATCAGGGAAAATGCTCTAGAAGCGAAAACGCTCCACGGCTTACACTAGAAGCGGCTCCCATCGTCGGCAAAGACTCGCGAGCACAGGAACTCATGCCCAAGTTTGAAGACTCACTCAAGCAGCTCGAAACCATCGTGGACCAACTCGAGCAGGGCGACCTGCCGCTGGAAGATTCCATCAAGCTCTTCGAAGAAGGCATTCAACTTTCTTCTGTGTGTAAAGAGGAGCTGGATGCTGCCGAAGGCAAAGTTCAGATCCTGCTAAAGCAACGCGATGGATCGATGAAAGCTGAGCCCTTTCCGCAGAAGTAGAGTCAGTGGCGCGAGCGCATCACTTTCCGGCAACGGTGTGATTCACCAGCCGCCCGATGCCACTGATCTCAATCGCGACCTCTTCCCCGGGACGCATCCACCGCTGCGGCGTACGGCCCAATCCGACGCCCTGCGGCGTGCCTGTGCTGACGATGTCTCCGGGTTCGAGCGCAACGATGGCAGAGATATATCCCAGCACAGCCGGGATATCGAAGATCAGATCGCGCGTGTTCGCCTGCTGCAGCGTCCCGCCGTCAATCGTCAGCCGTACATCCAGCGTGTGCGGATCGGTCAACTCATCCGCGGTCACCACCCACGGACCGATAGGACAAAAAGTCGGAAAGCTCTTTCCCAGCGTCCACTGCGTTGTTGCCAGTTGCACATCGCGCGCGCTGACGTCGTTCAGAATGGTGTAGCCAAAGACACACTCGCGCCAGTTTTCGCGCGTCACATTGCTTGCGCTGCTACCGATCACCACCGCGAGTTCTGCTTCATAGTCCGGTTGGGTGCTGTTCGCCGGCAACACAACGTTGCTATCCGGCCCGGTGATGGAGGAGGCCAGCTTCATAAAAATCGTTGGGACCGCCTGCACCGCCATCTTCGATTCCTTGGCATGGTCCTGATAGTTCAATCCGACGCAGAAAATCCGCGGAGGATTGAGAAGCGGCGACAGCAGTTGAACGCTAGACAAGGGCAGTGTGCTCTCCGTACCTGCGCTACTGATGAAGGATCGAGCCGATGCAAGCGCGGCAGCGCCGCCCGCGAGGAAGCTCTCCGCATCTGTGTAACCGAGCGGCGTCAGCGGGTATACCGTGTCCTTTTGCAACACGCCTGGCTCCGGGGCCGCGCCCGTCTTGCGGCGAAACGTAATCAATTTCACTGTTCTCTCCAAACCTTTCCATCCGGAAAGCGATAGTCAATCAGCGTCTGCGGATACATCTCTGCACTGTAACCCGGCTGGCCGGGCAGCACATAGTGCGCATTCCGGATGCGAACCGGATCGAGAAAGTGCTCGTGCAGATGATCGACGTACTCGGTCACGCGGTTTTCAAGCGAAGCGGAAACGGCGATGTAATCGAATGCGGATAGGTGCTGCACATACTCACATAGCCCCACGCCTCCGGCATGCGGGCACACCGGGACGCCGAACTTCGCTGCCATCAACAGCACCGCGAGATTTTCATTCACGCCCGCAAGCCGGCAGCTATCGATCTGGCATACATCGATCGCTCCCGCCTGCAGCAGTTGTTTGAACATGACCCGGTTCTGGCAGTGTTCGCCGGTTGCAATCCTCACCTCGGCCTCGCGACGGATCCGGGCGTGCCCGAGTATGTCATCGGGGCTCGTCGGCTCTTCCATCCACCACGGATCGAATTCGGCAAGTTCTCGGGTGCGTGCAATCGCCTCCGCAACCCCCCAGCGCTGATTGGCATCCATCATCAGCTTCATGTCATTGCCGATCTCGCCGCGGACCAGCGCTGCACGGCGAAGATCGTCAACCGGCTCGCCGCCGACCTTCAATTTGAAGTGGCGCCAGCCTTGCGCGAGCGCTTCATGGCAGAGCGAGCGCACCTTCTCATCCGAAAATCCAAACCAGCCGACGGAAGTGGTGTACGCGGGATAGCCGGTTTTCTCCAGTTCCACGATGCGCGCTTCCCTGCCCGCACGCTTCGACTTCAGCAGGGCCAGCGCTTCTTCTTCGGTAATCGCGTCCTCGATGTAACGGAAGTCGACAAGCAGTACGATCTCTTCCGGACTCATATCAGCAAGTAGCCGCCACAGCGGCTTGCTCTGCTGCCGGGCGTAGAGGTCCCACACCGCGTTGATCAGCGCTGCCGCCGCCATGTGCGTGACGCCCTTTTCCGGTCCCAGCCAGCGGAACTGGCTGTCATCGGTGAGCTGACGGGAAAAGGTCCGCAAGTCATCGGTGATCGCGCTGAGCCGGCGGCCCTCCACAAAGCCTGCCAGATATCTGGCTGCGCTTACGCAAAGCTCGTTGCCGCGTCCCAGCGTGAAGGTGAGGCCATAGCCTTTCAGGTCGCTGTCCGTATGCAAAATGCAATATGCAGCGGAGTAGTCCGGATTTTTGTTCACGGCATCCGAGCCGATGCTGTCTCGCGAGGTCGGAAAACGCAGATCCAGCACCTCAACGTGCGTAATAGTAGGGTCAATCAAAATCGATCTGGCTCCTTCTCTTTCTTTGTCGCTACGCGGCGGTCCATCCGCCATCGATGGTTACAACGGAGCCCGTCATAAAGTCCGCTTCGGAAGAACAGATGTAATGCACCATGGCGGCGATCTCTTCAGGGGTTCCCAGTCTTCCCATCGGCTGCCGCGCGGCCAGCTCCACGCGCATCTTCTCGATCTCGTGCGCGTGATACTTCTGCAGATAACCTTCGACGAACGGTGACTGTACAGTCCCTGGGGCGATGCAGTTCACCCGGAGCTCCTTCGGATACTCCACCGCAAGCTGCCGCGTCATCGCGATGACCGCCCCCTTGCTGGCGCAGTATGCGAAGCGTTGCTTGATGCCGATCAATCCCGCGACGGAACCGATATTCACGATCGATCCTCGCACGGCAAGCAGCAATGGCAGCGCGGCCTTGGTCACCAGGAAGATCGAGGTTGCATTCACCGTCATAAGGCGATCAAAATCCGCCTCCTCGGTCTGCGCGATGCCGCCAACCAACCCGATACCGGCATTGTTCACCAGTATGTCGAGTTGATGCAGCCCCTCTATCGCTGCTGCGATCGAAGCGGCGCTGGTCACATCCATCGCCACGCCCCGCGCGCCGGGCAGCTCCTCCACCAGCGTCTTCGCAGCGGCTTCGTTAAGGTCTGCCACGATGACGCTCGCACCTGATGCCGTCAGCCGCCTCGCGGTTGCGGCCCCGATGCCGCTGGCTCCTCCGGTGATCAGTGCTACTTTGCCCGTCAAATCAAACACTGCGTCTCCTGTTCTTTATTTCGCGTCTTCTTATTTCGCATCCTGCTGCGTTGTCTCGCGCGCCAGCGCCAGCGGTTCCCCACCGCGCTCGGAGGAGAGATACGCCGCTTCCACCACGCGCATCGTATCCAGCGCGTCTTCCACCCGTGTCGGCAT
>DATAZC010000192.1:0-3940 GCA_036272255.1 Acidobacteriaceae bacterium | reverse complement strand
CGCCGGCACTGTTGTCGTTCTCGAAACTGTTGCCTGCACCATATCGCGTTCCCCAGGTGAGAGAGGGGGCCTGTCTGCGGCAAGACATCGTATGCGCAAGGGAGAATGGCAAGTTCGGTGGAAGTTGCTGCGCGAGAGGTCAATCCCCCTGCGGTACAGGTTTCTTTTGCCTTTGGGCATGATCTATGCAGTGATTCGGGAAGTTATAAGGCCAGTGCTCGAGGAAGTGAGAACTCTCCAGGCTCGACTTGGCGCCAGCAGCAGGAGCGCGGGAGGCAAATGAAGCGGGAGATGCAATGAGGGTGGCCATTCTCGGGACTCGTGGAATTCCTGCGAAGTACGGTGGGTTTGAGACGTTTGCTGAAAAGCTGGCTGTCGGTCTGACGGAGCGGGGGTTTCAGGTCACGACCTTCTGCGAAGGCGGAGAAGGCCAGGCGGCCGAAACATTTCATGGCGTCGAGCTACGCTATCATTCGGCTCCGGCTCTGGGGCCACTGCGGACCATCGTCTACGACCTGAAGTGTCTGTGGTCGGCACGCAAAGGATACGACCTGGTTTACATGCTGGGCTACGGTGTAGCGCCATTCTGTGCGCTTCCTCGGCTGTGCCGCACCACGGTGTGGATCAATCCTGACGGCGTGGAATGGGCGCGAGCGAAATGGAACGCTGGGGCAAAAATTTACTTCCGCTGTATGGAATGGTTTTCAGTTCGCGTGGCCACTCGCGTGATCGCCGATGCCGCCGCGATTGCCACGCATCTGGAAAGGCGGCATGGCCGGTTGCGCGCGTGTTCGGTAATTCCCTACGGTTGTGAAATTGTGAACGTGCCGCCCGATGCAGCGCCGGTGCGGAATCGCGGGCTTGAACCGGGGGGCTACTTCCTGGTGGTGTGCCGACTGGAGCCGGAAAATCATGTTCTGGATATTCTTCGTGCTTTTCAGAAGTCGTCGTCGTTGCGGCAACTGGTGGTGATCGGCAATTGCGAAGTGTCCACGCCGTATGTTCAGGAATTGCTCGCGGTGCGAGATCCCCGAATCCACCTGATTGGAACCGTCTACGATGCCCCTGAGCTGACCGCGCTGCGCTACCACGCGTTTGCCTATATGCACGGGCACAGCGTAGGCGGCACGAATCCTTCGCTTCTGGAAGCCATGGGGTGCGGAAATCTGATCATGGCACATGACAATCCATTCAACAGGGAGACGCTGGGCGAGGAGGGTTTGTACTTCAGCACCGCCGAACAGTTGGCTGAGACTGTCGATGCGGTAGAAACGCGAACAAAGGACCTCAACCACCTGCGGGCCGGTGCGCGGGCACGCGCATGCTCGCGCTATAACTGGGAGGGCGTCATCGATCAATATGCGGAATTGCTGCGACAGACTTCCGCCCGGCGGGGTCCCTGAGCTTTTTCGATAGTGCCGCGCCCTTCGTTTACTATCACAGGTGATATGGAACTTCCGAGCTGTGAAGAGGCGAAACGCTGTTCCTGTAACCGGTGGATAACGCAATGAAAGGTATCATCCTGGCGGGTGGGTCGGGAACGCGCTTGTATCCGGTGACCCACGTTGTTTCGAAGCAACTGCTTCCGGTGTACGACAAGCCGATGATCTATTACCCGCTGAGCACGCTCATGCTCGCCGGGCTGCGCGACATCCTCATTATTTCAACCCCGCAGGATACGGCGCGCTTTGCCGAACTGCTGGGCGACGGCCAGCGCTGGGGCATCCATATCACCTACGCCGTGCAGCCAAGTCCGGATGGGCTGGCCCAGGCGTTTTTAATCGGGCGCGAATTTATCGCAGGCGACGCCAGCGCGCTCGTCCTCGGCGACAACATCTTCTACGGCCAGTCATTCTCAAAACAACTCCAGGCTGCCGCCGCCCTCGACAGCGGTGCCACCGTCTTCGCCTATCCGGTCCACGATCCGGAGCGTTACGGCGTGGTCGAATTCGACAACGAAGGCCGCGCCGTCAGCCTCGAAGAAAAGCCCAAACTGCCGCGCTCGCGCTATGCCGTCACCGGCCTTTATTTTTACGATAACCACGTCGTCGATATCGCCGCTTCGCTCCAGCCTTCGCCACGCGGAGAGCTCGAGATCACCGATCTCAACCGGCGCTATCTTGAAGCCGGCAAGCTGAACGTCCAGATCATGAGCCGCGGCATGGCATGGCTCGACACCGGAACCCACGACTCTCTTTTCGAGGCCGGGTTGTTTATCCAGACCGTGGAGCGCCGCCAGGGTCTGAAAATCGCGTGCCCCGAGGAGATTGCGTATCGGCTCGGTTACATCAACGCGGAGCAACTGGAGGCTTTGACCCAGCCCATCCGCAAAAGCGGCTACGGTGAGTATCTGCTGAGTCTGCTGCGGGAACCATACTTCGCCTCCGGGAGCGGCGGCCTGTGAAAATTACCGAAACAGCGCTGCCCGGCGTGCTCCTGCTCACCGCGACAATTTATCGCGACAGCCGCGGAGCCTTCCAGGAGACGTGGAACCAGCGAACCATGACCGAGGTCGGCCTCCCCACCAGCTGGGTGCAGGACAATTTTTCCGCTTCGAACAAAAACGTGCTCCGCGGCATTCATTATCAGGTCACCCAGCCGCAGGGAAAGCTGGTGCGCGTCGTCTATGGTGCTGCGCTCGATGTTGCCGTCGATCTGCGCCGAAGCTCGCCCAATTTCGGCAAGCACGTGATGGCGGAGCTGACCGACGACAACGGCAACATGCTGTGGATTCCTCCCGGATTTGGGCATGGGTTTCTGGCGTTGAGCGACGTCGGCTTCGCATACAAAGTGACGGATTATTATTCGCCGGCGGGAGAGCGAACGATTGTGTGGAACGATGCGGATCTGGCGATTCCCTGGCCGGTCCACCCCTCCGACGTCATCGTTTCGGATAAAGACAACAAAGGCGCGACGCTGCGCCAGGCCGAGGTTTTTCCATGAGCGAGTCGCCGCGCGTCCTCATCGTGGGCGGAGCGGGACAGCTCGGCATCGAACTGCAGCACAGCTTTGCAGGCACCAATCCGCTCGTTGCTGTCGATCGCGAAGTTGTCGACCTCAGGATCCCGGATCAGATACGGGCGATCGTTCGCAGCGTGAAGCCTGACGTCATCATCAATTCCGCGGCCTACACAGCCGTCGATCGCGCGGAAGCCGAGCCGGAGATGGCCGCGGCCATCAATGCGCGAGCCCCCCGCATCCTCGCCGAGGAGGCCCTGCAGACCGGAGCGCTCCTCGTCCACTACTCCACCGACTATGTCTTCGATGGGACGAAGGAGCAGCCCTGGACCGAGAGCGACCAACCCCACCCGGTGAACACCTACGGTGCAGGCAAGCTCGCCGGTGAAGAGGCGATTCGCCAGGTCGGCGGGCGGTACCTGATTTTTCGCACGAGCTGGGTGTACGGTCCCCACGGGAAGAATTTTCTGCTGACCATGCTCCGCCTGGGCCGCGAACGCGATCGGCTCACCGTGGTCGACGATCAGTATGGGGCGCCGACCACCTCCATCGAACTCGCCCGTGTCACCCGCGCCATTGTGGACGGCGTGCTCGCCGGAGAATACGGCTCCGATCAGGAGTGGGCCGGGCTCTACCACGCGACCTGTGCCGGCTCCACTACGTGGTGCGGTTTTACGCGGGCAATTTTTGCGCGCGCCGCACATCTGCTCGACGGACGACAGCCCGAGGTCGTGGGCATTCCATCGAGCGATTACCCCACCCCGGCAAAACGGCCCCGCAATTCAGTGATGTCCAACGCGCGACTGCAGGAACGATTCGGTGTTCAACTGGCGCCGTGGGAGGCTGCGCTGGACGAAGTCATCGCCCGCCTCGCAAGCCGCGGACAAAAAAGAGAAGGCGCGCCCCCGCGCGCATAGTCCCAGGCTCATCTCCACCAGCATCCTTCTCGCTTTAGCCCTCAGGCGTTCGCAGCAACCAGCCC
>DATAZC010000191.1:0-2050 GCA_036272255.1 Acidobacteriaceae bacterium | reverse complement strand
ACACCCGCCACCGGCCCCAGCAGAAACGTAATGATCTGCCCCGCAAAGCTCACCACGCCCAGCAGCAGCGCCGAATGAGTCAGCCGGTACACCAGCCAGCTCGTCGCCAGCCGCGTCATCCACGTCCCCATCAGCGACGTGCCCTGCCCCACAAAATACAACTTGAAGTTCCGGTGCCGCAGCGCCCGCCACGCGTGCGATATCGAGCCCAGCGCCTCCGTGCTCTTTCTCTCCACGTTCACCTCAGGTCCCTACTGCTCGGCCAGCCGCCGGATAATCTCGCCGGCGCGAAACAACGTCTCCTGTTCGCGCGAATTCAGGCCTGCGACCGCCTGCGCCAGCCACGTGTGTTTCGCGTCCTTCATGCTCTTGCGAACCGCGGCTCCCTTCGCCGTCAACACAATCAATCTCTGCCGCCCATCAGTGGGATGCGGCCTGCGCTGGATCATCCGTCTCTTGGCCAGCACCGCCACCGTCGCCCCCATCGACTGCGGCTTCACACCTTCGGCGCGCGCCAGCTCCGCCGTCGTCGCCGGTCCCTCGCGCTCCAGCCTTCCCAGCACCGCCGACTCCGCCAGCGAAAGCTCATGCATTTGCCCCGCCGCCCGCACCCTCCGCACCAGCAGACCAATCGCCTGCGTAAAATCCACCAGCCCCGGCTCCGGCCTCTTTGCCATACAGAAACTCTCTCATATCGGCAGCTAATCTTGCAAGGTAGACTTCTAAGTTTTCCTTCCAATGGTTAGCCTTAACCAGCCATCGCCTGCCATCTCTTCTGTAGCCTCGCGTTACCGGTCAAACGACAACGCCCCACGCTCCTTTACGCCGGCCTCGCCGCATTCAGACAACCTCAGCAAGTCGTGGCACGAACTCTGACAGCCCTCTTTTAATTTGTCGCTTTCTTTCCCGCGCTTCATCTAAACTCCTTCCGTCCAGCCAGCCAGCCAACGAAACATCGCTCCGGGCCAAAGACCAGGTTGCCCTTTTCATCTGCGTTCACAAATGCGCCGGATTCGGCGGCAGCCTTGTGAGCATGACCCCGGGCCTCGCGACTGTGTGTCCCTTTTCGACCGCAGTCCACGCATTTTCAAGTGAGGTCCGCCATGACACTCCTACGCGATCGCAGCTCCCTGCTGATCCTTCTCTGCTTTGTGTCCCTCAGCGCCGCTGCAGCCGTCTTCGGCTTCATTCCCAACCTCACTCCGTTTCGCGACAGCACCGGAACCGTCGCCACCTACAACACCGCCGGCCCCATCAACCAGCAGAATCCTTTCTTCCAGAGCCTCGGCACCAACGGCCGCACCTGTGCCACCTGTCATCAGGCCGACCAGGCCTTCAGCCTCAGCGCCGCCGGTGCCCGTCTCGTCTACGCGCAGACTCGCGGTCACGATCCGCTCTTCGCCGCCTTCGACGGAGCCAACTGTCCCACCGACACCTCCACCAGTCCCAACGCGCACAGCCTCCTGCTCAACAACGGACTCATTCGCATCGGCATCACGCCCCCCGCGAACATGCAGTTCACCATCGCCATCGTGCACGATCCATACCATTGCGCTCTCACCTTCGATCCCAAAACCGGAGTACCCGTCTACTCCGTCTATCGCCGTCCGCTTCCCTCCACCAATCTCCGTTACCTCAGCGCGCTCATGTTCGACGGCCGCGAAACCCTCATGCCGCTCAACAACACCGGCACCATTGACGCAAACCTCAAATTCGACCTCGCCGACCAGGCCACCACCGCTGTCATGACGCACTCCCAGGGCGCCGCTCCGCCCACGGCCAGGCAGCTCGACCAAATCGTGCAGTTCGAGTCCGGTCTCACCACTGCGCAGACCCGCGATAACCAGGCCGGCTCACTCTCCTACGACGGCGCCTCCGGCGGTCCGATGAATCTCTCCAGCCAACCCTACTCACCCGGTATGAACGACCCGCTCGGCGGCACGCCCCTCGGTGTCAACTTCAACTCCAGCTCCTTCACGCTCTACACCGCCTGGGAGAACATCCCCACCCACCCGCGCTTCCCCTGGCAACTCCCAACCCCCGGCGAGTC
>DATAZC010000190.1:0-20113 GCA_036272255.1 Acidobacteriaceae bacterium | reverse complement strand
CTATATTGATGGCCGCTTCGTCAGCGCAGCCTCCGGAAAAACCTTCCCCGTTTTCAATCCAGCCACAGGCGATGTGATCACTGAAGTCGCCGAAGCTGAAGAAGAGGACGTCAACCGTGCCGTCCTGGCCGCGCGCCGCGCATTTGACGACGGCCCCTGGCCCCGCATGTCGCCCTCTGAACGCGGCCGCACCATGTGGAAGCTTGCCGACCTGCTTGCAAAGCATCTCGAGGAATTCGCCGAAATCGAATCCCTCGACAACGGCAAGCCGCGCAGCATCGCTCGCGTCGCCGATGTGCCTCTCGCCGTCGACATGTTCCGTTACATGGCCGGATGGGCGACCAAAATCTCCGGCAAAACCCTGCCCCTTTCCGCCGGCTACGATTTCCATTCCTACACCCTTCGTGAGCCTATTGGCGTCGTCGCGCAAATCATTCCGTGGAACTTCCCGCTGCTGATGGCCGCATGGAAACTCGCTCCCGCGCTGGCCTGCGGCTGCAGCATCGTCCTCAAGCTCGCTGAACAAACGCCGCTCAGCGGCATCCGCTTGTCCCAGCTCATCGACGAAGCCGGCTTCCCCGCCGGAGTCGTCAACGTGCTCACCGGCTACGGCGAAGGAGCAGGCGCGCCGCTGGCTGCTCACGATCTGGTCGACAAGGTCGCTTTCACCGGCTCAACCGAAGTCGGCAAGCTCATTGTGAAGGCCGCTACCGGAAACTTAAAAAAGGTATCGCTCGAACTCGGCGGTAAATCCCCCGCCATCGTCTTCCCTGACGCCCCCATCGATCAGGCCGTCTCCGGCACCGCCAGCGCCATTTTCTTCAACCACGGGCAGTGTTGCTGCGCCGGCTCCCGCCTCTACATTCACGAGAAGGTCTTCGACGAGGTCGTCGACGGCGTCAGCAAAGTCGCCTCTGACATCAAGCTCGCACCAGGCCTCGACCCCTCCTGCCAGATGGGTCCGCTGGTGAGCGATGAGCAATACCGCAAGGTCGTCGGCTACATCGAGTCAGGCATTCAGGAGGGCGCGAAGATCGCCGCCGGTGGCCCGGTCTCCGGCTTCGACCGCGGCTACTTCGTCCGCCCCACCGTGCTTACCAACACCAACCCGCGCATGAAGGTCGTCCAGGAGGAAATCTTCGGCCCGGTGGTCTGCGCTGTGCCGTTCTCCGATAAGGATGTCGACGCGATCGTGAAGCGCGCGAACGATTCGATCTACGGCTTGGCCGCTTCCGTGTGGACGCAGAACCTGAGCCTCGCTCACAAAGTCGCGCGCGGCCTCCGTGCTGGCACTGTGTGGGTGAACTGCCACAACGTCTTCGACGCCTCCCTGCCCTTCGGCGGATATAAGCAGTCCGGCTGGGGCCGCGAGATGGGCGAAGAAGTGCTCAGTAACTACACCGAAACCAAAGCCGTCACCGTCGCGCTTTGATTCGGGATCAGCTGGAAAAACGGGCAGAGGCGAACACGCCTCTGTCCGTTTCTTCTTTCGATCAGAATTCGTAATCCGGCGGCTTGATCCCTTTCAGCCGCAGGTAGACTTCCGCCTGCCCGCGGTGATGGGCGGTATGGGTAAAGTACGCCCACAGCCATTCCTCGCCGGTGAGGTTGCGGGCGGGAGCGCCGACGACCGTGGTCATGCGGCTGTCGGGTACCTGCGGGATCGCCTGTTCGCAGAAGGCGAACGTGCTGGTGAGGAATTGCACCGCGGTGTCCTTGTCCACATCAATCTTCCCCGTATCCTTCAGCCACGCGGCGATCTTGTCCGGCAATGCGGGCGCCTGCAGGCCGCTGGCCGCGGCACACGCGCCGCGGTCGGCGACGGCGATGTGGGCCATCAGTTCGCCATAGCTCATCTCCACGGGCACAGGGCGGAACGTGTATCCCTCCGCCGGCATTGCGTTGGCGACGGCGAGCGTGAGTTCGCCGGAGGTCTTCCAGTGCTTCAACAGAATGTCTTTCTGGGTGGATTGAGCGAAGGCGGATAGAGACATCGCCAGGAAAATCGGGATCATGCGTAATTTCATAGTGTCTCCGGATACTTCTGAGGGTCGCGCCATTCTAAATCCGTGAGTCACGGGTTTGCTGGACGGCGGGCGGCGCTCGCCGGATACTGGAGAACCGATGGCGATCACGCGCAGGCGCTTCATGCAAAATTCAGTTGGGTCGGTGCTGGCTTCCCCACCCTTGCTATCGATGCTTCCAGCCTTTGCTTCCTCCGCGCACCGCCCAGGTGACAAGGAATATGGCTCAGGACACTTCGGCACCTGGATCGAGGATGAATTCGGCCTGCCTGCTTTTCGTTACACCTGCAATCAGACAACCGATCCCAGGGCCCGCACCGACGTGTCGCCCGGCGTTCTCGCGCCAACCGAACACATCCACCAGATTGGCAACGACCGCATCACTGCTATCGCCTCTAACTTCGGCCATGTGCGCGTACGCCAGGACGAAGGAGCGCCAAAGTTCCTCAATGACTACGATCCGGAAACCGAGCAGTTTGCCGGCGGTCTGGGTTGGCTGACCGACGGCCGCGAAACCCTGACGACCTTGTACTCTGGCAACGATCCGGAGATGGAGCGCACCTTCGGCATCGGATATTTTCGTAAACGCCTTTCCAGCAAGAGCCACTCCGTTGATCAGATTCTGTCAGCGCCCTTTGGCGATGACCCGGTACTGCTTTCGCAGGTGACCGTCACCAACCACACCGCATCGCCCGCCGCGCTGCGCTGGATTGAATACTGGGGTTGCCAAACCTACGAGTTTTCCTTTCGCGACTTCATTGAGTCGTGGACTGGCGTCGGTTCTCCTCCGCAACTCCGCCGCGCGGCCGGCCGGCGCTGCACGCATCAGATGCGCCGCGTCCATGATGGCCTGTTGGAGACTCGCCACTTCCCCGGTCACACCGCGCAGGAAGACCAGGCCTGGCAGCGTATTCGCGCCCAGCTGCAGGCCCATCCCAATGGATTCATCTCTCCCGTGCCCGATCCCGCGCCTGGTGCCTGGATCGAGAGCGAGGGCGCACCGCCGACATTTTTGGTTGCGCTCAGTGCCGCGCCGACCGGCTTTAGCTCCGATGCCGCGACGTTCTTTGGATCGGGCGGCCCCGCCAATCCAACCGGCCTGTCGCGCGCATTGGACGGCAACCTCGACAGCACCGGCCCGCACACCGCGCTGCTTCTTGAAACAACCCTCGACCTGAAGCCAGGCGAGCAGCGCACGCTCCATTTTCTCTACGGCTATCTCCCCGAAGGATTCGACCTGGAAGCACTCACGGCTCGCTACAGGCAAAGCGCCGCAACAGCCCTGCAAACTTCGAGCGCCGCATGGAAGCGCACCGGCCTGCGCTTCTCCGTCGACAGCGAGCCGTGGGTCGAGCGCGAAACCATCTGGAACCACTACTACCTCCGCAGCAGCCTCACCTTCGACGACTACTTCGCCCAGCACATCCTCAACCAGAACGGCTTTTACCAATATGTAATGGGCTTCCAGGGTGCGGCACGCGACCCGCTGCAACACGCGCTGCCCTTCCTCTTCAGCAATCCGGACATCGTTCGCAGCGTCCTCCGCTACACGCTCAGCGAAGTGCGCGACAACGGCTCGGTTCCTTACGGCCTCACCGGCCATGGCATGGTCGCGCCCATGGTTGCTGATAACTCCAGCGACATCCCGCTCTGGCTGCTTTGGGCGGTCAGCGAATATGTTCTCGCGACTCGTGACATTGAATTTCTCGGCGAGCGCATTCCTGCGCGGGTCAGCGGACCCTCCGGCCGCACCGACACGGTCGCCAACCTGCTTGCCCGTTGCTATCGCCACCAGATTGAAGACGTGGGTTTTGGCGAGCATGGCGTCGCCCGCATGCTCTCCGATGACTGGAACGATGGCCTGCTCGGCACCTGGGCGCAATCGGCGTTACCGGAAGCCACGGAAAAGGGCGAAAGCGTGCTCAACTCCGCCATGGCCGCGTGGGTTTTCGATGAATATGCGCGCCTGCTCGGCTATGCGGCCCTCGACTCGACTCACGAGTCCGACGTCCGGCACAATGCCGATCGCAACCGCGAAGCCGCGCGCGCCCAGTGGACCGGCCGATGGTTCAAACGCGCATGGCTCGGCCCGACCCTCGGCTGGCTCGGAGAATCAACCCTGTGGATCGAGCCGCAACCCTGGGCCATCGTCGCCGGCGTCACCACTCCTGAACAAAGCCGCGCCCTGGTCGCGACCATGAACGACCTTTTGCGCAAAGGCCCCATCGGGGCGACTCAGATGAGTCAGGGGCCGGACATCACCATGCCCGGCATCTTCGAGCCAGGCACCATTGTTCGTGGCGGCATCTGGCCCTCGCTCAATCAAACCCTCATCTGGGCGCTGGCCGGCGTCGATCCCGCCATGGCGTGGGATGAGTGGAAGAAAAATTCCTTCGCCGCCCACGCTGAAGCCTACCCCGACGTCTGGTACGGCGCCTGGAGCGGCACCGATTCCTACAACGCGCCCTTCAGCAGGAATCCGGGAGAAACCGCGAAGGATCCTGCCTTCCACGGCGTCGATTTCCCCGTCCTCAACCTGCACTCGCACGCCTGCTTTCTGTATTCCGCCACCAAACTGCTTGGGCTGGACTTCACCGAGCACGGCCTCCGGTTGAGCCCCGTGTTGTCCTCCAGCTATCGCTTCGAATCGCCGTTGCTCGGCCTGTCGCGATCGCCGGAGGGCCGCTACGAAGGCTGGTATTCCCCAAGCCGGGCCGGCGAATGGACGCTGCTCATCGAACTGCCCCCAAACGACGCGGCGAAGATTACGCACGTTGAAATCAACGGAAGGCCGGTCACGCCGGAAAAGCTTGCCGGCGGCGGGTGGAAGCTCATCGGCAAAAGCGAACCGGGAAAGTCGCTGCGCTGGGTTCTCCGTTAACCAGGCGCCGTCCAATTGCCTGAACCCCTCCCCCTCCCTGTGGCATCCTGTAGAAGCAGATGGCCGCCGAACGCACACGTCGACTCTCGTTCGAAAGAACCATTGCCAGCGCGCGGCAAACCATCATGCTCAGCGAGATCGCCAAGCTGGCGATCGACAGCTTCCGCAGCTCCAAAGTTCGCTTCGTCCTCACCGCTCTGGGCATGGTCATCGGTACCGCTTCGGTCATCCTCGTCGTAGCCATCTCGGCGACCGGCCGCCAGTACATCCTCAGCGAAATCCAGGGCATCGGTACCAATCTTGTGGAACTGGAATATGCGGGCGGCGGCTCCGGTGCCGTCACCAATATTCAGTCCGACTTCCTCACCTTCGACGACGAACACACCGTTGACGAGCAGGTTCCCTCCGTTTCCGCCTCCTCCGTCGTGCTGGAGATGCACCAGAACATCAGCATCAGCGGAGCCGTTCGCGAAGTCCTGGTTCTGGGCGTGGAGCCGCAATACCGCCAGGTGCGCAACCTGGTCACGCTCGCCGGCCGCTTCTTCGACGACGAAGATGAAACCGCTCACGCCAAAGTTGCCGTCGTTACCGAGCCCTTTGCCCGCGCCATGTTCGGCAGTCCCGCAGAAGCCATTGGCGGCACCTTTCAGATCAGCGGCATTCCTTTCACCATCATCGGCACCTTCAAGGAGCGGGTGGAAACCTTCGGCGAAACGGAAATTGCCGATCAAACAATTCTCATTCCTTATGCCGTTGGCCGCTACTTCAGCGGCACAGACAACGTAAAGGAAATGTATTTCTCCATCCGCGATCAAAGCGCCGTTGAAGATGCGGCGCGACAGATCCGCTCCGTCATCCGCAATGACGGCCGCCACCAGCCCACCTCGGTTTACACCACGCAAACCATGACGGCCCTCATCACCCTGGCTGGCGAGGTGGTGAATGCCCTCACCGCGATGCTGCTGCTCGTCTCCGGCGTTACGCTCGCCGTCGGCGGCGTCGGCATCATGAACATCATGCTGGCCACCGTGCGAGCTCGCACGCGCGAAATCGGCATCCGCAAGGCCCTGGGTGCAACAAGGCGCGAGATCAAACTCCAGTTCCTCATGGAAGCAATGTTTGTCTCACTCTTCGGCGGCCTCATCGGCGCCATCATCGGTCTCGCGATTCCCTTTTCGGTTCGGTTCTTCACGGCCTATCGCGTTCCGGTGTCCGGATGGTCAGCGGTAATCGGACTCCTCGCTTCGGCGTCGGTCGGCATTCTCTTTGGCACGCTGCCCGCTAATCGTGCCGCTGCGATGGATCCCATCGACTCCCTGCGGTACGAGTAGCGGGCGCGCCAGTCCGAGTTACTGTAATTTCACGCCTGCGGGAATCACAGCCAGCGCCACGTCCAGCTGAGTTCCGTCCGGAACGTGGACATTCTTGCCCTTCGACATAAACGTCGCAGAGTTGTGCTCGTGAATATCGCTCTTCAGCGTCACGTCAGGCACGCCATTCTGTGGCGACCCCTGGGCTGAACCCGAGCCGCTCTGCGGCACGCTCATTGGCTGGGCCGACGGCGCGGAAGGACTCGATCCACTGCTGCTCGTCGATCCTCCCGAGGGTGCACCTCCGCCGGAAGCGGCCGAATTCGCCATAGGTGCCCCGGAGCTGGCCGGCGCTCCTCCGCCGCCGTTCTGTTGCTGCATCATCACCGGTTCAGAAACGGCGATAATCGTCGCCTTGATCGGCAACTCCTGCCCATCCTTCAGTTTTGCCTTGTCAAAAGTCACCACCACCATCGAGTCGCTCTTGTGGTCGGAAGCCTGCACCTGATCCACATGGCCCTCGAGAACGGTGTTCTTCGGCAGTTCCTGCGCGTCGGGAATCTGGACATTCTCTTCCAGCTTCGCCGTCACCGGCTCGCCCTGCTTCGCCTTTTTTGTATCCAGGGTGCTATTCAGCTGGGCCTGGGCCTGCACCAGCTGGATTTTGTGCTGCGGCTGCCCTCCGTTGTCTGCGGTTGGAGTTTGGTTTTGCGCCCAAACCGCAGCGCCCATCAGCGTGCTGAGAGTGATACCAGTCCCGGTCGCCAGAATCTGGCGGACAGCAAGATTCATAAATCCCCCTCTGAATGCGGCGCGCTCCGTTCCCTCACTAAGGAGGGACGCACCCTGCGGCAGGGGGCGTTGCCCGCCCGGCTGGTAAACTTAATGTCAGAAGGAAAATGACGGCTGCGACCATCATTGGCTCAGCCCTCCGGGGCCGCCATCGCATCGATGGCTCGGTCTTGTAACTTCTGCCGTCCCAGCCTTTCGCCCACGCGAAACCGATTCGGCTCGCCGCATCGCCGAAACCTTAAAGACCAGGATCTTCATTGAGCGCCATACGCAATATCGCCATCATCGCCCACGTCGACCACGGTAAAACCACCCTTGTCGATCAGCTTTTGCGCCAGGCCGGTACTTTCCGCGCCAACGAAACCCTCACCGAGCGGGTTATGGATTCGAACGAGCTCGAACGCGAGCGCGGCATCACCATCCTCGCCAAGAACACCGCCGTCTTCTACAAGGGCGAGAAGATCAACATCGTCGATACGCCCGGCCACGCTGACTTTGGCGGTGAAGTGGAGCGCGCTCTCAAAATGGTCGACGGCGTGATGCTGCTGGTCGACGCCTCCGAGGGCCCGCTGCCCCAGACCCGCTACGTGCTTTCGAAGGCGCTCGAAGCCCGGCTCCCACCCATCCTCGTCATCAACAAAATCGATCGACCTGATGCACGCGCTCAGGAAGTTCTCAACGAGGTCTATGACCTCTTCATCGATCTCGACGCCACCGAGGATCAGCTCGACTTCCCCGTCCTCTACACCAACGCGAAGCTTGGCCAGGCCAGCAGCGATCCGAAGGTTCCAGGCGCGGACCTGATGCCTCTCTTCGACTCCATTCTCTCGACCATCCCCACCGGCAAAGGCGATCCCACCGGCATCCTGCAGATCCAGGTCACCAACCTCGACTACTCCGACTACCTCGGCCGTCTCGCCATCGCACGCGTCTTCCAGGGAACTCTGCACACCGGCGACGACATTGCCATCTCCAAGCGCGACGGCTCGCTGGAGAAGCATCGCATCACCAAGCTCTTCAGCTTCGCCGGCCTCCACCGCGTCGACATCACGGAGACCGAGATCGACGACATCGTCGCTGTAGCCGGCGTTGAAGGCATCACCATTGGCGAAACGATCACCAACGCCGAAACCCCCGCTCCGCTGCCGCCCATCATCATCGACGAGCCCACCATCGCCATGCAGTTCTCCACCAACAACTCGCCTATGGTGGGACGCGAAGGCCAGTGGGTTACCTCGCGCAATCTGCGCGAGCGCCTCGACAGGGAGCTGCTCACCAACGTTTCCATTCGCGTGGAGGAAACCGGCAGCCCCGATACTTTCAAAGTTCTTGGCCGCGGCGAACTGCAGCTCTCGATTCTGATCGAGATGATGCGCCGTGAAGGCTTCGAGCTCATGGTCGGCCGGCCGGAAATCGTCACCAAACAAGTCGACGGGAAAATGATGGAGCCGGTCGAGCACCTCACCATCGACATTCCGGAGAACTTCATCGGCGTGGTCATCGAGCGCCTCGGGCCCCGCCGCGGCGAGATGATCAAGATGCACAACCATGGCTATGGCCGGGTGCGCCTCGAATTTCGCGTGCCCTCCCGCGGGCTCATCGGACTGCGCAGCGATCTGCTTACCGATACGCGCGGCACCATTGTCATGAATTCTCTCTTCGACGGCTATATGCCGCATCAGGGAGATATTCCTCAGCGCCCCACCGGTGGATTGGTGGCGGATCGTCCAGGCGTCACAACTGCCTATGCTCTCGAAGGTCTGGAAGACCGCGGCATCCTGTTTACACCACCTGGGGTCGAAGTCTATGAAGGCATGATCATCGGGGAGCACTCCCGCGACAACGACCTCGACGTCAACGTGGTTCGCGAAAAAAAGCTCACCAACATGCGCGCCTCCACCGCCGACGATGCCATTCGCCTGGCGCCTCCGAAGCTGCTCAACCTCGAGCAGGCGATCGAGTTCATCGCCGACGACGAAATGGTGGAGGTCACGCCGAAATCCCTGCGCCTGCGTAAGAAAATCCTGCAGGCCAACCGGCGTCCCCGGCGCAACCCCACGGTCACCGTGGAAACAAAGGGCTGAGCCGGGTCGGCGTTCAGTTCCGAGTGAAGGCAAGCCTCCATGGCGTTGGACCACGGGGCACCGGCAAGAATCGCGCCAGGCAGATGCGAGGGCCAGGGGAAGACCCGGTTCCGCAGCACGGTCGAAGACCGGTTGCGCCAGCCGCGTTGCGGACCGGAGCGAGCCGAATTCTGTCCGAGGATCTCAACCGCGGCCAACCGATTGCCGGCATCCGCATCGAGAACCACTTCGCTGCGTCCTGCCGCAGTAGTCTCCCGCCGGCCGCCTTCCGCGCCGTAGCAGCGCGCATCCCACAACGGATGACGACGACACATTCAGCTGCGGATTTTCTCCCGAAACGCCACGACCTGAAAAGTCTCGCCTCAGCCGCCCAGCGCTGTCAGGGATGTCCTCTGTACGCGCACGCCACGCAGACGGTCTTCGGCGAAGGCAAACCGGCTGCGCGGCTCATCCTTGTTGGCGAACAGCCAGGCGATCGCGAAGACATGGAGGGTCGGCCCTTCGTCGGTCCCGCTGGCCTGCTGCTCGATCGTTGCCTCGACGAAGCCGGCATCGACCGCGGCGCAGTCTACGTTACCAACGCAGTCAAGCATTTCAAGTGGGAGCCACGCGGCAAGCGCCGCATCCACAAGAAACCCACCGCCCGAGAGATTGCCGCCTGTCGGCCCTGGCTCGACGCCGAAATCGAAGCCATTGAGCCGGAACTTCTCGTTTGTCTCGGCGCCACCGCCGCGCAGGCTCTGCTGGGCAGCTCGTTTCGCGTCACGCAGCAACGGGGCAAAATAATCACCATGCCCGCGCTTCCGCCGATTCTGGCAACCGTGCACCCTTCGTCGATTCTGCGCGCGCCCGACGATGAGAGCCGCAGGCAGGCCCGGATCAGCTTCGTAACCGACCTGCGCGAGGCCGCGGCGTTTCTCCGTAAACCGCGCCGCGCCGCCTAAGCCAGACGAAGCTTACGTCATGCGCGCGAACTTCTCGCGCCGCTTCTCCCACTCCTCGGTCGAGAACAGCCGCGGTCCCACATCAATCAGCCGCGGAATCATGTTGAAGATCGCAACCGGATTCCAGCGCCGCCCATCGCGGGTCCGAAATCCCTTCTCGTTCAGGTCGCTCGCGATGCTCGAGAAGGAGAAATCCTGCACCAGCATCTCCATCATCTGCAGCAGCGCCTGGTTTTCGCCGGGATCCATTTCCAGGCCCTTGCAATCGTCGGAAACCCGCAGCCCGAAAGGAATGTCTTCGGGAAATGCCCCTTCGGTCGGCATTTCCGATTCAGGCAGCTCCCGCCGCCATTCCAGCGACACCAGATGCCATCCCGATGCCGTTCTCTGCCGGACGATGTCTTCGAGAAGGGGCTGGGTAATCATGTCACGCAGCCGTTCGACGTAAGCCATGGAAAGCCTCCAGTTTCGCGCCTATTACACTGCACGCTGTGAGCCATCGCAAGGGCTGTGTGACGAAATGGTCTAAAACCTGATGCTGCGCCGGCTTACCACGGTACCGGCCATCGTCCACGGTAAGAGCCGGTGTTCAGTCCCATCGAAGTCTGTCCAGCGATGAACAGGCTGCCGCCGGAATCGGGCTACTGATCCTCCACCTGCAGCGTCACCACCTGGTTGCCGGTCAACACCGCATCCATCGGCAGCGAGGCCATCGGCACCGCCGACTCGCCATTCAGCACCATGCCTTTGTTATCGCGCAGCGGAGCCAGCGCATTTGCCATCGATATCGGGATCGCCGTCAGCGTACGCCCATCCACCGCCGCCTGCGCTTCCGGCGCCAGCAGCGTCACATACAGTTGATCGCTGGTGTGCACGCTGTTCAGTTGCGCGATGGTCGCGGCCACATCCAGCGGCTGCGCGTTGAACTGCGCCGGCTGCAGCAACCGATCCAGCGTGCCGCTGTCGCTCACCAGCAGCCGCACCGGGCCCTCCGGCAGATTCGAAGGCAGCTTCACCGGCACGCGCACGTTCCGCCGCTCGCCATGCCACGGCAGAATCGTCGCCTCCACTGTGATGGTGTCCCCCGCATGCACCTCCACGCGGCTGGTGTGAGCGCTTTCAATTTCGGCGGTCAGCCGCCGCGGTATCGCCGCAACTTCGAGGTCCACGCTCTCGATGGGCGTCCGCCGCGCGGCATTGTCATAGAGCCGCGTAAAGCGCTCGCCCAGCGCCAGAGCTGTCTGCAAATTGGCGGGAAGCGCGTCCGTCGGAGCCACCAGGCTGTTCAGCTTGACCGATGGATAGCCGCTCAGCTTCACCGATCCCTGCACGTGATAGGTGGTCTGCGCAGAGAAAGCGTTCTGCTCCATCAGACCCTGATACACCGCTACCATCACCGCCATCGGTGTGATCTGAGGCTGGTCGATCACTTCAAAGTGCAGCGCCTCCATCTCCCTGCTCTGCTCCGCTCCAGCGCCTTCTCGCATCACCCGCAGCGTGACTGGAATCATGCGCGCCGGCTTGCCGAACTCGCCCATGATCGCCGACTCACGGTCTTCGGTGATCGATCCAATCGTCTCCGTCGTGTTGATAATCTTGAACGCTTCCAGCGGCGAGGGCAGCGTCGCCACCACGTCCGCCTTCGTCATCGGCATCGATACCGGCCCAAACTGCGTAATGGGGTGTCCGCAGGCCAGCATCCGCTTCGGGTCGACGTACGTCACCGTGCAGGTGCCGGAAATATCCAGGTCTCCCCGCACCAATACCGCGCTCACCGCGGATCCGGGAACCAGGGGCTCGGGCTGCTTTTCATTGCTCTCCGAACCGCCCACGCCCTCCACCGGAACCAGTCCCGCGGGCGCATGATCCTTCCACAGCTTCAACGCATCCGGACTAAACCCGCTGAAGATCAGCGGCGTATCCATTGGCTGCATCATCGGGCCGCCGGCCCCTCCGCTGCCGATCGCCCCAGGCTGATTCTCCGGGCCGGTACTCGCCAGCTCTGTCTCCGGCGCAGCGTGTTGTTTTGAAACCCCCATCATTGACTCGATCGGCGTGATTCCGCAGATGGGCTCCTTGCTGAACTGGCCGATCCGGTACGAGAGCGCGCCCACCAGGCGACCGTCCACGTAGACCGGGCTGCCGCTCATCCCCGCTACCACCCCGGTGTATTCCGGCTTGGTCCCTTCGAGGCGGCCCAGGATCATGTCCTGTCGCGGACCAAGCGCATTATGCAGCACCCCGAGAATCTCAATGCCCATGGGCTCGGGTTGGGTGCCCTCAAAAACCGTGTACGCCACTCCCTGCAGGCCCCGGTGGACCTCACTGAGAGGAAAGAACTTCGTGATTTCAGGCGGGTGCGGGGGAAGCGCAACTGCGCTTGCCGTCTGCCCGGCGGCCGTGCCGGACGGGACAAAGGCTGCCGCGCTCCATGCCAACGCCATCGCGGCCACGCCCTTGCGGATATCTTTCAGCTGCTTACACACGTCCATAGACTATGCTGCTCCCACGCTTGCCGCAAAGGCATCAGCGGCACGAAGATGGTTCCAGAGGCTTTTCCATGAGGAAATATCCACCCCGTTTGCCGGCAATGGCTGCCACCGCTCTGCTGCTCTTACAGACGCTTTTGCCTGCCCGCTTGTCATGGGCGCAGCAACAAACGCCGTCGAATCCCCAGCAGACCCAGCCTCAGCAACAGCAACAACAGCAGCCTGCCGACCAAACCGCCCCTGAGGCCGGTGGTCCCGGCAACGACAACGGCCCCATCGCCATTCCGAAGAAGGCTGCCCCTCCGCCGCCTCCGCCCCCCGAGCCCACCGTCAAGAACCCTCCAGGGCTCACCAACTACTCCCTGCGCGTCGACGTACCGGTCGTCAATGTCGATGTCGGCGTTCTCGCCGAGAAAACCCACCAGTTCATCCCGAACCTGCAACAGGCCAACTTCCGCGTCTACGAGGACGGCGTCGCCCAGGACATCGTTGGCTTCCACCAGGTGAAGGCCCCCATTACCGCTGTCCTGCTGGTGGAGTTTGCCGCCAACAGCTGGAACTTCATTTTCGACATGTGGAATTCGGCTTTCGCCTTTACTCAGCAGCTGCGGCCCGATGACTACATTGCAGTCGTCACCTACGACATGCACACCACGATCCTGACCGACTTCACCCAGAACAAAATGATGATCCAGGACGCGGTCCGCTCCCTGCAGATCCCCACCTGGCATGAGACCAATGAGTTCGACGCCCTCTACGAGACGCTTGACCGCCTGTCTCGACTCGATGGCCGCAAATACATCATTCTTGTCTCCTCGGGCCTCGACACCTTTTCGAAAATCACCCTCGACAAGACTCTGCAGAAAATCAAAGCCACGCCGAACGTCACCATTTTCACAATCGCTACCGGGGGCGCGGGCGTCATGGGCGGCGGCGGCTTTGCCAGCGGACGTATGAACAACATCACCATGCTGCAAGCTCAAAATGAGCTGCAGACCTTTGCCCGCATGACCGGTGGCATGTACTTCGAGCCACGGTTTACAGCGGAATTGCCTGACGACTTCACCGCCATCAACGAGTCGATCCGCAACCAGTACCAAATCACCTATAAGCCGACGAATGCCAGGATGGATGGCTCCTACCGGCGCATCCGCGTCGAACTGGTCGACCAGGAAGGCCACCCGCTGCGCATGCAGGACGAGAAGCACAAGACGGTTAAGTACGACATCATCGCGCGAGACGGCTATAAGGCCAAGCAACAGGTGGAGTAAACCCCGCCCGTCGTCCCTCCGGTGCCGTCGCATCCTGCGATTGCACCGGGAGCGAGGCATCTGAATTCCCAACCGGTACAAAAGTTTCGGTACATCCGTCACCGGTAACGCCCCGACGGGGCACCGCGGCTTCGTCCCTCTTCCATGGAAGTGTTATAGATTGGTCCTTGCCCGAGCGCGATACTAAGAGCGCATAGAGGCAAGTTGCACCCATTGTTCCGAGGTAGTGCTGGAAATGCATGACCTGATTTTTGCCGTAGCCTTTGTTGCAATGGTCGCTACTCCGGCCATGGTCGCCGCCATTGGTGGCCGAAAAGAGTACAACCCCGGTCCCGAATTGCCTGCCCTTCGGCCCGGTACCGCGATGACCGTGCGGCCTCCGGCACCCCCCGTCCATCCGCGATCCAAGCAAAAAGCCGCCCCGGTCGAACATCGCCTCGTCACCTCGGACGGACCCACGTTGCCCATGCATAACGCTCGCGGCATGGCGGGTCGCTAAGCCTCCTCTCGACTTCGTCGGCCATCCCCGGCCTGATCCGCACCGCTCTCCTCCCGCAATGCAGTCCCTTTGCTACCCTTGACCCTGTCGTGATGGAGCCTCTTCTTGTAGTGCTGCTGGGTCCAACCGGCAGCGGCAAAACCGCGCTTTCTCTCACCCTCGCCCGTCGCTTTTCCGGAGAAATCGTCAGCTGCGACTCGGTCGCCGTTTATCGCGAGATGGAAATCGGCACCGCCAAACCGTCGCCGGCGGAGCGCCGCGAGATTCCCCATCACCTCATCGACGTCCTGCCGCCGAACCAGACCATGACCGCCGGGGACTATGCGCGTCTCGCCCGCCAGGCTCTGGTTGCAATCGCCGCCCGCGGGCATCTCCCCATCGTGACCGGTGGCACCGGCCTCTATCTGCGGGCGCTGCTCGACGGCCTCTTCGCCGGCCCGCAGCGTTCAGAAGAAATCCGCGACCGTCTGCGCAACAGCACAGAACGCCACGGTTCCGCCTGGCTCCATCGGATCCTTCGCCGCCTCGATCCAGCCGCGGCCGAGCGCATCCACGCCAACGACCAGCCCAAGCTCATCCGCGCCATCGAAGTCTGCCTTGCGGCCCGCCAGCCGCTCACAGAAGCCTGGAAATCCGGCCGCGACCCCCTCACCGGTTACCGCATCCTGCGCATCGGCCTCGACCCACCCCGCCCCGACCTCTACGCCCGCCTCGACCTTCGCGCCGCGGAGATGTTCGCTCACGGCCTCATCGAAGAATGCCGCGGCCTCGTCGACAAATACCCTACCGCCCCTCGCGCCTTCGAATCGCTCGGCTATCGCCAGGCCCGCGCCGTCCTTGCAGGAGAAATCACCGAGGCCGAAGCCATTGCCGCCACCCGCCAGGCCCATCGTAACTATGCCAAACGCCAGCTCACCTGGTTTCGCCGCGAGCCAGAGGTCCGCTGGCTCCCCGGTTTCGGCGACGACCCGGCCATCGCCACCCAGGCTCTCGGGCTTGTGCAACAGAGTCTCTGACAGCATGCCCACCGCGCCCGCTCTCCACCCTCCGCCGCGTAATGGAATTGCCGTCAACGACCCACCACAGCTTCCGATCCCTGCGACCCTCGCCCCCATCCTGCTTACCCCGCTCGTCCTACTGATCCACGGCTATCATCCCTTTGCCGGAGACGCGGGCATCTATGTCGCCGGCGTCCGCCATCTGCTCGACCCGGCTCTCTACCCGATCAACGCCGTCTTCCCCGCAGCCTTTACCAGGCTTTCCGTTTTTCCCTGGACCCTCGCCGCGCTCGTCCACTTCTTGCACCTGCCGCTATCGTGGATTCTCCTCGCCGCCCATCTGCTTTCGATCTTCCTGTTTCTCTCCGCCTGCCGCCAGCTGGCAATGCGCCTTTTCACCCATGAGTTGGCAATCTGGTCGTGCGTCGCGCTCGCCGCAGCCTGCTTCACGTTGCCCATCGCCGGCACCGCACTCTTCGTCATGGACCCCTACGTGACCGCGCGCTCCTTCTCAACGCCTCTCAGCCTGATGGCCATCACCGCTTCCATCGACCGCGCCTGGCTGCGCACCGGCCTCCTGCTGGCCCTCGCCGCCCTGATCCATCCGCTGATGGCCGCCTACGCCGTTGCCTTTGTCGTCCTCTACGCACTAATCGCTTCAGGACGAGTCCGCGTGGCCCTGTCTCTTTGCGCCACTGTCACAGCGGTTTGCGGTTTAGTCTTCGCCCTTGCTCATGGTGCAGCCATCGACCCCGCCTACCGCCAGGCGGTCTCGCTCCCTCCGCGAACGTTCCTCTTCCTCGCACGCTGGCACCGGTACGAACTCCTCGGCCTCGCGCTTCCTCTGCTCCTCTTCGCCCTCGCCCTCCGCAGCTTCGGCCGTGCCACCCGCAAAGGCGCGCTCTGCCTCACATGTCTTCTGCTCGGAGTGACGAGCGTCGTGATCGCCGCAGTCTTCGTCCCACCCGCAGGCCCGTACCCGCTCGTTCCGCTACAGGTGCTGCGCAGCTTTCAACTGATCTATCTTTCGGGCATCATCCTGAGCGGCGGAATCCTCGCCCGCCTCGCCGCGCGCTCACGCTTTGCTGCAATTTCTCTGCTTGTTCTGCTTTGCGCGGGAATGTTCGCGGCTCAGCGTTTTGCCTGGACCGGCAGCAATGTCGAGTGGCCCGGCGCCCGACCGGCCAATCCCTGGCAGCAAGCCTTCCTATGGATTCGCGACAACACCCCACGCAGCACCGTCTTCGCCTTGAATCCACAGCTGGTGTACCTGCCCGAAGAAGATGAGCAGGGCTTCCGCGCCATCGCCGAACGCGACCACCTCGCCGACGACAAGGATGCGGGCATCGTCGCCGTCCTGCCGCAGCTTGCGGATCGCTGGGCTCGCCAGCACAATGCTGAATTCGATGTGGATGGAATGACGGACGCGGAACGCCTCAACAGACTTGGCGTTTTCGGCGTGACCTGGCTTCTGCTCCCGCCAGACGCGGCAACGGGACTTCCCTGCCCCTATGGCAACAACGTAGTGAAAGTCTGCGAGATGAGGCCGTGAACGAGATTCGGATCCGGCCGAACGCTGAACGCAGTCCGCTGAACGCTTGTTTTTTCTACTGCACCGTCAGCGCCAGGCAAACCGCGCCCGAGCAGCTGGTGTCCGACGAGGTCGCGTAGGTGATCGCCGTACCGTTCGTCGAGTATGCCGCGATCACGATCGTATAGTTGCCGGCAACGGTGCCTGGATTCGGCGAAGGCTGGTAGTGCAGGTACCGGTAGCGCGGATTGCATCCGCTCAGTCCCAAAACGCCTGCCGACATCAATAGAGCGATGCCCATCACCCGCAGCGCGCCCCAGTTCTTCCGCCGGATGGCACCAATACCTGCCAGCGCCAGAAACCCCGGAATCAAAACTGCGTAAACCGACCCCGAACGCCCCAGTCTCGAAGACTGTGGGGCGTTCACCCCTGAGGGTGCGGTCGTCGTCAGCTGCAGAGCGCTGATGCTCGCCCCGTTCGCCGGAGGCGTCACCACGACCGGATTAAAGTCGCAGGTTGACCCCGCCGGCAGGCCGGAGCAGGACAGATTCACCGCTTCGGCAAAGCCGTTCTGCGAGGCGACCGTCAGATTGATGGTTCCATATTGTCCCGGCGACAGCGAAAGAGAGGATGGGGCGGCTGTAACCGTGAATCCCGGCTCGCTGCCGGCGGCATCCGGAGTGGCGGCCGTGCTCGCCGTCGAGGCTGCAAAGGCCGCATCGCCGTGATAGACGGCTGTGACCAACGTCGCCCATCGCGGCGCGTTGTGCACGTTCAGCGTCGCGACGCCGTTCTGAACGAAAACGGACCCCAGAGATCCCTTTGGTGTCTCAAAGCTCACCGAGCCTTCAGAAATCGGCTCGCCGCCAACGTCGGCCACCTTCGCCGTAAACGAAAGCGTGCCGTCGCTGTTCTGCGCCGAGACCTGCGTACGCGTGGCAACCTGCGCTGTGGCAGCGGTGGCGAAAAGACAAGCCCAAAGCCCGAAGATGACGGTCAGTTGAGGGGTGATGTGCTTCCGGAACAGCGAAATCATTCGTGAGGAACTCTCTTAATAAGGCGTCCGCGCCAGGACCTCGCTCGATTCCCGGCAAACCGCTGCCCGGATCAATCGCTGCTCCTGGGGTGGAAGACTCATTGTATCTGACCCGCCCTGGGCCCGGCACGTGAGCAATTCGACCTTCGCCCGCTCCCAGGGGCGATCCGGAGTTAGGATCGTAGGTTGACATTCGCACTTTTCGAGGTCCTTCATGGCCACTTCGCTCTCCGAGCGCCCGCAGCTCCAGTTCCTCACCACCCAAATCGACGAGCTTAAGCAGAAGGGCACCCACTTCCGCCTTCGTGTCCTCGACGACATTCAGGCTCCGGTCTGCACCTATGACGGCCGCCGCGTCATCAATCTCGCCTCCAACAACTATCTCGGCCTCTGCAATCACCCCAAGCTGCGCGAAGCCGCCATTCAGGCCGTCAAAGACCACGGCGTCGGCTCCGGCGCCGTCCGCACCATCGCCGGCACCATGAAAATCCACATGGAGCTGGAAGGAAAAATTGCCCGCTTCAAAAATGTCGAGGCCTGCGTCGTCTTCCAGAGCGGCTTCACTGCCAACGCCGGCACCGTCTCCGCCATCCTCGGCAAAGAAGACTTCATCATCTCCGACGAACTCAACCACGCCTCCATCATCGACGGCGCCCGTCTTTCCCGAGCCAAAATCAAGGTCTTCCGCCACAAAGACGTCGCCCACGCCGAAGAGATCCTGAAAGAAATCCAGAACGAGCCCGGTCACAAGCTCCTCATCACCGACGGCGTCTTTTCCATGGATGGCGACATCGGCCCGGTCGACAAACTCGCGGATCTGGCCGAGAGATACGGCGCCATCATGATGGTCGACGACGCCCATGCCTCCGGCGTGCTGGGCCGCAATGGCCGCGGCTCCATCGACCACTTCCACTGCCACGGCCGCGTCGATATCCAGGTTGGCACCTTGTCAAAGGCGATCGGCGCCATCGGAGGCTATGTCTGCGGCTCGCGTGACCTCATCGACTTCCTCTACCACCGCGCCCGGCCGTTCCTGTTCTCCACCTCGCACCCCCCATCGGTCACGGCTACCTGCATCGCGGCCTTCGACCTGCTCGAGTCTGAGCCGGAGCGCATCGACCGGCTATGGGCCAACACGCGCTATTTCAAGACTGAACTCGGCCGCCTCGGCTTCAACATCGGCGGCATCAACACCCCGGCCAGCGAAACACCCATCACGCCCATCATCATCGGCGACGGCAGCCAGACCATGGACTTCTCGCGCGCCCTGTTCGAAGCTGGCGTCCTCGGAACCGGCATCGCCTTCCCCACCGTTCCGGAAGGCAAAGCCCGCATCCGCACCATCATGACCAGCGAGCATACCCACGAGGAACTGGACCAGGCCCTGGAAATTCTAGAGAAAACCGCGCGACCGCTGGGCATCCTGGGCTGACCCGAGCCACGATCGCGCGGAGAACCTCTTTGTCGGTCCTTGGGAAAAATGTGGCCGCCTGTTCTCCCCGCGCCTGCCTTAGTCCAGCCAGTTGCTGAACACAATCATCGCCAGACCGATCATCGTCACCTCGCGATGCCCGGTGATCGCCGCGCCGAAGCACAACAGCACGATCCCCAGCCCCATGATGATGTGGGAATCCGAATGGCACTCTGCCTGCGCCGCCTGCTGCGCCTGATTCATGGGGACTCTATTGGGAATTGGGTTTTCCATAACGCCTCCTGACCTGAACAGCATCCCTCCAGTGCCGTCCAAACGGCAGTGCGCTTCGTCAGCAATCGCACGTGACAAATGTCAGACACCCTCAATCACCACGCCGCTATACTTGATAGAGAGGACCTTTCCCTGCATCCCTTCGGCCAGATTCTGAACCCCATTCTCGACAAAACCCGCGCCGAGGTGGCCCGGCGCCGCGAGCAGGTTTCCGTCGCCGAACTGGAAAAGCTGGCGGCCCAGCACACGCCGCGCGGCTTCGCCCGAGCCCTGCGGGAAGCCAGTGCCAGGGGCCCTGCCGTCATCGCGGAACTCAAAAAAGCTTCGCCCTCCAATGGCCTCATCCGCCCGGACTTCGACCCGCAATCCCTCGCCGTCGACCTCGAGCGCTCCGGCGCCGCCGCACTTTCCGTCCTCACCGACGAGCCCTTCTTCCAGGGCAGCCTGCAGAACCTCGAAATCGCCTCCGCAGCCACAAAAATCCCCTGCCTGCGCAAAGATTTCATCGTCGACGAGTACCAGATCGTCGAATCCCTCGCCCATCGCGCC
>DATAZC010000189.1:0-8973 GCA_036272255.1 Acidobacteriaceae bacterium | reverse complement strand
CCATTTCGATCATCGGCGGCGGCGATTCGGTGGCGGCGGTGAAACAGGCCGGGGTGGCGGATCAGATCAAACACATCTCGACCGGGGGCGGGGCGAGCCTCGAATTTCTGGAGGGCAAGAAGCTGCCTGGAGTTGAGGCTCTGACCGACAAGTAGAAAATTCAATCCAGCATCGTGATAATGAGGGCGCCATGGCAATTCTGTTTGCGGCGCCCTTTATTCTTTTGGCAGGAATTGCATTCGTCGTGCTTTCTTTGGTGCCCAGAGCCCGGCCATGGGCAATCCCGATCCCTGCCGGATTGCTCGGGGCGGGGCCGGCGTCCCTGGTGGGTTTATTCGTCGGCGCGGTTTTGATTCACTCTTTGCCGGGGCCGGGTCACGGTCCGGTGATCGCCTTTTGCTGTGCGGGAGCGCTGACGGGGCTGGTGGGCGGCTTCCTGATGGGCGCGATCAGTCGGTTTGTGATTTCCATTCTGTCTGTATTTCTGCTGCGCCTGACGGTTTTCGTTGCGGGCGGGTGCAGTTATTTTGTCATTCTGGCAGGAGCGCTTCTTTGGCTGAACAGAACTGGGCCGCTGCCGGGCAGCATCATCATCCTTCTGCTGGAGATCCTTCTCTCCCTGATCGGAGCCTGGCTGATGGCACAGAAATCGGAGCAATTTCGCTTTGAGCGAATTCGGGTGCCGTATGGGACGCCGTTCCACCGTAGAACGAGCGACACCACCACTGCTCACACCAGGTAGAAGGGCCTTCTACTCGTAGGCCAGGGCGTCGATAGGGTCTTTGCTGGCTGCCTTGAACGCCGGATAGATGGCGCCGAGGATCGATCCAACCAGCGCGATGACGGCGCCGTAAACGCGCCAGTGGGTGGTGAGCAGAAAGGTCATGGTGGGGAAGCGCACGTCCATGAGGAGTTTGATCCCCTGGGTGAAAAGGATCCCCACAAGGATGCCGGCAATCGACACCAGAATCGCCTCTCGAAGCACCAGGTTCAGCACATAGAGTTTGGACGCGCCCAGCGATTTGAGGATGCCGATCTCACGCGTGCGTTCCATCACGGCCGTATACATCGACTGGAAGATGACCAGAAAGCCGACGATCACGGCAATGGCGATGACCACGTTCAGAGCAATGGTGAATCCTGGCAGGTGCTCGGGGGTCATCATCGACATCCACTCGGCGAGGGTCTGCACCTGATAGGTCTTCATGTTGGGAGTGTTCTGAATTTCGTCGATGACGGCCTGCTGGTTTTTCGGATTGTCGGTGCGGATATAGAAGATGGACGCATTGTCCGGGGTCCCGTTCAGCAGGCCAAGGGTGTGGATGGGGACAAAGACGCGGCTGCCCTTGCCGTGCTCGACGATCCCGGAAACCCTGAAGTCATGGCTGAGGACCTGGATGGTCTGGCCAACGCTGGTATGGTGGCTGCGGGCGTAGAGATCATCCACAATGGCGTCGTCAGGGCCCTGGGGTGGTCCGCCGGCCAGGAAGACAAAAGGTCGAAGCGCGTTATAGCTGGCGTAGTCGATGCCGAAGATGGTCTGGACGGATCCGTTGGTCGTGAGCTTGGCGATGACCGGCGCAGCAGCCACGACATGAGGCAGCCTGGCCAGCACCTGGGGAGCAATTTTGGCTGGAACGGCGGCATCGCTGAGTCCGCTGAAATTGCTGGCGTTGGGCGGCCGTACCATGATGTCCGCGCCAATGCCGCTGGTCTGATTGGCGGCTCCCTGCACCTGGCCGACCATGATGGCGACAATGCACAGGATCATCACGACCTCGATGGCTACAGCGAGGACACTGATGGCGGAACGGACCGGACGATAGAGGATGTTACCGACGACAAGCTTGTTCATCTGGAAGGTTGGATGACGCGCGGCCTTTCTGGATGGAAGGTACAGGGTAACAAAGGCGCGCAACTCTGTTGCCAATGGCGAACCGGACACCGTGATCGTGGATGCGGTAGCTAATCCCCCGGCTGGATCACCCGATGTATGGATTGAAGTCACCCGTATGGGGGATGTGTGGAAAAAGTTACGTTGGTACTATGATCTCCGCTACACAAAGAAGTAACAGGTTGACCAAATTTCTTTGACGCAAGCCGGTTCCCAGTCTTATCTTGAACTGGCAAATCCCCAGGAAGGAAGCGTTAAGTGGGGCATTTTGGCGAAGAATTGCGGCATGAACGCGAATCCAGGGGTGTCGCGCTGGAGACCATCAGCGAGAAAACCAAGGTAATCGTTCGTTACCTCACCGCATTGGAAAACGAGAAGTTCGAAGCGCTGCCAGGCGGCATTCTGAGCAAGGGTATCGTCCGTGGGTACGCCCGGACGGTGGGCCTCGACGAAACGGTCTGGGTGGAGCGCTTTATTACCGCCAGCCGCGAGCACGAGCACCCTGAGGGCGACTGGTCGGCATTTGTGGAAAACGTGGGAAAAGCGCGCGAGCAGTCTCGTGGACGTCAAAATTCACGTCTGCGGAAAGCCGGACTCGCGGTTCTGTTGTTGTTGCTGGCCGGACTCGGATGGGCGGTATGGCGCTACACCAGCGGCCATGTGATGGCCGATGAGGCGCAGCAGCATGCGGTAAGCTCCGCGGCCACGGCGACCCCCGAGCCGTCCACTCATTAAGACAGTACTTCTGTGACCTGTCGCAGGCACGGGTCCCTCCTTAGCCTGCAGGTATGACCCCTCGAAAATCTGCTCGGCTTGTGGCGCTGGCAATCCTTTTGCCGGGTGTGGCGTGGTGCGCGCCAAAAATCCATGTGGTCGCGCTTGGCGCGGCGCGGCGCGAGCCGTATTCGGCAGCCAGCGACCCGGCCGGTGCCAGGAAAAATGAAACCGAGCTAAAGGTGCGTCCGCTGGTGGTGGACGGCAGGTTGAAAGAGTGGACCACCGGGGACGCACACGACGTGACGGATCGCAGCTTCGCAGTGCGCCGGGCGGTACGGCTGAATGACGCTCTGCCTGGCGATCATGGCGAGCACTGGGTTTGGCAGCGGGGTCCGTGGCTGCTGGTCGATCGGACGTCCGGAAAGGTGGCGGCGCTGCGGTTGCCGGAGTTTGATCCCGCGGTTTCAGAGGCGGTGTGGTTCCGGGACTACGCAGCCTATTGCGGTGTGAACACCAGCGGCAAACAGGTGATGGCGGTGGTAGCGCAGGTGGAAGGGCGACGGCCTCTCCTATCGAGGAAGCTGCAGGCATGGGACGCGGCCGATCACCCGAGCCAGGTGTGTGCGCCGGCGGTGTGGCAGCGGGAGCCGCTGCGGGTGACGTTCCAGATGACCGGCGCGGCAGAGGTCAGCTTCGATCTGGTCGGCACATCGGCGGTTCTGGTGGAAGACGACGACAGTCCGGAGCCATAAGCTGCGCATCCTCGGGGACAGGAATAGCATGGCTCTCATGGAATCGATGGATGATCTGTTGCAACAGGCAGAAATTGCGCACGGTCACTTGTGCGCCGGGCAGGTGCTGGGCGTGCGCATGGCGATGCTGGGATGCCGCCGGCTGGGCATTACGGAGCCACGCGGAGCCGACCGCAAGCGGCTGGTGACCTACATCGAGATTGACCGCTGCGCGACGGACGCTATCGGCGTAGTGACGGGGTGCCGGCTGGGGAAGCGCGCGCTCAAGTTTCGTGACTGGGGCAAGATGGCGGCCACGTTTGTCGATCTCGCGACGGGGCGCGCGGTACGCATTGTGGCGCTCGAATCGTCAAAGCAGCGGGCGCGGGAACTGTATCCGCAGATCGCCGACAGGAACCAGCAACAGATGAAGGCCTACCGCGAGATGGATGACGCGGAGCTGTTCGGAGAACAGTGGGTCGAAGTGGAGATGGACCCGAAAGAGATGCCGGGCTACAAGGCCGCGCGCATCGCCTGCGCCCAGTGCGGCGAAGGCATCAACTACGACCGCTATGTGGAGCGCGCGGGGGAGACACTGTGCTTCGCGTGCGCCCATCCGGAACAGCGCTATTACCGTCCGGCAAACAGGCACGCTGCGAAGGAACCTGCGATGTTCGGATCACATCACGAGTGAGCAGAAGACCGTCCTCGACCGAGGCCGCAGATTACAATTGCAAAGCCGGTGGTGCAGTCGTTTACCGGACTTGACGGTCGGACATTCCGACCCTGGAGTAAAGCGACTCATGCTCAATTTGGAAGGCCGCGTGGCGGCTGTCTTTGGTTTGGCGAACAAGCGCAGCATCGCCTGGGGCATTGCCCAGAAACTGCATGAGGCGGGCGCGAAGCTGGCCATCAGCTATCAGAACGAGCGCATGAAGTCCGAAGCGCTGGGACTGATTCAGGATTTGCCCGGGGCGGAGCCTTTCCAGTGCGACGTCGCCAACGACGCTGAGATTACGCAGGTTTTCGATCAGATCAAAGAGCGCTACGGGAAACTCGATGTGCTGGTGCACTGCATCGCTTATGCGCCGGCGGAAGATCTGAAGAACGATTTTCTGCAAACCACCCGGGACGGATTCAGGATCGCGCACGACGTCAGCGTGTATTCGCTGATCGCGCTCAGCCGCGGGGCCGCTCCCCTGATGACGGAGGGTGGGTCGATCATGACGCTGACGTATTACGGCGCAGAAAAGGTCGTACCGCATTACAAGGTGATGGGCGTGGCGAAGGCATCGCTCGAAGCGACGGTGCGGTATCTGGCCTGGGATCTGGGCAAACAAAACGTGCGAGTGAATGCGATTTCCGCCGGGCCGATTAAGACGCTGGCCGCACGCGGCATCGGCAACCTGGGCGACATGCTGAAATACCACTCGGACCGCGCTCCCCTGCACCGCAACACCGAGCAGGAGGAAGTGGGCAAGACTGCGGTGTATCTGGCGTCAGACCTGGCAAGCGGCGTGACGGGCGAGACCATCTACGTGGACAGCGGCTACAACATCATGGGCTTCTGAGGTCAGCGTCCGGGCAGCCAGCCGTGAAGGGTCGGGAGATCCTTCGTCGCCATGCTCCTCAGGATTTCGCCTGCGGGCTCACGCCCGCACAACGGCTCAACTTGACACCGCGGCACAGCTGATATGTAGTGGAGATAATCAAGCGGCGAAGGAGTTCGCCTTTAACTGCTGTCCTTAGCAGCCGGACAGATGATGACTCCTGACAGGGAATCCTGTCGTGGAGTCTTTTTCCCGGCGCGATCCCTGTACAAAATGTGGAACTTCCTTCCGTTGCCAACGGCATGCGATTCTGCGCGCTGTGGTCACGGGCCGAGGTGTCTGCTCCGATGTTGGGTTCGACGGCTCACACGGTGAGCCGGTAAGGAGGAGCATTGCAGAAATATCTGCTCATCGCGCTGGGGGGCGCACTGGGCTCGGTGGCCCGCTACTGGATCGGCGCAGCGGTGACGAATCGTATGGGCACACGATTTCCCTGGGGGACGCTGGCGATCAACCTGACGGCGTGCGCTGCGATCGGATTTGTGCTGACATTCATGGGGAAGCGCGCCGGCTTCGGAGCAGGCTGGCGTTACCTGGTGCCGGTGGGATTCGTGGGAGCGTACAGTACGTTTTCGACTTACGAATGGGAAACGATGTCGCTGCTGAAGGCCGGGGGGGTCCCGGTGGCGGCGCTCTATTCTTTCGGCAGCCTGATTCTGGGGTTGGCAGCCGTGTGGTGCGGCATGGTGGCCGCGGAGTTGGTGTGATGATGTCGCCGGATAAGGAGGATGCATGCTGACGGCTGGCAAAGCGCTGAAGGTTTCGATCACGGTGAGCGACGGAGCGAAGTATCACGGAGCGTCGACCTATTCCACCATCCTGGATTTTCTGTTCTATCGCGGAGTGAGCGGCGCAACCGTGATGAAAGGCATCGCGGGATTTGGCGCCGATCATCATCTGCATTCGGCCGGCATGGTCGAGGTTTCGGACAAGCTGCCCATCCGCATCGAGTTTGTGGAGACGCGGGAAAAGGTCAATGAGCTGCTGGGCAAGCTGGAGGAGATGGCCGGCACGGGGCTGATCGAAGTGCAGGAGACCACCGTCGCCAAAGCGCCGCAGCTCTCGAAACAGGAGCGCGTCGCGCCCGAGCATATGAAGATCGAAGGCAACGCGCGATTGATGCGCATCTATGTGGGCGAGTCGGATCGCTGGCAGGACAAGCCCCTGCATGAGGCGCTGGTGCATGCGATGCGCGCCAACGATATTGCCGGCGTAACGGTGTACAAAGGCGTGCTCGGTTATGGAGCGCATCGGCGCGCAAACAAGGAGAAGCCGTTGCACCTTTCGAAGGATGCTTCGATCATGCTGTCGGCCGTTGATACGGAAGAGAAGCTGAAAGCGTTTTTGCCCGTCGTGGAACAGATGGTGCAGGAAGGTCTGGTGGTAATGTCGGACGTGGACATTGTGAAGTATTCGTGGCGGCCACCCGAGCTGGAAGCGGGAGCGGGTGAGCGGTGACGGAGACGAGACGATGAAGGAGCAGTTCGAAGCGCGGCTGCTGCGTATTTACTTCGGCGAGAGCGACCGGTGGCAGGGCAAGCCTCTGCATGAGGCAATTGTGGCGAAGTGTGTTGAGCTGGGCGTGGCGAACGCCATTGTTTATCGCGGCATTGAAGGATACGGAAGCAGCACCAGGATCCACCGCGCGAGCCCATGGAAATTTTCGCGCGATGCTCCCATGATGGTGACGGTGATCGATCGCGACGAACAGATCGCGAAACTCATCCCCCATCTGGACGCGATGGTGGGCGAGGGACTCATCGTGCAGTCGAAGGTGGAAGCGACGCGATACACGCCTGCGGAGGCGGAGGCTCGCGGGGCTTAGAGCTGATCGCTGCGCCCAGGGTTATTCCGAGCGCAGTGCCTGCATGGGATCAACTGAAGCGGCGCGGCGGGCGGGCAAATACGCGGCCAGTGCGGCAATGCCGCAGAGAAAAACGACGGCGCCGAGATAGATCAGCGGATCGATCGCACTGCGGCTCGCAAGGTTTGCTCCCTGACCCATGGCCGAGTTACTGAACGACACGGTGGCGATGCCCCTGCCGGCCGCAATCGACAGCAGAATGCCGACGGCGATACCGACCGTGGCGAGATTCAGCCCCTGGCGCACCACCATCCCCAGAACATGCGCGGGCCGTGCACCAAGGGCCATGCGGATGCCGATCTCCTGCGTTCGCTGTGCGACCGACCATGCCATCACGCTGTAGAGCCCAACCCCGGCCAGCAGGACGGCCAGTGCGCCGAGCACAGCGAGCAACATGGCCGCCACTTTTTGCGGGTAAAGCGATGCACCGATGAAATCTTTCAACGGCGTGGGATCGAAGACGGTGACGTTGGGATCAATTTTGCGAACCGCAGCGCGCAGAGCGGGCAGCGCCGTGAGAGGATCGCCTTTAAAACGCAGATAGAAGGCAAGGTTCATGTCCGCGCGATACACCTGGCGGAACGGCACGTAGAAATAAGGGACAGGCGCTTCGCCGAGGTAGTGATACTTGCTGTCCTTCGCAACACCGGCGATGCGAAACCATTTGCCCCACCCATGAACACGGTGGCCAATCGGATTCTGCCCTGGCAGAAACCGCTTCACAAAGGTTTCGTTCACGATGATGACGGGAGCGGAGGTATCTTTCTCGTCGTCATGGTCGGTGAAGTCGCGGCCAGCCACCAGCGGGATCTGCATCAGGCTGAGATATCCCGGCGAAATGACATTGCGGAAGATCTTCATGTTCTCGCCTGCAGCGGGAGCATAGCCCTCGATGCGCAGATCCTCCCACCAACTCGGTTCAAACCCCAGCGGCACGCCGTCGGACCAGGCCGTATTGGTGACGCCTGGAACGGATTCCATTGCGATGCCGAGACGGCGGCAAAATTCCTTGCGCTGATCGAGGGTGTAGCCGTTGGTAGCGAGATAAAACTGGTTCAGCAGAACATGGTCGGGATCGAATCCGGGATTGATGCGGCTGGTGGCGGCGAATCCACGCGCCAGCAGCGCCGCGCAAACCAGAGCCACCAGGGCGAGCGCGACCTCTGAGGCCACCAGCAACGAGCGCAACCTATGACGTCCGCGGCCGGCTGGGCCACTGCGGCCGCCTTCGTTGAGCTTTGCATTCATATCCACGCGCCCCGATAGCAGGGCCGGGACCACACCAGCAGCGATTGTGATGAGCGCACACAGTCCGGCCGTGAACAGCGCCAGGTGAAAGTTCGCTCCATCGAAGGGCTCGACGGATATTTGTCCAGGAGGGGTGAGGGCGACAAGCGCGCGGCTCAGCCAGGGCGTTACCACTACGCCGAGAACGGTAGCGGCAGCGGTAATCAGGAGGCTCTCGGTGAGCACCTGGCGCACGAGTCTGCCGCGGGTCGCGCCCAGAGCAAGGCGCGTACTGAATTCTTTCTCGCGCGCAGTGGCTCGCGCCAACAACAGGTTCGCCACGTTCCCGCAGACGATCCCCAGGACCAGGATGCATACGGCCATGAGGATGCTGAGCGGGCCGGCGAGGAAACTCTGCGGGCCGTGCGGTGACTTACTCAGCGGCAGAAGAGTAGCGCTCATGCCCTGGTTGGTATCGGCATCAGCGACGGACATACGGCTCGCCAGTTGCGCAAGCTCCTGACGCGCCTGTTCCCTGCTCACGCCCGAAGCCAATCGGGCAATTCCGAGCATGTTGCGATTCTGGCGGTTGCGGAGCATCGACTCGTTGACGCCGTTGAGCACAGGCTGCTGCATGTAAGGGAGCCAGAGATCGAAGGAAAGTGCCGCCATAGATCCGTGGAATTGCGGCGGCGCCACACCTACGACGGTCAGTTCATGTTGATTGACGCGGATGGTCATGCCTATGATTGCCCGGTCGGCCGCGTAATGGGATCGCCAGTAATGGTCGCTGAGCACGACCACAGGAAAGGCCCCTGGTTTGTCGCCGTACTCATCGGGAGAGAAGACGCGTCCCAGTTGCGGTTTCACGCCCAACACGGCGAAAAAGTTTCCCGAAACCATTTCGCCCCACACCCGCTCGGCGTGGTC
>DATAZC010000188.1:0-4206 GCA_036272255.1 Acidobacteriaceae bacterium | reverse complement strand
CTATCCCAACGTGGGCAAGAGCACGCTGATCTCGCGACTCTCCGCGGCGCGTCCGAAGATCGCCAATTATCCCTTCACGACGCTCGAGCCGAACCTCGGCGTAGTGACGGTGGGCGAAGCGCCGCACGAGCAGAGCTTCGTGGTGGCGGATATACCGGGACTGATCGAAGGCGCGAGCGAAGGCGCGGGACTGGGGGTGCAGTTCCTGCGGCATATCGAGCGCACGCGCGTGCTGGTGCATCTGGTGGATGTATCGGATGGCAGCGGGCGCGAATCACCAGTGGATGATTTCAAGGTGATCCAGGCTGAGCTCAAGAACTTCGCCCACGGGCTGGATGAGAAGCCGATGATGGTGGTGGCGTCGAAGGTGGATGTGGCGAACCCGGAGAAGCTGAAGAAGCTGCAGGCGATGGCGAAGCGGCGCAAGCTGCCGTTCTATGCCATTTCCGCCGTGAGCGGACAGGGCGTGGATGCGTTGAAGTATGCAATTGCGGCAGAAGTGGAGCGGGCGCGAGAGTCGGAGCGCAGCGCTACGGGAGAACCGACGCCGCTTACTTTCTAGCTCCTGACTCAGCTATCCGCAGTCTTGCATACAAAGCTCGTTCAGCTTTATTGATCGATCCTGCAACGCGATCAATCTCGCGTAGAGACTGGGGTAAATATTTCGACTTCTCTTTGTAATCGAAATAAAGAGTGCCATGTAGTCCCTGCACATCACGCTTATGTATTGGTCTTTCCCATAATTTTGCCAGCGTTATTCCAGCTTCACTCTCGCCGACTCGGCAAACATACTCCTCAACGACCTCGATATCTTGTCCAAGTCCCGGGAAGATTGCCTCGAATTCCTCGTCCGTAGCCTGGAAGATACTGTAAGTCGCGTTATCCGCACCGTCGATGATTTGGATGTTCTTCACGATTCATCGACCGCATTCAGACTTGCACCGGGGCAAACCGAGCGGCGCGCTCCGGGCGGCGGGTGACTTCGAGCTGCGGCAGCGTAATGAGCTCCCATGCGGAGCGATCGGCCAACAGGCGCGAGACCAGCGCCGTGTGCATGGCGTGGCCGGCGCGCTCCGCGACGACGCGGCCAAGGATGCGGTGGCCCGCGAGTGCGAGATCGCCAATCAGATCGAGCACCTTATGGCGGACGAACTCATCCGAGAAGCGCAGGCTGCCGTTCTGGACGCCGCTGCGGGTCAGGATGATGGCGTTCGCCTCCGATGCGCCGCGGATCAGGCCCATATCGCGCAGCATGCGCTCGTCTTCGCGGAAGCCGAAGGTGCGGGCGGCGGCGATCTCCGCGCCGTAAGCATCGGCGGCGAGGTCGACGGTGAACTCCTGGCGATGGATGGGCGCGGGAAAGTTGATTTCGTAGGTGATGCTATAGCCGTCGCCGGGATAGACGCCGATAAATTTATCGTTCTCGCGTACCTCCACCTTGCGCCGGATGCGGAGGTATTCGCGGCGGCGACGCTGGACTTTGATGCCAACCCTCTGAAAAGCTTCAACATAGGGGAGTGCGCTGCCGTCCAGGATGGGGAGCTCGAGGTTATCGAGTTCGACGATCACGTTGTCGATGCCGGTGCCGATGCAGGCCGAAAGCAGATGTTCTGTGGTGGAGATCAGGACGCCCTGGCGCATCAGGCTGGTAGCGTAGGAGACCTTGGCGACGTTGCGACCGATGGCCTGAATCTCAAAGTTGTCGAGGTCGGTGCGGCGGAAGACGATGCCGGTACCGGCGGGTGCAGGGAGAAGTCGCAACTGGACGGGGGCGCCGCTATGGAGACCAATTCCGGAAAAAGCGATGCTGCCGTTGATTGTCTGTTCCAGTTGAGCCTGCATGTAAGGCGTGGGCACCCCTGCCGTGTGTCTACCGCGAATAGACTACCCATGCTGGCAAAAGTTTCACTGTGGTAAAGATACGACATAAAGGCTGCGAAAATGACGGAGATGCAACACAATCCACCTGCATCCGCAAAGCTGCAAGCACCTGTAAATAAAAAAGATATAAAACTCCGCGACTGGGTTGCCCGGTTGAACTGCCAACTTGACGAAATACTGGAACGGGTATCCGCAGTGGTTCGTCAGGAAAGCCCAACGAGTCATTCTGACGCAGTCAACGCCGTCCAGGACACCGTAGCGACGTGGGCTGAGGAGCCGGGTGGACGGGTGAAACGGCATGCTCGCAGCGGCAGCGGCGGCGTGCTCGAGGCCCGATTTGGGAAGCCCGAGGATACGCGACGGCCGGTGCTGCTGCTGGGACACCTGGACACGGTATGGCCAGTTGGGACATTGGCGCGGATGCCGTGGCGCGTGCAGGAGGGGTGGGCATTCGGTCCCGGGGTCCTGGATATGAAGGCCGGTGTGGTGATGGCGCTGGAGGCGATCAAGCTTGCGGGCGAGGTCGATCCGGATCGGCCGGTAGTGCTCTTGCTGAGCGGCGATGAGGAGACGGGGAGCCTCTACTCACGGGAGCTGATTGAAGAGATCGCGAAGGGATGCCGCGCCGTCTTTGTGCTGGAACCGGCACAGGGACCGCAGGGCGCATACAAGACGGCGCGCAAAGGTGTAGGGCAGTTTCGGCTGGAGATCGCCGGGGTGCCTTCGCACAGCGGGGTCGATTTCGCAGCCGGGCACAGCGCGGTGCGCGAGCTGGCATGGCAGATTGAGCAGATCAGCGCACTGACGGATCTGGAGCGTGGGACGACGCTGAATGTAGGGGTGGTGGGCGGTGGCACGCAGTCGAATGTGGTGGCAGCGGAGGCATGGGCGGATATCGATCTGCGGGTTAAGACGATAGCGGATGCTGAGGCGGTCACAGAGCGGCTGCAGGCGCTGCAGCCGCGCGATCCGAAATGCGCATTGCGGCTGACTGGCGGACTGAACCGGCCACCGATGGAGCGGACCGAAGGCACCGCGGCGTTGTTCGCTCAGGCGGAGGAACTCGCCGCGGAGCTGGGCTTTGCGCTTGAGGAGGCAGCGACTGGCGGCGGTTCGGACGGGAACTTTACCTCGGCGCTGGGGGTACCGACGCTGGACGGCATGGGTGCCATCGGTAACGACGCGCACGCGGACAATGAATCCATCCGCATCGACTCACTCGTCTACAGAACAGCCCTTCTTGCCGCGATGATTGCAACGACAGTCTGAGCAGGGATGGCACTCTCTGGAGGCTGTCGATGGCGATGACGATTGAGACAATGCTTTTGCTGGCTGTTCTGAGCCTGGCCGTGATGCTGCTTCGGAACGAGGACACGCAACCTGCGGTGGCGAGGATTGCGTCGGCATCGCGCGATGTGCGGCGCGGCCGGCACGCTGCCTAGGTTTTTGCGCTTGCCTGCATGGCCTCGATCATGCTGCTGACCAGCGCGAGCGGCAGGCCCACCACGTTGAAGTAGCAGCCGTGGATGCGCGGCACCCAGCGGCCTGCTCGGCCCTGGATGGCATAGGCGCCGGCTTTGTCGAGCGGCTCGCCGGTGGCCACGTAGGCGTCAATCTCCTCATCCGACAGCGTTGCAAAGCGGACGAATGTAACTTCGGCTGCGCGCTGGCGTTCGCGGCCTTTGGCGAGACAGACGCCGGTGATGACCTGATGGGTCTGCCCAGAGAGCAGGCGGAGCATACGGGCTGCGTCGGCTGCGTCCAGCGGCTTGCCAAGTACCTCTTCCTCGACGACAACGATGGTGTCCGCGCCCAAAACAATGGTGTCGGGCGTGATCGACCGGCTTTGGGCGACTGCCTCCGCCTTCTCACGCGCCAGACGGGTGACAAAGCGAATGGGGTCTTCGCCGGGCTTGCGAACCTCGGGCACATGGGCCGGAACAACCTCGAAGGAAAAGCCAGCCTGCGCTAGCAGTTCGCGGCGACGTGGCGATGCGGAGGCCAGAATCAAAGGGACGCCGTTCTGGACACCGTTCGAGGGAGTCTGCCCGTTTTGCATCTCCTGCTCGCTCACGCCTTGATCCCCACCTGCACTCCACGCTGGCTGCAGACGCCCCAGGCCATGCGCGGTGTATTGTGCGCGAGGCCATAGCGGCCATCCGGGCCAAGCAGGATGATGCCGCCGTGGCCGCCGAGGCGGCGGAAGAGATAGGCGATCGCGGCCTGGGCGGCGGCTTCGGGTGCGTCGCCGGCGAGAACCCGGTCGACGGCCCATTTGCCGAGGACCAGCTTCATGATGGGTTCGCCCCAACCGGTGAGCGAGAC
>DATAZC010000187.1:0-96163 GCA_036272255.1 Acidobacteriaceae bacterium | reverse complement strand
CCAGGCGTTGCTGCTGTTATCGGAGGGCCGGCAGTGAATGATGATGGGCTTTTTGCGGCCGGCGGCGATTTCCATCTGACGCAGGAAAGCCGCCTTCTGGGTGTCGCGCGGCGAGTGGTCGTAGAAGTAGTCGAGCCCAATCTCCCCACACGCCAGGACCTCAGGCTGCTGCAGCAGGTCGTCGAGTTTCGCCCAAGCGGCCTCACCGGCAAGGCTCGCTTCGTGCGGATGGACCCCGGCGCTCGCCCAGATTGTCGGCACGCCGGGACGGCCGGCAAACTCGCGGCTGATCTCAAGGCCGCGATGCATGGTGTCCGGTCCGTCGCCGATGCCAATGGAGAGAATCGCCCGAACGCCCGCCTCAAAAGCGCGTCCGAGAAGCGCAGTGCGGTCCTCGTCGTAGCGGGCGCTGTCGAGATGGGCGTGGGAGTCGATCATGCCTGCTACTTGAGTCTGGCGCCGACTTCAATGTCCTCGAGGAACCCGGCGAGGACCGCTTTGCCACCCTCGACCGACGCGGCGACGATCATGCCGTTCGACTCAAGGCCCCGCAGCTTGCGCGGAGCGAGGTTGGCGACGATCACCACTTTCCGCCCGATGAGCGATTCCGGCGTGTACGACTCGGCGATGCCCGCGAGGATCTGCCGTGTCTCCGTGCCCAGGTCGACTTCAAGCCGGAGCAGTTTGTCGGCCTTGGGCACTCGCTCGGCGACTTTTACCTGAGCGACGCGGAGTTCGACTTTGGCGAAATCGTCGATCGTGATCTTGTCGCTCGCCGGAGCGGCGGTGGCCGGTGCGGCCGCCGTGCCTGTCGCCGGCGCGGCCGGAAGCGAAGGGGTACCGGGAAGCTGCCTGGTATCTTCATGCGCGGGCCTGGTCTCTGCAGACCCAACCGCTGTGCGCGTTGCCGCAGCCTTCTCTTTACGACTGCCAATAGTCTCGCGCACCGTTTCCGCGATTGCACTTTCGATGCCCACGACAGCGGCGGTCTCCGTGGTCGATTCGGCGATGGCGACCGCCAAGCCGTCAACCAGCGAGTGCAACTTCGAGATATGCGGCTCCGGGGTTACCGTCGCAGCGCTGGCCTCGGTTGCTGGAGCCGGCGGCGTGTTTTTCTGCTCGAGTTCGTTCATGCGTGTGATGGTCTCCTTATCGGCGCGCGGGAACAGCGGTGAAAGCTCGCCGAGTTTTGTTCCGGGTTTAAGTCCGCCCCATGTCAGCTTGGTGAGGTCGGCTTTGCGGATGTCTCCGAGGCCGAGCTGCCCCCAGACTCTGCCGGCAGCATCGGGAATAACCGGGTAGACGAGGGCGGTAATGACGCGGATGGCTTCCGCGGCGATGTAAAGAATGGTGGAACGATACGCCTGTTGCTGTTCCTCAGATACGTCGTCGTCTTTTTTCCAGGGAGCTGTCGCCGTAAGGAATCCGTCAACGGAGGCGACCAGCGCCCACACAGCTTCGAGGGCGCGGGAAAAATCGAGAGCCTCGAAATGGGTGGCGAAGGCGGCAATCGTACCGGGGATCTCGTTCTTGATGACGCCTGCACGAGGCAGCGCCACGCCACTGGTGGCGGGGAGCGGAACCATGCCGTCGAAGTAGCGGCCGATCATCGACAAGGTGCGGCTCACGAGATTCCCGTAGCCGTTGGCCAGGTCGGAGTTGTAGCGCTGCACCAGCGCGTCGAAGGAAAAGCTGCCGTCATTTCCGAAGACGATTTCCCGCAACAGGAAGTAGCGGAGCGCGTCCGCGCCGAACAGGTCCTGCTCCGCTTTCGAAGCCTCAGGCTTGAGCGCCCCAAAGCCTTCCAGAATCGTCTCCGAGCGGACAATATTGCCGCGCGACTTGGACATCTTGCTCTCTTCAAACAGCAGCCAGCCGTGCGCGTGAACAGATTTCGGCAGGGGCAGACCGGCAGCCATCAGAAAAGCCGGCCAGTAAACGCAGTGGAAGCGGATGATTTCTTTGCCGACGAGGTGAAGGTCGGCCGGCCAGAACTTCCTGCAAAGCGCGTCGTCGTCCGATCCCCATCCCAGAGCCGTGATGTAGTTGGCCAGCGCGTCGAGCCACACGTAGATGATGTGCTTTTCGTCGCCGGGGACCGGAATGCCCCAGTTGAAGCTGGTACGCGAAACGGAGAGGTCGCGGAGCCCGGACTGAACAAACGCGATCACTTCGTTGCGCCGGGTTTCCGGGCGGATGAATTCAGGATGCTGTTCGAAAAACTCGAGCAGCGGACGCTCAAACGCGGAAAGCTTGAAGAAATAATTCTCTTCGCTCAGGGTTTCTGTGGGGCGGCCGCAGTCGGGGCAGGGCGCGCCCGGCGGAGCCTCAACGAAGAGCTCGTCGAACACGCAGTACTGGCCGGTATACGAGCCCTTGTAGATATAGCCCTTCTCGCGCAGGAGCGCGAAAAGCTTTTGCACCGATTGCTTATGCCGCGGTTCCGTCGTGCGGATGAAGTCGTCGTAGGTAAGGCCCATGCGCTCCCACAGGCCGCGGAATTCTGCCGAAACTTTGTCAGCGAATTCCTGAGGCGTGCAGTGCGCGGCCTGAGCGGAGCGTTCGATCTTCTGGCCGTGCTCATCCGTACCGGTGAGGAACCAGGTGTCGTGGCCGAGCGAACGTTTACGCCGCGCGATGGCGTCGGCCACGATGGTGGTGTACGTATGGCCGATGTGCGGGCGCGCGTTGACGTAATAGATCGGCGTGGTCAGATAAAACTTGTCGGGCATAGGCGAGTCAGTGGGTTAGCAAGTCAGCGAACGCAAGCGACCGCTCCTTCCATCTTAGAGGAAGCCCCCAAAACTCCGGTCCCGTCGCCCGTCAGCGGTTTGATTCATGGAACGGCGGGAGGGATTTGCTTTCCGGCGAAAGGTACTTCTCCAGGGGGTCGTGCTTCAGGCCTTTTAGTCCTTCAATGACGGACTTTGCGTTGAGCGTCGCTCCTGTCAGCGAGGTGTGGGTATGTGGGTCGGCGAACATCGCTTCGACGGCGGCTTGTCCCATCCGCTCATACTGGCGAGCGATGATTTCGTTCAGATTCACAAACAAGGCCTGGTCCCCATCCTTATCGGAGCCGCTGGCAGCCTGGCGGGCCCAGTCAACGTAAGGCTCTCGATGGATTCTGTCGCCGTCCCAGGTCTTGCGCGGAATCAGCGAAAGAACGATGGGCGTAGCGCCGTGTTGCCGCGTCTGGTCGATCAGCTGGCGGAGATACCAGCCGTAGCTGTGCACCGTTTCGTGCTTCCGGGTGATGGGGTTGTCGATGGCGCGGGTGTCTCCGCCGTTCCCGGGCAGGGTGCCCCGAGCGCGGGCAGCATCGTCGAGAGAGCCGTTGTCGTTGTGGCCGAATTGCATGAGGACAAAGTCACCAGGACGGATCAATCCCAGGACGGTGGGCCAGTGGAACTGGAGATACGTACGGCTGCTTGTTCCCCCCAGGGCGCGATTGACCACGTTGATTCGATCAGTGCGGAAATAACGCCCGATTTCGTCGCCCCAGCCCCACTGCCCGTTGGCGCCGTCTCCCTGGCCGTTGCGAACCGTGGAGTCACCGATGATCCAGAGCGTAGGCAGCGCGGGATTGGCCGGCAACGCCATTGAAATTTCGTCCGCGCGGATCATGGCTTCCCCCGCAACGGAGAGGTAGGGGTTCAGCGGCGAGTCAGGGAGGGCCTTGAGTCCGGCGACGACCGAGCGCGCGTTGAGCTCAGCGCCGGCGAGTGAAGTATGGGTGTGGTCGAGCGGGAAAAAGGCAGCGACCTTTTCCGGGCCAAGCTTCTCATACTGGCGAACAACAATGGCCGTAAGGTCGACATAGTCCACATTTTCGGCGCGAGCCACATCGGCGGTCCACTCGCGGAAGTGGCCGAGGCCGGGCTCGACCTTTCCATCGGTCCAGATATTCCGAGGTGTGACGGAGAGCAGGATCGGCGTAGCGCCTTTGGCACGAGTGTCAGCGACATAGGTGCGCAAATACCAGCCAAAGGTGTGGACGGTCTCAGTCGTGCCATCGGCATGGTGGACGGTTTGTGTTTCGTCGCCGGTGCCAGGCAGAGAGCCGCGGCCCCTGGCGTCGTCGACCGGGCCGGGGTCATTGTGACCGAAGTTGATCAGCACATAGTCCCCAGGCTGAAGTTGCTCCGAGACCTGGTTCCAGCGCCTCTCAGTAAAGTAGGTGCGGCTGCTGCGCCCTGCCTTGGCCGCGTTGACGACGTGGATCTTCGTCGGATCGAAGAACGCGGCGATCGGTGTGCCCCAGCCCACGCGAGGTTCCGGGGTGGCGGCATTCTCAGGCGCGTCGATGTGGGCGGTGGAGTCGCCGATGATCCACAGAGTAGGCAGATGCGGTGATGCTGCGGATTGCGCGTGCCCGCCGGTGAAGGTCACGGTCAGAAGCGCTGCGAGCAGGAGGCGAAAGATTTGAGGACGAGGCATGAACGTTTTCATGGAGCCTGTCCTGAGTAACGGAGAGACCGCATTGCTGTCAATAGAGGGTTTATTTCCGTTATGAAATAAGCCGTTCCCCAGTGCGGCTGTTACGATCAAGAGAAATTTACGAATACGTCTTTTTTCCTGAAGGTTCCGGCGTGTATTTGAAACAGCAGAGGCAGCTTGCGGAGCAGATTCGTGCCGTGCTCCGCAGCTTGTACCAAATTGAAGTCGAAACCGTGGTGCTGGAGCAGCCGCCCGAGCTGGCGTTTGGGGAGTTCGCGACTCCGATTGCGTTCGAGCTGGCCCGCAAACTGCGGAAGGCTCCGAAGAAGATTGCCGAGGAGATTGTCGGGGCGCTCGGCAGCGAGGCGAGTTTAACGGCTGGCTTTGCCAGCTTCGAAGTCGCCGGCGCGGGATATATCAACGCGCGGCTGGAGCGTGGAGCTTTTGCGCAGGCTTTTGCCCGGTCGGGCGATGTGCCTCGTCCGGAGCAGGCCCAACACGTATTGGTCGAGCACACCAGCATCAATCCCAACAAAGCTGCGCATGTGGGACACCTGCGCAACGCCATTCTGGGCGACACCTTCGTGCAGTTGCTGCGCGGGGCCGGGCAGCAGGTTGATGTGCAGAACTACATCGACAACACGGGCGTGCAGGTGGCCGATGTCGTGGTCGGGCTCACGCATCTGGAGGCACTCAACCTGGCCGGCGTGGAAGAGCTGATGAACGAGCTGGCCGCGGATGGCACGCGGATCGACTATTATTGCTGGGATTTATACGCGCGGGTTTCGCAGTGGTACGAGGCGGTGCCGGAGGAAACTGCGGCTCGAAAGAGGCTGAGACTCGATACATTGCACGCGCTCGAAACAGGCGGGAACGAGACCTCGCAGATCGCGGAGCTGGTGTCGACGGCGGTGCTGCGTCGCCATCTGGAGACGATGCTGCGGCTGGGCATCGAGTACGACCTCCTCCCGCGCGAGAGCGAGATTCTCCATCTGCATTTTTGGGATCTGGCATTCGAACAGCTGAAGGCAAAGGGCGTCCTGTATTTTGAGACCGCCGGCAAGAACAAAGGCTGCTGGGTCATGCGTCGTCCGGGCGCGGCCGAAGTCGCCGGTGACGCCCCCGACGAGGACGCGAAGGTGATCGTGCGGTCGAATGGCACGGTGACGTATGTGGGGAAGGACATCGCCTACCACCTCTGGAAGTTCGGATTGCTGGGGAAAGATTTCGGCTATCTGCCCTTCTTCCGATACAGCGACCGCGAATGCTGGATTTCAGCCGAGAAGGGCCGACCGAACCATCCGCAATTTGGCGGCGCTCAGGCTATCTACAACGTCATCGATTCGCGCCAGGCAGATCCGCAGGCAAACGTGATCGAAGCGCTCCGGGGACTGGGCTATACGGAGCAGGCGGAGCACTACACGCATTTTTCCTATGAGATGGTGGCGCTCACGCCGCGCTGTGCGCTGGAACTCTGCTACGAGGTTTCAGAAGAAGACCGTGCGCGTCCCTACATCGAGGTCTCCGGGCGAAAAGGTTTTGGCGTCAAGGCCGATGACCTCATCGATCGGCTGATTGCCGCAACGCGGGGCGAGGTGGACGGGCGGCATCCGGAACTGAGCGAAGCGGAGCGCGAGGCGACGGCGAAGTCGATTGCGGTGGGAGCGCTGCGCTACTTCATGTTGCGGTTTACGCGCAACTCCGTCATCGCGTTCGATTTTAAGGATGCGCTGAGTTTTGAAGGCGAGACGGGACCGTATCTGCAATACGCAGTCGTGCGAGTGCGCAGCATTTTCCGCAAGGCGGCAACGACTCCGGAAGACGCGCTGGCCGCAGTGGCAGGCGTTGATCTCGCGCCGTATCTCAGTGCCGAAGGCAGCGAGGGAATCTGGGAGGTTTGGCTGAGGGCCGCGAAGACAACGCTGCTGCTCGACCAGTGCATCTCGACCGCGGAGCCGGCGTATCTGGCGAAGCATGCGTTCCAGCTGGCGCAGGACTTCAGCAATTTCTACCGGCTGCACCACATTCTGAGTGAAGAAGATCCGGTGAGAAAAAAGCTGCTGCTGGCGACAGCCGCGGTTACGGAGCGCGAGTTGGTGCGGGCGCTCGCATGGATGGGGATCAGCGCGCCGGAAGTGATGTGACACCGAGCAATGAAGCGGTCAGCCTGGAACCGGTCCGCTGAGAACCGGTCAGCAAAGGGGTCAGCGGTCCGTAACCATGGCCGATAAAAACGACAGAGGTATCCAGGGCTGGCGATGACTCTTCGGATCGTACGCGTGTTGTTCTTTCTGTTGCTCTCCAGTTCGCCTTTGCTGGCTGCAACCCGTGTAGGGATTGCTCCCATCCCCGACGAGGTCCGCACCGACTATTTCGTCGTCACGATCAACGGACGCGCCACGCCGGTGGTCCACGCCGCATCGAGCTACTACCTGCTGAATTTTGATCTGGATGGACCGGCGACGGTTTCCATCCGCGCCGTCGACGCGCACTACTGGGATCGCGGCGTTGAGATCCAGCCGATGCGGTACGGGATTCGGCCGGTCCGCCGCGGCGCGACCATCACGTTTCGCATTCCGGGTCCGGTGAAGCTGTCGGTGGCGCGCCCCGGCGATCATTTTGCCGACGCGGAGATGCTGTTCCTGCTGGGAAGCCCACCCGACGAATCGCACATCACGGCCAAAACGGCGGGCATTCGCTATTACGCGCCCGGCGTGCATCGGGAAGACATCGAAGCGCAAACCGGCGATCACATTTATCTCGCGCCGGGCGCCGTGGTTTTTGGCTCGCTGAATCTGTGGCAGGTCCACAATGTGCGCGTCGAGGGCCGCGGCATGATCATCTACGTCGGGCCGCAGGAGCCCGCCGGCGATGAAGGCTGGATGCAGAAGAAGGCCTGGCATTGCATTGTGATGAACGAGACGCAGAACGTCGAGATCGACGGCATTACCTGCGTGGTGCGCAGCCGCACGTGGCAGGTCCAGATGCGCGATTCGCGGGCGACCGGTTTTTACAACGTCAACATCATTGGCGGATTTCCGCGCGACGCCAATCAGGACGGCATGGACTGGCTGGGCGGCGGCGACACTACCGTGCGCAACGCCTTCATTCGCGCTTCTGACGACGACTTTGCCATGGAAGGGAACTGGGACGGTTACACAGATGCCGAGATGCGCCTCCCCGGGCACGACGTCACCAACGTCACGGTGGAAGATTCGGTGGCCTCGACCAGCATCTCGAACACGGTGCGCGTGGCATGGCCGAAGAAGACATTTCGCTCGGCACATGTCGTCATGCGCAATCTCGATGTCATCCATACCGGATTCGGTGGATGCGTGGTGCCCTTCAGTTTCTTCGAGCTGTGGGCAGACGACGCCGCACAGGGAGAACACTCCGATTTCCAGTTCAGCAATATTCGTCTCGAAGACTTTTACTCGCTGCTCCAGATTCGTTATCCGGAGCCCACGGTCCGAGGCGTCGTCTTCTCCAACATTGCCGCGATGGATGGTGTGGGGATGGTGCCCTCCGTCCTCAACGGCAATATCAGCGGCGTTGTGCTCGATGGCGTGCGCGTCACAGGCAAGATTGCGTCTGGCAACGCCGATATTCCGCTGGAAGTGTCGGGTGGCGCGGCGGAGCCAATCTACCAACCGGGTCTGGTGGATGCATCTTTCGATTACACGGCCGGCTTGATCCGGCCGGGGCAGGCGATCACCTTCCGTGTCGTCGCGCCAGCCATGGACTGGCACTACCAGTGGCTGTTCGGGGACGGCAGCAGGGCCCAGGGAACCATCGCCCGGCACGCCTTTTCCGACGTGCAGGGCACGCTCCTCGATGGCTCCGGGCGATTTCGGGTTCTGCTGCACGCAACCCGAGCCCCGCATGACGAGGTATGGGCCTCGCGAGGTGTAATGGTCGCTGCGACGGCCAGGGCCGCAGACGCGGAGCCAGCCGCTTCTTTACCAGGACTGGCCGCAACTGCAACAGGCAATGGGCGCGGGACCACGTTCGACGGATGGCTGCGCATTCCCGCAGACGGCGGCTACTCGTTGACATTGCTGACCAGTCGACGCGCGATGCTGACGGTCGACGACCTTCCGCCGATGCGTAGTCCGGAGCTGCGCATCCAGGTTTGCGGATCGATGGGCGATGCGGTGCAACCAGTGCGGCTGAGCGCGGCGCTAATGGCTGGACTGCATCGCATCCGTATTGATCTGGACCCCGGCATCGAGAATGAGCCTGACGGAAATGTGAGTTCAGGTGGACCGATGCTGGTCTGGGAAGGCCCCGGCATTCTCCCGGTGCCGGTGCCCGTGTCCGCGTTCACCCACGCGAACACAAGCGATCCTTAGCCGGCTGCGAGCTACTGCCGGATGAATCGATCGACCAGTTGCTGGCGGGGCGGCGTGGGCTTGCCTTTTTCCGATCCCGGACTGGTGCGGGCCTCTCCGTCGTTAAGCGGCTGCATGCCGTCGGGACCCGCAGCGGTAGGCGAGCCTGGAACGGGCGGAATTCCGGTCGCGATGGAGGCGAACTTAAGGTCGGGATGCGGTGTCGTGCTGACGTCCGAGGTGAACTCAAACGCGGCGTGTCTCTTGTTCCCGCGCGTGGTCTCGCATCCCGTAAGAGCGAAGGTGCAAAGAAGACAGACAAGAGCGGCAGACAGGACGGTCGTCGAACGCATATTCCTCCGGCTGATAGTGATCGGGGTTGAACAATGGCTACTGTGTTTCGATGCCCTGGGAAGCATGCGCGTTGATTGTAGCTCGCCCGGCGGTCACCCTTCGAGGAAGCCGCGGATAGCGGAAAAATAAACTTCGGGCAGAGGGCACTTCTGCATATTGCGATCGACGGAAACATGCACAGTTTCGGCTTCGGCCAGCAGAACCGGCTCGCCGTCGCGCGCACACAAGAGTCGATAGGAGAATTTGATCACCGATGTGCGCAGGCCAGAGACACGGGTTTCAATGGTGATCAGGTCGTCGTAGCGGGCCGGTGATTTGTAGCGGCACGAAGCCTCGACCACGGGAAGGTGGCAGTTGTGGTCCAGCTCCATCTGCTTGTATTCGAAGCCGAGCTGGCGCAGGAGTTCCACGCGCCCAATCTCGCACCAGATGAAGTAATTCGCGTAGTACGCAACGCCCATCTGGTCGGTTTCCGCATAGCGAACGCGGATTGTGGTGTGGGATGGCGGCATCAAGAGCAGCCTACAACACCGTTTCAGGGAACCAGACGCCCACTGCCTGCCTGGGGCGCGATAACGGCATCAATTTAGTCGTGGATGGTGTTTGTAGAGGCGAGAGTGCCGGAAGACCGGCCTACGTCATCTGCGGGCGCCGCAGTTGCAGCAGGTGCCGATGCGGAGGCGCCGGGTGTCGGCGCAACATCGTGAGGCCCGAGGCCCAGCTTGATCAGTGCCCGCGAGTCGGGAGTCAGCTTGGTTTGCCAGCCATGATCGGCCTGAAATTTCTGCATGGCCGCTTCGGTGTCCGAATCCCATTGGCCCGAAGCTGGACCGGGCAGATAATGCTCGCGGATCAGAGCGTCCTGAATTTCCCGGGCCCGTTCAGGCTCGATTTGCCGCTGTCCCGGCGCGAATTTGTGCTTTTTCGCCTTGTGGTGCAGGAGGTGTCCAGAGGTCGCAGCCCGGTGCGTCCGCGCAGCAAACGCGGGTGCGGCGGCGAGAACCGCGCCGAGAGCCAGGATGTGCCAGGTTCTAACGAGAACCATGCAAGAGGAACCTCAAAAGTAAACAGTTCGGCAATCTATTCGAGCAGGGTAAAAGGGACCGCCCAAAAATGCAACACAAACTGCAAGGGGTTCCCATGACTTTCGGGTCGGGGCCCCTGCAATTGTGGGATGCGTGGTTACGGCAGTGTGCCGCCTAAAAAGCTGTTGCCGGCGTTTGGATGCTGTGGATCAACGACTTCCAGCGCCACGTCCTGGCCAGGTTTGAGGCCGGCTACGATGGCCTGAAATTCCTGGACGCTGTGAATGGGATTGCGCTTGTTCGGTGTGTCCACCGAAACAATCACACCCCCCTGGAAGTTGCCGACCCCGATGTCGTCCGCGAACGACCCAGGTTTGACGGACTCGATCAGCACGCCATGCAGGCCTGCAGGTGCGCCCTGCGGCAGATCCTGAACGGTGATGCCAAGCTTTGCCGGCGAAATCGTGCTGGGATTGGCCTTCTCGTTGTCTTCGCCCTCATCGCTCGCCGAGTTGATAGCGGCCAGCATCTTGTCGCGGTCCGCGATCGTGACGGTGGCATGCGTCGGCTGACCGTTGTGAAGGTATCCGAGTTCGACCGAGGATCCTGGTTTGCGCGCCGAGATGTTGGCGACCAGGTCGTCGCCATCCTTTACGGATTTGCCGTCGATGGTGGTGATGATGTCGCCCGGTTTCAGGCCCGCCTTGGCGGCCGGCTGGCTCGGGGTGATCGCACTGATCATCACGCCGGATTTGAACCCATACACGCGCGCCACGGCGCTGTTCGGATTCGGCTGGAAGCTGATGCCAATGCTGCCCCGGATAACCTTGTGATCCGGTCCGATGAGAGCGTTGTAGACGTCGACCACGGAATCGGAGGGCATGGCAAAGCCGATGCCTTCATTTCCGGCCGACTGCGTGTAAATGGCCGTGTTAACACCGATGACCTCGCCGGCCATATTCAGCAGCGGGCCGCCGGAGTTTCCGGGATTGATAGCGGCATCGGTCTGAAGGAAGTGCTGAAACTCGCCAGGCGTGCCGGGCTCGACGGTGCGGTTCTTGCTCGAAATGATGCCCGCCGTCACGGTTTTTGCCAGGCCGAATGGCTCGCCAATCGCAATCGCCCAGTCACCCACCTGAACGCCGTCGGAATTGCCCATCTTCACCGTCGGCAGAGGCTGATCGGTCTGAATTTTGAGGACCGCAATGTCCGTAGCTTTGTCGACACCGACGACCTTGGCGGCGCGGCCCTGGTTGCCTTCCGGATCGTTCGCCAGCTTCACGAAGATGCGGTCGGCCTTATCCACCACGTGATTATTGGTGATGATGTAACCGCGAGGGTCGACGATGAAGCCGGAACCAAGCGATTCCCGCTCCTGCCCGTCATCGCCGCCACCCATATCGGGTCCCTGGCCGAAGAAGCGATTGAAGAAATCCTGAAGTCCACCTTGCCCACCTTGACCGCCCTGGCCCCCTTGACCGCCCTGGGGCCCCTGATCGTCATCGTCGCCATCGGGCGGCTGCTGCTGCTGGGGTTGCTGCGGGAACGGCTGCATGTAATGAGGACCGCGGCGCCGGTTCTGCTGCTGTTGCTGCTGTTTTGGCAGAATTTCGGTGTTGATGTTCACCACCGCCGGACCCACTTCTTTCGCGATCCGGGAAAAGTCGGTGGAAAGCTCGCGCGGTGCGGGGACTTTGAGCGGCGTGGCATCCGAGCTGTTGACCTGAGACTCCTGGCCGCGCACCTGATGCGCAACAAAGGATCCGACAAGAATTCCTGCGGAAAGGGTGGCCAGAATCGTGAAAGTCGAAGCCAGACGGTTATAGCGAAACCGCCCAAAAAAGGATTTCATTCGAATCGTACCTCGTAATCGTCAGGGTTATGGCGCGGCTGCGTCTCCCTGATCCAGTATAGAACCGGGAAGCGGAACCGGCGGGTGCGCCACCGGCTGCGATCTCTGCCTCTGTTAGACGTTGTTCGCTGAACCGGGGTTACAAATCGGGGATTTGCCGTCGTTCTATTGAGTGGGACGCCTGTGGGCAAGGTTGGTTGTATCGGCGGCGACGATAAAGCTGTTCGCTAAGGCCGTTCTGCAAGCGGAACGGCTTCATGACTGCTGGGCTGAACGGGGAGCGGAAAGAACTCAGTCAACGCCACGCCGCCAAGAATGAGCAACGCGCCGGCTGCGGTGCGGCCGTGCAGGCGTTCGCCGAAGAACAGAAACGAAGTGAGCCAGGCGAAAACCGGCTCCAGCGCCAGGATAAGCGCGGTATGCGTGGCGGGCAGCAGCTTCTGGGCCCAGGATTGAACCGTGAAGGCCGTCGCCGTCGCCAGAATGGCGGTTACCAGCAGCGCGATCATCAGGCGCACCGACCAGTGGATCCAGGAGTGCTCCAGCAGTGGCGCGCTGACGGCCATGAAGAGGGTGCAGAAGCCCACCTGCAGAATCGCTAATTGCTCGAAGGGCACCCGCGGGGAGAGATGCGCGAGGGCCAGCACGTGCAGCGAGAAGCCGAGGGCGCAGCCAAAGGTCAGCACATCGCCCACCCCAATGGAATGGAAATTGAAGCCGGAGCCGGGCGGCGTCGTCAGGAAAACAATGCCGATGAATGCGACAAAAGCTCCGATCCAGGCGTTCCATCGGGGAGCGCGCGATCCTCGGGGGCGAAGAACAGGAATTGCGCAAAAAAGCGGGACCAGAACCACGACCATCCCGGTGATGAAAGCCGACTTAGAGGGGGTGGTCAGCCGCAGACCCGCCGTCTGAAACTGATAGCCCATCGCGAGGCACGCGCCGACGATGGCTCCCGCGAAGAGCGATTGGCGATTCATACGCCCGAAGTGGCGGCGATAAAACAACGCCAGGCACCCAAAGCCAAGCGCCATTCTGATGAGGTTGAACAGAAGAGGCGAAACGTCGTTCAGCGCATCTTTCACAACAACGAATGTCCCGCCCCAGATGGCAACGACAGTAATCAAAAGCACGTGAGCGCGAAGGGAACGCGATCCGGGCGTTGCCGCATCAGACATGGGGGAAGAGTAGCAAACGCTCCTGGCTGATGCCGGGTCGTCTCCTGTTCTCCGGCGCGGTCGCAGGGAGCCTTGTTGTAAGCATACGAAACGCTGGCGGTCCATCGTTTCAAAAGGTTGCGAGAGTATGCCTAGATCAGGTTATTGATCTCGCCGGATATCCGTCGTAGTCTCAGGCGGCATCGTTTTCCGCTGTAGTTCCCCCAGACTATTCAGCGCCGGGAGAAAAACTCCGTCCCATGCAGAACATCCTGCTGGACATTCTGATCATTGGTCTGCTGGTGATCCTGTTCGGGTCAATCTACCGCCGGCATTCAACGGTGCGTGTTCGTTTCTGGCTGCTGGGCTGGTTTTTCATCCTCATCCACTTTGGCCTGCTTTTGTATTCTCCGCCCGACCTTTGGGGACAGGCGTTGCTGGTAGCAGCGGCAGAGAGCGCCCTTTTGTTGTGTGGAGCGGCTTTCGCGCTGTCCTCGACGCTCGTCTGGGAAAGCGGATGGCGCTTTGCCGCGCCGGCTCTGCTATTGAGCATTCCGCCGGTCCTCTACGTAACCGTTGTAACTCTCGGGAACGCTCCGATGCCGCTGTTGATGGGTCTGGGAGGGATTGCTCAGGCGGCCTATCTGGCTGTGATCCTGCGGTTCGGACGAGGAGGCGGAAGCGCAGGCACCGGCGCGAGGGCTTCGTTAGCCCGCCTCTGGGGTGCGACGATTCTTTCCGCGACCACAATCTGGTTCGCGGTGTTGCTGGTGCGCGGCCAGCGCGATAACAGCATTTACCCCATCCTCTCGGAAATCTTCCTCCTGAATGCCCTTTTGTACTGGGAGGATTTTCGCCGGTCGACCGCGGGGGTTTGGGTTACCGTGTCGGGGTTAGCTGCCTGGGGCTGCGTCTTTCCCTGCGCTTTGCTGATGCAGGCCTTTCTCCCCAAAGTCAATGTGATTGGCGAGATGTGGAACGTTCCCAAGTACTTCGTCGCCTTTGGGATGATCCTGACTCTGCTGGAGGAACAGAAGCGACAGGCGGACGCGCGCAGTCAGGAGTATCGGGTCCTGTTCGAAAACAATCCTCACCCCATGTGGATTTTCGATACGGAGACCTTACGCTTCCTCGCTGTCAACGACTCCGCGATTGCGCGCTACGGCTACAGCGCCGAGGAATTCCAGGCGATGACGCTGCGGGATATCCGCCCTGCGGAAGAAATTGAGGCCATGGAGCAGACGGTCATTCGGACCGTGGATGACGAAGCCGTGATCGTGTCCGGGCCCTGGACTCATATTTTGCGTGACGGACGACGGATTCAGACCGAGGTATCCGCGCACAGCATTCAGTTTGAAGGGAAGCGGGCGAGGTTCTCTTTGGTGCAGGACGTCACGGAGCGCCAGCAACTCCACCATAAGCTCGTACACCAGGCAAATCACGACATGCTCACCGGGCTGCCGAACAGGTTGCTCCTGCTCGATCGTATGGAACAAGCGCTCGCCTCAGCTGCGCGCCGCGGAAAAAAGGCGGCGACGATTTGCCTCGATATCGACCGGTTCAAACAGATCAATGACACGTATGGTCATACGATTGGCGACCTGTGCCTGAAGCAGGTGGCAGAACGGCTGAAGAGCCGACTCCGCGCCGAAGATACCGTGGCTCGATCCGGCGGCGAGGAATTTACTGTGGTCGTCGGCGATCTTGTTTCTGCCGATGATGCGACCCGTGTGGTTGAGGATCTGCTGATCTCGCTGCGCAAGCCGCTGATTGCGGACCAGTATCCGATCGATCTCACCGCCAGTTTTGGCATCGCGATGTACCCCGACCACGGTGTGGACGCCGCCGAATTGTGGAGAAGCGCGGATGCGGCGATGTACCGCGTGAAGCGATCGGGCGGCAACGACTACGTCCTTGTCTCCCAGGAAATCAGCCAGTCCACGACCGAAGCCAACGAGCTGGAATTATTCATGCGTCGCGCGCTCAAAGACGGCGGCCTTGAAATGTACTACCAGCCGGAGTATCGGATCGATGGAAGCATCTGCGGTCTGGAGGCGCTCCTGCGTTTGCAGCATCCGAAATTCGGAATGGTCAGCCCGGATCGCTTCATTCCCATCGCCGAGGAGAGTGGGCTGATTGTCCCCGTTGGCAACTGGGTCCTGCGAGAGGTATGCCGCCAGAGTGAGGAATGGCGAAGGCGGGGCCTTGACGTTCCACGGATTGCGATCAATGTTTCACCGCTGCAGTTTATGCGTATGGATTTCTCCCGTCAGGTCCGCCAGGCGGTGAGAGAGACGGGCGTGGCGCCGGATACTCTCGAAATCGAAATGACGGAAACGACGGTCATGCGGAACCTCGAAGACCTGGCGCGGCAGATGAGGGATCTGGCGGACCTGGGAGTCCATTTTTCCGTCGACGACTTCGGAACCGGCTATTCCTCGCTGCAGCATCTGCACCAGCTTCCCATTGAGAGACTGAAGATCGACCGATCCTTCATCGAACGACTCTGCGAGTCGAATGGAACCAGTGCCCTGGTTCGCGCGATCCTTTCTCTCGCCCACAGCCTGGGGCTCCAGGTAGTGGCCGAAGGGGTGGAAAGAGAAGAACAGGCCGAAGCTCTTGCCGGAATGAAATGCGACATCATGCAGGGTTACCTGTTCGCACCTCCGCGGCAAGCAAAGGACATTCCGGCATTAATCCGTCTGGGACACGCGCCGACCGGATGGAAGCCAATATCGGCGAAGGCGTCGGTCTGAAACATTTCCGGATGCCTGGCGTATGACCTAACGCGCCGGCCATCGTCACGATAAGGGGTTTCAAATCAGGGCACCCCCCCGGTCAGCGCTCGTTGACCGAGGAGGAAACAGGGCGATACACTCGAACTACGCTTTTGCAGCGGAGCGATAATTCTCTGGGCATAATGCATGGCGCACCGCCAGCGCTGTTTCTGTGGATTATCCGGAAGCAAGCCCTTTTTTCTCGAACGGCCGTTCGCTGGGTTCGTATGCGGCGCTAAATTCACGAAAAAAGTCCCCCATCCGGGATTCTGGTCACGGTTCCGGATACTGAGAGGTTAAGTGCAACAAGTGATTCGCAGCAAACCGGTTTCCCCGGTTCCGGAGGCGAAGGACGTATCCCTCACGGATCTCTGGCTGGTGGTCCGGAAAAGGCGCGTGCTCCTGCTGAGCCTGGCGTTAGGAGTCGGATTGCTGGCAGCATTGGCAGGTTTTGTTCGTGGGAAAAAGTACACCGCTACCGGGGAAATCCAGATCCGTCCGGGATCAGCCTCCGAACTTAAGCAATCAATCTCGCTTGCATTGGGTTCTACAAGCACGCTCGATGTAGTCATGGAGAGCGATATCCGGATACTGCAAAGCGAAAAGCTCCTGGGGGAGGTGGCGGAGAAGCTGGATCTCCAGAATAATCCGGATTTTATGGGCCGCGGGGGACGTCTGTCGGTGAAGCCGGCTTTTCTGAGCGATAAATCGGTCCCCGCTCCGCCACAGAGTCTCGACGATCCGGTGCTGCGGAATGCAGTGATTGGCAATTTGCGAGGGCATCTGACGGTGACGCGCATTCCGCGCACCCAGATGATTACGATCGCTTATACGAGTTCGTCGCCGAAGCTTTCATCGGCGGTTGTAAACGAGCTCGAAACTGCCTTCATTCAGAACAACTTTTCCACCCACTTCAATACCACCCGTGAAGTCAGCAAATGGTTGACGCAGCAGATGGATGACCTCCGTCAGGTCGTGCAGGATTCCCAGAACAAGATGGTGGATCTCCAGCGCAAGTTGGGTGTGATGGCGCTCGATCCGGAGCACAATCTGATGGTCCAGGAGATCGCCAACCTGGAAAAGAATGTCGCGGACGCATCGGAACAACGCGTGCTCGCCGAGGCTCGATATCGCATTCTGCGGTCCTTACCGCCCGATCAGATTCAGGAGTCTCCTCCTAACACTCCGGGGGCGATTGGATCGGAAGGCTTGTTGGCTAACCTGCGAGCTCAACGTGCCTCTGTAGCTTCAGATTTGGCTCACCTTCAACCTCTCTACGGACCCAATTATCCGCAGGTCAAACAGCTAAGAGCACAAAGTGATGCGGTGAACGGAGAGATTGAAGAACAGGAGCACCGAGTGCTGGAGGAAGCCAACGCGTCCTTTAACCTCGCCCAGACTGCCGAGAACAAGGCGCGTGAGCTGCTCAATGACAAGACGCAGGAGCTTTACGGCCAGCGGGACGACCTGGTGCAGTACATGCTGCTCAGCCAGGAGTACGATTCCAACCGCAAGATGTATGAAAGCATCGTCGGACGACTGCGAGAGGCTGCGGTCGATGCCGGCCTCGATTCCGCCGATATCAGCATTGTCGATCTTGCGTCCACGCCGCTGAGGCCGTCGAGTTCCTCCCCATTGCGCCTCGGGATCATAGGCACACTCTTTGGCCTCTTCGGCGGGTTTACTCTGGCGCTCTTCATGGAGAAGATGGACACTCGTCTCCGCGATGCCCATGAGATCCAGGAAATCCTGGGTCTGCCATCGCTGGCCATGATCCCGCAAAGCCACTGGAAGAGCAAAGGGTCGGAGCTGGAGTGGGTCGTCGGTCCGGAGTTGTTAAGGGACCCGCGTTCACCGTTTGCCGAATCCTTCCGGGCATTGCGAACTTCCATGCGCTTGTCGACGACCTCCAGGGAGTCCAAGGTGATTGCCGTGACCAGCTGTCAGCCATCGGAAGGCAAGTCGACGGTTTCGGTGAACATGGCCGCCGTGCTGGCCCAGGGCGGCAAGAAAGTGGCCCTGGTCGATACGGATATGCGCCGACCCTCGGTTTATAAGCGTCTCCGTCTCGAGGGCGGCAAGGGACTGTCCGAAGTATTGACGGGTTATTACACACTGGACGAGGTCACCCAAACTCACGAAACGTTGACGACGCTCGATGTCATTCCGTCCGGAACTGTACCCCCGTTGCCTGCCGACCTGCTGGCTTCCGATCAAATGACCGAAGTTGTTCGCCAGCTTCGCCAGCGCTATGACTATGTCATCTTTGATACGCCTCCCGTTTTGTCCGTGACCGATCCGGCGATCGTGGCAGCGCAAGCCGATGGTATGGTGCTGGTGATCCGGCAGGGATATTGCACGCGCCGCATGCTGGCTCGAGCCGCTGAGATTCTGCATGAACTGGATGTGAAGGTCTACGGTTTCGTATTCAACGGCGTGGATGCCTCGCTGCCGGAGTACTACGGCTACCTGGGTTATTACACCTATGAGTATGGGAAATAAGTGAGAGACGGAATGAAAGCTGGGCTAGTTCACCGGTTGGCCTTCACGGCAGTGATCCGCTGCGTCATGACCTTTGGCGTTAGCTCGGCGGTAGCACAATTTGCCGGCCCAGCGGTGGGCACACCATCGACTCAGGCGCCTGGTCCCAATGCCGCCCTGCAGGCTCAATACGTCGATGTGAAGATCATGCCCGGAGATGTCATCTCGATTGCAACCTATGGCGCGCCCGAACTGACCACAGGAAGCGGCAGTGTGGGCGGCGTTAAGGTCGGAGCTCAGGGCGAGATTGTGCTGCCCTACATCGGGGTGGTGAAAGTTGCCGGTATGACTCCATCCGAGACGGCGCTCTATCTGGAAAGAGAACTAAAGGACAAGGGAATTCTCGTCGATCCTCAGGTAACCGTCTCTCTGGTGGATTCGCCTACCCGGGTCATTACGGTACTGGGCGAAGTCCAGAAGCCGGCGCCGATTCCAGCGTTCGGACAGTTGCGGCTTCTGGACGTGATCTCTGCATGCGGCGGGTTTACTCCGCTCGCGAGCCATACGATCACCGTCCGACGCGTTGGCGAGCCTAATCCAATTACGATTATCTTGGGAACGGATCCAAAGACGACCGACGAAACCAACATTCCGCTTATGGCCGGCGATACTGTCATCGTGCCCAAAGTCGGCAATGTTTTTGTTATCGGGCAGGTCAAGACCCCATCGGCAATTCCGCTTTCAAGCAACGCACCCATTACGGTTATGCGCGCCATCGCAATGTCCGGTGGCCTGAACTTTGGAGCCGCTCTCTCGAAGGTAGTCATCATACGCAAGACGCCGGACGACCAGCATGTCGAAATTCAAATGGATCTGAAGAAAGTCATGCACGGGAAAGAGCGAGATGTGGCCCTGGCCTCCGATGACGTGCTTTTGGTACCCAGTAACGGATTTAAAGCCGGGATGGCCGTCGGAGGCGCCGGCGTGAGTGCGGGAATTACGAGCGGTCTGATTTATCGAATTCCATAACGAGATCGGTGCCAGTGACGTTAGGCGAGATTAAAACCAACACTTCTTGAAAACCAGGCGGCAGAATGAAGCGGATACCCAGCTTGGATGGCTATCGAGCGTTATCGATTTTCTTGGTCATAGCAAACCACTCGTGGCAGGAAGGCGAAGTCCGCTACGGGTGGCATTCCGTATGGGGTAACTTCCTGGACGGGGGAGTTGGTGTCTTCATCTTCTTTGTCATTAGCGGGTACCTCATTACCAAGCTCCTTCTAAACGAACATGACCGGTACGGCAAATTTAGTCTGAGGCGCTTTTACTATCGGCGATTTTTTCGGATCGGACCACCGCTCTATGCCTACATACTCTTCATTGCCATCACGGGTTCGCTGACCGGACTTCACGCGGACAAGCGCGAGCTGTTCACGGCGCTCACATTCACACGCAACCTCGATTTTCATTCGCACGAGTTCATGTTCGGGCATTTTTGGTCCCTTTGTATAGAAGAGCAGTTTTACCTGTTATGGCCAATTGCTCTTTTGCTGGCTTTGCGATGGAGCGGGCGTGCTGGGGCGACTCGACTGGCCGTGCTACTTCTTGTAATTGCGCCAGTGTTCCGTCTTGCCACGTTCCCGCTGGTTCACGACCAGCCCTTCCGAGCCAGGATTGATGGGCTTTTACCTGGCCACATGGACGCTCTCATGTTTGGTTGCTGGGCGTGCCTGGCCGAGGGATCTGCGAAGTTTGAGAACCTATACCAGCGCGTGAACAACTTCGCATGGTTGCCTCCACTTTGGTTTTTCGGCATCTCCGCGATACTCAGAGTGATGTTTGGTAACAAATACACGTTATCTATGGGGTATACGCTGGACGGATTGTGCTTGGTCTTTATGCTCCTTTGGAGTATTCGAAACTCTCAGACCAAGCTTGGGAGGTTGTTGAACTGGCGTCCTATCGCTCACATCGGGGTGATTTCGTATAGCGTCTATATCTGGCAGACTTATTTCTTGCATCCGCAAAACCCGATCCCGCTTGCACGCTTTCCCTGGAACCTGATCTGTATTTTGGGAATCGCAGAATTGTCGTGGCAAACAGTTGAGCGACTGAGCCGTCTCATGCGTGATCGCGGAGAACGGAAGTGGAAGTGGATCTCCGGTCATCAGCATTGCGGTCAGGGGATAGGAGCATCTCTCGCGGTATCCTCTATGACTCAGATTGAAATCGATAGAGGATCGTCGGAAATCGTAAGAGGTTTTGGGTCCGATTGAAGATGATGCCCCGGTTAGGTCGCTGGCTTTCGAGGGGCGAAGCTATTTTGTGAGAAGGAGTCGCGACGGCGCTGGATTCGGCAATGATCAAGAATTTTATCCTCCCGCCCCTGCTGGTTCTTTCTTTCGTTGCTTCTCTCTACGTTGGCGAAATCCTCGCGGGCACATCTCTGTACTTTGCCAGCATGATGGCATTGGCAGTCCTTTCTGCGTGCGTGACCTACAACATCCTCGGCGGTCTCGGAACGATCAGCGGAATTGCGTTCACCAGGTTTGCCCTCACCACCCTGGTGATTTCCCAGGTCGGCAAGGTTCTTCTGTTTGAAAGAGCCGACATCAACCTGGATGTTCCGGAATTGACAATCACGGTTTACGCCGTTTACTTCGGGTTTCTGATGCTGGGAACGTTCGTGTTTTCACGGGTACGTCTGACGCTTCCAAAACCGACGGAATCGGAGACGCCTGCGCAACTCAGGTATCTTTATCTTGTCGCACTATCGGGGGGCTTATTAGGTACGGCCTGGCTGCTGATACTCGAGTTTGCCGGCGGAAATGCTGATGCTTCGCTGGGCCATGGGTTCGCGCGCGCTCTCTCGTTTTTGCTGCCGTTCTCGCTCGTACTTGCCGTGGACAATCGCATTCGCACCTCCTCCGGTCAGCACAGCCTCGGATGGATGGCAGTGTGGCCCGCTATCGCATTGGCGTTTCATGGGTTCCTCTACGGCGCACGCCTTGGCTTTGTAGAGCCGTTCGCGATCATTTTTCTTACCTGTTATCTTCGCAAGTTTCGGTTTAGGCTAAAGCACACTGTGGCAGCAATTTCAATTGCAGTACTATTTTTCGTGGTGGTTTCGCCCTTTTATCTGTACTCGCGGAGTTTTGGAGGCAAAGCTTCGATAACAGAGCAACTCACCACAATGTTTAAGCTGTTAGAGTCGGCTCCTTCGCAATGGGAGACGATTAAAAGCACGGTTGGAGAAGGCGCGTTGGCCGCTCCAGGCTCGGTGAATTACTTCGCGTCGGCGAACGCCGTGACCATGAACCGGTTCGCTTTGATCGGGCCGGACAGCACTCTAATCAATGCGTGCGCCACGGGATTTCATTATGGATTTACATCCATCAGACTCGACGTTCTGACCGAAATCCCACGTTTCCTTTATCGCGATAAACCTGAAATTGGTTCCAACAAATACCTCGGCCATCTCGATGGTCAGGAAGGCGATGCGTTTGAGACTACAAATTCCACTGTTACGTCGATCTCCGATAGTTACGGCGCGTTTAGCTGGTTAGGTGTCGCGGCGTTTGCTTTCGTAGTTATGCCTGCGATATTTGTGGTTTATGAAAGCATGTTTGAGATACAACGTCCATGGGGAACCGTAGCGGCAGTCCTTCTGTTTCTTCAGCTCATGGAAGGAAGTATGGGACACGATATCACCGAGGTTCTGATAAAAAATCCTTTATATATCGTTATTCTCTCGTGGTGCGCGGCTTGGATTGTAAGGTTGATACCGGTCACAGGAGATCGTGCTGTCAAGGTAAGAAATAGCAGCAGGCGGTCCGTTATGATGGGAACTGGCGACGATTAGCAGTCGAGGCATTGTTTTGGCGCCACCAAAATCGCTGAGGAACGTCGAGCGATTCTAAACTCAGGCCACGTCTGAACCATCGAGGTGGTTGAGAATGCGGCTAAGCTGAGTGTCATTGTCGTAGCCTGACCTTACGGCACGTTCACGGCCACGGCGTGCGATTTCCTCGCGAAGAGCGGGATGGCCAAGGTAAAAGCGGCACTTTTCGGCGCATTCTTCTACAGAGGAAAAGAAAACCGCCTCCTTGTCCTCTTCGAAGATGGCCTGATGCCCCTCGCAGCGCCGAGCGAGCAGGAATCCTTGGCAAGCGGCGATTTCGATACTTTTGTGACTGATATCGTCTTCATTTAGGCGAGTGACAAAGCTGACATTTATGCGGGACCGCCACATCGCCTCGCGGTATTCAGAATCGAATAGCGGACCGTCAAGGACATATCGGGCGAAGAGATCTGGTGGCAGGAAGTCTTTCCATCTGGTTGTTCCCGCGATTGTCACCGGGATATGGTATTCCTCGCCAAGGCGGCGAAGGAATTCCGGACGCTCCTCGTAGGGACTTCCTATGTAAGACACATCCCGGGACCGATCTGCGTCAGACCATCCCTGCGGGGGTGGGAAGTTCATAGTTGGCTCAAAACTGAACATGACTTTGACCCAGTTCAAGCCCCATTCTCGAAATCGGACGACATCGGTTTCGCGAATGGCGCAATGCAAATCGAAGAGAGGGAAGACCTTTCTGAATTGATACCATCCAGGATCCTTCCGCGGTCCAAAAGGATTATCCTGGTTGTAACAGACGGTCAGAGCGCCGCTGTGCCTGATTTCGAGGATCGTCTTCTTCGTGAAATGGGTTGGCTTGTCAAACAGGACCACATCCGGCTTTTGTTCCCGAACTAAGCGCCGCAGATCTCGATTGATGCGGCTCATGAACGGGCCGATCGGCGCTCGAACCATCAGCCTCTTCACGCATTTCCACTCATGTCCATATTTCGAGAGGTCGAATAGGATCACCTCCTGATTGAGCCGCTGCAGACTTTTTGCTCGATAGCCCGAGGTCGATCCCCGGCGCGGATCGCAGGTCAGGAGGACTCGGCGTCTGCGAGGGAGATCTGTCATGAGAACCGGAAACTGTTCGGGGAAAACCAATTCGATCCTTTCAGAGCTCCTGCGTACCTACCGAGATCCGGGGAGCGCGATCAAGTCTTTCCCGGATTACTCTTTCGTTCTTAATAAACAAAGTGTTATTGCCCAGAGCATTTTTACCGGGTCGGGAATGCAGTTCTCTTGTAAACGGGTCGTACGCGTAGGTCGAGAAACCATAATTCTCCATTTTGCGCAGAATGCTTTCCTCGTCAAAACCGTAGCGATTTCCTGACCCATTAAATTCCATCAGCACGGAGTGGAGTAACGGGTTGGCTAGCACGGCCTCCGCGCCGTCCAAAACTGCTTGCTCAAATCCTTCAACGTCAATCTTGATCAGCGAAGGCGATTCACCGCCGAGGATGGAATCGAGCGAATGTACCGGAACTCTAATAGAGTTTGCCCGGCTCTCGCCCGCAACGATTACGTGGTTTGTGCAGTTCTCTGAATCTGTGAAGTTGAGTTCGCCGTCTTCACTGGCAAGCCCAATATTCATGGCTTTAACTCGCGACGCCAAATTGTTGATCGCGAGGTTGTCGAGTAGCCGCCGATACGTAGCCGGTACAGGTTCAAAACAATAACCTCGGGCCCCACTTACCGCGCAGGCCAGAACGGTATAGGAGCCGACGTTTGCGCCCACATCAACAAAGAGGTCCTGCGGCGTCATTACGTGCAGGACATAGGCCATGTCCTCCAGATCCTGTAGGCCGCAATACACGTTCTGCGTCATCCCGGTGTCACCGGGGCGAACAATGACGCGCGTGTCGCGAACCCAATCCACGACGACTGAACCAGGAACGAGTCGACTACCGATTTGCCATTTCAGAAAACCGAGCAGCGCATGAGCCTTACGATCTCTATTCAGCGGATGGTTGGCAATGAACCGTAAGGTGCGTAGTAGCGACATTGGCTGGATTCCCTGAAAGGCGAAGGGTACGGAGCGTTTCTTCGTTACGCCGCGAACCCGGGTGAGACCGAGGCCAGCGCCTTCCGCAGTCCTGCGATATCCTGTTCGAAACTATGTTGCTGAATGATGCGCAGGCTATTTTCTCCCATAGCAGCGCGCCTCGTGGGGTCGTCGATAAGTTGGCGGAGACCTTGAGCAAGTGCATCGACATCAAACGCTGGATAGACGAAACCGTTGAACCCATCCTGAACAAGGTCCGGCTGACAGCCAACCTGATCGGTAACAATGATTGCGCGTCCCGCGTTCATGACTTCATTCACGACAAGTCCCCACGTTTCGTCGTAGGAGGGCAAGACGAAGACATCGCAGAGGTCATACAGCCGCGGGAGTTCCGTTTGATTTCGGAATCCAAGAAAACGAATGCTGGTGAGACGTGATTCGCGAACGCGGGCCTCGAGATTAGCTCGTTCTTCACCATCTCCAACGATAAGGAGATAAGCCGGCGGATCCATCCCGAGGCCGGGGGCGTTCTGAATATAGGCCTCAACCAGATCGACGCAGCGCTTGCGAGTCTGCAGTTTCGACGCATAGAGGATGACCGGCCGCCCGGGCTCGAGGCCGAGTTCGCTGCGGAACTGCTCCCGGCGCGGAGCTGCTTCCAGCGCCTTGCGGTGAAAAAACTCGTTGTCGACCGCGTAAGGCGTGGGAAAAGATGGGAAGTTCTTGCCGAAATAGTGCTCCCAATATTTACGATTGCTTTTGCCGATGGAAAGGACACAGTCAGTTCCCGTGCGGAGCATGCCGAAGAATACGCGTTTAATGGCCAGCTTCGTCTTTGATCGCACGTGATCGTGCAGATTGGATTCCGTGCGGATAATCACCGGCAGGCCCAGTAACTTCGCGGCGAAGATCGCGTGAAGGCAGGCCAGACGGTGATAACCGAACACCCATACTGCGTCGAACTTTCCCTTACGGAGGCGACCAAAAATCCCCCAATTCAATGGCTTCGCAAAGCCCAGTTTGTCGCCGTCCCCCAGGCGTGGCAGGAATTCGTGCTTATAGCCGTCGAGCAGGGGAACATCCCACTTAACTGCGACACCGAACCCACTGTCTTTGTATCCGCGCACCGAAAGATCGCTGCTGAAAAAAACAGTCAGATCGATATCTGGCTCCTGGGCAATGCGCCGAAGCATTGGAGCCTGATACTGTATTGGGTGGCTGACGAAGTAAGCGACGCGAACAGCGTTGGACGTTTTTGCTGCGGTCTGTCGAGTATCGGCCTTGCCGCCGGTCGAAATCGATTGCATTAGATGCCTTTGGACGATTGCGAAAACTACCGTCGCAGTATCGTCATGGTAACATCGGGGGCGAGACCGATCAATTGTCGGCATCGTGCGGCAGGTGTGTGCTCCCTCGCCTTTCACCGATATGAAAGTGCCGCGTTTTCATTCGGAGGAATTGCTTTTCATTGGATATTGGGAAAACAATTGCTGGCTCTCGCGTCCTGGTCGCCGGCGCAGCAGGCTTTCTGGGATCGCATCTCTGCGATGCGCTCCTCGCAGAAGGCCATTGCGTCCTCGGAGTCGACAACCTCAGCACCGGTAGAGCCGCCAACCTCGAACACCTTGCGAATGAGCCCCGATTTGAGTTGATCGAGCACGATATCTGTGAGCCCTTCGACTTCGGCCCGGTCGATTTTGTTTTCAATTTCGCCTCGCCGGCCAGTCCTGTTGACTACATGCGGATCGGTGTCGAGACCCTTCGTGTCGGATCGGAAGGCACGAGGAACGCCCTTGAGCTTGCCAAAAAACATGGTGCCGGCTTTTTGCATGCCTCCACATCGGAGTGTTACGGCGACCCGACCGTGCATCCGCAGCCAGAGAGCTACTGGGGAAATGTCAATCCGGTGGGTCCCCGCTCGGTCTACGACGAAGCCAAACGGTTCTCCGAGGCGATGGTGATGGCGTACCACCGCTACCACCAGGTCGACACCAGATTGGTGCGTATCTTTAATACCTATGGTCCAAGGCTGCAGGGCAGCGACGGGCGTGTCATTTCAAACCTGACGATGCAGGCTCTGCAGGGTGCAGACCTCACCATTTACGGCGACGGAACTCAGACCCGCAGCTTCTGTTACGTGTCGGACGAGATCGACGGAATTCTTCGCCTCTCTCGTTCTGAGGAACACCTGCCGGTGAACATCGGCAACCCCGAGGAGTGGACCATCCTCGAATGCGCGAAGAAAATCCTCGAGGTAACCGGATCCTCCAGCAAGATTCGCTTTGCACCCTTGCCGCAGGACGATCCGGTCCAGCGACGGCCCGACATCACCAAAGCCAGGCAACTGCTGGGATGGGAGCCGAAAATCGACCTGAAGACCGGGCTAAGGCTCTGTCTCGACTATTTTCGCCAGTCGGTGGAAAGCGGGAAGTAGCGTCCCCAACGTCCGACCAGCAGGCCAAGCTGACAAGAACCAAAATATGAATTCCGGCCCTCCGGCCAAATCGATACCCCATCCCGTTCTGTTTCCGGACAATTCCGTGCGCCATACCACAGATTCCGCACGCCAAAAGACCGATGCCGGGAAGTCCCTGATATATTAGGAGACTGGATCAGTTGCCCTGATTCGATCGTCGCCCCGAATCGGGGATTTGCCAAACTTGAAAGGACAACCGATTGTGTTGATGATTCGTCTGGCGCGCGTGGGCGCGCGCAAACAACCGTATTACCGCGTGGTCGTGATTGAAAAGGACCGCGCCCGGAACGGCCGTTCGGTGGAGGTGGTCGGCACTTACAATCCACGAACCAGTCCCGCTTCCGTTGATCTGAAGCTTGAGCGTATCGAGTACTGGAAGGGTAAGGGCGCACAGCCGTCGGACAGAGTCGCGAACCTGCTGCGTTCCGGTTCTTCCCCTGCTGGTGAGCCTGCTGCTCCGAAAAAGAGTACGTCGGACAAGACGGACGCTTCAACGGCGGCCTGAATCCAGCGCGTTACGGAGGCGTCGACCGCTCGCCTGCTCCAGATCCTCCCTACAACGTTACTTTTGCACCTCCGGGGCAACAAAAGTCTGTCGATTGTTCTTTTGTCCATCGCAGGCTTTACGGTACTATCCGCGATAGCCCCGGAAGATGAACGACGTGTGTCTTCCCAATGGGGGGCAGGATGAAGCAGACAACAGACAAACCCGATGACATGCGGGAATTAGTAACCCAGATTGCGCGAGCGTTGGTGGATCTTCCCGAGGCTGTGGTTGTTGAAGCGGTGGAACGAGACGAGAGCACGGTGCTGCGCCTGCGGGTCGCCCCCACAGATGTCGGGAAGGTGATCGGCAAGCAGGGTCGCACTGCGCGTTCCGTGAGGACGATTCTTGGGGCTGTCAGCATGAAGCACCATCATCGATACACTCTCGACATTCTCGAAGAGGACCACCAGGGACCCGCCGCCTCCGAGGAATAATGGGAGTGGGGGAGCAGTCGCGTCCCCTCCATTCAGCCTTCGCGGACCGCAGGGGTATTCCATGCACGATGCGCCGGTGCCCAAAGCAGCGGATCGTTCTGCTGGTATCAACGGCTATGCCAGTATGAACGCATCGGGGAACGCATTTCCGCGGAACGACGCAGCCTGGGTGCTGGTGGCGCGGCTCATCCGGCCGCAGGGCCGGCGCGGCGAGCTGATCGCTGAAATCCTAACCGATTTTCCCGAGCGCTTTCATCAGCGTTCACGGCTCTTCCTGATTCCGCCCGAGCGTGTCGGCACACGCGCTCGCGAGATGCAGCTCGAGAACTTCTGGTTCCTGCGCAGCCGCATGGTGATGAAATTTCAGGGCATTGATTCGATCAATGAAGCCGAGACCCTGCGCGGTTTTGCCGTGGCCATTCCCGCCGAGCAGCGGGCCCCTCTCGATTCGGGTTCCGTTTACATGAGCGACCTCATCGGCTGCCGGCTGGTGGACCTCAACCGCGGTGGCGCGGAAGTAGGAGAGATTTCCGACGTGGATCGCCAGTCGTCGAGCACGGAACTGCTGGTAGTTCGCAGGGCGGGCGAGGAGCTCATGATCCCGTTTGTCGCGGAGTACCTGGTGCACCTCGATACGGCCAACCGCCTCGTGGAAATGCGGCTGCCCGAAGGGCTGCTCGAAATCAATGGACCGATGACCGAGGAAGAAAAGCGGGAGGCTCCCGGAACCGGGCGGGCAGCCGAGGCTAGGAGGCGTCGTACCACCCGCAAGAGAAAAGCCTGATTTTCGCCGGTCGGTTTGAGATCGGGCGGCCCCGTAAAATCCTCTTACGCCAGCGCCTGCGGCACAGCCTCTTCCCAACGCCCCTGCGCTTTGAGGATCAGTTCGATCACCTCCCGCGCCGCGCCGTGTCCCGCAACCCGACGCGTGGTGTAGTGGCACACCGCCGCCAGCTCCGGAGCTCCATCGGCAACACAAACACCCAGGCCGGCACGCCGCGCCAGCGGAATGTCGGGCAGATCGTCGCCCAGATAAGCCACTTCGTCCTCGGTCACGCCCGCCTTCTGCATGGCCTCTTCAAACGCCTGCGTCTTCTTCTTCTGTCCCAGATAGACGAAGCTGACATGCAGTTCTTTGGCGCGCTGCGAGACCGCCGGCGACGAGCGGCCCGTGATAAAGCCGGTCTGGATTCCCATGGTGTGCGCCAGGCTCAGGCCCTGCCCGTCATGCGCGCTGAAGACTTTCATTTCGGTAACCGCCGGATCGCCCGACCCGTCGGCCGCAACCGTCGAAATCAGACACACGCCTCCATCCGTCAGCGTGCCATCCACATCCATCAGAAACAGCTTGATCTTGCGGGCGCGAGCCAGCACCTCAGGGGAAGCGAGCAGCGCCGCAGCATTGTCAGACATAAAGCAATTCTAGCGAAGGTCGAAAAGCAGAACCGCCTCGCCAGGTGCCTATTCGTCGCGCAGTGCATGCGCTGGCTCGATGCGCGTCGCCTGCCAGGCAGGCAAAAGACAACCAGCGACAGCAACCGCACCCAATACCGCGACCATGGGCGCGATCAATCGTGGGTCGGTCCACGAAACGCCAAACAGCATCTCGTGCGACCACCACTGGCTGCCGACAACGCGGAGAATTGCGGCTGCAAGCAGACTGCCGCCAATGACACCCGCAAACAGCAGCGTCACCGCGCGCGCCACCACCATCCAGACCACGTCAGCCCTGGCGGCGCCAATCGCCATCCTCAGGCCAATCTCACGCCTGCGCGTGGCTACCATGCTGGCCAGCATCGAATACAAGCTCAGGCCGGTAAGAAACATCGCGATCGTCGAAAATCCCGCAATCAGCCAGGTTTCGAATCTCTGCGTCCCGGAAGCGCGCCCCAGTTGCTCTTCCATGCTGCGGGGGCTGATCAGGAACAGCGCCGGGTCCATCGATTGCACCGCGGCCGAAGCAGCCTTGACCTGCTGCATCGGATCCCCCGCTGTGCGGACAATCAACGTCGGCCGCATCAGCGCGGTTGCCTGTGCGTAAGGAAACGCCACAAAGGGTTCCGGCGGATTGATCCGTGAATCCTCCTCCATATCTGCGACCACGCCCACAATTTCACGGTCCGCATCGCCCATCGGATCAATGCTGCCCGCCTGGTTGCGCAACTCGCGAACGTCCGGGCGAATGTGCCGCCCAAGGGGATCAACATCCGGAAAAAACTTCTTCACGAAGGCCTGATTCACAAGGACCACCCGCGGCGCGTCGCGATTGTCATCGCTCACCGTGAACAAACGCCCGCGCACCAGCGGCACGCCGAGAGTTTCGAAGAATCCCGGTTCGGCGACGCCCACCAGCGTGCTGAGCGCATGATCGGGTGGATTCGGACGGCCATCGATTTCGACATCCGCCTCGTGGTACGCGCCCTGGAGCGGCAACGGATAACCACCCGAGACGCTTTCCACTCCCGGGATCGCAGCCAGCCGGGTGATCAGCGCGTGGTAGAAAGCTGGCCGCGTCTGGTCCGGATAGCGGGTTTCCGTCAGCGGCAGCATGAAATTGAGCAGATGGTCGGGCTCAAAGCCGGTTCTGGTGTTGCGCACGTTCACGAACCCGCGAATCAGGAATCCAGATCCGATCAGCAGCGTGATGCCCAGCGTGGCCTGCACCACCACCAGGGTGTTTTGCATGCGGCGAGAGCGTCGCCCCGACGTCGCCTTATGCCCCTGTTCGCGCAGCGCATCCATAGGACTGACCTGCATCAGTTTCCAGGCCGGCCACAAGCTGCTGAACACCGCGCAGAGCAGGGAAATGCCGGCCGTAAAAAGCAGCACCCGGAAGTTAAGGCCCACTTCATCGAGGCGCGGCATCTCTTCCGGAATCCAGGGCAGAGCCAGGCGCAAAAGAGCCCAGCCCAGGACCACTCCCAGGAGGCCGCCACCAGCGGCCAGCAGCAGCGATTCGGTCAGCAGCTGTCGCCAGACGCGCCAGGCAGAAACCCCCAGCGCCGTGCGCAAAGCCACCTCGCCAGTGCGGCTCATGGCACGGGTAAGGATGAGCCCCGCGACGTTACTGCAGACGATCAGCAGGACGGAGAGCACGGCAGCCATCAGCAGAAGCAATGTCGGCCGCATAGAGGCCGTCACGTCCTCCAGCTTCGAGCCCACACTGACCGCTTTCCAGGATCGAATCTCGCGATAGCTCTGAGCGAGTCCTGCCTGGATTGCGCTCAGATCGGCTGTAGCCTGCTGCTCGTTCTCCCCAGGCTTCAGCCGCCCCACCACTTCGGCCAGGGACCGGCCTCGCATCTTTGCGACTGGGTCAGAGCCCTCGAGGTACAGCGCAATGTTGGGCCATACCTCTACTGTCTCCCCGCTCGGTTCCACAAAACCTCGCGGCATAATCCCAATCACGGTGTAAGGCTCCGAGCTGATGAGGATCACCTGACCGACGGCGTGAGGATCTCCGCCGAGTACGCGTTGCCAAAAACCGTAGCTGATGACGGCAACATGATGCCCGGCAGCCTCGTCGGCCGGCTCGAAGTTACGACCCAGAAAGGGCTCGACACCGAGAACACGGAAGTAGCTGGGGGAGACGCGATGGATGGGGAGCACCGCACCCTCGGAGCCATCGTGGCGACTAATCAAACGGCTGTCGCTCAGAACCGCCGCGATCGCCGTGAAGGTGTGATTCTGCGCCTGCCAGTCGAGAAAATCAGGCCACGAGGTGTTTACCTCTGATGGCTGGCCACCTGGCTCCTGCACCAGGGTGTGAATGGCCATCAATTGTTCCGGGTGAGGGAGGGGAAACGGCCGCAGCAGAACGCCATCGATCAAACTGTACAGCGCGGTAGTAACCCCAATTCCGAGCGCGAGTGTCGCCATTGCGGTGATCGCAAAGCCGGGCGACCGGCGCAGCTGACGCAGTGCGAAGAACAGATCGGAACCGAGAGCGTTCAGCATGGCGCAAGCGAAGTGTACCCCCTCACCGCAGCCAGCACGCTCACCCCTTCGCGCGACAGTTCACACCCGTGTGGCGCTGATGATGTAGTAAGCCACCGGGCCCACGGGGAACCCAACGAGCGGCAGCAGGATCGGCGCCAGGACGTTATTCCACCGTGCCCGCGTCATCTCGCGATGGCCAAACGCCACGCTCGTAAGCAGAAATTTCAGGGTGACCCAGGGAACGTGTAGGAACGAGGGTGTTACCCGACACTGACTTCGTTCAATCCCGATGTCCCGGAACCCTGCACGCTCCAGTTCGCGCCGGAACGGTTCCACTTCGCCAAAAGTCTCGATCGCCCAGCAATCGAGGAGCTTTCGGTAGATGGAGCTCTGCGGACCGCGCAGCTTGCCCGGGCCGAGAAAGCCATCGGCAACAACCATTCGCCCGCCCGGACGCAACAGACGATGCGCTTCTTTCACGAAGGCCGATTTGCTCGTGCCCCGCGCGTAGCAACTGCTCTCAATCGCGTAGACAGCGTCGAATGTGCCTGCCGCCAGGCCGGTATGTTCATAGTTGCCGAGTTTGAGAGAGATACAACCCGCCTCGGGGCAAACTTCATTGAGGATCCGGCCCTGCTCCAGCTGCCACGGAACCAGAGTGATGCCGGTCAGCTCTACCCAGGGAAGGCGGCGAGCAATGCTGCGCAGGGTAGCGCCCACGCCGCAACCCATGTCCAGAATGCGCGCAACGATGTGTTCTGCTGGATCGCTTTCGAGGCGAAGACGATCCAGCACCTGTCGATTCATCTCCTCCAGCATGGCCTCGCGCGCAAAAGGGTTCAGCCCCCGGCGAAAGTAGCCGAAGTGCATGTTGAAGCCTGCACTCCAGGCATGGTAGTCCGGCCCCGCCTCTTCGTAATAACGCTGAAAGCTGTCGGCGGAGGTCGCCGCCGCTGTTGTTGCAGGTGTGTCCATGATCAGAGCAGGCATTAGTCCAGCCTCCGTCTTTTTGTCTTCGGCAGGAGCCGGGTAATGCTGCTGCCAAACCCGATGAGCGAGCGCAGGCTGGCCGGCGGCAAATTCTTCATCTGGCCGTACCAACCGTAGAGTTGCTCCAGAAAAGTCTGCATGGCACTGATGCGTGCGGCTACCACAGGATTGGACGGGCGCTCCGCCTCGGCCTCGACCGCGCAGCGGCGAAGCATGGTCAGCGTAGGGACAATCTCACGTTCCACCCGTTGTTCGACCACCGTGAGGAACAACGACCAGACGTCTGCGGAAGTCTGATAGAAGTCGCGACGGTCTCCGATGCGGCTGTCCACCTGCACCAGGTCCCAGTTCTGCAGCTCCTTCAGGCTGGTGCTCACATTCGAACGTGCGACGGAAAGGGTCTCCGCGATGTCCTCCGCGGTCAGCGATTCCGGTGACAGATAAAGCAGGGCGTGCACCTGGGCGACAGTACGGTTGACCCCCCAGCGAGTCCCCATTTCGCCCCAGTGCAGAATGAACTGCCGCGTGGAATCGTTCAACTTCATGGTTCGATTATATCAGATATTTCTGTCGTCACAGAAATATCTGATATGTCGGAATGGCTGGATGGCAGCATTGCCCAGGCAATCGTGCCATCAGCCGCCGCCACATAAGGCCATGCGATACTGCCGTTTGCATCCAACCGCATCGTACGTGGGACGTTGCTGCCCCGCCGCCGGAATGAACATTTCTCACAGCAAACTGATTCGCCTGATTGCCGTCTTCAAGCTCCTGAAGGCCTGCACCCTGATTGTGGTGGGGGCCGGCATTTTCAAGCTGCTTCACAAGGATGTGGCTGCGATGCTGAGCCATTGGACGGCTACACTCGGCCTCGACCCGGATAACCAATACATCGACAGCGCCCTGTCGAAGCTCGCGAATATTTCGCCTGCTCGGATGAAGGCCTTCGGACTGGGCAGCTTTGTTTATGCGGCTTTGTTCATGACAGAAGGCATCGGCCTCTGGCTCCTGAAACGCTGGGCCGAGTGGTTTACTTTGGTGATCACAACCTCACTCGTTCCGCTGGAAATTTACGAGATCCACCGTCACTCCACCATTCCGAAGATCGCCGTGCTGGTCATCAACATCGCCGTCGTCGGATACCTTGTTTATCGAATCCGTCATCAGGACTCCGACCCGGCAACTAAGGGTGGCCACACCTCAGAGCCGTAAGTTGGCAGCGAAGGAACGCAACCATCAGGCATCATGGACTTTCACGGCACGAGAGAAAGGAACAAACCGATGCGGCTCACTCGGAGCGCGATGTTGGTTTGCGGGGCCCTGGCTGGCCTGATCGGCGCCCAGCTCAGTATCGACGGCCAAAGTACGCCGCAGCGGATGCTTCTGGCGCTTTCGAAGCACGACCACACCCTGGCCATGGTCGATCCAGCCACCCTGAAGGTGATTGCTCGCGCTCCGGTGGGCCCCGACCCGCATGAGGTGATTGCCTCCGCCGACGGCAAGACGGCATACGTCTCCATTTACGGCGGCGGCCGCTACCATGCACTCTCGGTCATCGACCTGGTTGGCAAGACGGCTCTCCCGGACATCGATACCGGAGCCCTGAATGGTCCCCACGGCCTGGCGTTTGTCGGAGGCAAGCTATGGTTTACGGCCGAGGGAGCCAAGGCGATTGCGCGCCTCGATCCAGCTTCCGGCAAGGTCGAATGGATTATGGGTACCGGCCAGAATCGCACCCACATGATCTACGTGACTCCCGATCAGAAGCGAATCTACACGACCAACGTCAGCTCCGCGACGGTCAGTATTCTGGACTACGCCGCTCTGCCGCCCATGGGACCTCCTCCGGGCATGCGTCCGCCTCCTGGCGCACAACCGCCCCAGCCACCTCCCGGCGGAACCCAGCCGCGTATGGATTGGAACGAGACCGTGATTGCAGTCGGCAAAGGCGACGAGGGCTTCGACGTCTCACCCGACGCGCGTGAGTTGTGGACGGCTAACGCACAGGATGGCACGCTTTCGGTGATCGACCTTGCCAGCCGTAAGGTGGTGGCCACCCTCGATGCGAAGACCTTCGGAGCCAATCGCCTCAAGTTCACGCCCGATGGAAAACTGGTTTTGATTTCCATGCTCGGTGATGGCGACCTGGTTGTCTACGATGCAGCGTCCCGCAGGGAATTCAAGCGGGTGCCGATCGGTCATGGAGCTGCCGGGATTCTGGTCGATCCCGATGGCTCCCGAGCCTTCGTCTCCTGCGGTCCGGATAACTACGTGGCCGTGGTGGATCTGAAGACACTGGCGGTCACCGGCCATATCGATGTGGGTGGCGAGCCGGACGGTCTGGCCTGGGCGGTCCAACCTTAAAGACTCGCCAGCGTCGGAATTGATTACCCGGAGATCTCCTGCGATCAGACTCCTCGCATAGCTGGAGTCAGGATCCCGAGGTGTGTGATCCCGAGCGCCCTGCTGATGTCCATCACCTCGGCAACGGATTGAAAGTTCAGGTTAGGATCGCCCTGGACGAACAACACCTTTTCGGCTCGCATCGAGTAAATCCGAGTCAGTTCCGAAACGAATTGCGCCTTGCCGTCGACTTTCTCCTCGTTGATTTCATAATTCGGGCCGGCGGGGCCGGCCAGGATTCGCACAACGATCGTCCGCTCGGGCACAGGCTGGCTACTCTTCGGCTGCTGCGGAAGCATCGCTCGTAGACCTCGAGGCGTGACAGGAACGATCACCATAAAGATGATCAGGAGTACTAACAACACATCAATCAGCGGTGTAACATTGGGCTCCGCGTTGAGCCCCCTCGAACTCGCAGCGTTCATGGCGTGCCTCTTCCTCCACAGACCCCGCCACCCAGCGCAAGGTTCCCGCAAGCCCTCAACTGGGTCGGTTTTCGGCGATGGCTTTGCCATTAAGGGAGCGTCTATGGATTACCTGGGCTGCGGAGAATCGTGGGTCCTTCGCGCGCGCTGTTCCGTCCACCGTACAATTGCCTCGGCTCTGGCTGGTTCGGGGATGCGTCAACAAGCCGCCGCTCTCTGAAGAAAGGCGCAAGCGCATGAAACATTCCTGGGTGGTTTTGCTGGTGCTGGGCGGAGCGGTGGGAACTGCGCCAGCGAAGGCGAAGAAGGATCCGCCACTGTCGCAGTTGTTCTGCCACGCGCGGTTTGTGTACGTGGAGACAGCGGAGGGGGATGTCCTCAACCCGAATGTGATGAACGACGACCGCGACGCGGCGGCTGATCTGCAACAACAGCTGGAAGACTGGAAACGCTACACCCTGGTCGTCAGGCGATCGGAAGCCGATCTGGTTTTCGTAGTTCGCACGGGCCGGTTGGCGGAGGCAGGCGTGACAGCCAGAACCTCGCGCGATCCCAATCCAGGCATCTCCGGGCGTGTAGGAGGCGGGCCCGGCGGAGCCGACCAGGGTCCAGGCGCGGGAGGCACCCCGAATGCGGGAACCAACAGTCAGGATCCCGCAGACTCAGCCGGCGCCGGCGGACGCAACGGCGGAGTGGGCGTAGGCGGAGAGATTGGAGACCCTAACGATACGCTTTGGGTTTACCAGGGTCTAGGCGACGGTCCAGCTTTGCACACATGGTTGTGGCGCCGCTCGGAATCGGGAGGGCTGCAGAATCCAATGCCACTGTTTCAGCAGGTACGCAGGGCAGTGGACACTGCGTGTGTGGATTCGGACAAACACTGAGGACCGACGAACGGACTGCCGCTCAACCGTAGCCGATAACTTCTACTTAATCTTCTTCACGATGGTGTCGGCGAATCTACCGTAGGTCGTCTTCTCGTCGCCCTCGCCTTTGGCAATCGCCTTATGGCTATCGGGCTTGCGCAGCGTAAATTCCAGAAGCGTGTCCTCGCCGATTTTGTTCGACTTCACCATGAGAGTGTTGTTTTGCCCTGCGCTCGCCTGGGTATTACCCAGGGATCCTCCATAGTCCGGAGTGTTAGGGCCAACTTCCTGGCGCCAGACCGTTACGACCCAGGCACAATTCCGGTGCTGCGCCTCCGCATCAATTTCTTTTGGACCGAATCCCGTGATGGGGAGGATGTCGAAAGCGGGCGACCCGGAAGAGGTGCGGGCAATGAGCTCCCTGGCGAGAAGGCTCGAGTCGAGTCCGCCGTCGACATCGACAGCGCGACCCTGCTTTTGTTGGAAGACACACACCGTGGAGTTTTGGGCGACGAGCGCCGGTGCGAACAGCGCGGACATCGCAACAAGAACGGCGATAGCTCGGGTCATGGCAGTAAACCTTTCCGTGGGTGGGCGCAAGTATAAACGAAATTATGTCCTGGAAGACAAGGTTTTTACTTATCGCGAGTAAGTCGAAGTTAGAAGAAAAGTCCTTATTTCTCGACCAGGGATTTGAGGCGCAGCAACCCTTCGTCCCACTCGGCGGATACGCGATCGAGGTAGTCGCGCAGGTCGTGGACGGGCCGCGGGTCAAGCTCGAAGAAACTGTGTCGGCCTGAACGAGCAGAGCGGACGATGTTCGCCTGCTCAAGGACGCGCAGATGCTTGGTGATGGCCTGGCGTGTGAGACTCGAACCGTGCGTGAGCTGCGCAATCGAGCAGCGCCCTCCCCGGCCGAGTCGGGCGAGCAGCGAGAGACGGGTGCGGTCGCCAAGCGCAGCAAAGGTACCGGCCGCTTGAGTCTCTCCGCGTCGCACCGTAGACACAGGAAGAGCAGTTCGACGGGAAAGAGATTCCCGGCGCGACACAGCCTTCGCACGCGAGCTCAACTTAGGGATTCCGGGAGACATACTCCTCAATGTTTTTCATCTGTTGGCTCCAGCCGCCCTCATTGCGCAGGAAGGCCTCTTTCCGGCGCTCGTCAGGAAGGTCACTGAAACCCGACTCGGTGACCTTGAGAAGGGTGCCGTCGGCTGCCGGCTCAAGGTGGAACTCGACCAGTGTGGGAGTCTCTTCTGAGTAGTTGACGTTGGGATCGACGGCGTAAGGGTGCCACGTGAAGGCGAAATACTGCTCGGGATCGATAGACTGGACCACCGCGCGCCACGTGAGGTGTTCGTAGCCGGGCCAGGTGATCGTGCCTCGGGATTCTTCGCCCGCCTTGAAGGGCCCTTCGAGCTTGACACGAAACCATGCGCCGAATTCGTTGTAATCGGTCAGAGCGCGCCAGACGCGGGAGACAGGGGCTTTCAGCACAATGCTTTTCTCGATGCGGTCAGCTGTGCGTTCCGCAGAATGAGCCGTGGCCATAGGCAACCTCCTGGTTGCATAATAGGCCGGGGTATTGTGGAAATGCAACCGAACGGTTGCATAACTCGAGGATCGGGATAGCCGGAGCAGGCTCTCGCCATCTGGCCTGCACGCAGCACGGTCGCCCGAACAGCCAGCCCTCAGGCGGCGGTCAGCAGCAACGGCTCGTTTTTCGTGATCACCAGCGTGTGCTCGTAATGAGCGGCCAGACCGCGGTCAGCGGTGCGCACAGTCCAGCCATCGCGCGCCAGAACTGACTTGCCCGACCGGCTCGCGATGATCGGCTCGACAGTGATTACCAGGCCCTCGGTGAGCATTTCCGAAGCGGAGGGGTCGGGCCAGTTGGGGACGCTCGGCTTTTCGTGGATCGTCCGCCCGATCCCGTGACCGCACAGGTCGCGAATCACGTAGAAGCCGGCAGCGTTGACTTCCTTCTCGACGACGCGGCCAATATCGCGGACGCGATGACCGGCGCGCGCGACTTCCATGGCGGCGGTAAACGCGCGCTGAGCGCAAACCGCAAGCCGGCTGCCGATGGCAGACTCCGTGACAGGCGGACCAACGATGACAGTCTCGGCGGCGTCGGCCATAAATCCGTCTTTCGAAATGGTGACGTCAAGCTTCAGCAGATCCCCGTTGCGCAGTCGGCGATTGGACGGGATGCCGTGGACGATTTCGTCGTTAACACTGATGCAACTGACCCCGGGGAACTGATAGACAGACGTGGGGCCGGAGATGGCGCCGTTCCGGCGCATCACTTCGCCACCAATTTCGTCGAGCTGCTCCGTGGTCACTCCGGAGCGGGCAGCGGCCTTCATGGTCTCGAGCATGAGGCGGACGATGCGGCCGGATTCACGCATGGCGGCAAGTTCTTCGGGCGTGTGGATGGACAACGGGACTACCTCTCGCTGTATTTTCTCAGGTAAGCGGGGCTGGCGCGAAGTATGATTTTTGCCCAGCGGTTACTCGCCCAACAGGACCCGCTCCGTGGAGAGGGCATGGCCAGAGCTGGGGTCGCATTCGATCAGCAGCGCGGACATCCGGGGATCGCCCTTGGCGGCCTCGAATTTCGACGGCATAGAGGTGAGGAAGCGCTCCAGCACCAGCTCTTTTTCGACGCCGATGATCGAATCCCACGGGCCGCTCATCCCCACGTCGGTTTGGTAGGCCGTTCCCCCAGGCAGTACGCGATCGTCGGCCGTCGGGATATGCGTGTGCGTTCCGATAACTGCCGTAACGCGCCCATCCAGATACCAGCCCAGCGCGCACTTTTCTGAAGTGGCTTCGGCATGGAAGTCAACAATGATGACCTTCGCCGTGATCTGTTTGAGCAGCTTGTCGGCGGTGCGAAAGGGATCTTCGTTATTAGCCATGAAAACGCGCCCTTGCAGGGAGAACACTGCGTAGCTCTGCCCCGATGCCAGCTTGCCTTCGTAGACACCGTAGCCGGGTGTCTCCGGCGCGTAGTTGGCGGGACGCAGAATGCGGCGCGGGCGCTCATCGCTGTCGGCTGGGACGCCCTTGAGGTAGTCGATGATTTCCTTTTTGTCCCACACATGATTGCCGGTTGTGAGGACATGCGCGCCGAGATCAAAGAATTCGTCAGAAATAGTTGGAGTGAGTCCGAACCCGCCCGCGGCATTTTCAGCGTTAACAATCACCAGATCGACGGCGCGACCGGCGATGACATGGCCGATATGTTCTCGCACGATGCGGCGACCGGCGCTACCGAAAACATCGCCGACAAAGAGGATGCGCATAAAGTCAGGGTACAGGTTGCCTGGTGCACGGTACAGTGCAGAATCGCCGACGCGGCCGAACAGACTATGGGGATTGTTACAGATTTCATCCCGTGTGGAAAAAGCTGTGGTAGGTTGGACGAATGGCCGCAAATACCCGATTCGCCACCGGCGTTCATGCCATGGTCCTGCTCGCCGCTGAACCGGATGGACTGCAGACCTCGGAAGACGTTGCCGGCAAGCTGAGCGTCAATCCTGTCGTTATTCGACGCGTGTTCTCACTGCTGCACCAGGCGGGGCTGCTCGATAGCCAGAAAGGTCCGCACGGCGGATCGAAACTGGCGCGGCCGGCCAAGGCCATCACGCTGAAAGATATTTATGCAGCGCTCGATGGCGGAGACCTGTTTCACGCCGCGTCCCTCTCAGGGCAGACCGCGAAGGTCGGCTCAGCGCTGAAGAAGGTCTTCGAGAGCGCCGAAGCCGCAATGCGCGAAGAGTTGGAAAAAACGCGTCTGAGCGACCTGGCAAAGAAAGCCGGCAAGAAGAGCAAGAAATAGGGATTGCACGCTGGAAACCCATTAGCTGCTGGCCGTTTCAGTAGAACACGCGCTTCGCGGTGGCCCTCCCGGGTCCGCGCGGGGATCCGTTTGATCGGATGCTGATCGCGCAGGCCCAGGCCGAGCATATTCCGATGATTAACAACCAGAAGGGTTTTGATACTTACGGCATCCGGCGTATCTGGTAATTAGTGGCCCCTTAACTTAATTGGGGCCGCGACAGGCTTGCGCGAATCCTTCAGCCATCGCGTGATCAGCAGCACCGCAATCAAAATCAGCGAAACCGTGAGCCCGGTCCACAGCCCGGATAGCCCCCACTTGAAGTAGAAGCAAAGCAGCGCTCCAAACGGCAGCCCGAGAACCCAGTAGCCCGCAAAGTTCATCAGCATCGGAAACCGCGTCTCGCCCAGGCCGCGCAGCGCGCCGGTGGAAACAGTCTGGACGCCGTCGAAAATCTGGAAGCCGGCCACAATGGCCAGAACATGCGCGCCAAGAATGAGCACGCGCGAGTCATTCGTCCAGATGCGGATGATCGGTTGCGGTATGACGATCAGCAGCACAGCCATCAGTGCCATGAAACTGGCTCCCAGAATGATGGCCAGGATTCCCGCGCGACGAGCGCGTGCAGGATTACCCGCACCGATAGCGTGGCCCACCGCGACGGCCGCTGCCGCTGAGATGCCGAGCGGAACCATATAGGTATAAGCAGCGACGCTCAAAACGATTTCGTGCGTGGCCAGCGCGATGGGCGTGAGGTGCGCAGCCATCACCGTGGCCGCACCAAAGGCTGCGACCTCAAGAACCACTTGCGAAGCAGCGGGCAGGCCGAGCTTGAGCAGCGCGCGGATGCGCGTCCAGTCTGGCCTGGGCCAGTGAGTGAACAGGGCGTGGCCGCGGCCGTGTTCGTGCGCCCACGCGGCATACACCAGAACCGCAGCCATGTAGACGCGCGCAAAGACGGTTGAGAGCGCGGAGCCGGGGACGCCGAGTGCAGGGAATCCAAAGTGGCCGTAGATGAAGATCCAGTTACCGGCGACGTTGATCAGGTTAGCGCTGATGAGCGCGAAGGTGACGGGACGAACGCGCCCAACGCCCTGGAGATAGCGCCGGAATCCGCCATAGACGAGCAGCGGGAACGTGCCCCAGTTGAGGATGCCAACATAGGAGCGCGTGAGCACGGCAACGGTGGGATCGACGCCGCGGCCGGTGAAGATCCACTGCGCAACCAGCATGAAAGCCATGAGCAGCGGTGTAAAAGCGATCCCTATGTAAATTGCCTGCGCAAGCGAGCGATGGCAGTCGTCGAAACGGCCCGCGCCCCAGGACTGCGAGACGAGCGTGTCAAGGCCGAGCATCAGCCCGATGCCGAAAAGCGAAGGTGCGTAGTAGATGGCATTGCCGAGGCCTACGGCCCCGATGGCGTCCGGCCCGAGTCGTCCGACCATGATGAGGTCCACGATGGTCATGGTCATCCAGCCGAGTTCGGAAAGCACGACAGGAATGGCGAGCGAAAGCAGCGCGCGGAGTTCCTCACCGATGCGCGCGGGGTGCTCGTGTTGCTCAAAGACTTCGATCTCAGGCGAGGGCGTATCGCTGGCCTGGACCGGCAGGTCCTGCAGCTGTCCGGCCTGAATTTCAGGCCCCTGGATTTCGCCTTCGGACGACATGGAGATGGCCCATTTTAGGCGAGGCGAACCCCGGAGTCCGTGTGGTAGGCTCGACAATAGCGTGCAACACGCGACCGGCGCGCAAAGCGATGCCGGATGTGCGGAGAGATGGCCGAGTGGCTGAAGGCGCACGCTTGGAAAGCGTGTATACCGCAAGGTATCCAGGGTTCGAATCCCTGTCTCTCCGCCATATCCCCACCCGGCTTGCAGTGTTTAAGCAGCATTCGAGCACCGGCAACGGTGCTCTCCCGGTCGCTCAAGGTAACTCGAACCGAATCCCAGCCGTAGATCCCTTTTACCTGCGACCAGAGACGGCTCTGTTCATGAAAACCATGCGGAGTGCGTTCGACAAATGATCCCATTCATCATCCTCAATGGATGCGCCCACCCGCACCGTGATCACCGTGCAGGACCTCTTCCATGCTGTAGCTCAACGGTCCTCAACCCGCGTTGCCCCAGAGATCCTGGACGGTGAATCCCTGCGGGAAAGGATCGGTGGGATCGAGTACGTATTCGGCGAAGCCAGTGATCCAGGCTCGGCCGCGGATCGTAGGCACCGTTGCGCGGTACGGGCCAATCGTGGCTTCTGCGATCAGACGTCCGGTAAACCTCGTGCCGAGGATGCCCTGATGAACAAAATCCTCGCCCAATGCGAGCTCGCCTTTCGCGTGGAGGCAAGCCATCTTCGCGCAGGTTCCCGTTCCGCATGGAGAGCGGTCCAGCGCGCCAGTCCAGCTCGACGGACGATCCCAGTCGAGCTCGCCCGTGGAGACAACGACAGCATTGCGACGGCTCACGCCCGGATCCGGTGAAACCCCCGACAGCTGTGCGATCGTAATGCCCGACACCAACGGGTTCTCAGGATGTACGACAGGCAACTGCTCCCGCGCGGCAGCTTTGATCATTTCGCCAACGCGAACAAGATCGCGCGCCTGGCTGGGAACGATGTCGAGGCCAAGCGATCCGGCATCGGCAATCACGTAGAACATTCCGCCCCAGGCGACGTCGACGATGACCGTCCCAAGGCCGGGGACTTCAATGGCCCGGTCAAGATAAACCGGGAAACAGGGAACGTTGGTGAATGTAACACTCAGGACTTGACCGCCACGCACCTCCGCTTCGACCTCGACCAGACCTGCCGGCGTGTCGAGTTTCAGATGGCGCAGGCCGTCCGCGGCGGGAACAATGCCTGTTTCAATCAACGCCGTGACGACGCAGATGGTGTTGGTCCCCGACATCGGCGGATACTCGACCTGCTCCATGATGACGAAGCCGGCATCGGCTCCAGGAATGGTGGGAGGGAGGAGCAGATTGCAGTTGGAAGCGGGGTAGCCGCGCGGTTCACGCAACATCCGCAGGCGCAGGTCGTCCATGTGCGCTTCGAGGTAGAGCCGCTTCTCAAACATCGTGTTGCCGGGCACGTCGGCAACTCCGTTCGTGATGACGCGGCCGGGCTCGCCACAGGCGTGCAGATCGACGGCCGTAACTCGATTGAGGAATTCCAGAAGATCTCCTCCGCTCAGACAGTATAGGGTGGCGACTAATCACCGATGCTGGTGTGAAGCACACGCCACGGCCTGCAACGGAACGTGGTTTCGAGCCCTCACTCGTAAAACTTCCTGGCCCTCGGTGCAGCCGTGCGATCACGCGCCCCCCTGAAGGTGGCACAATGATCCGAGCCATGAGATCCCGTCGGATTCTTGCAGCCGGCATCGTTGCCGCGCTCCTCTATGTCAACCCCTTTTTCTCTCTGCTGATTAGCTGTTGCGCTACCCTTTACGCCCAGGACGCCGACAGCCCGGATTCCAATCGAGCGTCGACTCCCGCAGTTTCCTACAATCCCGTCGCCGATCCCGGAGCCACAATCGTCTTTCGCCATGCGCGCTTCACCGTGCTCACTCCTCAGTTGATCCGCATGGAGTGGGCAGCCGATGGCAAGTTTGAAGACCGCCCCTCGCTCGTCTTTCTCAATCGGCGTCTTCCCGTTCCCACGTACTCCATGCGTAAACATGGCAAACGCCTCAGCATCGATACGGGGGCCCTGCAACTCACCTACGATAATTCCGGCCCCGACGGAGGCAAGTTCACGGCCGACAACCTCTCCGTTCGCCTCACCGTCGATGGCAAGCCCGTGACGTGGAGTCCAGGCATGGAAAACTCCGCCAACCTCCTGGGCACGACGCGCACCCTCGACGGCGCGCTGGGCGATAAGACAAAGGAGCCCATCGGCGAAGGGCTTCTCTCTCGCGACGGCTGGGTTCTCGTTGACGATTCAACCCGCCCGCTGTTCGACTCCGACGACTTCCGCTTTGCCCAGGGCGAACAAAGTCCCTGGCCGTGGGTGATGCAACGGACGGCAGGCGATCGCCTCGACTGGTATTTCTTCGGCTATGGTCACGACTACAAAAAGACGCTGAATGATTTCGTCCGCGTCGCAGGCCGGATTCCTCTGCCTCCGCGCTTCGCCTTCGGTACGTGGTGGTCGCGTTACTGGGCCTACAGCGATCAGGAACTCGACCACCTCATCCAGGGGTTTCACGACAACACCGTCCCCCTCGACGTTCTCGTCATCGACATGGACTGGCACCTGAACAACACGCAACTGGAGGCAATGCACGAAACGGATCAATCCCGCCATTCGCTGGGATGGTCTGGCTACACCTGGAATCCGCTGGTCTTTCCAGATCCGAAGGCATTTCTCTCTCATGTCCATCAGGAAGGCCTGAAGGTCACCCTTAATCTGCATCCCGCCTCCGGCGTTCAGCCGTGGGAAGCAGCCTATCCAGCCATGGCCCGCGCCATGGACATCGATCCGGCGACGAAGAAATACGTTCCGTTCGACATAACGAATAAGAAATTCGCAACCAATTACATGGACCTGCTGCACCACCCCCTCGAACGCGAGGGCATCGACTTCTGGTGGCTCGACTGGCAACAGGAGCCCAACACCAGCACTCCGGGCGTCAATCCCACATGGTGGCTTAACTACGTGCACTTTACCGATCAGGAGCGGGAAGGGAAGCGGCCCCTGCTGTTCCATCGCTGGGGTGGCTTGGGCAACCATCGCTATGAAATTGGTTTTTCAGGCGACACGGTCTCAGTGTGGCCCTCCCTTGCTTTCCAGCCATGGTTCACCGCAACCGCCGCCAACGTGGGCTATGCCTATTGGAGTCACGATATCGGCGGCCATATGCCTGGCGCGGTCGATCCCGAGCTCTTCACGCGTTGGGTTGAATTCGGTGCCTTCAGTCCCATCCTCCGAACCCACACCACCAAAAATCCTGAATCCGAGCGGAGGATCTGGGCCTACCCCGAGCCTTATTCATCCATCATGCGGGCCACCTTCCGCGAACGATACGCATTGCAGCCGTATCTCTATACCGAAGGGCGCGCGACCTACGACACGGGCGTTGCTTTCCTCCATCCGCTCTACTACGACTGGCCGCAGGCGAACGCTGCGTACGACAACAAAGGTGAATACGTCTTCGGTAGCAAGATGATCGTCGCGCCGGTCGTGGCGCCCGTCGACTCCACAACCGAGCTCGCGAAACAATCCGTATGGATTCCGAAGGGCGAGTGGATCGAGCAGCCAACCGGCCGCCATTTCACCGGGCCCGTCGAAGTTACCCGCCAGTTCTCCGTTGATCAGATTCCCGTCTATCTGCCCGCCGGCGCTATCGTCCCCCGTCAGCCGCCTATGGAATATACCGATGAGAAGCCGGTCGACCCACTGATCGTCCGTATTTATCCGCTGTCCGACGGTCACAGCAGCAGTTATCGGCTCTATGCTGATGATAGCCAGTCGGAGTCCTATCAGAACGGAGTATGTACCTGGACCCCGCTGACCGCCGAACAAAAGGGCGACACCCTCACCGTGGATGTCACGCCCGTCGAGGGGAGTTATCCCGGCGCGATTGCCGATCGTGCGTATGAGATACAACTCCCCGATGACTGGCCGCCCGCATCGGTCACCGTCAATGGCACGCAGCTGTCCTTCACTGGGCGCACGGAAAACCGGCCCGGCTGGCACTACGAAGGCAACCTGCTGACGACCGTCGTGACGACTCCTCGCTTCTCGGTTCACACTCCCGTCCGCATCGAGATTCGCCGGGCCACCGGCTCGCTGGCTTCGCGATCGAAACTCGATGGAATTCCAGGATCCATTGCCCGCCTGCACAGTGCCTACGACGCATTGAACGCGTTATGGTCCGCAGCATGGTCTCCCAATGTGCTGATTGAGACGTGGCAAACCGGGGATCGCCTGAGCTATCGCCCGGAAACCGCGCAACAGGAAATCGCTCGCTTCCCGCGACTGTACGAGCAAAGTATCTCGGCGGTACAGAAGCTTGCCGACCGGCTCAGTGCGCAAACCGCCGACCAGGCCGGAACGAAGCAGGATCCAAACCGGAACCGGGTTTTGCTGGAGCGGGCCGCAGCCATGCTGCAGGATGGCAAACCGCAGGAGGAAATGCCCCGCTGACGTAGCTGCCGGAGAGTAGAATCACTGCTCGATGAAAGGTTCTTCACCTTCGGGTGCTTCATTTCTGCTGCTCTGCTTTGGTTTTATTGTCTGCGGTATGGTCACCGTTCTCGCGGGTCCGCTGCTGCCGGTTCTCGCCGCCCGCTGGGGATTGCGCGATGTGCAGTCCGGCGCATTCTTCGGCGCGCAATTTGCATTCTCCACGGCCGGTGCCATCCTGGCGCCCTGGCGCCTCCCCCGCAAATTGCCTATCGGGTACGCACTTATCGGCTCTGGCGTTTTTCTTTTGTATCTGTCCAGTATGGTTGCAGGCCGCACCAGCGGGTTAGCCATGGCTCTGGCAGCTTTTTCCCTCATCGGACTCGGCATAGGATTCTCTGTGACCGCAACCAATCTGCTGGTCGGCGCTGAGCCCGCGGCCAGGCGTGCGCGGCAGTTGTCGATTGTGAACCTGTTCTGGGGAAGCGGAGCGGTCCTCTGTCCCTGGATCGTTGCCATCGCCGAACGCGCCGGCTATCGGCGGCAGTTGCTGCTGCTCATGGCCCTGGCTTCACTGGGCATCTTCGCAGCACTAACTCCTATGCTGCGCACCCCCGACGCCGCCTCGCCCCCAGGACGATCCAGCCGTGGCAACCTGCGCCTCCTCATCTTTTTTGCTTTATTCCTGTTTCTCTATGTAGGGACCGAAAATGCCGTCGGTGGCTGGATCACCACCTACGCACACCGCTTCAGCGGGATGACCCTCGAATCCGCAACCGCTCTTGCCTCGCTTTTTTGGTTGGCGCTGCTCACCGGTCGGGCCGTGGCATCGCTGGCTTTAAGCTTTCTTTCCGAGTGCACGGTTCTCTTCACCGGCCTTCTCGCCGCTCTGGCTGCTTTGACGTTGCTGTTGGAATCACCGTCTTCGCATGCGGCGCTGATCGCAGTCGCCATCGCGGGCGCCGGCTTCGGACCGGTCTTCCCCATCGGTATTTCCAGAATGATGGGACGCGGCCCCGATTCGCATGGCACCGGCTGGGTCTTCGCCACCTCAGCCAGCGGAGGAGCGTTGCTGCCGTGGCTCACCGGCCTTTTCTCAACCCATGCAGGATCCCTGCGCATCGGCTTTCTCGTGCCGTGCGCAGCACTCAGCACGATTTTCACCATGGCTCTGCTCGAAAATCGAGCCCTGGGCGAATCCCTGCCCCCGCCCGCGCAAACATAACTTCCGACCGCGCTTTACGCGACCCTTGGAACCCGGCCGTTTCGTCTAGCGAATCTCCACAACCGCGAGCCCCATCGGTGGCATGGCCAGCGTCAGCTGATGATTCCTGATCGCGATGGCTTCCGGTGGTCCGATCTCCGAAGCCTTGCGCAGTTCTGTAACCTGCGAAACCGTGGGATAGGCCGGGCTGCCCATCTATTTCACGCATCCAGCGTGTCTCCGTGTTGCGCGTCGACGCGGCGCACCTCGGCATAGATACCATCCGCGACACCGCTGAAATCGAACGTCACGGTCTTGTCCGATCCCTGGACTTCCGGCTCGACCCAGTTCCACGCTGCGATCACCAGCGTGCCATCGGCGCGCCGCGTCACCAGCGCCTCATCGGTGGGAGCAGGCAGCCGCACATCGCCCAGCTTGTCCAGCAGCATGAAGGCGTTGTAGGCAGGCTTCGGGATGCCATCTTCCGCCACGATCCCAAACCCTCCGTAGAAAGGCGTCTTCACCACACCCTGCTCGTCGAAGACATCGGAAAACGTCCAGTACGACATCATCTGCGTCTTCCCGTCGCACCGGCTGATCGTGTCCGCGAGCCAGGGTCCCATGTAAATCGAGTCGGTAATATTCTGGTAGTTCGCAAAGCTGGCGTTGTACTCGCTCCAGATCAACGGAATGTCCGGGCGCGCCGAGTGCAGGATTTTAGCATGCACTTTGTCCACCGCGACGCTGACCATTTGATGTGGGCTAAGAGCTCGGTTGTCGTGGAAGACGTCCTTGGTGCTGTCGTCGCCGTACACATGCGTCGAAACAAAATCCAGAGGCACATGCGCCTGCTCCGCGTGAGCAATCATGTCGCCCACCCACGCCGCCTGCGCTGTTGCCGGACCACCGACACGAATCCGCGCATTCACGGCCTTCAGCGCACGCGCCGTGTGATCGTAAAGCTCGAAATAAGTCTCCTGCTTCGGGCTTCCCATCCAGAAATCCAGGTTGGGCTCATTCCACACCTCGAAGTACCAGTCCGCGACCTCATTAACCCCATAGCGTTCGATCAGGTGCTGCGCAAAGGCGGTGATCAGCGCGTCCCACTTCGCGTAGCTCGAGGGCGGCGAGGCTATCGGCTTGTACCAGAAGCCCTGATAGTCCGATCGCGCCGCTAGCGCCTTCGGCATGAACCCAAGCTCAACATAGGGCCGCACGTTGTTGGCCAGCAGGCTGTCATAGATCTGATCCACATAGGACCAGTTGTATTCCGGCTGCCCCTGTGCGCTCTCCTGATAGACCCCGTTGTCATCGTGGAAAATGTCGTGGAACCGAACGTAGCGAAAATCAGCAATCTTCTTTACGCGCTGAACATCGCTCTGATAACTGGCACGCATAGCAAGGTTGGCATGGCCTGAACCAAACATTTGCTCCCAGAAGTGGGGAAAGGCAGTACCCGCGGCATGCGCATCCACGGCGATTCTAACTTCGTCGTGACCCTGGGAGCCGGCGGCGTTTTGCGCGGCACAGGGCAGCAGGAGAAGCGCAGTCGCGGCGGCCGCGAACACGGCAGACCCAGGACGTAACATGGTTCCTTCCAATCCGGTTGAGAGATGCACCTTTGGCCGGTGTACCGGTGTGAAAGAAGGAGAGGGTGCCCTTACGAGCACCCTCTCGGGATCAGCTTCAGGGAGGCGATCAGAAGCTGAAACGCGCCTGCAATTGCACCGTTCGACTGCCCAGTGCACCGTTGGCGACACCAAAATTTCCACTTGGCGAAATTGTTCCGTCGGGCGCAACAGAGCCAAGGTTGGTGTTGATGTCGGAGTCGTTGATATTCGTTTTGTTGAACAGATTGTAGGTGTCGACGCGGACTTCGAAGTTCGCGTTTTCCCCCAGGATCTTGTTGTTGGGCAGACCGAACGCCTTGGCCAGGCTGGCATCCAGATCGTTGTAGCCTGGGCCGACCAGGCTGTTGCGCTCGATGCCAGGCAGCGGTCCCGGAGCGGTTGCGGGGAATGCGGGCCCCTGCGTATAAGTTGGCGCCGCCCAGAACGCTGATGCGTTGCCTTTGTAGTTCGGGTTGATATTTCCCAATCCCTCAAAGGTTTTGTTGCTGGTACTCGATCCCGCTCCGCCAAGATATTTCGACGGACGAATCGAGCCGTACCCGCTACCCTGGAAGTAAATCCCGTTCGTGTTGTATTGCGGACTGAACGGGAATCCGCTGTTGACGTTGAAGATTCCGCTCAGCGACCACCCGCCGGCAACTTTCTCCAGCAGGGAATTGCCATGGAAGAACACCGGCTGCCACAGCCCAAACAGCTTAAACGCATTGGTCACGTTGTAGTCGGAAACCGCGTACGCCGCGTGCGTGTCGTATGGATATGGATCCTCCGAATACGGTCCGGAGTTCTCGTCCATCGCTTTGCTCCACGTGTACATGATTTCCGCCTGGAAATGCTGGGCGAAGTTATGCGCCAGCGTTGTCACCAACCCGTTGTAGTTTGCGTTGCCGGAGTTTTCGTAAAAGTCGAAATAGTTCACGATCGGGTTCAGCGCCAGCCCTTTCTGCGCTGCAATCGCGTTCCACTCGTTCTGGATCAGCAGGTGCCGCATCTGGCTTCCCTGATAGCCCACCGTGGCCACCATGTTCCATGGAAGCTGATAATCGGCCTCAAGCGAATAGTGGTAGTTCGCGATCGTCTTGGCACCCGCAGGAAAACCAGTGACGCTGGCCGTTCCCGTCAGAGGAAGATTGTTGCTGTTGAAGTTTGTGACGGTATTGGGATTGGCTGGATAATTGAAAAGCGAGTTGACGGTGTTACCCACCGCGTACACAATCTCCGAACCCGTACAGTTTGGATTCGTCGTGTATGGATACGCGCAAGTAAAGTTTGCGCTGACCGCGTTGGGCGGGTTGCCCGTTCCGTTGGCAATAATCGCAATTTCGTTCTGGTTGTAATTGATGCCATACCCTCCACGCAACACGGCCTTGTTGTTCGTATGTGGCAGCATCCACGCGAAGCCGATTTGTGGCCCCCAGTTGTTTTTCTCCGATGACTGCAGATTGCCGCCCACCCGCACGTTCAACCCATCCAGCGGATCAGCTCCGTTGCCGAACCGAACCACGTCGAGGTTGTTTTCCTTCGATGAGAAGCCACCGAAGTAGGACCAGCGCAGGCCGAGGTTAATCGTCAGGCTGGGCCGGATCTTATAGTCGTCCTGAACGAAAAAACCCCAAAGATCAATGCGGTTGTCCTGCCGATTGGCAAACGGCACGCCTGTCGAGTGGTTGAACTGCCCGCTCTCCTGATAAGGAGCATCGTTAGCAAAGTCCCACAGATTATGGAAGGTATATCCAGGCCGCGCCGAATAAGTCGCGTTGTTCAGGTAGTAGAGCCGCGTCAGCTCCCCGCCGCTCTTGATGCTGTGGCGTCCCAGCACCTTGGTCAGCACATCGTTGTACGTATAGGTCCACTGGTCGAAGTTGCTCGGTCCGGGCGCGCCGAAGTATTGGAAGCCGCCGTCGTTGCCCATCGTTCCACCGATGTCGTCGATGTTGTCCTGCGGCAGTCCAAAGGGTTCCTGGCTGTTGCTGTCGATTTCATTCCACCGCCATCCGGCGGCGTTCGCGCGAGCCTGATTGAGTAAGGTCGCTGAGAAGGTGTGATTCCAGATCAGCGAAAACGCGTCATTCACCTGCGAGTGATGCCACAGGTTCGCTGCGCGGGTCGGGCCGTTATAGTCCGTCGTTGTCACAGGCTGCCAGTAGATGGCGAATGTCAGCCGATCCTTGCTGGTCACGTCCGCATCCAGGCGTCCGTTGTACTGCTGCTGCGAGGTGTTGGTCGGGTTAACCGTATTGAAGAACGCCATGTCCGCGATCCCGTCGAGCCCGCCCCCGACACCCGGCGTGTTCGTGTTGCCGGCGTAGGTCAAATCCTGATTGCCGATGCCGCTGGTGAGCGGCGAACCCACGTCCAGACCTCCGGCTTCGGTGTTGCAGTTCACGCCTTCAGTCAGACCGACCGAGGCGCACGTACGCGAAATCATTCCGGAAGAAGAAACGCCCTCGCCCTTATAAGAGAGATACTTTCCCGCGATGCTGCCGGAGGCTGCTGCTGCGGAATCGAATTGCGACGTCTCGTACCAACCCTGCGACGTCGTAGTCGATGACAACGGGCTGGTCTCGTAGTTGAAGAACGCAAAGATGCGGTTCTTCCAAAGAGGTCCACCGAGGCTGGCGCCGTAGTTATTAAAGTCGCCGTCGTAGCGGTTGACACCGCGCGATGCGGCCCGAGCCGCCGATGTTGATCCCACACCCGCCATGTTCGATCCAGGACCGTTCCACCGCTGGTAGGCGTTCAATCCCGGCCGCGAAGCCTTGAAGAAAGCGCTGCCGTGCAGATTGTTGCTGCCGCTCTTCGAGGTAATCTCCATCTGCGCGCCCGTGAAGCGGCCGTTTTCCGCGTCGTAGCTGTTTGCCACTACGTGCAGGCTGTCCACCGAGTCTTCGCTGGGGGTGATGACAGACGTGCCGCCCCACACCGCGCTGACCGTGCTGATGCCGTCCACGCTGATGCTGTTGGTTTCGTACTGTCCGCCCCTTCCCTGGATCTGCGGTCCGTTTTCCGTCTGGAAGATACCGGCCGATCCGCCACCGCTGCCACCTGGACCCTGGTTGCCGGGCAGGTTATAACTGCCACCGCCGCTGCCTTGGGATCCGTTGCCGAAAACACCGGGCGTGAGCTGCGCCAGCTGGAATACGTCGCGGTTGAACGACGGCAGATGCTGCACCTGGTTGCTGTCGATCGTCGAGCTCACCGTCGCGTCGTCGGTCGGCAGCGTCTGACTACCTGCCGTTACCGTGACCGTTTCCTGGGCTCCGCCGACTTCCATCTGCACATTCAGATTGTTTTGTTGTTCGGGGACGATCGTCACGCTCGCGACAACATTCTTCTTGAAGCCGGCATGTTCGGCCGTCAGCGAGAAATGCGCAGCGGGCAGCGCGTTGAAGCTGTAAAGTCCGTTCGCATCCGACGTCGCCGTCATGCTTTCGTTGGTATCCGTATTCAACAGGATGATCGTGGCTCCGGGAACCACGGCGCCCTGGGGATCGGTGACGATACCATGCAGCGATGCGTTGAACTGGGCCTGCAGAGCAGGGGACAGGGCTAATGCAATAAGGGCAAGGAGAACCCCGGCGCGATACCTTCCTCTTCGGGCAGGGATCGCAGCCGGGTCAGGCAGGGAGTTCAGGCGCAGTCTGGTGAATCCGGCCTGGAGAAGGCGGCATAATGCTGAAATCTGGAATTGCATGGAACTGACCTCCGAAAATTGCGCGAGGATAACGGGAACACCCCGCGGTCTTAATGCCGGCGATTTGATGAGGAAGGCCTGCGACGGCAGGACATCTGCCTTCCCTGTGCAATCGATTGTGCAGACTTGCGCAATCGTTTGTGCTGCGGATAGAATTCTTACCACCCGGCTGTAAACACTGTCAAGCGGCTACCCTCCACAGTTCCCGCCGATGGAACGCGTGGCTCGCTGCGGGGAGAATCTTTCGCTTTTCCGTTGTGCAGAGTCGGACAGAGCCATGCCAAATCGAACTTTCCATACGGTTCAGATGTTCGCGATTTTCCTGTTGAGCCTTCTGCTCCCTCCAGCCGCTGCACACGCCGATCAGAACTACTCCCAGCAGGTCTTTTTTGAAAACAGTCTTTCACCGGATAGCTACTTCTACTCCAGTGGCCGCGCCAGCCAGCCCAGTACTCTCCGCCTGCTGGATAGCAAGGTTCCCGTCGAAACCACTTCATTCATCAGCGGACCGAATGCACTTTCCCTTGAATGGAGCTCGGCGCCCACTGGCGGCTGGTCAGCAGAACTCAGTCTGTACGAGTGGCGCAATCGGATGGTGGAATTTCCTGGCGCCAATCTTTGGCTGTGGTTGAACGCGCCGAAGGGAATCCGCTCGCGCGATCTGCCGAAACTCGCCCTGCGCGACGTACACCGTAATTTCACCTGGCCGCTGGAACTCGGCGCTTTTACTGCCGATCTCGCGCCCGGACGCTGGACCCGCGTGCGCATTCCTCTTGCAGCCTTTCGCTCGGCGTCCGTCCATCCCTTTCAACCGCACCACCTCAACACCCTCGTCTTCGTCCAGGCAGCAGCCGATTCGTCGCCCCACACGCTCTACATCGATGACATCCGCATTGAGGATGTCCCGCCTCCGCATCAGGCACCGCCCCCCGTTCCCCAGGGCGTTGCAGCGAAAGGTTACGAGCGCCACATCGACGTCAGCTGGAATCCTGTTACATACTCTGCCCTCGCACAGTACGTCATCTATCGTTCGGTGAACGGTGAAGCGTTTCGCCCCATTGGCGTTCAGCGGCCTGGCGTCAATCGGTTTTGCGATTACGTCGGCGATCCACACTTTGTCGCTTCGTATCGCGTCTCCACAAGAACTTCTGCGCTCCGCGAATCGGCGCAATCGCCGGCCGCGACCGCTACTACCCACTCCATGACCGACGATGATCTGCTCACCATGGTGCAGGAAGCATCGTTCCGCTACTACTGGGAAGCGGCTGGTCAGCATTCCGGCATGGCCCACGAAAGCACTCCCGGCAACGATGACGTCATCGCGCTCGGAGCCAGCGGTTTCGGCATTATGGCCACAGTGGTCGCTGCGGACCGCGGATTCGTCACTCACAAGCAGGCCGTCGATCGCCTCCTGCAAATTACCGCCTTCCTCGAGCGAGCTGATCGCTTTCACGGTGTCTGGCCGCACTTTCTCAGCGACAGTACCGCCCACCGTCTTCCCGTCTTTGACATGTACGACGACGGCGCGGACCTGGTCGAAACCTCTTTCCTGATGCAGGGACTGCTGACCGCGGGCCAGTACTTCAAGGCGGACGGCCCCGCCGGACAGCAACTCTACGACCGCATCACAAAACTCTGGCAAGGCGTGGAGTGGGACTGGTTCCGTGCCAACCCTGCCCACGACGCGCTCTATTGGCACTGGTCTCCCGAGTATTCGTTCTACATCGCGAACCGGCTTACGGGATGGAACGAAGTCATGATCACCTATCTCGAGGCGATCGCGTCGCCAACCCACGCGGTCCCGCCCACTCTTTACTACACCGGATACACCGGCGAAGGCACCGACCATACCTATGGCCAGCATCACACGTATTACGGCATCCAAATTGATATGAATTATGTCGATGGCTCGCCTGGTCCCTTGTTTTTTACGCACTACTCCTACATGGGGTTCAACCCAAAAGGACTGCGCGATAAGTACACCGACTATTTCGTGAATAACCGCAACGAGGCCCTGGTCAGCCAGGCCTACAGCATTGCCAACCCGCTGCACATGAAAGGCTATGGAGCAGACTGCTGGGGTTTAACCGCCGTCGATGGCCCCGACGGATACAACGAGTACAAGCCGTTTGTCACCGACGACGGAACCATCGCTCCAACCGGTGCCATCAGTTCGTTCGCTTACACGCCGGAACAATCCATGCTCGCGCTGAAGCATTTTTACCGCGACCTCGGTCCGCAAATCTGGGGCATCTATGGATTCCGCGATGCGTTCGATCAACAGCAGGACTGGTACTCGGGCATTACCATGGGATTGAATCAGGCTCCCCAGGTTGTCATGATCGAAAACCACCGGACCGGTCTGATCTGGAAAAGCTTCATGGCGAATCCTGAGATCGGGCCTGCTCTCGAAAGAATTGGCTTTCACCCCGACCGTCCCTAACCTCGCGCCTCCTCGAAACCTGCTCTGGTCGCGTTGGTATGCTGCCCAATAAGGAAGAATTGAAAATCAGGAGCGAAAAAACAAAGCTTCGCCGCGCCCGGCCTGCAAAGCAGGTGGGCGGCCATGGCGTTAGTCTGCGAGAGCTCGCCGCCCATCTCGGCCTCTCGCTCACCACGGTCTCGCGCGTCATGAACCACGCCGCTAAGGAGTACCGCATCGCGCCGGCTACCCAGCAGCGCGTGCTCGAGGCGGCCGCATCGCTCAACTACCACCCCAACGCCTTCGCGCGTGGCCTCAGGAAAAAAAGAAGCTCGACCGTCGGCGTCATCGTGCCAGAAATCAGCGAAGGCTACGCAGCCTCAGTCCTCAGCGGCATTGAGGACGCGCTCTTGCAGGAGAAATTCTTCTACTTCGTCGTCAGTCATCGCCATCGCGCCGATCTTCTGGATGAATATCCCCGCCTGCTGCTCTCGCGTGCCGTTGAAGGCATCATCGCCGTCGATACCCGCCTCCTCGGACCGGTGCCCGTTCCCGTCGTAGCCGTGTCCGGTCATCGCCGAAAAAACGGGGTCCTCACCATTGAGCTCGACCACCTCACCGCGGCCCGCTATGCCCTGTCTCATCTTTTCGACCTGGGTCACCGCAAAATCGCCTTCATCAAAGGACAAACCTTCAGCTCCGATACCCGATCCCGCTGGGACGCCACGGTAAAGGTCTGTGACTCGCTCGGCATCCGTATCGACCCGCAACTCGTCACGCAGCTGGAAGGCATTGCCCCCGGCAGCGAGCCCGGCTACGTTGCCACACGCGAGCTTCTCCAGCGTGAACGCCGCTTCTCCGCAATCGTCTGTTTCAACGACGCCTCCGCCATTGGCGCGATTACCGCGCTGCATGAAGCGGGTCTGGTTGTACCGCATGACGTGTCCGTGGTCGGGTTCGATGACATTCCCGCCGCGGCCACCATTCGCCCCGCCCTTACCACCGTCCGGCAGCCGCTTTACGAGATGGGTCGAACCGCGGCCATGAGTCTCCTCAGCCTTATTCGCGAAGAGATCAGCCTCTCGCCACTGCGCTCGATTCTCATCACTCCCGATTTCGTCACCCGTCAGTCGACGGCAATCGTGTCCAAAGATTGACGAGTGATTCGCGCGACAAGAGCGTGTTCTCAGTGGCTTGCCGAGGGCGGGATTGTCGCATTGGTGCCGGATGCTACCTGGTGTTTCAGATGCTGCGCCGCTTCTGCCCGCGACAGTTTTGTCCTTACTGCTGAAGCTTCGGTGAACTCGCCCGCCTGTTCGAGATAACTCTCGTACTGCGTCATCACGCTGATGTAGGTTGGATGACCCCAACCCAGCTGGCCTTCAATACCGACGATTCCGCTCTTCATCAGCCGCCCCGCCTGGTCGCCATGGCCGCTCTTCCATTCGGCGTAGCCCAGCAGGAACTCCGTGTACCCGGTGGTGAAGCCGCTCGCATCCGGGTTCTCCGTCGCCAGCCGGTGAGCCCGCTTCAGAGGTTCGATTGCCCCACGACAGCCGTCGTGCGCGCATCGCGCCAGAGCCAGATCAATCAAGGCCGTCATCCGTTCTTCCGGACTCGCTGCCCCGGCCCCGTGCGCTTTCGAAGGCTCCAGCCTCTCCACCGCCATTTGCGCATAGCGAACTGCGCTCGAACTGTCCTGCTCGCCCAGCGACAGCATGGCCAGATGCATCCAGCTCCGGCCTTCGCCGATGGAATCGCCGCCGGCCTCGCGCAACGCTAACGCCTGCTTCTCCAGCGGCTCCGCCTTCGCATTTTCGCCCATCTCCACATACATCGTGCCCATGCTGTCCAGGGCATTCGCCCGCAGCGCCGGATCTCCAAGTTGCAGCAACGCAGTGGCTCGCACATAGCAACGCTCCGCGTCGCCGAAGCGCGCCGCGTCCTGGTAGAGCATGCCCAGTTTCCACCACGCTGCTCCATCATTCTGGGAGGAAGGTTGCTGCATCATCCGCTCGGCACGATCAATCTCACCCGCGAGCCGAGCCGCCGTCGTATTCTGGGCCCCGCAGCCTGACGCCGCCATCCATGGAATACCGCCCACCAGCGTGACGAGGACCCTTGATTGCCAGTTCATAACTACCTCCGCTGCCCGAATCTACGCAGAGGCGGTTGGGTTCGACCGCGGTAAAGGTTGAATCGCAGATCGGTGGGGTGAATCGTTCGAGCGGCAGGATGAATCGTAGCGACCGGATGATCGCCGGTAAGCTCATTCCCACGTGCCGCGGAAAGACGCTATAAAGAAACCCAGAGGAAAGAACGGTGTCGTCGCATCCTGTCTACGGGCCGGTCGCAAACCGCATTCCGCAAGCCTCGGCGCTCCATGTCTATCTGCGCCAGGTCGCCATCTCCGCTGCTGGCTGGACTGCGATGGTGGTCCTCGAAGCAGCCCAGGTCCTGCTCGTCGATGCGAATCACGGTATCATTCTGCCCCTTTTCCACTACTTCATCTGGGCCGCCTTCAATTGGTATTCCTGGGCGCTGCTCACACCCTTTGTCCTGAAGATTGCGCGACGATATCCGTTCACCTGGCAAAACTGGGCGGAGCGGCTGCTGTTTCCGCACGCCGTTGCCTGCGTCGCTTTCGTCATCGTGCATGCCATTCTGCGCGGCGCCGAAGGATGGCTCTACACCTTCTACTACGAGGTGCACGATTCTCTGTTCGAGTTGATCGCCGAGTCCTTCGAAAAACAGGCCATGTGGAGCGTGCTGGCCTACTCGGCCATCGTCAGCATCGTCGCTTTCCTTCGCCTGCGCGACGAAGTACGCGCGCGCGAACTCCATCAGGCGCATCTGGAAGCGAGGCTGGCATCGGCTGAGCTGGAAATGCTGCGCATGCAGATTCAGCCTCATTTCCTCTTCAATACCCTCCAGGCCGCCATCGCTCTGGTGCAGGAAGATCCGCGTGCGGCGGAAGACGTCCTGCTGCGTCTCAGCCAGCTGCTCCGCATCGCGCTCGATCAAATGGGAACCGCCGAGATTCCCCTTGCCCGCGAGCTCGAGTTCCTCGATCTCTACATCGGAATCCAGCGCCAGCGCTTTGGCGATCGCCTTTCCTTCGAGATTCACGCCGACAGCGCTGTCCTCGACCGCCAGGTCCCGCCCCTCCTCCTTCAGCCTCTGGTCGAAAATGCCATCCGCCACGGCATCGGCAAACACAAAGGCGGAGATACCGTCGAAATCTTCGCTCGCCTCGAAAATGGGGGCCTCGAGCTGGAAGTATGGAACGGTAACAGTGTGGTTGACGACAGCAGCGAAAACCTTTTCCAGCGCGGCGTTGGCTTGCGCAACACCAAAGCCCGCCTCGAAAATCTTTATGGCCGCAATGCATCGATCGTCTTTCGCTCCAACGGGAGGCGCGGCGCCGTCGCCCGTATCTTCATTCCACCATGCACCGCGCCGGCTCCGGCAGCTGTGCAGGTTCTGTCGTGACCCTGCGCGCCCTCGTCGTCGACGACGAAGCGCTCGCCCGCCGAGCGCTCCTCCGCCTCCTGAAGCTGGAGTCTGACATCAGCGTCATCGGTCAGTGCGGCGATGGCGAAGCGGCAGTCGAAAGCATTCGCCGCCTGCGCCCCGACCTGGTCTTTCTCGATGTGCAGATGCCTGAGATGGACGGCTTTCGCGTCGTGGAAACCGTCGGTCCCGAGCAAATGCCGGTCACCATATTTGTAACTGCGTTCGATCGTTATGCCCTGCGCGCCTTCGATGCCGATGCGGTGGATTATCTGCTCAAGCCGTTTTCATCCGATCGCCTCGCCCGCGCCCTGGCGCGCGCCCGCGAGCGCTGCGTCGGCATCAAGGATCGTGACACTGCGCAAAAACTCTTTGCCCTGCTCGATCGCACCCGCTCTCAAACCGATTACGCGCAGCGTTTCACCGTGTCCGTACGCGGCCGAATCCTGTTTGTTTCGGTGGCCGAGATCGACTGGATCGAAGCAGAAGGGAACTACGCGCGCCTTCACGTCGCTGGAAAGATCTACGACATCCGAGAAACGCTGCAGGCTCTGATGGACAAGCTCGACCCGCGCGACTTCGTCCGTATCCATCGTTCCACCATTGTCAACATCCATCGCGTGCGCGAAGTGCAACCCTGGTTTCAAGGCAGCCATATCGTTCTGCTGAATACCGGAGAGCAGGTCCGCATGTCGCGCTATCAACGGGACGCCGTCGAACGCCTGCTGGGTGGAAAATCCTGATTGGCGGCTCTCCCAAATCCGGCCGCCCGCCATTCAGGATTTCCCTCTCTATACTCGAAGTGTGTCCAAACGGCTCATTCATCAATTCAGACGAAATACGGGCATTCGTCTCGGCTGCCTGGCACTGGCTTTCGCTCCGGCAATCCATGCCGCGAAAATCCCTGAACACGCCACTGCACTTTCCACCGCGACACAACTCATCGTAGTGACCACGCCAGACTGGAACTCAACCGGCGGCACTCTGCAACGGTATGCGCGTACGGCTCGGCAAGAATCGTGGCAGCCCGTCGGCGATCCCATTCCAGTAGTTGTAGGGAAGAGCGGATTAGGCTGGGGCACCGGTGTCATGGCCGTCCCCGAACATCACTCCCAGGATCCCGTGAAGAAAGAGGGCGACCACAGAGCGACTGCAGGCATCTTTCGTCTCGGTACCGCATTCGGTTACGCCCAGGATAAACCTGCAAACTGGACGATGCCCTATCTTCCTCTCACACCTTCTGTTGAATGCGTCGACGATTCCCATTCGAAGTCTTACAACCGTGTCGTCGATCGTTCGCGGCTTCAGCCGGACTGGAATAGCTCCGAGCACATGCGTTCAGAGGGCGAGTATTACCGCTGGGGTATCGTCATCGACCAGAATCCCAGCCGCATCCCACTGGGCGGATCGTGTGTCTTCATGCACGTCTGGGGCGGTGATGGACAGGGAACTGAGGGCTGCACAGCCATGGCACAGCCGAACGTCGAAGCTGTCCTTGCGTGGCTGCGATCCATCGCACATCCACTGCTCGTGCAAATGCCGCTCTCGCAGTATCGGCAGGTGCACAAGGTTCTGCACCTGCCGCCGCAATAATTCGCTCGTTAGAACTCCAGGCGCGCCGCGAACTGCGCGAGACGATAGTTCGTCAGAAGGCCAGTTGCCTCGCCGAAGCTTTGGGGATTGTCCAGAGTGGCGCTGATCGACTGCGGATCGAAGCGCACACTGTTGGTCATGTTGAACATGTCCCAGCGCAGGATCAGCTTCAGCCGTTCGGTAAACGCGAACGATTTGTCGATGCCCTCATCCCAGTCGAAGTACCCATCACCCCGCAGCGGGTTACGCGTCCCCGACTGACCCGGCAGCCCATGCGCAAACGCCGCGAAGACTGCTGTTGGGTCTGCAAAGCGTTGTGCGAGATTGCCATGGTGATTTCCACGCGAAGGAATCGGAGCCACCTGCTGGGCATAACCCTGAATATCCCAGTTCGTGGGGTAATAGCCGCCGTTGTTGACCTCGAATGGGAACCCGCTGGTCCAGCGCACAATGCCGGTCGTCTGCCATCCGCCGATCAGTTCATTGGTCAGGCGCCTGGTGCCGCCCAAAAATCTCTTCCCGGTCCCAAAAGGCAGATCCCACACGAAGTTCGAGTTCAGCTGATGGCGCACATCATAGTCTGACGGCCCGTAGAGCTGGTTGGGCATCCAGGTATTCATGATCTGCGCATTGTTCGTCGTTCCGGAATTGCCGAGACGCTCAGCCTGAGAAGTAATGTCGAGCGATTTCGAGAAAGTGTAATTGAAGTCCGCCTCGAGACCCCCGAAATGCTGGCGATAAACCGCCTCCAGCGCGTTGAAATTGGAGTAGCCAATCGAGCGCCATCCATAAAGCGCCGAATATTGATCGTGGTAATAACGGAAAGCAGGATAACTCACCCCGGCTCCGATATTGCTGTTCGGGAGCGAACCGGGCGTGTCGAGCTGGTACAACGCATAGGTTTCGTTGTAGAGATTGCTCGCGAACAGAGCGTACACATTCTGTGTGGCCGTAAGCGGACCGTAGCCGAGCCCGATATCCTGGCCCTCGAGACCTGCAAACTCCTGCTGCCAGTAAGGCACAGAAGCAACTGAGGTCACGGATACATTGTTCCGTGCCATCTGCGCCAGTTGTGCTGCTGCGGCGAAATAGCTGGTGCCGCCGATCACCATGTTCACGGGCATCGCCACGTCTTCCTGCGCCAGCTGGCGATGTGCATAGCGTCCAACCCATGAAAGTTCAAGCGATGCGCCGCTATGCATGCTTCGGGTAATCGAGAAATCGAACAGATGCGAGTACGGCGTCTTGATGGCCGAATCCAGACCCCAGCTGATCGCAAACGCCCCGTCGCCGCTCGCCGCAGGCACCGCCGGGAATCCTCCCGCGGGAGCAGCGGGAAGCAGGGTTTGCGGTACCGAATTGATGCCGGTGAAGCGAGGCGCGTCCTCGATCGGAATGGATCCGGGCGCATTGGAAAGATGCGAGGAGAGCCCGTACGATCCCGTGGTGTCGAAATTCTGCACGGTTGCCGCGCCAAAATGATCGAACACCAGGGAGTAGCCGGCGCGAATGCTGCTTTGCTGATTCCCGAATACCCTATTCCAGAATCCCTCGGTTGCCGCAGGCGAGTAAGCGATCGCGAGCCGCGGCCCAATATCGTTCTTATCCGGAGTCCAGAAATCCGGAGCATGGTTGTAACGGCCATTCAGGTTGAAGGCCAGCTCTCCCACGTCGTTAGCCGCGCCTCCCTCATTTCCCTGGATACCGCTGCCATTAACGTATTGCGAAAGAGAATAGGACTTGCAGGTGGCGCCTGAAAACTGGCACGTCCCCACCTGGGTCCCACTCGTCTCCGCGGGAGCTTGCAGATAGGAGTAGCGCAGGCCATACGTAAGAGTCAGCGTCGGCAGCACTCGCCAGGTATCCTGCCCGTAGAATTCATATTCATTCCAGCGATAGTCGCGTTTAATGGGTGTTCCCAGGGCAAGCGCAGTCCCGCTCTTATCGTAGTTATAGACGGCGTCACCCTCGGTGACCGTGCCAACCAGGTCCATGATGGCGGCGTTGTATTCGTTGCCGTAATTCGCAAAATCGACGGCAGGGTAGCCGTATACCTCAGGATCGAATGGACCATTGCTGTTGGCGATCGTCGAGCTGCGCGTAAGCCAGCCCTGGTTCATCTGGCCATCCGGATACGACTGCGCATTACTAACCCGCTGATCGTCGATAAACCGCAGATCCGTCCCAAATGCCAGGTTATGCGTGCGCTTCGTCCATGACAGGTTGTCCACCACGTTCTGCACCGGAATGATGAACGAGGTCGAGTATTCCGTCGATGTCGGTTGCGCGACTTCGGAAAAATAAATCACCGGCTGGGTATTAGCTCCAGCCGAATCCACGCCCTGCCGGGTAAATCCGTAACGGACATCGTTCACTACGCTTCGATTGATCACCCAGGTATAGCCCGCAGCAAAACCCTTGTTATTCGTCAGTACCGTCGTCTGTGGGGCCTGGCCTGGAAATGCAGGAGCCGTGGGTTCACTGTCGTTCTGCAAATTGCCCCGCCAAAACAGCGTGTGTGTTCCGCTGGGAGTGACGTTCCAGTCCAGACGCGCAATATAGGTGTCGTACTTACGATGGATGGTGTAAGGGAAGCGATACCCGATGCTGTTCAAACCATCGCCCTGTGTCGGATCGTTCCCCTGCGGGTAGTTATTCAGCACCTGCAACAAGGCAGCGTCGTTGCCGATGCCCTGCGGATCCATACTCTGAATGTCGGCCGGAGTAAGCGTGTAGATGGAATCGCCGCCGCCCGGAGTTGCATATTCGTAGTTAAGAATGCCAGCCCGATAACTCGTCGTAGGCACGGTACCCGCATTCACACTGGTGCCCTGCGAATCACGCCGCCCCTCGTAGTTCAGGAAATAGAAAGCCCGGTCTTTGGTGAGCGGTCCCCCGACAGCAGCGCCATAGATGTTGCGCACCAGGCTTTCCGGTCGGTTCGGTTCAGATGCCGCCAGCTCCTGCTGCTTATTGAAAAAATCGTTCGCTTCCAGAAGATTCGACCGGTTGTATTCGTACACTCCGCCATGCAGAGCATTCGCCCCGCTGCGCGTCACCAGTGCCACCTGCGCTCCCGACGACCGGCCTTCCTCGGCGTTGGGATTGCTCGTCGTTACCCGGAACTCTGCGATGGAATCCTGCGTCGTGCGCAGCACGCTGGTAAAGGCGTATCCATTATTGATGTCGTTCACATCCACGCCGTCCAGCGTTATGTTCGATTGGTCGCTGCGGCCGCCGTTGACCGAGCCTGCCCGCGAATCGTTAGGATTGTTGCCCACGCCCTGTGTGCCGCTTACATCGTCCGAACGCCCAAGAAAGGTTACGCCCGGCTGTAGGCTCAGCAGATCAGGAACATTGCGCTGATCCAGTGGCAGCGACTCCACCTGTGTGCTGTTGAAGGCATTCCCCAACGTTGCATCCGTGGTGTTCAACATGGCCTGCTCGCTGGAGTTGACCGTGACCTGCTGCGTGACGGAAGCTGGCTCCAGCGACACGTTAGAAGTAGCCGGCTGGCTCACCAGCAAATCCATGTTGGTCTTTTTGGTGACCGCAAATCCAGTCGCCGCGATAGTCAGCGTGTAGCGACCCGGCTCCAGTTGCGAGAATTGATAACTGCCGTTGCTGTCAGTTGTGTCTTCCCGCACTGCGCCGGTCGACTGCAGAGTAAGAGTGACCTTGGCGCCGGGAATCACGGCGCCACTGCTGTCTGTAACACGCCCGTTGACCGATGTTGTTGCCTGGGCTAGCGCGAAGCTGGATAGAAAGGCAAATCCCAGAAATAGCGACAGCGATGCTCGAAGCATTCTTAAAGAGGTCACAAACTGGCTCCAAAAAGGAAAATGCGCCGCAGTTGAGGCGCGGCTGACGAAGTAGCTATTGATTGACGGTGCGACGTTGCAGCCGCCGTGACAGGGAATGTGTACGGTGCGCTCGCCCCGGCCTATGGGAACGATCCCGCAGAGTGTATCACGACGCCATCCGCCGCACCCGGAAGGAACGGAGTGCCGTTCATGTTCTTGCGGACGTCGGGTCGGGAACGCAAGACAAGAGTGATAAGGGAACAACTGGGGACGGGCAGCAAATTCGCTTTCCGGGAATACGGCCCTGGCCGAGCGGCGACTTCCTGAGCTACCTCGCCTTTAAAAGACCACCTTCGCTCCAAGGATGGCGATGCGGTTTCCTGAGACAAATCCCGTTGGGCTGGGAATGCTTCCTGTCTCGTTGTAATCCGTCGTCCCAAAGGTGATCCCATTCGCCAAAAACGTTCCCGGCGATCCCCAGTACATCTGATTGAGCGCGTTGTAGAGGCCCATCGAGAGCTCGATATTGACGCCCTCACGCACCGCAGTCGACTTCGTGATGGTTGCGTCCAGTTCGCTGTAGCTGCTGCCCCGATTGATGCCTCGGCTTGAGCCTGGATAGGGATTGTTGACAGCATTGGCGTAGGCCATGTTATCGACAATCCAATGAGCGGATGCGGGATTAATGGATGCGCCCGGATCGTAGTTACCCAATCCATCCACGGAGTCGCTGCCGTACACCACATACTGCGGCGTGCCCAGGGTCGGCGCCCCGGCCATGGTTGGTCCGGTATAGGGGTTCAGATACGCCACAGAATTAAGCGGTGCCCTTTTGTTGGAAAGCACGAGCCGACATGTATCCACGCCAACGCTCACAGTCGGATCGCCATTAAACGATCCATCGCAATAACTCGTATCACCGGTATAAGGGTCCAGCACGATGGGCTGGAAGTTGGTATAGGGCTGCCCGGAGTCGAAGCGATAAATGCTCGACAAAGCGTAACCGTTGATCAAACGAGGCAGGAGGCCGCCGTTTTTCTCAGTCGTCGGAAATGCGTAACTCAGGCCAAGCCCCACGGCATTCGGGAAGTCATTGCCGCCCACCGATCGCTCGCCACGACCGGCATTCAGTGGGTTCTGTGGGAAAGAAATCGACGCGCCGGAGGTTCCCGTGCTCCGAAACGCGTCGGTAGCGTTGTCCAGAATCTTGCTGAACGTGTAGGAGACGGTTCCGGTAAGGCCGTAGAGGTTGCGCGTCGTCAGATTAGTCTGCAGACCGTCGTAATTGGACCAACCCGTGTTGGCGATGATTCCCAGGTGTCCGTAGGGGCACTGCAGCCGCCCGTAGCCCGGTGCAGTCGCGTCCTGGCAGAGCGGCATTTGATCGTAACCAGCAAATGACTGCTGAATAGACAGGAGGTATGGATTCGCGTTGTTGCTCTGGAAATCCTTCTCCGTGAGACTTCCGGTATAACGAACCTCTCCAACAGCAGCTTTGCCGAACTGGTGCTGCAGCGCGAAGGTATAGGTCTGCGTATAAGGGGGGCGAAAGTTCGTGGGAACTCCGGATTGACTCAGAGCGCGAGGGTCGCCGCCTCTCGGAAGCGACGCAAGGTTAGCCGCTCGTACCGCCCGGTTTGTAAAGCTTCCGCTGCCAGGCAGGCAGTTGCCGTTGCAGGCGATCCCGCCCGCATTGGCTGTGGGCGCGCTCGTCGCGTCATTGCTGAAAATGTTGTAGAAGCCTGGGTTCGTGTTGATCGCATATCCAGCGCTCACCACCAGCTTGCGATCGAAGGGTGGATTCCACGCGAAACCGATGCGCGGCTGGAAATTCCTGTAAAAATCGTTAACGGAGGGTACTGTGCGATCGGCCAGCGGGAGGGAAGTGTCCCAGAACGCAGTCGCCGGGTTTGACTCGCGCGCTACCGTCTCATTATGAAGTCTGTTATAAGACTGGCTGAAGTACTCCCAGCGAAGGCCAACGTGCAAAGTGAGACTGGGGAATGCCTTCCAGTCATCCTGAATGTAGCCTGCAGCATCCAGTTCCGTGAATTTCGTGGTGGCCACACCATCCACCAGGCTCAGAAATGAGCTGGCAGCGTTCTCTCCGGCCAATGGGCCATCCGACAGGAAGTTACTGAACGAGCCGTAATTGAATTGCCCTCCATAAAAAGGCAGATAGGTGCTGGGGGAATTCTGATAGTCGAGCTCCCCACCAAAGAGCAGCGTCTGGCGTCCGCGGGACCAGGTGGCATTGTTCTGGATCTGCGTCACCTTAACAATTCTGCCCTGAGGAATCTGCGGATTGTCTGTATCGCCGAACGCTTCATCATCGCTGGCTGTGAATGTTACAAACGACGGACACGCATCGATGTTCGTCGTGGTGCATTGTGGATAAGCCCCGCCCTGAAAAACGCCGGTCGTTTGCTGGAAACTATAACGGAGCTGATCCACCCATTTCGGGCCGAAGGTATGCGTCCAGTCCGCTCCAACGGAATGGGCTGTATCGGTATCGCCTGTCCATCCACCCGAGGGAACATCGCCGAAGGCGTCCGCCAGGCCAAGGCTTTGATAAAAGTAGCGAAGAAATAGATGGTCGCTGCTGGTTGGCTGCCAGTCAAGACGGCCAAGATCTTCCTGGTCGTGATAGGGGTTAGCGAGGAAGCGCTGCACAGCAGAGAAGGGAATCGTGGCTGTCACACCGCCCGGCCCCGTTACGGTTTCCATCACAGGAGTTCCTGCCGGCTTGGGGTTTCCTGTCGTCACGCCATAAGGCCCAAACTGCTTCAGAATGGCGACAGCCGGGTTATTAGGAAAGGCTGCAGCTAATGCCTGGATTCCGTCCGGAGTTGGAGTTAGCGCCGAGGACGTAGAAGGCGCGGCGCCAGTACGAATCGGGTCCCAGTAGGTGCTCCCGAATGCCCATAACCTGTTCTTGAGAATTGGTCCGCCGATCGTTCCTCCGTACCGATTCTCTACCAGACGGGGAAGTTGCGGGACCTGGCATCCTGTCGTCACTGGATTTTCGTCAGGTGCGCAAAATCCGAACAAGGGATTCTTCCCCTGGTTCGAGAACGAAGACAAAAATTGACCCTGATACAGCTCAAATCCGCTGCCGTGGAACCCGTTGGTTCCGGATTTGGTGATGTAATTTACGATTGCGCCGGCGTTGCGTCCGTATTGCGCGCTGAAGTCATTGGTGATGACCTGTAACTCTGCCAGCGCATCCTGATTGCCAAAGAACACCTGGGGACCGCCGATAGTGTTGTCGTTGTTCGATTGCCCGTCCAGTTCGAAGTTATTAAACCGGCTGCTCTGCCCGTTCACCGAAAATTGATCGCCGTTCGAATTCGAAAAGGCGTCGGCGTGCGCACTCACGACTCCCGGAATTAGTTCCGTCGCCGTATCAAATCCGTTATTAAAGGGCAGGTGGGATAGTTCCTGCGCATCCAGCGTCGTGGTCACCTGAGAGTCTGTCGTTTGCAGCAGGGCGGCTGTCGTTCCGCTGACCTCGATCTGGGTCGCTGCGGTGATCCCCATTTGCAAATGGTTCAGATCCGTCGTCGAGCCGGAGGTTACCTCAACGTTGTCCACGTTCAGGCTCGTGAAGCCGCTTGCGGTCACCACCAGCCGATAGCGGTCCACCGGCATAGCGCGCAGCGCAAACGAACCATCCTTCTGGGAATCGGTGGCGAACTGCGCACCCTTCGCAAGGTCGGTCGCCACAATATGCGCGCCGGGAATGACCGCCCCGGACGGATCAGCGACTACACCGCTGATAACCCCTGTAGTGATTCCCTGCCCGGACAGAGTCACACGCATCATCATGACGAAACAAACAACGATTGCGAGTCGAAAGATGATTCTGCGTTTTGCGATTAGAGATTTCATAATTGCTCTCCCGGTTCGGTGTGAAGAAGCAGGACCATGGATGACAACGAATCAGCAAGCTCGCGCGGCTGGGCGCTAGCTCAAAACGCATTCAACGAGGTAGTCTTTGGGTTACCTCAGGCTGATACACTTCACCGCTGGTCACAGCAGGGGGGTGAGCACGCAGCCCTCCCGAGTCCATAAATCGGGCCGGCTATGTGACCAGGAGTGCCTCCGTGACTGCAGATGCACGTCATACTGGGAGGAATGATCCGCTGGCTCGGCGGGTTCGTGTTTCGAGCCACACTTGTCGGCCAGCGAACTACAGTTTCCTGCATATCGCCAGAATGATTCTACAGATCAACACTAAGTGGGACGAGTGACGGAAGTCTCGGGACAAGCAGCGAAGCAGGCTGCGCCGATGGTCCGACCGCGCGGGTCGATTGTTATCTGCGTGACAGGGGTGTCTATAGATTGTTGTAGGGTTCGATAAACGAGGCAACAGACACTAGGCGACTTGAGCGCCTGTTGCCTTAAAAGACTGCAGAATACGCGCGTGATAGCTACGACTCATCGGTATCTTCTGTCCATTGACCAGTAACACCGCAAAATCGCGCCGGGACTCTGTGCGAACTTCCTTTACGTACTGCAGGTTGACGATCGCCGAGCGGTGGACGCGCGCGAACATTCCGGGATCCAGCTTCTCTTCGAGATCGCTCATCGTCTGGCGAAGCAGATGTGTCTCCGTCTTCGTGCAAATCCGGACGTAGTTTTCCTCCGCACCGATCCAGCGAATGTCTGAAACTGGAAGGAAGAGAATCCTCCCTCGTGATTTGAAAACCATCCGTGTCGTGTACGGGCTGGCACCGTGGTTCTGTCCTTCGCGCCGCGGAGAAGATTTGCCCGTCCCCACGATTTCCGCGTGAGCGCGCTCGATGGCAGCGCGCAGACGGTCCGCGGTGAACGGCTTCAGCAGATAATCGACGGCATTCATATCGAAAGCGCGCAGCGCATAGGTGTCGTAAGCAGTAGTGAAAATCACCCGCGGTGGAGTAACGCCCGTCAGCGCGTTTAGTTGATCCACGAGAGCGAACCCATCCATTCCGGGCATGCGAATATCGAGGAAGAGCAACTGAGGCATGGTGTTGCGGACGATGTCCAGCACTTCGGACGCCGAAGCCCCCTCGCCCACCACCTCGACTCCGGAGCTTTCGTTCAGCATTTGACGCAGCTTCTGCCGCGCGAGTGGTTCGTCATCGGCCAGTACAGTCTGGAGCAACATCGGGCCTCCCTGATGAAGGCGTTACCGCCGGAATCACTCCGGCCAAGCCACGCCGAAATTCTGTGCAGTGGACAATGCCCGTTCATAGCCAAACGCCAACGCGCCGCATCCCGCTGAAAAATATGTGAAGTAGCGGCGAAGCCTCATCCTCCGTCACTCCGGCGGGTGCCCATAACCGGACTAAACCGTCCGACTCCGAACACTCCACCCGCCTCCTCAATGCGCCATGCCGACTCGCCCTGCGCGGATCAGCAGAATGCGGGCCGCCGCTCGTCCCACAAAAGACAATCGGTGAAATTGTGACGAAAAGCTCATGCGCGATGACGAATGCCAGGTTTTTCCCTCCCCGTCGTACAGTCCCGGGATGGACCCTGCCTGTATTCGCGAACCCCACCCCTGCCCTGGGCGTACCGGTGCTTATCTGCGGTGCATCAGCCGCAATTTGTTCATCAGCTGGCGGAACTGAAGACTCCAGCAACAGGGGGAAAATGTTATGGCACCCTCGAGTCAAGTTCACTTCGTCAAACAAGCGATAGCGTGGGCGAGTACCCTCATCGTTGTGTGCTCCCTTCAGGCAAACTGCCAACCGGTCATCGCAGATCCGCGACAGCCTCAGGAGTTAATGAGCAAAGCGAGACCCTCACCTGAAAAGGAACTCAAGCTGGGCAATGCCTACCTGAGCGGACACGGAGTTGGTAAAGATGAGAAGCAGGCGGCGTACTGGTTCGAGAAGGCAGCGGAAGCCGGCAATCCTTGGGCCGAGCAGCAAATCGGCTTCTTCTATCAGGCAGGCATCGGCGTTTCTCCTGACCCGGCCCGTGCTGTGCATTGGTATCAGCTTGCGGCAGCCAGCGGCCTGGCGACCGCGAAAACCAACCTGGGTGTCGCGTATTTGTGGGGAAGTGGTGTGCCGATGGATAAGCGTATGGCCGAAGAACTCTTTCGTCAGGCTGCCGCCAGGGGCGATGGCCACGCCGCCACCTATCTGGGAAATCTGTATTTCTCCGCCGTGGTCGTCGAACGTGATCTGGACGCGGCCGAACACTGGTATACGGTCGGATCAAAGCTGCACGACCCGGCAGCGGACTTCAACCTCGGCACCCTGTACTCGGTCGCGGATCACGCCCACGACTTTTCGCGCGCTGCGGAGTGGTTCCGGAAATCAGTCGCCCGAGGATACGTACCTGCGATTCACTCTCTGGCGCTGCTGCTGCAGAACCATCCGGAACTGGCACGATCCAACCGCGAAGCTTTGTCACTCTTCCAGAAAGCATCCGGGTATGGGCAGTGGCGTTCGTCTGAGGCCCTTGGCATCATTTATCGTGATGGAGTGACCGCCCCTCGCGATTCCAAAGCTGCTTACTACTACTTTGAGCTGGCGGTTTTGCAGGGAGCCGAAAAAATGAAACTGGATTCATCGACCCAGCTGCTCTCTGCCGAGTTAGGGACGGAGCAGGTGGCTAAGCTGGATGCCGCAGCTCAGGAATGGTTTCAGGATCACCACGATGCCATCGAGTTCCTCCTGAATCGTGCTGTGAAGGATACCCCTCCCGGCCTTGCCATTGTTGCTCCAACAGCGGGAACGCATGCCGGCCAGATAACCACGGTTCCAACGTCCTAGTTGAGTTAGAACCATCTGTCTTGTTCGACCGGAGGGAATGAGCTATCGCCGACATCGAGATCAAAGATCGTCAGCAACCCGAGCGGCCCATCTTCATGCATCCCGCTATCTTCATTGGTGCCTCAGTGTTCGTCGGCTGTCTCTTCGCCATGCAGGAGTACCTGAACGCGCATCGCTGGGGATACAGGATCGGCCTGGGTTTCCTGTGCGAAATGTGGGGAATGCAGTTTTTCATCTGGGGCATCATCTGCTGGCTCCTGTGGAGGTTCCTGCGGCCTTTCATCATCAGCGCCACGCTTTCAGCGCTGCTCACTCGCGTGTTGCCGCTCAGCATTGTCCTCAGCATCGTAGAGGAGATGATCTGGGTCTTGTTTTTTCCAAAGGTGCCCATCGATCGGCCCCCCATGGACTACTGGCACCGGTTCACGTTTCAGATCAACGCCGAGTTCGTCGACAGCATGGCCATCTTCTGGTGCGCATTCCTGCTGTTCCGCGGCGTTGCCTACTATCAGCAGTTCAGGGAAAAGGAGACTACCGCCTCGCGGCTGCAGGTACAGCTGGTGCAGGCCAGGCTCTCCGCCTTGCGCATGCAGCTGAATCCCCATTTCCTTTTCAATGCGATGAACAGCATCTCGAGCCTCATGCGCATCGATGTCGACGCCGCCGACCTGATGCTGGAACAGCTCAGCAGCTTGTTGCGTATCACACTGGAGCGGGGAGAGGTGCAGCTGATCCCCCTGCGCAAAGAGGTCGAGTTTATCGAGATTTATCTTGCCATGCAGCAGCAACGCTACGCCGGCCGCGTGGAGCAGACACTTTCAGTGGAACCCGGCTTGCACGATGCCCTGGTTCCGGCCCTGATCCTCCAGCCGATCGTCGAAAATGCCTTCGTGCACGGGCTCTCGAGGTGTACAGGCATGGGCAATCTGGCTATTGATATTCGCCGGGATGGCAAACGAGTGCGGATGAGCGTCGTCAATACAGGTATCGGTCTGCAGTTGGGGCAGGAAGAGCCAGGACACCGCGGCGTCGGCCTTACCAACGTCAGGGACCGTCTTCGTTTGCACTATGGGGATCGTGGTTCGCTGTCAGTTCGCGAAGTGGGCACGGGGCGCGTCAACGTAACGATTGCCCTGCCTTTACAAATCAACGCCAGGGATACCGATGAGGCTGCACGGTTTGACGCATGACAATCCAGGTTGTTTTGGCCGATGACGAGGTTCTGGCGCGACAGAAGTTGCGTCTGCTTTTGCGTGACCAAACGGACTGCGAAGTTGTAGGCGAGTGTGCCACGGCCGCCGAGACCATCGAGCTCGTGCGGGCGGCCCGTCCGGACCTCGTGTTTCTCGATATCCGGATGCCCGATATGGACGGCTTCGACGTGATCGATGCTCTTTCCGCGCAAACTGAGGTCCCCATGCCCCGTATCGTCTTTACGACTCCCTACGATCAGTACGCGGTGCGGGCCTTTGAAGTCCATGCCGTCGACTACCTGCTGAAGCCGTTTGCAGCGGAACGGCTGTCAACCACGCTTGAGCGGTTTCGCGAACAGTCCAACGGAGAACATCCCGAGGAAATGGGCGACCATAACGGCAGCCGGCATACCAGCCGTATTGTCTTCAAGTCGAGGGGGCGGATTGTATTTTTGCCTGTCTCGGAAATTCGCTGGATTGCAGCGGAAGAGAACTATGTCCGCATCTGCGCGGGAGAGGAAACCCACTTGCTCCGCGAGACCATGACTCACATCGAAGACCGGCTCGACCCGCAAATCTTTCTCCGTGTCCACCGCTCTTCGATCGTCAACCTGCAGCACGTGAAGGAAGTGAGGATGGACGCGGAGGGCGAAACCGCCGTCGTCCTCGCCAACGGCCAGAAGGTTCCCATGAGCCGCGGCTATCGTTCGAAGATCCAGCGACTCCTCAAGCAATAATCGCGATACCAATTTCGGGACGGGATGCCTGCGCTTTAAAGGCCACTCCGCATCCCGCATAACTCATTCACCTGCTCCTACATCCCGCTTATCCCAGCGCGGACCCGTTTGTCCCGCAATACGAATATCCATACTCTTCCTGTGGTTTCTACCAGTATCTGCACGAGGCCGCACTCTTCCGATGCTGCTGCCTTATGACCCGTGCAAAATCATCCTGCCTCCGTCCCCTCTCATCCCGACCGGTGAACGTCGGTCACAAAATAGCCGCGTGAGACATGTCTGGAAGTTCATTTGCTTCTTGTCGTGGCATGAGCACCCAGGCCATCGCCGTTGAACGAAAGCTGACCCGATATTTCCGCCCTGCGAATCAGGTTCTTCACGACACTTTCAAAATCGCGAAACGAATCACAGTCGCGACCGACGCCAACCGTCTGTTTCAGGCGCTCACCAGGTCTGAATACCTCGAAACCTGGATCACGCTTCCCGATGACAGCAAAGACTCGTATATCGTTGCCTGGACTCAGTCCGACAGCTTCCGCCTCGATCACTATCGCAATGGGCGCAGGGATCTCATGATCAACGGCAACTACCGCCTCTGTCGTCGCCGCAAGATCCTGTTCACATGGCGGCTGAGCGGGGATATCGCTGGATCCGAAAGCCTGGTTTACTTCGGCCTCCATGGCAATTTCACCAGCACCATTCTGGAGATCCACCATCGGGGAATTACGTCTGCCGAAGATTACGTGTGGCATCAGGAAATGTGGGACGGCTCTCTCGATCGTCTGGCGCGGCTCTTCGAGCGTCCCATCTCACCCGATATGCCTGCTGCTTCGCCGGCCCGGACGAAGAATCCGAGAAAAGCTTTTTCCAGTCGATAGGTCCCGCAACAAACCGGTGGTGCAGCATGCTTGTCCGCTGCCGGCGGCCGCGTGGCACTCTGCGGGGGGACCGAACCAGGGATAAGAATCGGCAAAACAACGGCGGTGGAGAGGCGAGAAATTGAGTCCTTCCTTTTCTGGGAGCGCGGCTTCGCGGCGGCGACATCAATGTCTGAATTGCTGGCCCACGCCAACGTCAATTCCGAACAGCTTCTATCACTTTTTTGACAGCAAAGAAGCTCTGCTGCGCGAAGTCCTCCAGACCTACGTCGATCTGCTCCGTCCCATGATTGTGCATCCGGCCTCTGCAGCCGCCAAAGAACCACTGGCGCGCATTTTCGCGATTCTGGCTGGCTATCGCGAATGCATCATGGCAACCGACGGCAAGTTCGGATGCCCGCTGGGCAGGCTCGCCCTCGAAATCGATGCGGAGAACGCTCCAGCGCATCAGCTGATCGCCACAAATTTTCGCGCCTGGACCGCGGCCGTTGAGGAGTGCCTGGACGCAATGGCAGGTGCGCTGCCGCCGGGGACCGATCGGGCTGCTCTTGCCACGTTTGTCCTTGTAGTCATGGAAGGCGGAATGATGCTGTCTCGTTCCTACCGCTCGCCCGAGCCATTTGACCAGGCTGTGGCCCGTTTGCGGGAGCACTTTCGCCTCCTGGTTCGCCCGGTTTCCTCGCAAGAAAAGACGCGTCCGATCGCTCGGCGGCAAAAGACATCAATGACTCTCTCTGGGGCTTAGCCAGTCCAGCGAGTGCTGCTCAATCGCGATTCTCACCAGTTGGCTCCGCGTGCGGACGCCGGCCTTATTGAACAGTTCCTGCACAGCTGCCTTTACCGAAGTTTCTGAAGTATTCAGCTTCCAGGCGATTTCCTTGTTGGCCAATCCATCCAGGATGCCACGCAGTACCTCGCTCTGCCGCGCCGTCAGAGCTCGGCTGCGCTCCAGATGCTCGGCGCGATTGCGTCGTTCAGACAGCAGAGTTTGGAGCGGCGAGTCACGCACCCAGGTTTCCCCGGATGCCACCTGCTGAATGGCGGCGATCAGCTGGTCGGGGCTGCTGTGCTTGAGAAAAATGCCGGAAGCCCCTTCTTCCATGACGCGCAGTGTGACCGAGGCGGGTAGTTCCGCGGTGACCATCAGCACCTTGACCTCCGCGGACCGGCGTTTGAGTTCCGTCAGCAATCCCAGCCCCGATTCTTCGCCGAGGTCATAGTCCAGAAGGATCACATCAGGCTTGTTGCGTGCGATCGCCGTTACCGCTTCAGCCACAGTGGCGCATTGTGCCACCACGTGAATGTGCGGGGCCGTATCCAGCAGGCGGCCCAGGCTTTCGCGAAATAAGCCATGGTCGTCCACCAAGAGGATATTAATGTCGTGCATCGTCTCGCTCGTCTGCATCAGGCGGCAACCTGCAGGTTAATGATGAAGCACGCGCCGTCAGGCAGAGCGAGATAGCGAATCTCGCCGCCGAACGAACGCAGAAATGCACGCGACAGATACAGTCCCAGCCCGGACGACTGCGCCCCATCCTGGAACGGCCGGAACAGCTGCTCAGGATTGGCAACGCCGCCGCCGTTGTCGGAAAACTCCACGAAGACGCAGTCGCCATCGGTCTTTGCAGTTATAGAGAGAAGACGTCCCTCGCGCGTTGAGAGGGCGCGGATGCTGTTCGTCACCAGGTTGAGAAATACCTGCATCAGGCTGGGCCGGTCGGCCCACACCATCGGCAGAGATGCCTCTGCTTCCCACTGCGACGCGATGTCTTCCTCGTCGAGCATGGGAGCGATGACGATTCTGAGTTCATCGAGCAGCGCGAGCAGATCGACATCGGTTGCCGGGTTGTTCGCGGGATGGACGTTATGGTTAGCGATGCGTTCCAGAGCAGCAATCAGATTGCCGAGCGCTTCAAAATCACGGTTGCCGGCCAGGACGCCTTCGCGCGCCAAATTCTGATGAACGGCCGCGACCGCCCCGGAGATGTTCCGTATCTCGTGCGAAACCGCTCCGATCGCGATCCGGGATCCAGCCAGCAACTGATGCAGCCCGGAAACTTCGTGGGTCCGCAGTTCTTCAGAAGCGTCCAGAACCATGGCCGCGAGCCGGGTTCCGGCGTTGGTTCGATACGTAGAGAAGGAAATATCAGCTAGAAAGCTCTCGCCGTCCTCGCGCTGGCCGCGCGCCTGCATCACGGTTCTGAAGAATTGTTGTGGAACCTCGGGTCCGGACACATTGCGCAGAGACGGCAGGTAACGATGCAACGCCCTTCCCGGAAGTTCGCCGGAGGCAATGGAAAGCATACGATGGGCAGCTTCATTGGCCATCAGCACGTTGCCCTGGGCGTCCGCGGTGAAAATGGCGGCAGGGCTGCTCTCGATAAGAATTTTCAGTTGTTCTTCGGCTTCGCGGCGCGCCTCGCTCTGCCGTTCGATCTCCTCGATCTGCCGCTGCACAGTCCGGCGATTCCGGTTGACTTCCCACACGAACAAACCCGCGCCAAAGTACGCTGCGAAATAAAGCAGATCACGAGAAATTCCCGCACGCGGATTCCATGCGAATCCGTCGAAGCTCTCTGATAACCAGGTACACAGGGCTGCTACCGCCGCAAGGGACACCGGCTCCAGCACGTTGCCGACGATCAGCATGGGAAGCAGATAAAGAATGCGCAGCGGTATTTCGTCGACCGTGCGCCAGTCGAGCACGGCGATAACCGCAATCAGAATTGCTCCGCGGAAAAGAATCGCTGGCTTGCTGCCCCGAAAAAATGGTGCGTACATGCCTGATGCCGGCCTCTCGGCAATCCCTTGCTCTCTGATTGTAAGAGTTGGAACTGGCGCGCCCATCGAAAACAGCGCCATCACCGGTCAGCACGACCGAAAGATATCCCCTGGCTCGCCTGGACAGACCGAGACTCGCCTTGCTGGGCACCGATGAGTGTGGCCTTGTCGGTCGGAGAGATCAACGGATTCCGCCGCTGGCTCGCCGAACGACTAGCTTCGAACGATCTTCACTTTCGCCCTTGTGCCCCCCGGGGGAACCCGTAGTCGCACAGGAGTCTTTCCGTCAGAATTCAGATCGCTCGTCGCCTCTCCAAAAACGGCTTTGTATCCTCGCATCGGCAGGCCCACGACCCTAAGCTGCACCTCGCCCTCGGCGGTCGGCTCAGTCTCCAGCGAGAAGGAAAATTCATGTCTCTCGGTCGACCACTCGATCGGCTCCTCTTTCGCGAACCGCGCCCCCGTCAATTCAAGATCGATCGTCTGCCCGGCCGCACGCAGGAACAAACGCCGCCGCACGCCATCGCGCGGGACGATATGCAACGATGCCTTTTCGGTCTTCATCTCCCCACCGAAGCAATAGCGCCCAAAGACAGGATCGTCCGCAACAATCGTCGCAGCCGTCCGCAGCGCGCCACAGTAGCCCAGGTCCGTTTCCGAAGAGTAATACCAGGGACCCCGGTGATGCGGCTGCCCAAGCCAGGTCATGCCGTAGGCAGCCGGCTCGAAGCCGCCGCCTGTGCCACCATCGTTCGCCTCAGCCGGAAACCAGTATCCGAAGCCGCTCTCGCGCGTGCCCGTGTTCATCAGAGACCACGCGCTCAGAAAAGAAGCGTATCCCAGACGAATCGTCGCGTCTGGCTCGCGGCGATCGTACAGCGCATGATTCAGCACACCCCAGCCCCCCATCGGCGACATATACGACAGAGTGAAGGCGTCCCCGGCTCCGGCCCTATAGTCGCTGCCGTAGTAGTAATAAGCCTTCTCAACAACGCCACGGCAAAACAGATTCGCCCGAACCTGCGTAGTCGCGAACTGTGTGGCTGCTTCCGCGGTGATGCCCGGTGCGGTCGGATGATCGAGCGCATAGCGTGCAATCGCCTGCGTCGATTCGAATCCAGTCGAGTCAAACGCGTACTCCGATCCAAACAGATTCGGGTTGCCGCTCACGAAGTACGTCACCTTCTTCTCCCAATGCGTGCGCAACTGTGCAGCCTCGTCGTGTTTGCCAACCCGATCCAGTTCGTCAATGAGCTGCGGAATCACGACCTCGTTATAAAAGCCCGTCTCATAGGCGGACCAGCCGACTACACGCATGGGAATCGTAAACATCCCGAGTGCCGTGCCATAAGCGCGTTCGAGATAGGTCGCCCGATCCAGCTTCAACTTCATCCCTGGGTAGTCGCGGGCTATGCGGTACATGCTGAAATACATCACGATGATGTGCGGATAGTCGTAGCACCGCCAGATGTGAAGCTTGCCTTTGCTTCCGGCATCGCTGCTGTCGCGGTTTTGCTTCCAGTCCGGAATTCCGTAAATGCCGTAGCTGTCCGTCTCCTCCGTCGTGCGCTGCAAACCTCCCCAGACAAAGTGCTCGATGTAGTAGTCCAGAGCGCCCACTTCGTCCGGATCGGGAAACTCCGCGTTCTTGCTGGCAAGATAAGCAGGCTTGCTCAGTCCCGGATCGTCACAGGTGACCTCATAAATCCGCCATCCCCTGATGCGATCGTAGTTGTCCGGTCCCAGTTGCACCTGCGAGTCCATGTTCCATTCCGCAAGCAGACCGTTGTACCACTTGCTTGTGTCCCGCACCTGGTGCTTCTTAATAAACGCGGCGCGCTTGTGGATGAGCGTCTCCAGTGGCTCGGCGGCAAAAAATTCCAGGCGTGTCGCGCGGCCCGCTCCGTGGTTTACGGTCAGCATGTTCTCGCCGAGCCGATCAAACTTCACGCGATAAAGCTCACGTCCTTCCTTCTCGCCAAGAGGCTCAATCTTCGTCCGGTCAGGATGTTCGGCAATGATGCTCTGAATGGGATCACGCGACCGGATGGCGATGCACGTAGACAGATCCGTCGGCACCGTCATGCCAGGCGCGATCTCCACATCGATTCCGCCGGCATCCACCAACCGCTGCCTTACGCCTGCATAATCCGGCGCCCACGCCAGTTGGAACGCGTACGCGGCCTTGCCGCCCGGCGTCAAAGTAACGCTCGTGCGCGGTTGACGCCACCGTCCTCCCGCCGCCTGCACCACCTCGCCCACCGCTGCCGAGTGCACATAAGCCCGATACGCAGGACGCTCGCCCTTCACAGGCGGCACATGATCCCAATATTCAAGCGCCGTATTGCGCTCCGGCGTCATTACCAGATACGGACCCACGCTGTTCGAGCGCATCCAGAAGAGGAAAGAACCGTGTCCGGAAACGAAGCTGTGCTTTAGAACAGAAGCAGTCGCCGGTTCCTTACCGTTGAAACTGGAATGCATGTGCAGAGGAAGTGCCAGGTCGCCGACCTCGATCGGATCCGAAGAGGTGTTCGACAGCTCAATCGCCCATCGAAGCACGCGGTTCTGAGGCTCCAGTCGAATCGCCACGGCCAGAGCGCCCCCGTGATCGTCCTGCGCCTGATAGGTCCCTGCGGAATGAGCCGAAGTCTCAGCCTCTGCCGAGTGAAATTTCTGCCACGGTCCGTTGGGCCTCCGCCAGGCAATTTCAACGTGCCCAAGCTTCTGACCGGTTGCAATGTAGTTTGTCGGAAAGGTATCTCCGGCCGCTCGAAGACTCGTTAATGCCGCTCCGTCGAACTCGAGCACGAAAGGCGACGGCGTGTTGCCGGCCTGTGCCGAGGCCTCTGTCTCAAGACTCGCGGCGGCCGCGACAAACGAAGGAAGGGAAGAATGGGCTGCGAAAGTAGCAGCAGCCTTCACAAGGAATTCACGACGATTCGCGGTCAGCGGCCACCTCGCTCAACATGCCGTATACAATTCGGTATTCAATCATACGGTACGCTCGCCGCGATCGAACACCGTCAAGTAACTCAGCAGAATGCGAGTGAACCCACTGCCTGCGACTCTGATGCCGAATGCTAACCTGTTCTTACGGAAGACGGCCGTCTCCTCGCCGCGCTTGTGGCCCCGTAGCTCAGGTGGATAGAGCAGCAGTTTCCTAAACTGCGTGTCGGAAGTTCGAATCTTCCCGGGGTCACCATCCTCCCGCGAGATCCTTTGCCGCGCTCAGGATTTCGGCTGCGAGCTCTGACGCCCCGCAAAGCGCCTCAAGCTCGAATCAGGCCGGTGTCACCATCCCGCCGACGATCAGTGTCGAGTGTGAATCTCGAAGAGCATGAAGGCGATCGTCGCGGCCACCACGAGGATAAAAGCCAGCACGAACCCCCCGATGACGATCTGGGCGGTGCGTTCCTGTTCCGGTCGCGGCCGGGTGATGCCGAACGTGGCGATGAAAGTCTCGAGCAGCCAGGCTAAAAGTTTCATGTGCGCTTCACCACTGCGGGTTCTTCCCGCGCCTCGCAGTTCGCATTTTTCTTCAGGTCCGGCTCTTTGCAATGGCGTCGAGCACGCCGTTGAGAAAATCCGCAGACTCGGGAGCTGAATAGCGGCGAGCGATTTCGAGCGCCTCGTCAATGACGATGGGCGCCGGTGTGCCCGGAAATCCCAGCAACTCCGCCACTGCCATGCGCAGCAAATTGCGGTCGACCGCCGGCATCCGCGTGAGCCGCCAGTTTTTCGAGTGCTGCTCCAGCAGCGCATCAATTTCCGATTCCCGCGCCGTGGCAACACGGAAAAGGTCCTCGGCAAAGCCGCGCGTGCTGTCATCGACCTCCTCGCGCGCCTGCCAGAAAGTTTTCCGCACATCGTCGGGATTTTGCCGCCCAACATCGCCCTGGAAAAGCATTTGCATCGCGAGTTCTCGGGATTTCCGGCGCTTGCCGACGAGTGTCATGCCCGCTGCTCCGTTCGTTTCGCGTCGATTTTCCGATGCAGGGAGGCCATTTCGATGGCGGCGGCCGCCGCTTCGAATCCTTTATTGCCGCTCTTCAGGCCCGCGCGGTCCAGCGCCTGCTCCAGCGTCTCGCAGGTCAACACCCCAAACGCATGCGGCACGCCGGTGTCCTGCTGCGATTGCCCAATCCCACGCGCCACTTCGTTGTAGATGGCCTCGTAGTGCGCGGTCTCGCCGCGAATCAAACACCCCAGCGTGATGACCGCGTCGAACCTGTGCGTCTCGGCCAGCTTGCGCGCCGCGTCCGGGATCTCCCACGACCCCGGCACGCGGGCGATTTCAATATAGTCGCGCCGTGCCCCGCTGCGGACCAAAGCGTCGAGCGCGCCCTGCAGCAGCCGATCCGTGATCACCGCGTTCCAGCGTGCGACAACGATAGCGAAGCTCATCTCGTGCGCGCTCAGGTCGCCTTCGAGTGCGATCGGCTTGCCACGCAACGGCTCCTGATGCTCCCAGAACGCCACGAAGAAACCCGGCACCGGCTGAACCGTGAACAGGCGCGATTTCCAGTGCGTCTCCTCGATGCTGCTGATCCCGACCTTGCCGCTGTCCGCACCCGCGCTTTTCACGAGCCATTCACGGGCGACGTGGTGCACCGCATCCAGCGCGGTGACTTCGACCAGCAGATCGGTACTCAGTGTGGGCAGCGCGCCATCGACAAACTCAAGATTCCCCAGCGGAGCCAGAAAAGGACGCCCATGGCTGGCTGCGCCCGGCGATCGCGGTTCCTCGTCCCACCCGCGGCCCGGCTCAAAGCCCAGCGCGGCAAAAAAGCTCACCAGATCGTTGAACTGCTCCGGGGAGCCCACGGGCCGAATGAAGGTAATGCCTTTAATCACTTCTTGAGAGTACCAAGGACCGGCGCTAAAGACCCATCCGTCCAGCCAGCCAACGGCCCAGCCACAGGATCAGCAGTGAAAAGGCCTCAGGAACTGCAGACAAAAGTCCACAGTTCCTGAGGCCCGTTGTGAATCAGCTTGCTTTCGACTCGATCCGCATTCCGTAGAAGGACTTCCACACAAAGAAGACCGATACCAGGAAAAAGAGCACCGCCAGCGTTCGTGTGAGCACCGGATTGTTCGCATTGAGCGTTACCGCCAGCTCAACTGCCAGCAACCCGAACAAGGTCGTGAACTTGATCACCGGGTTCATCGCCACCGACGAGGTGTCTTTGAACGGATCGCCCACCGTGTCTCCGATGACGGTTGCGTCGTGCAGAGGTGTCCCTTTCTGCTTCATATCGACCTCCACGACCTTCTTGGCGTTGTCCCACGCGCCGCCGGCATTCGCCATGAAGATCGCCTGGTAGAGACCGAAAATCGCGATCGAGATCAGATAGCCGATAAAGAAGAACGGCTCAGCGAACGCAAACGCCAGCGTCGCGAAGAAGACGGCGAGGAAGATGTTGAACATCCCCTTCTGCGCGTACTTCGTGCAGATCTCCACCACCTTCTTGCTGTCCGCGACCGACGCTTTCTCCACCCCTTCCAGTTTGATGTGCGCTTTGATGAACTCCACTGCGCGGTATGCCCCGGTGGTGACCGCCTGGGTGGACGCGCCGGTGAACCAGTAAATCATTGCTCCGCCGGTGATCAATCCGAGCATGAAGGGCGCGTGCAGCAGCGAGAGCTTCTGCACATCCCGGGTCAATCCGCCGGTCAGGGCCATGATGATGGAGAAGATCATCGTGGTCGCGCCGACGACGGCAGTGCCGATCAGCACCGGTTTCGCCGAAGCCTTGAATGTGTTGCCGGCTCCGTCGTTGGCCTCCAGCAGGTGCTTCGCGCGCTCGAACTTCACGTCGATATTGAAGTCCTTTTTCAGTTCGCTTTCGATACCACGCACATTCTCAATCAGCGACAGTTCGTACACCGACTGAGCATTGTCCGTTACCGGTCCGTAGGAATCCACCGCAATCGTAACTGGGCCCATCCCAAGGAACCCGAACGCGACCAGGCCGAACGCGAACACGGCCGGAGCCTGCATCAGGCTCGCCATGGACTGGCCCGTCGTGAAGAAATAGCCCAGCCCCATCAGCGCGACCATGCAAAGTCCCAGCCAGTAAGCCGAGAAATTGCCGGCCACAAATCCTGACAGGATGCCCAGCGAGGCCCCGCCTTCCTGCGCCGACTTGACCACTTCTTTCACGTGGGCAGATTTGGTCGAAGTGAAAACTTTGACCAGTTCCGGGATGATCGCACCCGCCAGGGTTCCGCACGAGATGATGGATGCCAGCTTCCACCACAGCGTTCCGTCCCCGAGCGGCCGAATCATGTAGTACGAGACGACGTAGGTCAGAAGGATGGAAATGATGGACGTGATCCAAACCAGCGACGTCAGCGGAGTCTCGAAGTCCATTTCGTCGGAGTTCGCGTATTTCGCGTGCGCGATCGCGCTGTTCAGAAAGTACGCGCCGGCGCTCGAAACCAGCATGAACACGCGCATGACGAAGATCCACACCAGCAGTTGCACCTGGGTCTTGCTCACCATCGCCGCAGCATCGCTGGATGAGTAGCCCTGAGCGGTAAAGATGCCTGGAGTGATCGCCAGCAAAATAAACGTGATCAGGGCCACCCCGGTCACGCCGTAAGTTTCAAACCCATCGGCGCTCGGCCCAACCGAGTCCCCGGCATTATCGCCCGTGCAGTCTGCGATCACACCCGGGTTGCGCGCATCGTCTTCCTTAATCTTGAAGACGATCTTCATCAGGTCGGCGCCAATATCGGCAATCTTGGTGAAGATGCCGCCGGCGATACGCAGGGCCGCCGCGCCCAGGCTTTCGCCAATCGCGAAACCGATAAAGCAGGCGCCCGCGTAGTCACGCGGAATGAACAGAAGGATGAAGAGCATGATCAGCAGTTCAACCGAGATCAGCAGCATGCCAATGCTCATGCCGGACTTCAGCGGAATTGCATACACCGGATATGGTTTGCCGCGCAATCCTGCGAAGGCCGTCCGTGAGTTTGCAAAGGTGTTGACACGAATTCCGAACCACGCCACTCCGTAGCTGCCCGCGATGCCCACCAGCGAGAACAACAAAATGATCGGCAGCGTAACCCCAATCGATTTGCCCGGCACCGGCGCCAGCCAGCCAAAGTACAGTGCGATTACCACCGCGATAAAAGCCCATAGCAGAAGAATGAATTTGCCTTGCGTCACCAGATACGTTTTGCACGTCTCGTAGATCATTTCCGAGATTTCGCGCATGGTGCGATGAACCGGCAGATTCTTTAACTGCATATAAATCACCAGGCCGAACAACAGCCCGCCCGCGCAGAACAGAAGCCCAATCGTCAGCAGAGCGTGTCCTGTCATGCCGAAGAAATTCACCGACCGCAAATCGGGCAGCGTCAGGTTCGCTTCTCCTCCGCCCCCGTGTTCCGTCTGCGCGTAAGCGAGCGTGGGCAGCAGCAGGCCCACCAGGGCCGCGATGGTTTTATATTGGCGCTTCAGAAATGACATGGAGCCTTCCTTGATGGTGGCAGCGATCCGCTGCATGGCTGGCGTGCCGGTCTCGGCACTGAGGACTTCTCTTGTGAATAACCAGGTTGCCATGAGCGACATACCGCTCACTGCAACGGAAAACCATACCCAGGCGTTACCCGACACACACCCTCCACGTAAGTTGGTTTAAGCTCTCCGCGTCCGGTGCCCCGAGCGCGCTCAGGAACTGTATCACGGGAACCAGAAAGCATAACAGGGGATTCATGCTTTGGCATGTGACACGGAATACAGGCGTTACACCAAAGTTCCCCGCACAGTACCGACGTGATCAATTGCACCAGAACGGATGCATTCCGCCACGCTCTTCCCGCCGTATGCGTGCTCAGCGCACCAGTACGACATCCAGAAAACGCGGCCCGTGAACGCCCCGAATGCGGGTCATTTCGATGTCTGCCGTTGCCGATGGTCCCGAAATAAACGTGATCGGACGGGTCGCATGCACGGCGATCCGGCTGAAGGCCTCGGGCACCGTTTCGACGACCTGGTCCGCCCGCACCACGCAGAGGTGCCGATCCGGAACCAGGCTCAGTCGTCGCGCTCCTTCACCCGGACCATGGGTCAGAACAATGCTCCCCGTGAACGCAACCGCCACGCTGCACGTGGTCACAATGCCGTCGCAAGTGTTCAGGTCATCGAGGCTCGCAGAGCGCTCCGAAATGAACGCAAAATCCCGCGGCAGCATTTCCGCAGGCAAACCATCGGCGGCAATCACGTTTTTCTCGCGATGTTCGAGCAAAATCGAGGCGATCGCCTGGGGCAGGGAAGCCGCGCTCGTCTCTACCACGTGCGTGTCGTAGTCGCGCAGCCGTTCGAGAAGAAGATGCAGCCGCGCCTCGGCATCCAGCGTTCCTGCCCGAATATAAGTTCGGGGAATACCGGCGTAAACGGCCGTCGCAACAGTACGCTCGTCGCCGCCAACGGCGGACAGGATGCGGTCGAGCATCGTTGCGCGAGCGTCAGTCATGGCCGGTATCCTGTGCAATCTTCCGCGCGGAGCGCAGCGGAGTCGAAGGCTCTATCGGCCCGCCATTCTTTGCCCGCTCTTTCCACCAGGCACGAAACGTCTGCTCCGGCAGCTCTCGCAGATCGCGCACCCGGGTCCAGTTGCCGAGCATCCCCGGCAGGTTGCGAAACCAGCCATGCGAAACCAGAGGCCATTGCCCGATCCGCCCCAAACGCTGTGCCGCTTCGAATCGCCTGCGGCTGGTGAAGATCATCGCAGCCGTCTTCATCGCCAGCGCTTCCGGGTCCAGCGCGCTCTTCTTCTCGCGCACCACCCGCCCACGCAGGTGGATCAGGACCTCGGGAATATTGATTTTCACCGGGCACACTTCATAGCACGCCCCGCATAGTGACGACGCATAGGGCAACGACTGCGCCTCGCGCATTTGTAACAACTGCGGTGTCACAATCGCGCCAATCGGCCCCGAATAGCTCGACCCATACGCGTGCCCCCCGGTCTGGCGATACACAGGGCAGGTGTTCAGGCATGCTCCGCAGCGGATGCACTGCAGCGTCTGTCGCGCTTCCGCGTCGGCCAGAATCCCGGTGCGTCCGTTATCGAGCAGCACCACGTGGAAATGCTGTGGCCCATCCCCCTCCCGAACCCCGGTCCACACCGAGTTGTAAGGATTCATGCGCTCGCCGGTCGCCGAACGCGGCAGCAGCTGCAGAAAAACTTCCAGATCCTCAAACCGTGGGATCGTCTTCTCAATGCCGGCAATCGAAATCAGCACCTTCGGCAGCGTCAGGCACATCCGCCCGTTGCCTTCCGATTCAACAATGCAGACGCTCCCGTTATTCGCCACCAAAAAATTCGCACCGCAAATCCCAATCGGCACTCGAAGGAATTTCTCCCGCAGATAGCGCCGCGCCGCCGCCGTAAGTTCTTCCGGATCGTCCGTCAGGTCCGGCAGGTTCATACGCTCGCGGAAAATCTGCCGCACCTGGCTGCGGTTCTTGTGGATCGCCGGCGCCACAATGTGCGAAGACTTGTCGCCGCCCAGCTGCACGATGACCTCCGCCAGATCCGTCTCGTGCGCACGAATGCCTTCCCGCTCCAGCGCTTCGTTCAGCCCAATCTCTTCTGAAGTCATCGTCTTGATCTTGATGACCTCGTTGCCGCCGTACTGTTGCACCAGTCCGACGATGATGCGGTTCGCCTCATCCGCATCGCTGGCCCAGTGCACATGGCCCCCTGCCGCCGTGCAGGCCTTCTCAAATTGCACCAGGTACTCATTCAGATAGCGCAGCGTGTGCGCTTTGATCGCGCTGCCCGCCGTTCGCAGTTGCTGCCAGTCCGGCGTCTCTCCCACCACAATCCCGCGTTTGTACGTGATCACGTCGGTGGCGTGACGAACATTCTTTCTCAGCTGCGCATCTTCCAGCAGCGGCAGCGCCGCCTTTTGGAACGAAGGTGCCTGGTCAGCCTCCCCGACGCGAACCGTCACGCTTCGGCCTCTTCCAGCCGATCGCTCTCCGTCGGCGCCAGAATTTCCGCAATGTGCGCCATGCGCACGCCCGCACGCTGCCGGTGCAGCCCTCCGAAGATGTGCATCAGGCACGAAGTGTCGACGGCGGTTACCACCTCCGCCCCGGTGTTTTCCACATCCTTCATCTTCTCCGCCAGCATCGCCGCCGACACATCGCCCATCTTGATCGCGAACGTTCCGCCAAAGCCACAGCAGCGGTCGATATTCGGCAGATCCACCAGGTCGATCCCCCGCACCTTGCGCAGCAGCCGCAACGGCCCATCGCCCAGATGCAGGCTGCGTTGCGAGTGGCAGCTGGCGTGGTACGTCACCCGATGCGGAAAATACGCCCCCACGTCTTCCACTCCCAGGCGATTCACCAGTAACTCGGTCAGCTCATAAACCCGCGGCAGCAGTTCGTCAACGGCGCGCACCAGCCCTGGGTCACGATTCAGCCCCGTCTGCTCAGACGCCATCTTCGGATAGTGGTCCCTCATCATCGCCACGCACGACGACGACGGCACGCACACCGCCTCCGCATCCTTATAGATATCCACGAACCGACGAAGCAGCGGCATGGCTTCTGTCTGGTAGCCCGTGTTGTAGTGCATCTGCCCGCAACAGGTTTGCTCCGGATCAAACTCCACCGCGTGCCCCAGCCGCTCCAGCAGCCGTACCACCGCCTGCCCCGTGGCGGGAAACAGCGTGTCGTTATAGCAGGTGATGAACAGCGATACGCGCAAAAGCGAGGCTCCGAAGTCTCCCCATCATCCCAACACATCTTCCCGGATGAAACAAATTACCTTCTGAAATCACGCGACAAGGATCGGTCGCGACCGCTGGCCCACGAAGTGCGATGTGTATACAGTGTGTATCGTTGTTTTAGTGAGCAGTCGCGATCATTCGGAGGCTGGAGCGGGACGGCTGGTTCGATGTTGCGCAGGCTGGAAGTCACAAACAGATCAAGCACCCCACCAAACCTGGCCGCATCACGGTCCCTGCGCCGCGAAAGGATATGCCATTGGGAACGCTGCGGAGCATCGAAAAGCAGGCTGGTATCACGCTGCGTTGAGGATCAGAGATGGAATACATCGCGTATTTGTACAAAGAAAAAACTTCTGACTATGGCGTCAGTTTTCCGGATTTTCCTGGGTGCATCACCGCGGGAGCGACGCTGGAAGCGGCGCGTCGCATGGCCGCGGAGGCTCTCTCTTTCCATATTGCCGGGATGAAAGAAGACGGAGAACGCATTCCCTAGCCATCCACCCTCGACGACCTGCACGGTGATCCGGCATTAAGGAACGCGGTCGCTTTTCTCGTCGCGACGAGAAAAGCCGGAAAAAAGGTACGCATCAACATCACGGCTCGCGAAAGCGAGATAGAAGAGATCGATAGCCGAGCTCGTGCTGCCCGTCTCACACGATCCGCTTACATGGTGCGAAGGGCGCTCCAGGCGAAAGTGCCTCTGGACTTCTCTGCGACCAACAGAAAGCGCACATCTCGGGAAGCAACGTCTCATTCCGCGCGGCGGGCCGGCCGGAACTCGTCATAGTGTTCGTACTTACCGCGCCCACTTCTGCTCCGCAATCCACTTCGTAATCTGCGCATCCAGCACATCGAGCGGTAAAGCGCCCTGCCCCAGCACCGCGTCGTGAAAGCTGCGAATGTCGAACTTTGCCCCCAGCTCCTTCTTCGCCCGCGCCCGCAGCTCCAGAATCTTCAGCTGGCCCATCTTGTACGCCAGCGCCTGTCCCGGCCACGCAATGTAACGATCCACCTCGCTCGCAATGTTGGTATCATCCATCGCCGTGTGGTCGTGGAAATAATCCACCATCTGCTGCCGCGTCCAGTGCTGGCTGTGCACCCCCGTGTCCACCACCCATCGCACCGAGCGCCACATATCGTTTTCCAGCCTCCCATATTCGCTGTACGGATCCTGATAGAACCCCACTTCCTTGCCCAGCCGCTCCGAATAAAACGCCCACCCTTCCGAATACGCGTTGTAGTCGGAAAATTTCCTGAACTCCGGAACGCCCGTCTGCTCCTGCGCGATCGAGAACTGCAGGTGATGCCCGGGCACTCCCTCGTGATACGCAATCGCCTCCACGTTCAGCGTCAACCGATGCGTCGGGTCATATTCGTTCACGTTGATGTAGCCAGGCCGGCTCCCATCCGCCGCCCCCGGCGAATAGTCAGCCGGCGGAGCCGAAGGCTCCCGATAAACCTCCATCGGAATCACTTCCAGCCGCGTCTTCGGCAAGTGACCGAAGAGGTCCGGCAGCTTCGCCTCCATCTGCAACGCGTACTTCTTATAAAGGTCGAAAAACTGCTGCCCCGACTTCCCATACAGATCCGGGTCCTTGCGGATGTGCTCGTTAAAGCTCTTCAGGTCGTGATAGCCAAGCGATTGCGCCAGCTTCAGCATGTCGGCCTCAATTTCCGCCACCTGCTTCACGCCCATCGCATGAATCTGTTCCGGTGTCATGTCCGTCGTTGTCTGTTCACGCACCGCGAACCGATACCGCGCCACCCCATCCGGCAGCGCCCACACCCCAGGGTCCGTCCGCCCCTGCGGAGCGTACTCGTTCTTCACAAACGCAGCGAACTTCGCGTAAGCAGGATTGACCTCGTTGTGAATGGCCCCCTGGATCGCCAGGGTTAACCGCGCCGTGTCCGACGGCGCAAAATCTTTGGGGAATTTCTGTAGGGGCTCCGCAAACGGGCTGCTGGTCAGCGGCTTCGTCGCAATATCCTCGGATTGCGCGGCGACCTTCTCCAGCAGATACCGCGGCGGCATCAGGTGGTCGGCCATCCCCTGGCGCATATTCACCGTCACCTGGTCCAGCACGCCCGGAATGCCGTGGAGCCGCGCCACGTAATTCTCAAAATCCTTCACCGTCTTCAGCGGCATCTGCGTCATGATTCCAGGAATGCCCAGCTGGATGCCGTTCATCTGATCGACCGGCATCTCCCAGTCCTTAAAGCGCGCCCCTTCCACCGACTCGCGCAGCTGGCGCAACATCAGCGTCCTGTTCAAAGTTTCCTGCTCCGGAAAGCCGGCCGTGTCGATCGCAGCGAACACGCGAATCTCCTCCCGCCCATGCGCCGTCTGCTTCTCCTGCGCCGCGGCGGAGTAGTCGCTCCATCGGTCGTTGTACCTCGGATCGCCGATCCCCGTTGCCAGCTCCGGACTGGTGCGCAGCGTGTACTGCCATTCCTGCTCCAGCGCCTCTCGCAGTTTGGCGCGGCGTGCGGCGAGGCCGGATTTCTGGGCCGAGACGACCGTTGCCACCATGACCAGCAACAATACGAGAAGAGGGATTGCGCGAAGAGGTTTCGTCATCGTACTCCGGAACGAAAAAAGAAATGGCGCCGGTGACGGAATCGGCGCAAAGGCCATACTACAGAAGACGGGTTGGCTCAAATATCCCGATGCGTTCTGCAAGGGCACGCCTTCGGCGACCGCACACATCTCAAATCTTCGCGGCTTTGGCCGCTGGTGATTGCGTCGAATCGAGCTCTCGAACCCAACCGACCGTTCGCGGCTATCTTTGCTACATTGTTCTGGTCCCCTACGAAAGAGGAATCAAGTGTTTCTGGGAATGGATGTGGGCACCGGCGGCACGCGCGCCGTTCTGGTCGATGAACAAGGGCACGTCGTCGCCGAAGCCTCAGCCGAACATCAGCCCTTTCGCGTGCCCCATCCCGGCTGGGCGGAGCAAGACCCCGAGGACTGGTGGCGCGCCGCCCAGGAATCGATTCGCCTCGTGCTCGCCGCCGTCCCCGGAGTCAAAGTCGACGCCCTCGCCCTCACCGGCCAGATGCACGGCGCCGTCATGCTCGATAAAGACGGCAGAGTCCTCCGCCCCTCACTGATCTGGTGCGATGTCCGCACCGAGCCGCAATGCGAGTGGCTGCACCAACAAATCGGCCGCGAGCGCCTCATCGAACTCACCGCCAACCCGGCGCTACCCAACTTCACCCTCACCAAGCTGCTGTGGGTCAGGGAGCACGAGCCTGAAATTTTCAAGAAGATCGCCCACATCCTCTGCCCCAAGGACTACGTCCGCTACCGTCTGACAGGTACCTACGCCATGGATGTGCAGGAGGCGTCCGGCACGCTGCTGCTCGATGTCGCGCACCGCCGCTGGTCGAAAGAAGTGGCTACGATCGCCGGCATCCCCGAGAGCTGGCTGCCCCAGCTCTTCGAGTCGCCTGACATCTGCGCGAAGATCAGCGACGAAGCCGCGCAGCTCACCGGCCTCCGTTCCGGAACTCCCGTCGCCGCCGGTGCAGGCGATCAGGGAGCAGGCGCAGTCGGCATGGGCATCCTCGAGCCCGGCTCTGTCTCCGCCACCATCGGTACCTCGGGCGTGGTCTTTGCAGCCACCGCTGCGCCCACCAAAGATCCGCTCGGCCGCCTGCACACCTTCTGCCACGCCGTCCCCGGACGCTGGCACGTGATGGGCGTCACCCAGGCCGCCGGCCTCTCCCTCCGCTGGCTGCGTGAGACCCTCGCTCCCGATCAGACCTATGACGACCTCACCGCCGCCGCCGCAAAAATTCCCATCGGCAGCGACGGCCTTCTCTGGACGCCCTACCTCTTCGGCGAGCGCACCCCCCACCTCGATCCCACAGCAACCGCCGCTTTCGTCGGCATCACCTCCACCACCACCCGCGCCCACTTCACTCGCGCCGTGCTCGAAGGCGTAGCCTACTCGCTCAACGACACCTTTACCCTCTTCTCCGAACTCGGCATTCCGGTCAAAGGCGTGCGCCTCGGTGGAGGCGGCGCGCGCGGTCCTCTATGGCGTGAGATTCAGGCCAACGTCTATGGATATCCCTGCGAGCGCCTCACCGCAGAAGAAGGCGGAGCCTTCGGCGCAGCCCTCATGGCCGGCGTCGGCGCCCAACACTGGCCCGACCTTGAAGCCGCCTGCGCCGCCAGCATCACCGTAGCCGAAACTATCCACCCCAAGCCGGACCTCGTGCAGCGCTCCGCCCAGGGCTACGCAGGATTCCGCAAGGTCTACCCAGCGCTGAAAGGCATTCGCGGATAGGGACTGGAACACCTACCAGAGCGATATGACCGGTTCATTCATCCGCATGCTCCATGAAATCGGCCTTAGACTGGAGCCATCCAATGGTCCCGTGGAGTTCCTGGTGATCGATCACGCGGAACCGCCAACGCCCAATTAGCTGGAAGCAGTCGTCGGGACATAACCTATGCTGCCCATTGCTAAATTCGTCGCTCTCACCCTCAGCATTCTTTCTCTCGGCGCGACGATGCAGCACGCCTTCTTTGTTCCCGGCAGCCCTTGGGCTGACCGCCTCATCGATGGCCTGGCCATGCTCGGACTCGCCGCCAGCATCTGCTTCGCCAGCGGCTTTCTCTTCGAAATCCCCAACCGCAAATTCGATCCCGAGCCCACGCCGCACCTGATCCAAACGCTTCCGGTCCGTCTCTTCTTCTGGAGCGTCGGCCTCATGGCCCTCATGTTTCTGCTCTCCTGGTTCCTCGCCGAATACTTTGTCCCGATGATCTGGAAAAACCAGCCGTATTAGGGCAAAGATGAAGATCTTTGGGATAGCCCTGCTGATTGCCACTGGCCTGGCCACTCTCCTTGGCTTGGCCGCTTTCAGCCTGGCATCCACTCGACTCCGGGAATTTGGCTGACGATTCTGAACCTGCCGGGGGCACTCTTCTGCGTATGGATGGAGGGAATTTGGGGATTTGTCTTTTGCGCTCTGGTAAACGGATTCGTCTACTGGGCTCTATTCAATGGAGGCCGCAGGATATTTAAATGATTTCGTTCTGATTCGGTGAAGACGTCATTTCCTTGATCCGGAAAAACCAGCCGTATTGGGGCGACTGAATCGGACGATCGGCCGCTTTTGTGTCAGGGCACGAGTTTCACTCGTGCCGCATCGCCCCGCCAAAAGAACGGGGGGCTTCAGCCCCTGAGGCTTTTCTCTTCCTCAGCGTTTCGAAGCACCACGGAAAGTCCTCTCCGCCCCTGACCAAACCCGCCCGTCCTGGGTTTTGTGCAATGTATTCGCGATGTTGCCGGAGACTCTCTTCGTCCACAATCCGGACATCAGAGAATCCGCGCTGCCAGACTTCGCCCTTGCATCCCAGCTCTCTTCTCAGGCGGTACGAGAATCCACCTTTGATGAACTGCATCGCCTTCTCAATTAAGATTCCGGGACCGACGCTGATCAGCAAATGAACGTGGTCCGGCATGATCACGAAGTCAATCACCCTAAAGCGATTGGCCCTGACGCAGCTACGCAAAACATCAACCAGCAGGGCCGCAGATCGATCGGACTGCAGCAGACGCTTTCCCATGCTCGTCTTCGTGGTTAGGAAGAAGGCCCGCGTGTGCGGCGGAGCTTCGTGATTCTCGGTTCTGCGCGAAGGGATGGCCATAGCAGGGGCTAAAGCCCTGTCCTTTTCTACTGCGTGTGCGGCACGACTGAAGTCATGCCCTGACACAAAATCCTTCTGCGAACAAACCAAAGTCACGGCTCTGCGGAACAAAGCGAAGGAATCGCTGTACAGGGGCTAAAGCCCTGTCTTTTCTACTGCGCGGCGGCACGACTGAAGTCATGCCCTGACACAACAACTTGTCGTTGGCAAACCAAAGTGACGGACGGGACAATGGGCTCCGGGTCGTCGAGCTTGAACCGAGTTGGTTTGCGCCGTCGGATTCAACCCTCCGGCACCGAGGAGCCGTCTGTCCAAGGGGCCTCGAACTCTAACGCGCCTCACAGCGCCTGGCTTGCATCGTCCAGCCGTTTGCTGCGCAGCTTTCCCCACATCCACCACCCCAGCCCGCCGAAAATCAGCACCAGAGCCAGCAGCGTCACCACCAGATGCTTCTTCGCCACATCGGCCACCACGGTCACAATTTCCGGACCGTACTTCACCACCAGCGCCGTCTCCACGCCGAAACGAATGCACCGGCCAATAAACACCGCCAGCACAAAGTTCCACGTCTTCATCTCGAAAACGCCGGCGCCAAAAACGAACAGCTTCCACGGTGTTGGCGGCGGCAGCAGCGACGGCACCATCACCGCCAGAAATTCCTGCTTCTCGAACTGGTTCCGCATCGCCTCAAACCGCGCGCGGTTCACCCGCTTCAGCAGAAACAATTCGCCGCCGGCTCGTCCCACGAAGAAGGGAACCAGCCCGCCCAGCGTCGACCCGACCGCAGCCAGCAGCGCATACAGATAGAAATGCTGCTTGTCATTCCACGCCCACAGCCCCATCAGCACGTCGATTGGAATCGGAATCGATGCCGAGTCGATGAACGAGCCCAGCAGCACGCCCCACGGTCCCAGCGGGATCAGGAAATGCTGCGTCAGGTTACTGAGTTTCGCGAAGAGAGATTTCAGGCGCGTTCAACCTTTCCCTTGGCTTCACCTTTTCCCTGGCGTCGATGCGCATGTTCCGTCGGCGACGCGCCCGACCCCACGCCATGATCCGTCTTGCCCTCGAGCAAATCGAGCGCGTGCGGCAGCACCGGCAACGCCGACCGCAACGAGCTCACCGCGCCCGCCGGACTTCCCGGCACATTCAGCACCACCGACGTTCCGACCGTCCCGCAGAGGGCCCGGCTCAGAACCGCCAGCGGCGTCTCGCGTCGCCCCTCGGCGCGCATCAATTCCCCCACTCCCTCCAGCAGCCGATCGCAAACCTCGCGCGTCGCCTCCGGCGTCACATCCCGCGCTGCGATACCCGTTCCCCCGGTGGTAACCACCAGCCGGGACCTCCCCGCCGCCCGCCGGATTGCGTCTTCGATCGCCCGTTGCTCGTCTGGAACCGTAACGCTGCCTATCGTCTCAAAGCCGTTTGCGTCCAACGTACGGGCAACCGCGGGGCCTGACAGGTCTTCGCGCTCGCCCTTTGAGCAGGCGTCGCTGACCGTAATCACCACAGCGGTCCTCCGCGGAGACGAATGAAGCGAGTCGGTCACGTTTTCGATTGTACAAACAGCGGTAAGTCTCTCGATTTGATGAGAAAATAGACAGTAGCCTTCGTGGCGTTTCCGTTTCACCCCGCAGCGGGGTCCGGTTGCCGCGCAGAACCGAAGTACACCAGGAATGCCGATTCGCCTGAATCTCACCGACGCACCGGCTGAAGAGCCCAAAGAGCAGCCACATCACTCCACTGGCCCGCTCGGCCTCACCGTCGACGCTCCTCCGGAAAATGTTTCTCCTGATGCGCCCGAGGAGTCGAGCCAGGCCTCGGCCCATGGCTCGGCGGCCGTCGCTGCCTTTCGCAAAAGCCGCTACGCGGAATACGACCACACCGACCTGCTCCACGTCATCGACGAGCTCGAAGGCAGCCGCAACTGGGTCAGCCTCCGCGAAAAACTGTGGATCGCCCTCGTCCTTCACATGCTCGTGGCCTGGTATCTGCTCTACGGGCCCAAGTACATCTACCACGTCAAGGTCGTCGACCCCTCCGTCGTCATGAAGCAGCGCCAGAAGGAGCTGACCTTCCTCGACCTGCCGCCCGACGCGCTCAAAGAGATCAAGCCGAAGACGCCCGCTCCGCTCTCGGACAAGAGCCGCGTGCAGCAAACGCCCAAGCCGACGCTGGACCGCAAGACACTCGAAGAACTGGAAGCCATGCGCCGCGCCGGACCTCCGGCTCCCGCGCCCCAGCCCAGTCAGGCTCCTCCTGCCCCGGCCCCTGCTCCACAGCCGCAGGGGCAGGTTGCGGAACAGCATCCGCCTGCACCGCCCGCCCAGCCTCTGCCTGCCAATAACCAGGCCAGGCTCGAAGCGCCTCCGCAGGCGCCGCAACCCACCTTCAAGTCCGGCTCCACCGCGAACGATCAGCTACAGCAGGCCATGCGCGGAGCCATGCAGGGCCGTGGTCAATACGGCGGCGACAACGGCGCAGGCGTTCCATCCCAGCATGCCGGCCTCAACAGCGGCGTTGAGGTCCTCAGCGACACCATGGGCTGGGACTACGGCCCCTACGTCCAGCGCGTGGTCTGGGATACAGAACAGGCCTGGTGGCCCATCATCCCCGAGTCGGCGCGCCCGCCGCTCGACAAACAGGGCAAGGTGATGATTCGCTTCAAAATCTATCCCGACGGCAGCGTGCACGACATGCAGCTGGAAGGACCCTCCGGCGATGTCGCACTCGATCGCGCCGCCTGGGCCGGCATCACCGGCGGCTCGCCTTTTCCGCCCATTCCCAGGGCCTTCAAAGGTCCGTTTCTCGAGCTGCGTTTCTACTTCCTCTACAACATTCGACCAGGCCAGGAATAGCCGTGCCCGCAATCGCGGAGGCTGCATGACCGGCCCATCCCGGCTGCGGCGCCGGCAGATCATCGGAATCCTGCTGATCGCCGCTGCCATCCTGGCCTTCAGCCTGCTCCGCGCCGACTGGCACAACATATTTCCCCGTGGCTGGTGGCGCTGGTAGCGCTTGACCCGCTATACACAAAGAAGTAAGATTTATACACATCGGAGCTGAATATGCGGACTAATATCGATATCGATGACAAGCTCATGGCCCAGGCCATGCGCTCCAGCGGGGCTCCCACAAAGAAAGCCGC
>DATAZC010000186.1:0-7527 GCA_036272255.1 Acidobacteriaceae bacterium | reverse complement strand
ATCCTCGGTCTCGCCGGTGGCGCAGCCGCTGTCCGGCTATTGCGCGAGATGCTCTACGGCATGAGCCCCTTCGACTGGGGCGTCTTCTCCACCGTCGTCGTCGTCCTCGCCATCACCGCCGCGTTTGCCTGCATCATCCCGGCATGGCGCGCCAGCCAACTCGATCCCGCGCAAGCCCTGCGTGCAGAGTAAGGAGACACATCATGCGGATGTTTCGCTTCTTCCGCCGGCACCGCAGTGATTTCGACCTCACCCGCGAGATCGCCGCGCACATCAACGAAGAGCGCGCAGAGTACATCGCCCGCGGTCTCACTCCCGAAGAAGCCGACCGCCTCGCCCGCATCAAGTTCGGCTCCGCGCGCCGCGTACACGAAGACCTCTGGTATCAAAACAGTCTCGCCTTCCTCGAAGGCATCCTGCGCGATCTCAAATACGCCGTCCGCAGTCTCACTCACGCACCCGGCTTCGCGATCACCGTCATCCTCATCATGGCGCTCGGCATCGGCGCCAACACCGCCGTCTTCAGCGTCATGAACGCGGTGCTGCTCAAGTCTCTCCCTGTCACCGATCCGCAGCGCGTCGTCTATCTCTACATCGACGGCCAGCCCAACGGCGCCAACAACACCGGCAACTCAGATTCTTCCTTCTCCTGGCCGGTTTACGACGCCCTCCGCCATCAGGATCACGCGCTCTCCGAAGTCATGGCGTACGTTCCGCTTAGCTTCGACGGCAAGACCGCGGTCCGTATCGATGCAGCTCCCGAGGTCGCCGAAGGTGACATGGCCAGCGGAAACTTCTTCTCCGGCCTGGGCGTCCGCATAACGCGCGGCCGCGGTTTCACCAGCGATGACGAAACGCATCATGCTCCTGTCGCCATCCTCAGTTACAACTACTGGACCCGCCGCTTCTCCCGCGCGCCCGGCGTCCTCGGCCAGACACTCTTTGTCAAAGGCGTTCCGCTCACCATCGTTGGCATCAGCGCCCAGGGCTTCGAGGGCACCGAGCCCGGCGACTCTGTCGACTTCTGGATTCCGCTCCAGTCCCGCGCCGAATTGAATGCCTGGGGCAATCCGCCCAACGACGGCAAGACATATCTCGCGCAGCCCACCTGGTGGTGCCTGAGGCTGCTCGCGCGTCTCGCCCCCGGGGTCTCGCAGAAGCAGGCGATCGCCCGGACGCAGACGGTTCTGGCACAGGCAGCCTTCATCGGCCTTGGTCGGCCGCACCCCGGACAGAAGCCGCCTGTCCTCACCCTCGCTCCTGCCAAAGCCTTTCCCGGCTACGCAGAGCAGTACGGCACGCCGCTCAAAATGATGATGGCCATGGTCGCCCTCGTCCTGCTCATCGCGCTCAGCAACGTCGTCATGCTGCTCATTGCGCGCAACGCCAACCGCCAGCGCGAGTTCAGCGTTCGCCTCTCGCTTGGCGCGGGCCGCACGCAACTCTTCCGCCAGTTGCTCACGGAGTCAGCGCTGCTCGTCGCGCTCGGCGGCTCGCTCGCGTGGCTCTTCGCCTGCGCCGGGACGCGCGCGCTCGCCGCCTGGGCGCAAATCGATTCCAGCCTTTCGCCCGACGCCACTGCACTCTCCGTCACCCTCGGCATCCTCGTGCTTGCCGCGTTCCTCTTCGGCCTCGCGCCGCTCCGCACTTCGCTTGCCGGAGGAACCGGTCTCGTCCTGAAAAGTGCATCCGCGGTGACGAATCAAAGCGTTGGCGGCTCGCGCAGCGCCCGCATCGTGATTGCGCTGCAGATGGCCTTCTGCCTCTCGCTTCTCGTCGGCGCCGGCCTGCTCGTCCGCACCCTGCGCAATCTCGAGAACACCCCGCTCGGCTTCCGTCCCGGTGGTCTCGTCGTCTTCGGCATCAACCCACAGCACACACAAACCCCCGACGAAGGCATCGCCTTCTATCAACTTCTTCTCTCGCGCCTGCGCGCTCTGCCCGGCGTCGAATCCGTCAGCCTCGCAGAAAACCGCCCCGGCTCCGGCTGGTCCAACAACAACGGCGCCCCACAGATCGATGGTCATAAGCCACCCAACTCCGACGGTGAGCAGGGCATGGTTCGCGAGAACGCCATCGGCTCGGACTACTTCCACACCCTCGGCGTTCCTATCCTTGCTGGCCGCGATTTCACAGATGCTGATACTGCCCGCGCGCCAAAAGCCGCCATCGTCAACCAGACCTTTGCTAAGCGATTTCTGCCGGGACAGTCTGCCGTTGGTCATTCCCTCATCTTCTGGGGAGTGAATGCGCAGATCGTCGGCGTCGTGAAGGACCACAAGTACACCGGCGTCACGGAGAACACGAGACCCATGCTCTGGTTGCCCTACACGCAGAGCGGCGCCCCGGGTGAAATGCATGTGGAGATGCGTGTCGGTTACAGGACAGGCAAGGGCGACCCGCTCGCCATCCTTCCCGCCGCACAAAACGCGGTGCGCCAGATCGATCCCGATCTTCCTCTGCTCAAACCCCTGCTCCAGCAGGCGCAGTTCGATCAATCCATCTCGCAGCAGATTCTCTTCGCGCGTCTCGCGGAGTGCTTCGGTCTGCTCGCCATCCTGCTCGTTGCCACCGGCATCTACGGAACACTCGCTTACCGCGTCAGCCGCCGCACGGCAGAGATCGGCGTCCGCATGGCGCTCGGCGCCCGTCGCGGCCAGGTCGTCTGGATGGTCTTGCGCAGCAGCCTCTGGCTCACGCTGATCGGCGTCCTCGCCGGTGTGCCGCTGGCTATCCTCATCAGCCGCACACTTGCCTCGGCGCTCTATCAGGTCAAGCCCCTTGACGCCGCCCCCTACATCGGTGCCGTCCTGTGTCTCGCCTGCGTCACGCTTGCCGCCAGCGCCGTACCCGCGCAGCGCGCCGCCCGCCTCGATCCCGCAAAGGCGCTTCGCAGCGAGTAGTCAGATCAATGCACATGAACCGCGGCCGCAACGCCGGGCGTCTGCTGCTGGCTCGCCCGCGCCCGTATCGCCGCGAAAAAGCGCGTTAGCGTCTCCTGGCGGATGTCGCCCATGGTCGCGATCTGTCCCCAGCCTCTCGTCTGCAGATACGGAGACTCATGCGCAATCAAGTAACCGGCCCGCGCACACTCTTCCGGAAAGCTCGCATAGGGCAGATCGAAGGTCGTGATGTTTGGCGCGGCAACCGCCTCCGCCGCCAGCAACTGCAACCCGGCCGCACGCAGCTCCGCGCGCACCCGCTCACCCAGGCGGCGATACTCTGCAAACCGTCGCGTCATTGCCGTCGCGCTTCCGTAGCTGTCGTCCAGCGCATAGGACAGCGCAAACAGCGATGGCGACGAAATCGTCGACACCGGCCCGCGCGTCTCCCGCATGCGCAACAAATCGAACGATGGACACAGTACCTTGTCCTTCAGCAGTCCGCGGCAGGCGTCGCTCATGTACACCATCGCCAGGCCCGCATACGCGCCAAAGGATTTGCCGGAAACGCCGCTCGCCAGCAGCAGATGGTCTCCATCGGCAGGGATCGGCGTCGCTCCAATGCTGCTCACACAGTCCAGCGCCACCGCGCATCCGGGCCGCCCCGCGACACGCTGCAGGCTCGCCGCATCGTTCAATACGCCGGTGCTCGTCTCCAGGTGCACGCCCCAGACCCATTTCGCTCCGCCATCCAGCGCAGCCTCCACGCATCCGAACTCCCACGGCCTGCCGTACGGGAACCCGAGACGCTTGCAACGCAGCCCCGCAGCCCGCGCCTGCTTCACCAGGCGCTCGCCAAACTCGCCGTTCGCCAGCACCACGCCCTCGGCATCGCCAAAGATCGCCTTCAGGTTGGCAGCCACGGCATCGTTCGCCAGCGTGCCCGCTCCCGGGAAAAGCACCACATCCATCCCCGCCGCAAACGCCCTCAGTTGCTCCCGCACTCTTTCGTAGGTCTCGACAAAGGCGGGGGAGCGGTGCGATACCGGCGCGCTGGCGAAGGCCGCCGCGACGCGTGGATGGATCGCCACCGGTCCGGGCAACAGGCTCACCGCCTCACGGGGCGGCGCCGCCCGATGCCAGTGGCGCTCGTGCAGCCCAACCCGGTCTCCTTCCACGCGCCGATGCTCATCCAGCGTCATCAGCATGGGGACAAAGCTCGCCTCGCCCTCCGGCACCGCGGGGCCAAGCGCATGAAAGCCCATCTTCTGGTACATCGCCTGGCGGGTGGAAATTGCAGAGATCAGCAGGTGTGAATAGCCGCCGGACAGGGCGTAATCGTAGGCCTGCCACAGCAATCCCGCCAGCACCGTCCGGTTCCGTTCCTTTGGCTCGATCGCCAGCAGCCGCACCTCGATCGGGCAGGGCAGACTCTCCAGCAGCGAGGCATCCGGCAGCCGCCGCCGCACGGAGAACTCCGGCCCCGGGTGCGCCGAGATCATTCCGATCACCACATCCTCGCGCAGCGCAACGAAGTACCGGTTCTGCTCATGGAAGCGGTCCACCAGCAGCCCCGAAGGATGCCTCCCATGCTGCGCAATCTCCTCGGCAAACACACGATGGTTGAGCGCGTGGATCTGCTCCAGGTCTGCTGCACTGACAGCTTGTCTGAAAAGCAGTTTCGTCATTCGCTCCAATCACGCCCTATGAAAGATCAACGGAATATTACAGGTGACCCGCACGGCCACGACACCGCGGGGACCAGAGATCACACTGCGGCAACGCGGATTCAACTTCATCCCCACCGGAAATGGTAGGCGTCGCAGCCTTCCGCTCCCTTTGTCATCCTGAGCAAAGCGAAGGACCTGCAATTTGCATGCGCCGCCAATCGGCCCCCACTAACAATAGAAGCGTTTTCAAGGGAAATGGTAGCGTCGCGACCTTGCCCAACGAGTCTCCGCAAGTTACCGCAGAACCCGTTTTTCGCTAACTAGCGTCGCGTCATCCGTACTTTTCCTCACGCGCACGGGAGTCGTCCCGTATTATCCCGGGGAACGCGTCATGCGAAAGATGCCTGAAGCGAGGAATATGAGAACTCTGCTCCGCTGGTTTCCCGCTATCTGCTGCTTGCTTGGCACTCTAATCGGCTGCGGCTCCGGGACCACTTCCGCGCCGGTAGTTTCAGCCCCCGCGCCGGTTAGTCCTCTTTCCACGACGAAGCCCAAGTTTGCTTACACAGCTAATCAGGGAGCGAGCCTATCCGGCTACGCAGTCGATCCGTCAACGGGCGCGCTGACTCCACTCAGCGGCTTTCCCGTTGCTGTTGGATTGAATCCAAATACCATCACTCACGATCCTCAGAATCGTTTCCTGATCGTTGGAGACAATGCGGACTTCATGTTGCACGTATACGCGATCGATCCGACGACGGGAGGGCTCAGCGAGATCAGCCCGTCCCCTTACAACACCATGATCCAGCCGGGTGCGATGGCCATCGATCCTTCCGGAACTCACCTCTATCTCTACCGGACAGGGGCGAATGTTGCTTTCCCTGGCGTAAGCGGCAACCAGATGTTTGCCTACAACCTAAGCTCGACAGGCGTCTTGAGCCCGGTCAAAGGCATGCCATTGCCCATCGGATCGCCGGGGGCTCAGTTTATTCCCGCTACTGGAATCGCGGTCAATACAACTGGAGAATTCCTCTACCTTCAGGACACATTCAACCTTTACACCTTCAGTATCGACGTTGTTTCCGGTGCCCTCTCTTTGCTGCAAACCTTGCCCTCGCAGTACGGTGGAGGGATTGCCCTGGACCCCGGCGGAATCTATCTCTACGCAGCAGGCTCCAATTCACTCTTATCGTATGGAATCGATCGGTCCTCCGGACTGCTGAGCCTAATGAAATCGACACCTACAGCGAAACAGGCTGGGGCGTATACCATCGCCCTCGCGCCGGGCGGAAACTCTGCCTACACTATCGAGAACAACAACGATCTGGTCTCTTACGCTGTGACTGGCGGCGTATTCGTTCCCGTGGGTGCGATCTACCCCGGCGTATATGGACTAAATATTGCGGTTGATCCATCCGGCAGCTTTGTCTATGTCCCGCAAGCCTGCAGTTACTGTCCGGGCGGCGTTTATAACGTCATTCATCAGTTCTCCATCACGAAGACGGGGGGACTTGCTCCGCTTAGCACTCCTACGGTCGCGGCGGGAATGACCCCGGGCGACATCACGGTAACGAGCCAATAGCAGAGCACTGGTCGATACGTGTTCCTTTGCTTTTTAGAAGCCGGTCCCGCAAAGTCCGCTTTTCGGAATCTCAGCGGCAACCCGAATTCGCCAACACTATCCATTTCGGGACATGGCTCTATTTCCCATCAAAAACTTGCCATTTACCCCCTTCCGAATTGCTACCCTTGAATAAGGGAACAAATAAAGCGGGAACGTTCCGACCGCTGGCTTGCCGGCGCGCCATCCCATAAGTCCTTTGCCTGGACGATTTTGCCCATAACAATCTTGAAATGAATAAGTTCCAGGCCGGAGCGTGGAAACGCACCGGAAACGAGGCAGATTTCTGCCCCTAAACCATTTAGAAAGACGAATTTACCGATAAGTTCTTTGCAATGACGATTTTGGCCCTCGGGAAGGGCCATAACTCGATCAAAATAAACAGGTTAGAAACCACCCTCCGGGTGACGGGAGGGGAGGGGGTGGGGTAGTCACGCTACCCGCCAGCCAGTTGCCGCGCCCGCTCCGTCGCCCGCATCACCGCCTTGATCAGCGTCACCCGCAGCCCGCCCTCTTCGAGTTCCAGCAGGCCATCCGCCGTGCATCCCGCCGGGGTGGTCACAGCGTCCTTCAGCAGCGCCGGATGCTCACCCGTTTCGAGCACCATGCGCGCCGCGCCGAGCGTCGTCTGCGCAGCCAGCAGCGTCGCTGCATCGCGCGGCAGCCCGACCTTGACCCCGGCCTCGGCCAGCGCCTCGAGGATGATGTAGATGTACGCCGGCCCGGAGCCGGAGAGTCCGGTCACCGCGTCCAGGTGTTTCTCATCCACCTGTACCGTGCGGCCCACGCTCTCAAAGAGTGACGCCGCCAGTTGCAGATGCTGCACCGTCGCGAAGCGCCCGCCCGACAGCGCCGTCATGCCTGCGCCCAGCATCGCGGGTGTATTCGGCATCGCACGCACCACCGGCATTCCCAGCAACTCCGTGGCATCCTCGATCGCCTTCGTTTTTACCGAAGCGGCAAACGAGATGATCAGCTTCTCCGGCGTCAGGACCGGCTTGATCTGCCGGATAACGTCGATCACCGTGAACGGCTTCACTCCGATGAAGATCAGGTCGGCCTTGCTGGCTGCCGTCGCGTTATCGGTCGAGACAGCGATCTTCAGCCGCTCCGCCAGCTTTGCCGCACGGTTCTCGTGCTGCACTGTCGCCGCGATCTGCTCCGGCCGAAAACGGCCGCTGCGGATCAGCCCCTCGATCAGGATCGAGCCCATCTTGCCCGCGCCCAGCATGGCGACGCGCTTGTCGATTGGCGTGGTCTCTGTTGTCTGTGAAGAGGACTGCGTTCGGTCCGTCATCTATCTACTGTGCCTTTATTGCTGTGCCTTGTCACCCTGCTGCGACGCAATCCAGGC
>DATAZC010000185.1:0-2702 GCA_036272255.1 Acidobacteriaceae bacterium | reverse complement strand
GGTTCATCGCATCACCAATTCGAAACTCGAGCAGCTGGTGGTGACAGATTCGATCCCGTTGCGCGATGAGGCGCAGGCATTGAAGGAGTCGGGCAAGATCAAAGTGCTTTCGGTGGCGGGCCTGCTGGGCGCGGCCATCCTCAGCATTCATATGGAGACGAGCGTGAGCTCGTTGTTCAGCTAACGGCAGCCTTGAGTTCGCAGCTCTGGCTGCGGGCTGAAGAAGCTGCAAAACAAACCATGGCGGCTTGTTGCGAGACGAGACGTACAGAAGGGAGCGGGATCGCCAGACCGAGCGGGAAGCCTGAAATCAGGAAGGCTGAAAGCGAAGAGCTGGTTCACCGTGCCCGAAGGAGAAGGAAATGATTACTCAGGAAACCGTTACCGCCGTGCCCCGCGAGGGCAAGTTCAACAAGAATGCAGCCCGCCGTGTGCGCGTTCGGGGCAAGGTGCCCGCCGTGGTCTATGGAGCGGCCGAGCCGGCCGTTGCCGTCGAAGTGGATCCGAAACAGATCCAGAAGATTCTGCATTCTGAAACCGGACACAACTCGATTTTCGATCTGTCGGTGGGCAGTGCGACGGCAAAGGTGATGATCGTCGACTGGCAATACGAGCCCATCAAGGGCACGCTGATCCACATCGACTTCAAGCGCATCGCGCTCGACAAACCGATCCGCGTGGAAGTGCCGATCCAGCTGACCGGCGTTCCCATCGGGGTGAAAGCCGAGGGCGGCATCCTCGACCAGATGCTGCGCGAGCTGGAAATCGAGTGCCTGCCAGGCGACATCCCGAACAGCATCACGGTCGATGTTTCGAACCTCACCTTTGGAACGGTGCTGCGCGTCTCCGATCTTCCCCACACCGGCAAGCTGAAGTTCCTGACGTCGGAGGACAAGCCGGTTGCGCACGTGGTTTCGATCAAGGAAGAAGTGGTGGCAACGCCGGATGCCGAGGCTGCTGCTGCTGCAGCGGCTCCTGCAGAGCCGGAAGTGGTGAAGAAGGGCAAGCAGGACGCGGAAGGCGCGGCTGCTGCGGCTCCCGCCGAGAAGAGCGACAAGGGCGGCAAGAAGTAAGTGTCGGGCGGCGTGTTTTTGGTGGTCGGGCTGGGGAATCCTGGCATCGAGTACCAGTTCACGCCGCACAACGCGGGGTTTCTGGCGATTGACCGCATCGCCAGTGAGCGCAACGTGGAGGTGGTCAACCGCCGCTGCCGCGCGCTCACAGCCAGGGTTCAGATGGCGGGCCGGGACGTGATCCTGGCCAAGCCGGAGACCTGGATGAACCTGAGCGGGCTTTCCGTTGGGGACCTGGTGGATGAACTGGACACCGAGCTTCCTGGAAACCTGCTGGTGCTGTACGACGAGCTGGATTTGCCACTGGGGAAGTTACGAATTCGGGAGCGTGGCAGCCCGGCAGGCCATAACGGAGCGCGTTCGGTCTCCGGTGGTCTGGGAACCGATGAGTGGTGGCGGATCCGGATCGGGGTTGGACCCGAGCCGGGACTGAAGGAAGAGGCTTTTCGGCGCGGCAAAGATTATTTGCTGACGCCGCTGGGCAAAAGAGATTTGACGGCGATCGACCCCGTGCTGGATCGGGTCGCGCGCGCCGTGGAAACAGTGGTGGCGAAGGGCATTACCGTCGCCATGAATGAGTTCAACCGCCGGGATCCGGAAGAACCAGGAAACGGTGCGGCGGAGAAGTAGACAGATGGAAGCGAATTTTGTTGCCGGGCGGGTAAGTCCGGAAGGAAGAAGCAAACGATGATCCAACGTTTCTACGAAGTGATGTTTATCGTGCGGCCCGATGTGGCTGACGAAGATGTGGACAAGCTGATTGCCGCTCTGACGCTGACGGTGACCAACGGCGGCGGCGCAGTTCGCTCGGCTGAAAAGTGGGGTAAGCGGAAGCTGGCGTACACGGTGGGGAAATTCAACGACGGCAACTATGTGCTGCTCACGGTCGACGCCGACGGCACGCTGATTGCCGAGCTGGAGCGCCGCCTGCGCGTCTCAGAGCCGGTGATTAAGTTCATCACGGTGCGCATGGATGAAGAAGAGAAGCGCCTGGCGAAGGTCAGGGCGATCCGTGCGACGAAGAAGAAGGTGAGCGCGATGCCGGTGGCGCCGCCGCCGCCTGCTGCGGAAGCGCCTGCTGCTCCGGCACCCGCGGCTGCTCCTGCTGCTGCTGCTCCTGCGGCTCCGGAACCGGCGCCTGCAGCGGAGACGGAAGCAACGACTCAGGCCAGCGCTTAATCGCGTTCGGCACGATTTTGGATTTTTGACATTGAGGCTCTCCCGCGATGAGTGGCGGAGCCGGAGGAATGAAAAATGGCTGACGAAGCAACGACATCGACACCCCCCTCGCGACCGGACGGACCCTCAGGACGGCCTTCAGGCCCTGGCGGACGCGGTCCTGGGGGGCCGGGCGGTCCTGGCGGACGGAAATTTTTCCGCCGCAAAAAGGTCTGCAAGTTCTGCACCGAGAAGATTGACGCGATCCCTTACCGTGACGTGCGGCTGCTGCAGGGATTCGTGGCCGAGCGCGGCAAGATTGTGCCGCGACGCCTGACCGGCGTGTGCACCACGCACCAACGGCGGCTGACGAAGGCAATTAAGCAGGCGCGGAATATCGCTCTGCTGCCGTTTGCAGCTCGGTTCTAGTTTTACTCGGGGTCGATCGCGCCTGAACCCGCGAATCGCCGC
>DATAZC010000184.1:0-2074 GCA_036272255.1 Acidobacteriaceae bacterium | reverse complement strand
TCGTAACGGAGTGCCTACCGGCGGCACGCATCGGGAACGCGTATCAAGGGCGTGCCACCGGCAGGTAAGAAATCAGGCGGCCACTGCGCGGGCCTGACAGCGCTCGCGCTCGATGCCGCTCAGCGCATTCCAAAGCGACGCTGCTGTGGCCTCTGCTGCGTCAAGGGCCGCATTTGTCTGCTCCGGATGGGCGGTCAGTTCGGTTTCGATTGCATCACGCCAGACCTTCGCGTGGTACACATCGGCGACCTGATGGAGCGCGAAGTAGCGAGCGGTGGCCATGTCGGCTCCGTAGTGCTGCTTCAGTCCTTCGGCCTTGGTGCGGGCGATGGCGGGCACGCGCGACTCGTAAGTGTAGAGCGAGGCAAGAGCCGATGCCGGGGCATCCTGCATGGCACTGCGGAAGTGGGCGATGAGCGCCGCGGTCTTCGGCTGGAGCGCGCGATCCCGCACGCCGGCGGAATCCGCACCCATGCCGGTGGCGAAGTCCATCCAAAGATCGCTGTGGGCGCGGCCCGCGGGCAGACCTTCCTCGTCGGCCAGGTTTTCGAGCACGGTCCGGCGCAGCGGCGCGTCTTCCAGACGGGCGTGCAGCGCGCTCAGGTAGGTCGGAAATGCGGAGACATGGTGCCAGTACTCGGAGGCATACTCGCGCAACTCGTCACGGGTGAGTTCGCCCCTGGACCAGGCCTGGTAAAAGGGGTGCTGCAGCAGGTCATAGCGGGCGATGCGGGCATCCAGTGCGGCGAAAAAGTCAGACATGGCAGCTCCTGTTTGGTTCAGCGGGTCGTAAGCGGATTGTAGCAAGCGCAGGGGTGGCTTCGTGAGGCGTCTCAGGCTCTCCATTTGTAGAAGTAGAAGGTCAGGCCATGGGCGCCCGCGGTGATGCCGTGCATCCGCTGTGCGCTGCAGTACATCATCGATCCAGCGCCGGCATCATAGCTCTTCGTCTCCACGGTGATCACGCCTGTGCCCTCGGTGACCAGCATGATCTCCTCTTCAGGATGCTGATGCGGAGGATGCGGAACCATGCCGGCCTTCAAGGTGAGGGATCCCACAGTCAATGCACGGAGCTGTTCGGTAGAGCCGTCGAAGTAGATGCGCTGGTCGCCGTAGCTTTCGTGCGTCAGTTTTGCCGTGGCGGGATCGATCACGAGGCTCGGCAGATGAGTCTGCTGCCCAGAGGCGAGGCCGGCGATGAAGGGCAGCGCGGCCGTGGAGGCACCCAGAAATGCGCGTCGGTTCCACATGGACGTATGCTACAGGCAGTGGCCGGAGCCGTACGCGCGAATGCCGACGGAGGCCGCGAAAATATCAGGCTTCAGGAGACACAGCACATGAGCACCGCAACAGCCCCAGCCATCGCTCCACCTGCCGAGTCCAACGCCACACATGCCGCACGTCTGGACCGCCTGGCAGCGGTCGCGATCGAAGTAGGTCTGGGGTTGGCGCGTGGGCAGGAGCTGCTGATCACGGCGTCGCTGGATGCGTTGCCGCTGGTGCGTCGGATTACCGAGCACGCCTACCGCGCTGGCGCCTCGCTGGTGACGACGTTTTACAGCGACGACGAGGCGACGCTGGCGCGGTTTCGTTACGCACCCGATGCGAGCTTCGACACGGTCGCCACATGGCTGCAGGACGGCGTCGCCCAGGCCTTCCGCAACAACGCGGCCCGCATGGCGATTGCCGGCGCCAATCCTGCGCTGCTGGCGAAGGAAGACCCGGAGAAGGTGGGCCGGGCGAATCGCGCGTTCTCCAAGGCGAGCCGGCCGGCGATGGAGTTGATCACGCGCCACGCCATCAACTGGACCATCGTGGCAGCGGCCACACCGGCCTGGGCTGCGTCCGTCTTCCCAGGCGAGCCGGAGGATGCAGCGATCGCGAAGCTATGGGATGCGATCTTTGCGGCGTCACGCGTGGACGCGCCGGATCCGGTGGCGGCCTGGCGCGCGCATGACGAGGGGCTGCGGAAGCGCGCTGCCCTGCTGAACGATCGCCGCTACAGCACGCTGCACTTTCGCGGGCCGGGGACCGATCTGCGCGTAGGGCTGGCCGATGACCACGTGTGGATGGG
>DATAZC010000183.1:0-124118 GCA_036272255.1 Acidobacteriaceae bacterium | reverse complement strand
ATGGGGAGTTCCGGCCACGGTCAGTAGAATTTTTTCATGAGCATCGCGGCTCGTTCTGCCAGCGGACAACGACCCGACTATGCGGGCACGACGATCGCGGTTGCCTTTGTTCTATGCGTGGCGTTAACGGTCCTGTTTCTGGGAATGTTGCCTTTTGTAGGGCATCCGGCCGCCTCCTGCGACTACGTTGCGTACTGGGCCACCGGCCAGCAGCTGGTACATCACGCGAATCCTTATGATGGCGCGGCGATGGCGCGGTTGGAACACGCAGCAGCCTTGAGGGACGGGAGTCCCTGTTACATGCGGAATCCTCCGTGGGGCCTGCCTCTGACGCTGCCCCTGGGTCTGGTGAGCGAGCGCGTCGGGATTCTTCCGTGGTCGTTGTTGATGCTGGGCTTGCTTTTCGTTTCGGTGCGGACGATGTGGAACATGGTCGGGAGGCCGGGGAGTCGGCTCGATCTGCTGGGCTACGCGTTTCCGCCGGCGCTGCTCTGTGCGGTGATGGGGCAGACTTCCCTTTTCCTGTTGCTGGGTCTGGTTCTGTTTCTCAAACTGCATCGCACTCGACCGTTCTGGGCGGGGGCGGCACTGTGGCTTTGCACGCTGAAACCGCACCTCTTTTTGCCGTTCGGCATTGTGCTGCTGGTTTGGATCGTGGTTTCTCGGGGTTATCGGGTTTTGCTGGGCGCCGGAGTGATGGGAGCGGTGAGCGTGCTGTTTTCGCTGTGGGTTGATCCGGCGGCGTTTTCTGAATACTCGGAGTGGGCGCATTCGTCGGGGATCGCGCATCAGCCGATTCCCTGCCTCGGGGTCTTATTGCGGGACATGGTTAACCCCTCCGCGGAATGGCTCGCGTTTGTGCCAGCGGTTTTCGCGTGCAGCTGGACTCTTTGGTATTTCTGGCGGAATCGAAAGCAATGGGACTGGGTGGAGAACGGGGTGCTGGTGGCACTTGTTTCGATGGTGGCAGCTCCGTATTGCTTCATCTTCGATCAGAGCCTGGCGATCCCGGCGCTGTTGTATGGGGCAAGTCGTTTGTCGTCGCGCTGGCCCCTTACGGTGCTGGCAGGTTTCTACGTTGTGTTCGAGATGCAACCGCTGCTGGCGCCCCAGGTGCTGGCGCCGGGCTGGATGCAGCTTTTTGCAGCATCGGCATGGTTGGTCTGGTATATGGTGGCGCGCCGATTCGACCATCCGCAGCAACTTGTAACCGCCGCAGTTCCAGTCCCCGGATAGGTTGAGGGGCAATTCCCTTCTTTCGCCAGCGGGACCCGCCGGATGCGGCCCTGACCAAAAGGTGGAATGGGTTGGACCGTGAGTGGTCAGTAGAATTTTTCTATGGCCATGACCGCGACTCGTCCCGGCGCCAAAGAAAAAGTCGACATCGCGGGAGCGGCCATCGCCCTTGCTGTGGCACTGGCGTTTGCATCGACAGCTTTGTTTCTCGGCGTGATGCCGTTACTGAAGACCCTCGCTGGATCGCGCGACTTTGTCGTGTACTGGGCGACGGGTCAGGCACTTGTCCATCACGCGAATCCTTTTGACCCGCAACTGATGAATCAGGTGGAACACTCGACCGGGTTCGGAGCGCCGGGAACGTTTTACATGCGCAATCCACCGTGGAGTTTGCCGCTGGCGCTGCCGCTGGGATTTTTCAGTGCGCGGGTGGCGGCTCTGCCGTGGTCGCTGATGCTGCTCGGCTTCCTGTGGTTCTCCGCGCGTACGCTGTGGAACATGTACGGTCAGCCGGGAAGTCATTTGCAGTTTCTGGCGTATTTCTTTCCGCCTGGACTGATCTGCGTGATCATGGGCCAGACTTCGCTGTTTTTGCTGCTGGGGCTGGTGCTGTTTCTCAAGCTGCACAAGACGCGGCCGTTCTGGGCAGGTGCGGCGCTGTGGTTGTGCACGCTGAAGCCGCATGTGTTGCTGCCGTTCGCGGTTGCGCTGGTGCTGTGGATCGTTGTATCGCGGAACTGGCGTGTGCTGATGGGCGCGGTGACAGCGATGGCTGCGAGTTGTGTGGCGACGGTGCTGATCGATCCGGCGGCGTTCAGCCAGTACTCGCATTGGGCGGCGAATTCAGGCATTTCGAACGAGTACATTCCCTGCCTCAGCGTGGAATTGCGGAACCTGATCGATCCGAATGCAAAATGGATTGCGTTTGTGCCCGGCGTTTTCGGATGCCTGTGGGGAGTTTGGTATTTCTGGCAGAACCGGAAGCAGTGGGACTGGATCAAAAACGGCAACGTGCTGGTACTGGCTTCGCTGCTGGTGGCGCCGTACTGCTGGATTTACGATCAGTCGCTGGCGCTGCCAGCGCTGATGTTCGCGGCGTGGCAAACGGCGTCGCGCAGGATGTTAGCGATTCTGGCGACGATCTTTATCGTGCTGGAGCTGCAGACATTTCTGGCGTTCTGGGAAGCGCACTACGTCTATTTGTGGCTCGCACCGGCATGGCTGACGTGGTATCTGATCGCGCGGCGTTCTAACGGAGATGTACGGGTTGCGTCGCAGGCGGATCTGGTTGAGGCTCCCCTGGCGGGTTGAGCCTTACTTGTAATTAACGAGCTGAAGCGACTTCGATCAAACGATGCGTCGGGTCGATCTGGGCGAGGACCTTCCAGGTGAAGCGCGGCTGATTCGCTATTTCCAGGGAAAACCAGTTGGTGTCGGTGTCGTCGAGGACGAGGAATGTTGGCCGGCCGAGAATCTGCGGCGCATCGATGATCTGCGACGTGAGGTAGCCCTGGCTGCGGTAGTTGCTCATGAGATGGAAGCCGCCGATGGCGCCTGCGGGACCGCGCAGGGCGGCATTTTCATCGAGCGGATACTGAGGGTGCGCCGGATCCGCCGAGTAGCGGGTTAGGAGCAGGAAGTCCTGGAGCCAGGGACAGACTATGGGACGACCAGCGGCGATGGCATCGATGCGGGCCACGTCGAGAGTGGCCGGTTTGGCGAGCAGTGCAGCGGCCACTGGAAACAGCAAAAACACAAATGCAAGCAGCAGGCTGCCCGATGAGAAGCGGGACTTCGTTTCTTCAGCGCGGCAGACGGCAAGCATCGCGATGCCGAGCGCTGAAGGAATCATGTAGCGCGCGACGTAGATGGGTGAAGCAATGTGCGAGACGGCGAAGAAGACGACCGGGGCGGACAGGAGGGCGAGGGCGATGAGGAAGGTTGGGCGACGGACCGAGTTGGAGGATTTGAGGCCGACGATTGCAGTTGCCAGGAGTGCGATGACGCAGATCATCGCGCATCCCCAACCCGCGGCGAGGCCGAGGGGGTGATTGCGCAGCGGGGGAAAGTAGATTCCGCCGAAGAGCCAGAAGGAAAGGCCAATGGCCAGGTCGGAAATAGTGGGCACGGCGATCCAGCTGTGCGGTTTGCCGACGGCGGCTGAGGCCTGGATCGCGGGGATCCACGGAACGAGGGCGAGCCAGCCTGCGACGCAGCTCAGATAGACGCGCGTGCGGAAGCGTTGATGGAGACGGTCGCCCATGATGAGGGCCGCGAGGATGAGACCTCCATAAAGGACACCGAGGACATGGCCGAGTACGAGACCGGCCTGGGTGAGTGCGAGGAAGACGAGGTCGTGCGGGCGGGGCTGCGGCGTTTCGGCGACTTTGAGGGCTTGCGAGACGGCGAGGGCCGCAAGCAGCAGGTATAAGCCGTAGCCACGGGCTTCAACGTTTTGGTCGATGACGATGAGGCAGGCGAAAAGACCGAAGGCGACGCCGAGAAAGGCGGCCCGTGCGGTGAAGCGGCGGCGTATCGCCACGAAGAGAACGAGGAAGGCCGCGCAGACGCTGATGGAAGAGTAGAGGCGGAGGGAGAGGTCGGTGAGGCCGAAGAGGTGAGCCCAGATCCACGCGGTGAAGTAGAAGAGCGGCATGCCCGCGCCGCCGAGGTGGAGGGCTGCATGCATCAGGTGGGCAAGGGAGGGGTCGGAAATCTCAACGTGGGTAAAGAGCTCATCACCGGAGAGCGGCTTTTTTCTGGACCAGAGGACGCAGGAGACGAGGAGCGAGACGATGCCGAGAAGAGGAAGGATCCAGCGAAAGCTCCGGTTGGAGTCGACCCGAGGTGCGGGATCGGCGACGCGCGAGGAATCCGTCGACGGAGGAGGGGTGAGCACGCTGGGCATTTTACGGTGCGCGGCAGGTCAACGCGAATGACGGCCTGTACCGCCTTGATTGTTTCGTGGTGCGCGAGGCGGGGGCTATGGTTCTTCCGGGTGAGGTGAAGCAAATCCGTTACGGGTCCACCGGCACGGTGCAGCGGGTAGACTGAACACGAAGCTGATTTCGATTTCTGAGGAGTTTTGCGCATGGCTGATGTGAAGATTACGGTGCGTCCGAATGGACCTTACCGGGTGGAAGGTCCGATTACGCTGGTGGACGCTGAAGGCAAGGAGTGGGCTTTGCCCGAGGGCAAGCCGTGGGTTTCGTTGTGCCGCTGCGGCGCGTCAGTGAACAAACCGTTCTGCGATGGGACGCACTCGAAGATGGGATTCCAGGCGGCTGAAGCGGCGGTGCAGGCGGAGAATTCGGCGACGCCAGGTGCAGACCCCAATTTTCCGATCAAGCTGTAAGGAAAAGGGTGTTGGGAACAGGGCGAGGGGAATAGAAGACCGCCTTCTTTTCCCCTAACTTCCCTCAAGGAAGGTCAGCGTCAGTTCCCTTTTGCGCGGGCCGTCGAGCTCGACGAGGATGACGCGCTGCCAGGTGCCGAGGATCAGCGAGCCCGATTCGACGGGCAGCGTGAGCGCGGTTCCGATGATGGATGACAGGATGTGGTCGGGCACGTGTTCCGGATTGTGCGGATGCCGGTAACGGAGCTTCGGCATCATGGCCTCGAAAGCGTCGAGCATGTCGAGGTCGGTGCCGGGGTCAAGGTCAGCGGTGGTAAGCGCAGCTGTGGTGTGCAGGATGTTGAGGCAGCAGATGCCAGTGGCATCGGGCAGATGTTTCTGCACCTGGTCGGTGATGTCGAGGATTTCGCGCTTCTTGTGCGTGCTGACTGTGAGTTTAGGCATCGGTTTGCATCGAATTTCAGTCAAAGGCGCAGGGGCTGAAGCCCTCTTTCTTCTTGACCCTTTGCGGCACGACCGAGGTCGTGCCCTGATACAAAACCTATCGGCGCGTTGGCGCGCTCCCATGTCCAGGAGGCGAGACATTGGGGCAAATCCTACAAAGTCATTGGGGCTGAGTTTGGGGCTGCTGCTGGGTATCGTCTTTTTTGCCGAAGAGGCGGCCCCAGAAGCCAGGCTTCTTCTTCTTTTTGTCGTCCTGATTCTGCTGGTCGCCGGGCTGCGTTTGCGCTACGGATGGCTGCGGAATGGTGACCTGGGTTGGCGGCGGGGCCGGGCGCGCTGCCTGGACCGGGGGTGGCGGGCTGGCCGCTGGACGTTGACCGAGGCCAAATATCTTCTGGAAAAGATTGCGCTGGTCGCCCATTGAATGGTCGCAGGTGTCGGTAGGCTGGGTGCCATCAAGGAAGGCCGCTGTGTAGTCTTCGGGGCAGGTAGCGTTGGCGAGAAGGCTGGTGGTGTCGTCGAGGCGAACCTGAACGACTCCAGCCGGAGGTACAAAGTCTTTCGTGTCAGAATATTGCGGCAACTTCACCGCGTTTTTCATGAAGTCGGCAAAGATGGGGCCAGCGGCGCGTGCGCCCTCTGCGTTGGCTCCGAGCTCGGTCTTGATGTCGGTGTAATCGTCGTTGCCGATCCAGACGATGCAGAGGAGATTGCTGGTGAAGCCGGCATACCAGGCATCGTGTGAAGTTCCGGTTTTGCCCGCGGCCGGAGAGGTAAAGCCCATGTTGCGGACCCCGGCGCCGGTGCCATGCGGGTTATTGAGAACCTGCTCCATCATGCTGACGGTAAGGAAAGCGGCACGAGGATCGAGGACGGGCTTCGTCTGCGGCTGATAGTCGGCGACCACGTCGCCGTTGGGAGCGCGAACCGAAGCGAGCATCCACGGATCGATGTGGATTCCTTCGTTGGCAAAGACGGTGTAGGCGCCGGCCATATCGAGGGGCGTAGCGTCGTATGCGCCGATGGCCATGGCTGGGGTTCCGCGCGCGGATTTGACACCGGCATCGCGAGCCAACGCGGCAACGTTCTCGAAGCCGACCATTTGCGCGAGCGCGATCGTAGGGTTGTTCAGGGAGCGGTAGAGAGCTTCCGTCGCGGTGATGTCGCCGTAGTATTTGTTATCGAAGTCGCGCGGCGTGTAGTCCTGATTGTCGAAGGTGAAGGTCGTCTGAGCGTCGTGCAACAGAGTGACGGGGGTAAACACCGAGCTGGTACCGTCGGGATTGGTGAGGGGGGTTCCGGCGATGGCGGTGTTGAAGGCCGCGGCATAGACGAAGGGCTTGAAGATCGATCCTGTTGGACGGTGGGAGACGGCGTGGTTGAACTGACTGATGCCGTAGTTGCGTCCGCCGACGAGGGCCAGCACCTGGCCGGTGTGGGGATTGAGAGCGATGAGAGCGACCTGCGGTGACTCAGCGGGCGGTGGCGTGGTGCCAGCTTTGAGGGCCGTGCGAAGGAGGTGTTCGCGGCGCGCCTGCACCAGTTCATCGACGTGCTTCATGCCGGCAGCGACCGCATCCTGGGCGATCTGCTGGAGCTGCGGATCGAGCGAGGTGTAAATGCGCAGGCCCTGCTGGTTATATTCGTTGTCGCCGAGGCGCTGGATGAGCTGATCGCGGACGAGGTCGACAAAGTAGGGCGCTTCGCCAGCGTCGAAGGCTCCGGGCTCGAGCTGAAGAGGGGCGGCTTTGGCCTGTTCGGCCTGTGTTTTGGTGATGTCGCCGGTCTCGACCATGGCGTCAAGGACGACGTTGCGGCGCTCAAGCGCGCGCTCCGGATGACGGAAGGGGTTGAGGCGGCTGGGGCTTTGGATGATGCCGGCGAGCAAGGCGCACTCGGGCAGATCGAGCTGGCGAACATCTTTGCCGAAGTAGGCCTGAGCGGCCTCGCCAAAGCCATCGATGGAGAAGCTGCCACGCTGACCGAGAGGCACCTGGTTGGCGTACATCTGGAAAATTTGCTGCTTGGTAAAACGGTGCTCCAGCTGGAAGGTAATGACGATCTCAATCATCTTCCGCTTGATGTGCTTTTCAGGAGTGAGGAAAAAGCCGCGCGCGAGCTGCATGGTGAGCGTGGAGCCGCCCTGGCTGTAGTGATGGCTGCGCAGGTCGTCAACAACGGCACCGGCGAGGCGGAAGTAATCGACGCCACCGTGCTGAAAGAAGTGGCGATCCTCAATGGCGGTCACGGCGGGAACGAGGTACTTGGGCAGCTCGTCGTAGGTGACGAGGCGGCGCTTGGCGCGATTTTCGTCCGAGAGGCCGGTGACCAGCATGGGCTCGAGCTCATAAGCGGCGAGTTGCTGGCCGTTGTCGCCGGTAATTTCACTGACAGCATTGTCGGAAAAGCTGATGGTGGCGCCATCCTGCGAGTGGTAAGACTGCGGCCCAGGATGGATTGTTACGGCCCTGGCATTGGCGACGAACGTGCCCATTGGCGACGCGGCACCATCGCCATCGAGAGAGTAGCCAGCCTGTTGCAGTTCCTGGCTGATGGTCTTCGGACTAAGCTTTTGGCCGGGGCGGATTTCAGGGGGAGCCGCGTAGATTTTGGCGGTCTCTGTAAAGAGAGGATGCTTGAGGCGGTCGTCGACGATCTTGCCGTACTTGCTCCAGTAGAACGTAAAAACCATGACGCCCAGCACGAGAGCCACGCCACAGAAAATGCCTGCACCGATGAGCGCCTTTTTGGCGGTAATGCGGACGGCTACGTCGGGAATCTTAACTTTCACTGCCATATGGATTTATTGCCTTCCCTGATATTCAGACGAATCGGATGCGTAAAAAGCCATTTCCACTGGCATTCGATACGCCTTGCCTGGGTACGGTGTTCCACGCGCCTTTTGATGCACACCGCTGACCAGGGACGATCCGCTGAAAACAGGTGCCTTAGTAACATTCGCTGACAAATCCGCGTGTGCCGGAAGACACGCTGTGTCCGCGGTGACACGCGGTAATTGAGAAAACTTCATCGCCAAGGGCAGGGCCCCATCAAGTTGTGCGGGCCAGGCTGCTTAGTTCGCCCGCAAGGTCCGCAATCGCCACGTCTCGCGGGGTGGCTGTTGCGCGGGTGACCAGTTCGACCTTCCCTTCGGCGGCTTTTTTACCGACGGTCGCACGGAAAGGAATGCCGATGAGGTCCGCATCTTTAAACTTTACGCCTGCGCGGTCGTCACGATCGTCGAGCAGAACATCGAAACCTGAAGCCTCAAGATCAGATGCAATTTTCTCGCCGGTAGCTTTGAGATTGGGATCGGCGACGTTGGTGACAGTGACGACGACGTCGAAGGGAGCGATCGCGGGAGGGAGCCAGAAACCGTTGGCGTCGTTGCCCTGCTCGACGGCGGCAGTAAGGATGCGTTCGATGCCGATGCCGTAGCACCCCATGATGGGGATGACTTCCCTGCCGTTGGCGTCGAGGACGCGGGAGCCCATCTTGTCGGTGTAACGGGTGCCGAGCTTGAAGATGTGGCCAACTTCGACGGCCCTGGCGACCTTGAGCGGCGCGCAGCAGGTGGGGCAGTCTTCGCCTTCGAGAACGTTGCGGATGTCGGCGACCACCGTCCACTGGAAGTCGCGGCCGGGGACGACGTTGCGGTAGTGGTAGTCGAGCTTGTTGGCGCCGCAGACGAGGTTGTGGCGATTCTCAAGTCCAGGATCGAGGATGACGGCGACTTTGCCGTCCCCGACTTTCTCGGCAGGATCGAGGCCGATGGGGCCGAGGTAGCCGGCCGGGCCGTGCATCCAGGCTTCCAGCTCTTCGGCAACCATGGGACGGACCTCGGTTGCGCCGATGAGGGACATGAGCTTGGTTTCGTTGACGAAGTGGTCGCCGCGGAGGAAGACAACGACGGGAGACAGCGCGTCTGGCGAATCCTTTTTGGAGTCGCCTGCCTTTGGGAGAACTTTTGCCATGTAGGCAACGCACTTCACGTCGGAGGCGGACTCGATATTGAAGAACTTTGTTACGTCAGCGATGGCGGCCTGGCCGGGGGTGGAAACCAGCTCGGGTTGGCCGTCGCTGGTCGGTTCCATTTCTTTGACGGGAGCGAGGCGCGAGGTCGCCTTTTCCATGTTGGCGGCGTAACCGCAGGAGGCGCAGCTGGCGATGAGGTCTTCGCCGGCGTCGGTGTAGACCATGAATTCCTGGGACTGCGAGCCGCCCATGGAGCCCGAGTCGGCTTCGACGGAGACGAACTTCAAACCGCAGCGGGTGAAGATGGCGCGATAGGCGGCATCGTGCAGATCGTAGCTGCGGTCGAGGCCGGCCTGATCGATGTCGAAGGAGTAGCTGTCTTTCATGATGAACTGGCGCACACGCAGCAGGCCGGCGCGGGGGCGGGGCTCGTCGCGAAATTTGGTCTGAATCTGATACCAGATTTGCGGCAGTTGTTTATAGCTGCGCAGTTCATTGCGGGCAATGTCGGTCATGACTTCTTCATGCGTCATGCCGAGGACGAGGTCCGCGCCCTTGCGATCTTTGAGGCGGAACATGTTGTCGCCCATGAGGGTCCAGCGGCCGGATTCGCGCCACAGGTCGGCAGGGTGGATGGTGGGCAGGAGGAATTCCTGACCGATGCGATCCATTTCCTGGCGCACGATGGCGATGATGCGATTGATGGAGCGCTGACCGAGAAAGAGGTAGGAGTAAATGCCGGCGCCGAGCTGGCGGATGTATGCGGCACGGACGAGGAACTTGTGACTGGCGACTTCGGCGTCCGCGGGAGCCTCGCGCAGGGTGGGGATGAAGAGTTTTGACCAGCGATGCATGGGTATTTACAGGGTACAGGGAGCGGGGTGCAGGTATCCAGGGTTCAGAGTTTGGAGTTTAGAGTTCCGGGGGGCAGCAAAGCTTGTATGCGATTCACCAGCGCGTCGATGTCGACAGTGGTTTGCGTATCGATCTCAATGACGGGACTGAGGGCGAAGGGTTCTTCGTACTCGGCCATACGCTCCGGCGGCATCTCGGTGAGAACATGCGCGGGGTGATGGCGCTGCTGACGGGCGCGTTCGGCGAAGCGGCGGGAGGCTTTTTCGCGGGAGATACGGCAATAGACCTCAACGATATCGGCCTGGAGGGAACGGACTTTGGCTCGCTCGTAGTCGCTGTGCGTTCGGAAATTAGCTTCGAGAACCACGGCGGGACAGTGCGGCGCCAGGGTCCACAGCAATTCCATCGAGGCCGCACCGATGGGTGCGCGAGAACTCGACATCGCCTGGGGCGCCATGCATCGCGGTGAAGAGAGATTCTTTGATGTCGTCCTTGGTAATCAGCGCAAATCCAAGCCGCGCGGCGAGAGGCCGCGCCAGGGTAGTTTTGCCGGAACCCGGAGGCCCGGAAACCAGAACGACGCGGTTTTTGGGTGTGAAACTCACAGCTCTGTTTTCAACGGTCGCGATACTGGATGGGTTACTGACCTGACACTGATTAGCCATGCAGGATCGGGTTCCGGGTTATTTTTTCTGGTGACTTTGTGTGTAGCCGTGTGACATCCTGAATTCACAAATTCCCAGTTGTTCCCTTACGGTTTTCGAGAAGCCTGCGCCCGATTTCTGGGGTGACGGACTCGTTGCAGGTGGAGGTGTTGAAAGTAGCACCTATGTATACGCCTTTTTTGATGTGCGGCTATGCGGCAGCTTTGCTCCTGATGCTCTTTGGATTCCGGGGGGTGCGCCGCAGTACACCCGATCTGCACGGAAGCCGGCAGCTCTCCTGGTTCATCCTGTGTGCATTGGTGGGCGTGTTGCTGATGGGGCTGCGCCCGTGGACCCCTGCTCTGGTGAGCATTGTGGGGGCGAACTTTCTGCTTTTCGCCGGAGCTGTGTGCATCTATCTGGCGGCGGCGGACATTCTGGAAACGGATCCCCATATTTTTCCATGGCCATCGGGGATTCTGATTCCCGCTCTGCCGCTTTTCGTCTGGTTTACTTACGGCAACGATCAGGTGCTGGCGCGGTTGGTGATCCACGCCATCGTACTATGCGCGATTTTTCTCACCACTTCAGTTCTGTTATTTCGCAAGCAAAAGGATCCGGAGACTCGACAACCTGCCCGCGCCTGTGGGTGGCTTCTGATTTTCGCATCATCTTTGCAGGCCGCCTGGGTGCTGTTCGAGTTTCAGCTGGCGGCGCCGCAGACGAACTTTGTTCATCCGGATCTGGTCAATGTCGGGTTTAGTTACTTGTCGATGGTGCTGGCCCTGGCAACCGTCATCGGGCTTCTGTGGCTGGCGTTGACGGTGCACCGGCTGGCGCTGCACAAGATGGCGCAGACGGATTCCCTGACTGGATTGCTGAATCGGCGGGCGTTTGAAGAAATATTGCGGCGCGAGCTGCCACGCTGTGAACGGAACGGGAGCCAGATGGGCATCATGCTCATCGACCTGGATTACTTCAAGCAGGTGAACGATTCTTTGGGCCACTTTGCGGGAGACGATGTATTGCGGCGGATCTCGATCGTGCTGCGCGATGGAACGCGGCCTTCCGATGTGCTGGCGCGGTACGGTGGTGAGGAGTTTGTAGTTCTGCTGCGGGGTGCAGGCATCGATGAGTCGCGGGCTGCGGCTGAGCGCATTCGGATGCAAATCGCTAATCTCTCAGGATTGCCGGGGAGTGTGCATCTGACTGCGAGCATCGGCGTCGCCATCAGCAAGCTGCGGGACACCGTAACGGAATTCCTGTCGCGATCGGACGAGGCGCTCTATCAGTCGAAGCGCACGGGGCGGAACCTGGTGAGCGTCTACCACGAATCGGAAGAACAACTGGAAACAGCCGACCCGATCTACGTACCTTCGACCTGACTGGGCATGATCGTCGGCATGACGAAGGCTGCGCCTGAAGGCGCAGCCTTTTCACTTTCTGTCGACGCGGTTCTTAAACAGCTTGCTGCGCGCAAAGCTCATTGAAGGCGCGCGTGAGCTCTTCAGCGATCGCCTGGGGCGCGCTGTTTTCGATAACGAAGCGCTGCATCAGGTAAACCAGCTGGCCGTCGCGCAAAATGGCAATGGCCGGCGAAGTGGGAGGATTGTCGCCGAAATAGGAGCGGGCGCGCTCGGTAGCCTCGCGGTCCTGGCCGGCGAAAACGGTGATCTTATGATCCGGAGTGACGGAATTCCGCAGGGCGAGGCGGACACCGGGGCGCATTTTGCCGGCGGCGCAGCCACAGATGGAATTGACCACCACCATGGTTGTGCCGGGAATGGCGAGCGCCGCATCGACGGCTTCGGCTGTGCGCGCTTCTTCGATGCCCGCACGCGTCAACTCTTCGCGCATGGGAATGAGCATAATTTCTGGATACATTCGGCGGTTCTCCTCCGGGTGAAAACGTAACGACCTGAGTTCTATTGTACGGGGCGTGTGGGCAGGATGCCATCCTTCGGCTGACTTGCGCTGTGTCCGCGAGTTCCGGTCAGGATGACCTGATATATCTCATGACGTGCTTCTTCGCGAACAGGTTTCACTCGCCCCGTACACGACCTTCGGCATCGGAGGACCGGCGCGGTGGTTTGTGGAGGCAGGCGACGAGGCTTCTGTGCTCGAGGCAGTGCGCTTCGCGCGGGAGAACAACGTGCCGTTGTTTGTTTTGGGGGGTGGAAGCAATCTGCTGGTTTCCGATGCCGGGTATCCCGGTTTGGTGCTGCGCATGGGGCTGCGAGGGATCACGCAGGAAGGGAATGTTTTTCATGCAGTGGCGGGCGAAGATTGGGATCGATTCGTTTCCCTTGCAGTCGACAGCGGCTTTGGCGGCGTGGAGTGTCTGGCCGGAATTCCCGGGACCGTAGGGGGAACGCCGGTGCAGAATGTCGGCGCCTATGGACAAGAGGTTTCGGCCAGTATTGTTTCGGTCAGAATCCTGGACCTGAAGCACCTCACTTTTGGTGAACTGCCAGCCTCGGCGTGCGACTTCGCTTATCGACGCAGCATCTTCAATTCGACACACAAGGGACGGTTCATCGTAACGCGGGTGGACTACAAGCTCCGTCCCAAGGCTTTTCCGGTTCTGCAATACCCGGACCTGAAGCATTATTTTCAGGGCCGGGAGGATACGCCTTCGCTGCAAGAGGCGGCAGCGGCGGTCCGCAAGATTCGACACGGGAAGGGCATGCTTCTGGTCGAAGGGGAGCCAGACTGCCGCAGCGCCGGCAGCTTCTTCAAGAATCCTGTGGTTGTGCAGGGACAGTACGACGAGATTGCAGCGAAGGCCTCTGCGCCAGTTCCCGGCTATGCGACTTCGCACGGACAGATAAAAATTCCGGCTGCCTGGCTGGTGGAGCACGCGGGGTTTCAGAAGGGATTTGCGCTGGGGGCAGCGGGTATTTCCGGCCGCCACACCCTGGCTTTGATTAACCTCGGGGGGGCGACGGCGGCGGAAATCCTGGCACTGCGGGATTTGATTACCGGCACGGTGGAAAAGCGTTTCGGAATCGAGCTCGAGCCCGAACCCGTCTTTGTAGGGCCCTCCGCTTAGCTCCGTTACGGCCTTCTTCCTCTCGTGCTTTCTTTGCGCCACAGAGGGCGCAGGAGCAAACGTTTACATCGGATTGCTTGCGGACCGTGGGCTGCCCTGCCGTGCGTGCTCATGCACTGCTACTGACATATTCGGTAAATACCAGAGTTACAGGCAGATAGTTGAGCTATCGTCGGCGATCCAAACAAAACGGGGATGCCCGGTTCGCAGTGCCTGAGTACCGTCTCAGCGGATGATTGAGCATGCAACCGCTTTGGCGGCTAAAACTGTTAACTAGGGGGCCTTCGTACACCTGGCCATTTGACAACCGTGTTGTCACTAAAGTATACAGTGGCGGGCGCTCCATTTTGGGCGGCTCTAAATAAACAACATAAGTTGTCACACAAAATAACACAAAGGCACTTTTGGAGGTTGTATGTCAATTTGGATCAGGAGACACAGTCTATCCCTGCTTGTCCTCGTGGCGGCGGGGATTTTGATGTGTGGGACATCGGGGGCTCAGGAAACGTCGGCCATCACGGGCACGATCACCGACCCCAGCGGAGCGGTGGTCCCAAACGCCAAAATCACGGTCACATTAGAGGAAACGGGGGCCTCGCAAACCTCCACCAGCAATGGCGCCGGACTCTACGAGATTCCCGGACTGGCGGTGGGCCACTACGTCCTGAAGGCGTCGGCTGCGGGCTTTACGACGTATGAGAAGACAGGGATCGTCGTGAACGTCGCACAGACATTGCGGGAAGACGTTCCCCTGGCGGTCGGAGCCAACAGCCAGACGGTGACGGTGCAGGCTGCGGCTCTGCAGATTCAGTCGGAAACGAATGAAGTCAGCACGCTGATCAGCGGGCAACAGGTGAATCAAATCGCCACTAACGGCCGCAACATTACCAGCCTGGCGACGCTGGGCACCGGGGTCTCGGGAAACCTGCCGTCGTTCAACGGTGTGATGGCGCAAACCAGCACGGCAACGATCAGCTTTAACGGCATGCGGCCGGATCACAACAACTTTCTGATCGACGGCGGAGAAGTTTACGATCGCGGGTCGGGCGGCAAGCTGGGCGCACTTCCCTCCCCTGACGCACTTTCGCAGTTCCAGGTGCTGGCCAGCAACTACCCGCCGGATTATGGCATTTCTTCTGGCGGCACAGTTCTGATCGAACTGAAGAGCGGCACGCGGAACTTTCATGGTGGAGCGTGGGAATTCAATCGGAACGACGACTTTGACGCGGACTACTACTTCGCGAAGCAGAACAACACAGCGACGCCGGAGCTGCGGCTGAATATTTTTGGCGGCAATATCGGCGGCCCGGTTTTCATTCCGGGAATTTATCCGAAGGACAGAAGCAAGACGTTTTTCTTCTGGCAGGAAGAGTGGCGGCGGTTCATTCAGGGCTCCAACCCCACCGTGACGTCGACGATTCCCACCAACGACTTTCCGACTGCCGGCGCAGATTTCACGTACACGCCATTCAACGGTGGAGCAGCACCGGTGGTACCCGCAACGAGCGATCCCGCGAAACTGGCGCTTTACGCGACGGATGGTTTGACGCCGGGTCAGCCATTTCCCGGAAACACCATTCCGGCGAACCTGCTGGATCCGAACGCGTTGCTTTTTATGGGAACGGGCGCGATTCCGAAACCCAATTCAGGTACGGATAATTACGTTGCTTCCCCGAAACAGCCGACGAATGTGCGCGAAGATATCGTGCGAGTGGATCACAACCTTACGGACAAGTACCACCTGATGGGCAGCTGGCTGCATGACACAGCTTCTCAGACGATTTATCCCACGATGTGGAGCGGTGACAGCTACACGACGGTGGGTGATGTGTTCAGCAATCCATCGTGGGCGGCAGCTGTTCGCCTGACCCAGTCCATTTCGCCTACGGTGCTCAACGAGACGGGGTTTTACGTCAACGGGAACACCATCAACGTTTCGCCCGCCGGCATCTACGCGCAGCCGAGCGGATGGAATGCGACGGGCTTCTTCAACGGCAACAACGCACAGAATCGCTTGCCGCAGATAGGGTTTTCCAATGGACCGATTAACACCACGTGGTCGGTGATTTACTGGCCGTGGCATAACTCGTATCTGGACTATCAGCTGCGTGACGATGTGTCGTGGACCAAAGGTAAGCACGCGATGAAATTTGGGTTCTCGTTTATGCGCGAGGACAAGAACCAGCAACAGCAGGCGGACACCGAGGGCGACTACGGTTTCAACGGAGCGAACTTCTCCGGCGACGCATACATCAACTTCCTGCTGGGCTTCGCGAGCACTTACGACCAGTTACAACAGCTGAATACCGACCACTGGCTCAACAACACGTACTCGTTCTACGGCATGGACAACTGGCACCTTACGCCGAGGCTGACGCTGAACCTGGGCTTCCGCTACGACGCTCTGCCGCACGTCTATGAGAAGAACAATCGCGTGTCGAACTTTAATCCGGCTGCGTACGACGCAGCAAGCGCGGCTGTCTTCTCCACGTCGGGAACAATTTGCACCTCGGCGGCCGATGCAGGGTGCGGGGGCCCGAGCCCGGGTCTGAGCACAGTCAACGGCGAAACCTTCTATCTGAACGGGATGCAGCTGGCCGGCCAGGGAGGAGTGCCTCGTGGACTGGTGCAGAACGATTACTTCACACCGGAACCCCGGGTCGGATTTGCTTACGACGTTTTCGGCACGGGAAAGACGGTGCTGCGCGGCGGCGTGGGTATGTTCTACGAGAGGGTTCAAGGGAACGACATCTATAACCTCTCGACCAATGCACCTTTTGCGTATCAGCCGAGCGTGAACGACGTTTATTTCTCCGATCCGCACACCAACGATCTGACGGGCGCGACCTCGACGGTCCCGATTGGGGCGGCGGGTATGACGAACTTCAGCTACTACTATCCGAATCCGGCCACAGTGCAGTACAGCCTGGGCATCCAGCAACAACTGGCGCCTTCGGTAGTGGCAGCCCTTGGATACGTGGGCTCGAATGGCTGGAACCAGGACGATCTGCGGGAGATCAACGATCTGCCGCTGAGCGCAGTCGCAGAGCGTGAAGCGGTTGCGACCGGGGGCGCGAACGGCCTGAACGCCAACGCCAATCTGTATCGCCCGTATTCCGGTTATAGCAATATACGGCAGGAAGAAAACGGTGTTGGTTTCAGCTACAACTCGCTGCAGGCGGCGTTGCGGATGGATAACCGGCACGGCTTGAGCCTGCAGCTGGCGTATACGTGGTCGCATGAGATCGACATTCAAAGCGCCGATCTGACTACTTCCACACAATCGGGATCCGGGGGAACACTCTCCGATCCTTATAACGCCCGCTACGACCGCGGTTCGGGGAACTTCGACCGGCGCCATATCTTCAACGCGAACTACATTTATGCACTGCCCTTCTTCGCGCATTCGAACGGATTTGCGCGGACGGCGTTGGGTGGGTGGCAGTTATCGGGTGTAACGCAGGCGGAAGCCGGCTCGCCAGTCAATCCACACTTCAACGGCTACTTCGCCGGCCAAACCGCTCCCACCGGCTTCACATCCGACACGCTGGGTCTGGGTGGAAATACCACGAACCGGCCGAACCTGAATTCGAAAGTCAGCTATCCGAAGACAGAAAAGCAGTGGTTTGGTACGTCCGCGTTCAGCCTGCCCTCCGCGCCGTGGAACGGTGGGACGAACAATGGCTTCGGTAACGCAGGCAAGGACGCGGTTGTCGGTCCTGGCCTGTTCAACTGGAACCTTTCGCTTTACAAGGACTTCCTGTTCAGCTCGAATGCAGAGGGTCCGAGACTGGAGTTACGTGCGGAATCGTTCAATACGTTCAATCACACGGAGTTCAACTCGATCGACACCGGAACCAACGACAGCACGTGGGGACAGGTGACTAACACTTATGATCCACGCGAGTTTCAGTTCGGTGGGAAGATCCTCTTCTAAGAACTTTGTGTAGCTTAATTCACGCGCAGTGGGGCGTTTGCTCCACTGCGTTTTTCTTTGCTGGACAAAGGCGGTTGCAAGGTGGAGTTTGAGCGCGCTTGCGGCAGGCGGAGGGGTGTGGTCGAATGCTGCCCATGGATCGCAGGGCATTTTTGAGGAGTTCAGCGCTGGCATCGGGTGCGGCGCTGTGTGGGGGAATGGGCTTCGCGCAGGATGGTTCGTCTGTTGCGCTTCGGTTGAAGCTCGACCCTCACAAACGAGGGAACGCGATCCCGGCGGATTTTACCGGATTGAGCTATGAATCGGCGCAATTGGGCGATCCGGATTTCTTCTCGCCTGACAATACAGAGCTGGTCGGGTTCATGCGGCGACTGGGGAAATCGGGCGTGTTGCGCATTGGCGGCAACAGCAGCGAATGGTGCTACTGGACTCCGGAACCTTCGTCCGGTTCGGATACGGTATCGCGGCAGGATGACCAGGCCAGCGTGCTGCAACAGGCGCTGGGGCCGGATCTGGGCCATGGGCCGGCCAAGCCGAGGAAGATTACACCGGCGGCGGTTCGCAACCTGCGCGGGTTTATCGACGCCACGGGATGGAAGCTGATCTACGGGTTGAACATGGGCACAGAGAACGCCGAGACGGCCGCGGCTGAAGCGGAATTCGTGATGCGGACGATGGGCGACAAGCTGATCGCCTTTCAACTGTGCAACGAGCCGGATTTGTTTTATCGCAACGGGCTACGGAAGTCCGATTACGACTTTGCGCAGTTTGCGCGGGAGTGGCAGCACTTCTTTGAGGTGATCCGGCAAAAGGTGCCGCAAGCGCCGTTCGCCGGGCCGGACACGGCGTTCAACAACGAATGGCTCGTGCCGTTTGCGAAGCAGTTTAAGGGTGATGTTGCGTTTCTCTCGCAACACTATTATGCGGAGGGTCCACCGACCGATCCTTCAATGACGATCGAGCGGCTATTGAAGCCGAATCCGAAGCTGGTAGCGGAATTCGAAGGAATGGTGCGAACGAAGGCCGAATCGAACCTGCCGTTCCGGCTGGCCGAGACGAACTCCTGCTATCAGGGCGGTAAACAGGGCGTGAGCGACACCTTTGCGTCGGCACTGTGGGGCGCGGACCTGATGTATCAACTGGCGAGCGCGGGGGGAGTGGGAATCAACCTGCATGGCGGCGGCTACGGTTGGTATACGCCGATAGCAGGAACGGTGGCCGCCGGGTTCACGGCTCGGCCGATTTTCTACGGGATGCTGCTGTTTGCTGAGGCAGGGCCGGGGCACCTGATCGATGCGCAGATTGAAAATCAACAGGACGCACCTCTTGTGACGGCGTATGCGCTGAGCAGTGGCGAAAGTGCCTCCAGCATCAAGGCGGTGGTCTTGAACAAACATGCGGACCGCACGGTGCGTCTGCACATTGACGGTGCGGGGGCTGGAAACGGACGGGCTTTGCGGCTGCTGGCACCGCGCCTTGACGACACGCAGGATGTGACGCTGGGCGGAAATCCTGTAGGCCCGAGCGGGGCCTGGGAGGCTGCACAAGAGGAGACACTGGCCGCGCATGACGAGCAAGCAAGTCTCCATATTCCGCCGGGAAGCGCTGCTCTGGTGAGCTTCCAGGGGCGCACGCCTTAGCGGCTGCTTTCTTACCGCCGATCAGGCAACATACGACAGAGAAAGGTTGACTCGCATGAGGGTTGTTTCGAGACGGAGCTTTGTGCAGGGAGCGGCTGCGTGGGCAGCCATGTTGCAGGCAAGCCGCACCTGGGCAAGTCCGCTGGGCCTGCCTCTGGGATTGCAGCTTTATTCGGTGCGTGAGTTTTTGCCGAAGGATTACAAAGGGACGCTGCAACAGCTGGGTGCGATGGGTTATCGCGAGGTGGAGGCGGCGGGTTTCTACAATCACCCAGCAACCGAGGTCAAGGAAGCAATGAAACAGGCGGGGCTGCGATGCGTAAGCTCTCACCATTCGCTGCAACAGCTACAGGCGCCGGACGACGTGATCCGGTTTGGACGGGAGCTGGGGCTGGAATACATTATTTGCTCGTCGCCGATGGTGCGCGATTCACCAAAGACGAAGGGATTGAGCTGGGTGGCCGGGATCGAGACGATGAGCGCGGACGACTGGAGGTGGAATGCGGACCAGTTGAACAGGATTGGCGAACGGGTTCGGGCGGAGGGGATTCTGTTTGGATACCACAATCACTATGCGGAGTTTCACGAGCACGATGGGTTCCTGCCGTATGAGGTGCTGCTGCAGCAGACCGATCCAAAGCTGGTGGCGATGGAGATGGATTGCGGATGGGTCGTCATCGGCGGGCACAAGCCGGAGGATTTTCTGACGCGTTATCCGGATCGCTATGTGATGCTGCACATCAAGGAGTTCAGGATGGAGGGTTGGAAGCCGGGCGATGAGCCGGTGTCGACGGAGATGGGGCGCGGGAGCATTGACTACGCCAGCATTTTTGCCGCAGCGAAGAAAGCGCCGATCCGTCACATTTTTGTGGAGCAGGAGGCGTTTCCCGATATGCCTGCAATGGACGCGCTGAAGGCCGATGCCGAGTGGCTGCGGAGCGTCTGAGCCTTCGCGATTACCTGTGTACGGCGGCGAGGATCGCCAGGTTAAGGACGATCATCAGGACCGAAGAGACGGGAATGACCATCAGGGCCTTCCGAATGCGCTTTGGGTCACTGCCAGCGATGGCCCCGATAATGTGAGAGCTGACGGCGAGGCCCGCCCACCCGCAGGTGATGACGATACCGATGGCGGTTGAGGTCATGCGGGGGAAGGCATCGGCGACGATAGCGAGTGTCGTCGGGAAAACGGGCGCCATCGACAGGCCCGCGAGGAAGACGAGGATCCCGGCGGAGGCGGGGTTGTCAGTGCGCAACATGAGGAAGGTTGTAACAGTCATGGCTACAGAAGCGGCCAGGGTGACATAGACGGGGGGAACGCTGATGAGGATGGGCGAGACGCCGACGCGGCCGATGAGCAGGCCGAGTGCGAAGCCCAGGGAAAGGATGTTGAGCGCCCTCGATTCCGGCACGCCCTGCGCCACGAGATGGCGGACGAGCCAGTTCCAGACGCCGACCTCACAACCGACGTAAAGAAACAGCAGCAGGCCAAGAATGAAGAGGAGGGGTCGACCGAGGACCGGGCCGGCATCCGCGAAGATAAAGCGGCCCGCACCTGGAGGCGGCGGCATGCGGGTGGCAACCTGAATCAGGAGGGTGACGAGGGTGAGCCCTGCGACGGTATAGCAAAGGCGGACCCAGTTGCGCTTGAAGAGATTCGCGGAGATGAAGGGTGTGGCGAGTCCGCCGAGACCAAAGAAAATGTTTACGAGGTTGAGGGCGGTGGCTCGATGTGCGTCCGCGACGTCGCTGGTGAGCGCATTGGCGCCGGTTACGACGATGCCGCCGCCGCATCCGAGAAGAAAGAGCAAAAAGACGATGCTGCGATAACCGGAGACCCTGGGCAGCAGAGTGAGACTGAGTCCGATGAGAGCGAGGCCGATGATCAGACCGGCTTTTTTGCCGAAGTCGTCGAGCAATGGGCCAACCGCAAGCGAAGCGACCATGAGCCCAAGGGCCTGCGCGAAGGCGATGGTGCCATTTTGTTTCGGCGTGAGCTGGAAGCGGCTCGACAGGTCGGGCAGGATGGTGCCGAGCATGGCGGCAATCATGCCGTAGACGAAGATTGCGACCACAGCAGCGAGGATCAGCAAGGCAAAGCTCCTTAGTCAGACTGGGGGACGTCGATCCAGCTGCGGGTGCGACTGCTTTCGAGTTCGGCGCGGAGGATGACCATCTGGCGCAAGCCATCGGTGAACTGCGGATAGTCGCGGTGCGCGTCGGGGTCGCTGATGGAAGCGTAGAAACGGCGGAAGACCTGCTTGAAGGTGTCGTCGTAGCCTTCGCTGTGTCCGCCGGGGAGGTCGGCAAAGGCGCGCGCTGCGGGATGGAGAAGCGACGGGTCCTTGATGATGATGCAGTTTGCGCTGTCGCGATGGCCGATCCAGAGTTCGTCGGGGCGCTCCTGATCCCAGGCGACACCGGATTTGGTTCCATAGATTTCGATATTGAGGCGGTTCTTGCGGCCGGCAGAAACCTGGCTGGCGGTCATGGCGCCGCGGGCGCGATTGCCCATGCGGAAGACGACGGCACCGAAGTCTTCCGTATCGACGGGAGTGTTGACAACGTCGACGACCTTGAGCAGTTTGTTGGCGAAGGTCTCGACGGGTGCTTTGGGCTGTTTGCGGGTTTTGTGGACGGTGTTGAGGTCGGCACAGAGTGCGCTGACCCGCAGGCCGGTGAGATGTTCGGCCATGTCAAACCAGTGCGAACCGACGTCGGCCATGACGCGGGAGGGGCCGCCGAATTTGGAATCGACGCGCCAGTTCCAGTCGGTGTCGTGGAGGAGCCAGTCCTGGGAGTAGGTGCCCTGGACGACAAGGATTTCGCCGAGGTCGCCAGCTTCGCGCATGGCACGCATCTGCTGAACCATGGGGTAATAGCGGAGATTGTGACAGACGCAGGTCCGCAATCCTTTAGAAGCGGCGAGGGCGGCCAGCTCCTGGGCTTCTTCGACTGTGGTGGCCAGCGGCTTTTCGCAAAGCACGTGCTTGCCGGCAAGGAGGGCCTCTTTGGCCATGGAGAAGTGCTGGGCGTTGGGCGTGCAGAGGTCGATGGCTTCGACGGTGGGATCGCGCAGTATGGCGGCTACGTCGAGATGAGGGACGCCAAAGGCGGAACCGAGTTTCTCCGCCGCGGCGGCGTTGCGGCCGGCGATGGCGGCAACGTCGACATTTTCGGTGCGGCGAAGGGCCTCGAGGTGGACGCGGCCCATGAATCCTGTGCCGATGATAGCGGTGCGGATGCGTTTGGTCGGATTATTTGGCATAGACTGTCTTTCCGGGACAGCGTTTGATTTTCGGTGTCGCGCCTGAGGGTCGTTGATTACAAATCATCCTTCAGGGGCTAAAGCCCTGCTTGTTTGAGCCAATTACGGCACGAGTCAACTCGTGCCCTGATACGAACCTCATCCCGGCAAACCTGAGCGCTCCTTTTCGTCCGTCCAGGCGAATTGCCCCTGCTCAGCGGCAACATGGATGAATGAATTCCAGTCGTGAACATAAAGACGACAGCAGAAGGCAGATGCGGGGAGCACTGGCTTCACGCTCTCGAATAGTGTGAATTGACTCGGATCCTCGGGATGCCCGCTGACGACGATCTTTTGTTGCCTTGGATAAAACAGATGGTCGGAATCCGGCGGTTCGATAGATACATAGTAGAAATCGCGAAGCGCCAAGATTCCCTGACGATATTCCTGGCTGTTCGGCTCGTCCGGCAGATTGCCGCGCAAATTCATCGCGAACTTCGCTGCACGCGTTTGATAGTCAATTGTCAATTTTGTGACCTCTGCGTCAACGAGTCCGTTGGGATAGGTCTGATCGAACTCATCCAATGTCATGGTATTTTTCCTTGAATATTTTGGGGTTAATCGCAAAGACCGTAATTCAGTTCTTAAGCCCACCAGGCAGCGGCGGGCTGCTCGCGAATGACGAGGTCGTTGAGGAAGGCGGCTGCTTTGGTCAGGCCTTCTTCGGCCGAGAGAAGCGAGTCTTCGTGTTCGATGGACAAGACATTGTCGTAGCCGACCATGCGGAGCGTGGAAACAAATTCTTTCCACCACTCGGCACCGTGGCCGTAACCAACGGTGCGGAAGAGCCATCCGCGGTTGCGCTCGTCGGTGTAGGGCTTGGTGTCGAGAACGCCGGTGAGCGGAAGGTTGGCGGGGTAGAGCTGTGTGTCTTTAGCGTGGACGTAGAAGATGGCGTCGCCGAGTTTGCGCACGGCGGCGATGGGATCGATGTTCTGCCAGAAGAGGTGGCTGGGATCGAGATTAGCGCCGACGGCAGGCCCCGCGATGGCGCGCAGTTTGAGCATCGTTTCCGGACTGTAGGCGACGAATCCAGGATGCATTTCGATGGCGATGCGGACGCCGTGATCGGCAGCGAATTTGCCGTGCTCGGTCCAGTAGGGGGTGACGACTTTCTCCCATTGCCATTGGAGGACGTCGAGGTAGTCGGGCGGCCAGGGACAGGTGACCCAGTTGGGGGCTGTGGACTGGGGCGAGTCGCCGGGGCATCCGGAGAAATCGACGACCACTGGGACGCCGAGTTTTTCGGCAAGGAGAACGGTTTTGCGGCTGACATCGCGGTGCTGGGCGGCGCGGGCGGGGTCTGGATGCAGTGCATTGCCGTGACAGCTAAGGGCGCTGATGGCGATGCCACGATCGGAGAGAATTTTGCGGAATTCCGAGAGCGCCTTACTGTCGTCGAGCATGGAGAGCTTGCAGTGCGCATCGCCGGGATAGTTGCCGGTGCCGAATTCGACGGTATCGATGTGAAGAGCTTTGAGTTTGTCGAGGACGGCGGGAAGCGGAAGCTGAGAGAGAAGCGGGGTGAAGACTCCGACTTTCATGCGTAACAGGGTACAGGAGCGAAGGCCAGGTGACAGGTTGCAGATTGCGGGTGACAGGTTACAGGTTGCGGGTGACGGGGCGGCCTGGCCTAATCCCGCTCGTCGGGACAGGGAGCGGGCGGGCGCGGCGAAAATGAAGTTATGGAGACCCTGGTTCTGAAGCAAGGTGCAACGCGGTGGGATGAGGTGAGCCTGGGCGAGGTGATGCTGCGGCTCGATCCAGGCGAGGGGCGGGTCCACACCACGCGGCGTTTCGATGTGTGGGAAGGCGGCGGCGAATACAACGTGGCACGCGGGCTGCGGCGGTGTTTTGGATTGCGGACGGCGGTGGCAACGGCCCTGGCGGACAACCCTATAGGGCGGTTAGCAGAGGATTTGATGTTGCAGGGCGGGGTCGACTCTTCCCTGCTCCGCTGGGTTGCGTATGACGGCGTGGGCCGCACGGTACGCAACGGTTTGAATTTTACGGAGCGCGGGTTTGGGGTTCGGGCCGCGGCAGGGTGCTCGGATCGTGGACATACAGCGATTGCAGCTGCGAAGCGTGGGGATTTTGATTGGGATGGAATATTTGGGCCGGGCCGGACGGGAGAAGCCGGGGGTGCGCGGTGGTTTCATACGGGGGGGATTTTCGCGGCGTTGTCGGAATCGACGCCGGGCGTCGCGGTGGAGGCAATGGACGCCGCAAAGAAATACGGGACGCCGATTTCGTATGACCTGAACTTTCGCGATTCGCTGTGGAAGAGCATTGGCGGGAAGGCGAAGGCGCAGGAGGTGAATCGCGAACTGGTGCGGAAGGTGGATGTGCTGCTGGGAAACGAAGAGGATTTCTCGGCGATGCTGGGAATTTCGCTCGAGGGAGTGCACGAGGATTTTGCCGAGTTGCCGGTGGCGAGCTACGAGCGGATGCTGAGGGATGTCGGGGCGGCGTATCCGAATCTGAAGATGGTGGCGACGACACTGAGGACAGCCCACACAGCGACGCGCAATGCGTGGGGCGCGATGGCTCTCGCGGGAGGCGAGATTGTGCATGTGCCCCAACAGGAGGTTGAGATTCTGGATCGCGTAGGCGGTGGGGATTCGTTTGCGTCGGGTTTGATCTATGGCCTTCTCGCCGGGAAACCGATGGAGTGGGCTGTGCGCTGCGGCGTGGCGCATGGTGCGCTGGCGATGACTACGCCGGGCGATACGAGCATGGCGACGTTAGCGGAAGTGGAGCGGGTGATGAAGGGCGAATCGGCGCGCATTGCGCGATAGAAACAGGCAACAGGAAATAGCCCGCAGGGAGCAGCGATCCAGAATGCGCATTGAAGAGACGAAGAAGACGATTGAACGAAGCGGCATTATGCCGGTGCTGCGCGCACGGACCGAGTGGGAAGGTCACGCGCTGGTGGCGGCGCTGGTGGCGGGCGGCATCACGGTGATGGAAGTGACCATGACGGTGCCGGGAGCAGTGGATCTGTTGCGGGCTTTGAAAAAGGAATACGGCGACAGGCTGCTGCTGGGGTCGGGTACGGTAACCGATGCGGAACAGGTTGCGGCGACGGTCGATGCGGGGGCGGAGTTTGTTGTGAGCCCCAGCTTTCATCCTGAGGTTGTGGCGAAGACGAAGGAACTCGGAAAGATTTCGATTCCTGGCGCGTTGACGCCAACCGAGGCGATCACCGCGTGGCGCGCGGGTGCCGATTACGTGAAGATCTTTCCCTGCTCAGCGGTGGGTGGAGCACCCTATTTGAAGGCGTTGCTGGCACCGTTCCCCCAGCTGCAGTTGATTCCGACGGGCGGCGTGACTCTTTCGACGGCAGCAGATTTCCTGAAGGCGGGCGCGCGGGCGTTGGGGGTGGGCACGGACCTCGTGAACCCGAAAGCAATTGAAGAGGGCAAGCCGGAAACGGTGACGATGACGGCACGCAAGTACCTGGAGATCGTGCAACAGGCTCGCCAGTCTGCGTAGGGCCTGTTAATCCTTGCCGATCCGATTATCTGCACGTTTATTTCTGTCGAAACAATCTGCCATACTGGTTGCCGCAATCGAGCTCGCCGGGCTCGAAGGCGACTTCATCCCACTATTCCAGTCCGAGGAGAAACTTATGTACGACATGAAGAACCTCTCGAAGATCAAGGTCCTTGAAGAGAAGGCGGCGGAGACGGCAAAAGCTTTTTGGGCGTTCGACAAAGCGGCCATGTCGGAGGGGGCGATCTCGGTCAAGAACAAGGAGCTGATGGCGCTGGCGGTTGCCTTCACCACGCAGTGTCCTTACTGCATCGAGATTCACGCGAAACGGGCGCGCACGGCGGGTGCGAACGATGCGGAGATTTCCGAAGTCGTATTCATTGCGGCCGCTTTGCGTGCCGGGGCCGCGGTAACGCACGGGACCCACGCGTTCGTCTAAGGACGCGGTTTGAGTGCGGGATCTATCTGCGGGGTCAGGCGACCGGGGCCAGACCCCGATACAATTTCGCTGATGACTGCTACTAAACGAGCCGCGAAGAAAGCTGCAAAGAAGTCCCTGGCCGCACGATCGGAACGAAAGACAAAGGTCAAAGCTGTGAAGGCCGTGGCCCGCGCCAAGCCTGGGTCCCGGAAGCGAGAGCCGGATCCGGCCGATGGGCTTGAGCTGGACCCCAGGCGGATCGAAGAACTGCTGAGGCGCTTGCGGGCGGCTTATCCCAGGGCCGAGTGTGCACTGCATCATCGCAACGCATGGGAACTGCTGGTGGCGACGATTTTGTCTGCGCAGTGCACGGATGCGCGGGTGAATCTGGTGACGCCGGAACTCTTCCGCAGATTCCCTACCCCGGCTGCGTTTGCGGCGGCTTCTCTGCCGGCGATCGAGGAAGAGATTCGGTCGACTGGTTTTTATCACAACAAGGCAAAGTCGATTTCGGGCGCGGCGAAGAAGCTGATCAGCGATTTTGGCGGCAAGGTTCCGGAGACGATGGCGGAATTGCTGACGCTCCCCGGCGTGGCGCGGAAGACGGGCAATGTGGTGCTGGGCGTCGCATTTAAGAAGGCCGAAGGTGTGGTGGTGGATACGCATGTGCTGCGGTTGTCTCATCGGCTGGGACTGACGCGCGCGGAGGATCCGAAGAAGGTGGAGCAGGATTTGATGCGGATTATTCCGAGGGACCGATGGATCGCGTTTTCGCACGAGATGATTCATCACGGACGGCAGATTTGCGTGGCGCGGAAGCCACGATGTGTCGATTGCCGGCTAGAGACGATGTGCAACGCGCCGGATAAGACGTGGAGCAGCCACTGAAAAGCAGCGGTCCGTTGTCCGTGCGCAGCCGTCAGCGGCTAGCCACGCGAACAGCCTGACGAGGCGGGGATTGGCGCGCTTCGCGAAGGCGCACCGGGTGCATCCAACACAGGTTGGAGGAAAAGATGAAACGTACCCTTGCAGCTGTTTGCTGTTTCGCTCTTTGCTCAATTCCCGTCCTGGCGCAAAAGTTGGGAGCCATGACCGACCAGCAATTTGTGGATATGGCCGCTCAAACCGACATGGTCGAAGCCAACCTGGGGCAGTTAGCGCAGTCCGCAGCTTCGGCACAGGCTGTAAAAGACTACGGGCAGATGCTGACCACGGATCACACCAGCGATTACGGCCAGCTCTACACCGCCGCACAGCAGGCCAGCCTGACGGTGCCCACCGCAATTGACGCCCAGCACAACAAGGCGATGATCGACCCCTTCCAGAAACTGACGGGGGCGGCCTTCGATCGCAAGTACATCCAGGAGATGATTGCGGGGCACACCAAAGCCATCGCGGTCTACAAGAAAGAAGCGGCCGATGCGCAGAACGCGTCGATCAAGAGCTATGCAGAGACTGCGTTGCCGGTGCTCCAGAAGCATCTCGACGGCGCCAAAGCGCTGCTGAAGAGCAAATAGCGTTGGGGTGAGAGCAGCTTGCAGTGGTCAGTCTTCCGGGCTTACTGCGGGCTGCTCGCTCGCCATTCTGGAAGCGTCCACGCTACTCAAGCTGTACGTTGGTGCTAGACTTCCGGGTGCAATCGCGGCCATGATCGATCCGCCGCAGAAAACACGCACCTCGGGAGATGGCGATGAATGGGTTCTCTGGCTCTGGTTCTTTGTTCTCGCGGAGACGGTTTCTGCAGACTGCGGGCGCGGCAGCGGTGGTAACGCGCAGTGGCTGGGCTCGCACCGAGTTTGTACCGGCGTCAGATCGGATCACGATTGGCGTGGTTGGCTGGGGCATGATGGGCCCGGCGAATACGAAGGCGTTTCTGGGCGAGGCGGATTGCCAGGTGGTGGCGGCGTGCGACCTGGACAAGGGCCACCTGCAGGCCGCGCTCGACACCATCAACGGGCACTACGGCAACCAGGACTGCAAGGGTTACCACGATTATCGCGAGATGCTGGCGCGGCCGGACATTGACGCGGTGATGATTGCGGTGCCGGATCAGTGGCACGCGGTGCTGGCGACCGAGGCGGCAAATCGGAAGAAGGATATTTACGGCGAGAAGCCTCTCGCCCGAACCATCTTTGAGCAGCAGGCGATTGTGCGGGCGGTCCAGAAGAACGGCGTGATGTGGCAGACGGGATCCTGGCAGAGATCGCTTCCCTCTTTCCACAAAGCCGCAGAGATTGTTCGCAACGGGATGATCGGGGACGTCACGCACGTGGAAGTGGGATTGCCCGGCGGGCATCATGACTTTCCGAACACGCTGCCGGCGCTGATGGAAAAGCTGGCTTCATTGCCAAACAAGCCGGACAGCCCTGCGCAGATTGTGCCAGGGACGCCGGCGTGGGACCTGGCCGTCTCGGAACCTCCAGCGGACTTCGACTACAACACCTGGCTGGGGCCATCGAAGATGGAGCCGTACATCGCTGTGCGGGTTTACCAGAACTGGCGGTGGAACTACAACACCGGTGGCGGCCAGCTGCTGGACTGGATTGGCCATCACGGGGATATCGCGCACTGGGGGCTGGGATTCGATCGCACGGGACCATCGGTGGTGGAAGGCCATGGCGAATTTCCTCCGGAAAACGCGGTCTGGAATACGGCCACCAAGTACACGATTGAGTGCCAGTACAAGAAGGAAGTGACGGGGTACCCGGTCGACGTGACGATGACGATTGCGGGCGGTTCTCCGGCGATTGCGATGGGGACGAAGTGGATCGGCAAGGATGGTTGGGTATGGGTGGATCGAAGCGGGTTTGACGCGTCGAATCCGGAATGGGCGAAGGAGGAGTCCTTGCCGGAGTCCGTGCGGAAGGTGCAGCTGATGGTGTCGCAGGAGCATCGGCGGAATTTCCTGGATAGCGTGAAGTCGCGACAGCCGACGATTGCACCCGTGGAAACCGGGCACCACTCGACGATTCCGGGGCACCTCGGTCTGATTTCGATGCTGACGGGCCGGAGGATTGAGTGGGATGTGCAGAAGGAGACAATCCTGAACGATCCTGGGGCGAGCGCCCTGCTGACGCGACCTTATCGGGAGCCCTGGAAGCTGAGCTGAGCTTTCCGGGAGGCGAGCTTCCTGCCTGGGATTTCGTTCGGGACGCGCGACTTATAATCAGCTTTGGTGCGAGGACCTGGTCGAGTTCGCGGCTTAGTGGCATTTCTTCTGCTGGCGGGTGTGGCCGCGGGCGCGATTTCCCGCGCGCAGGAAGCCGCAGATGCGAAGTCAGGCGGAGCCGGTGAGGCCCACGGCCGCTTGCTGCTGGTCCTGCCGTTCGAGAACCGAACCGGGGATGCCACACTGGACTGGATGGGCGAGGCATTTCCCGATGTGCTGAACCGGCGTCTCAACTCTGCCGGGTTTCTCACCATCAGCCGTGGCGATCGCCTCTATGCGTTCGATCATCTGGGGCTGCCGCTGAATCTTGAGCCGACGCGAGCGACGGCGATTCGGATCGCGCAGACGCTGGACGCCGATTACGTTGTTTTCGGACATTACGGCGGCACGGCAAGTCAGATCGTGGCCGATGCGGATGTTCTGGATGTTTCCGGCCTGCACCTGAGCGCGCCGATTGAGCAGCAGGGCGATGCCGATCACTTGCTGGAGACGATCAACAGCGTGGCGTGGAAGGTCACGCGACAGCTGGATCCGGGCTACGGAGTGGCGGAACAGACTTTTATCGCAGCCGACAAGAGCCTGAGCGCCGAAGCCTTTGAGGACTACATCAAGGGACTGGCTGCAGGGAATGTGAAGGATGCGATTCCACATTTGCGCGACGCGGTGAAACTGGATTCGAACTTTACATCGGCATGGCTGGCGTTGGGGAGGGCGCAGTTCACCGATCAGGATTACGAAGACGCAGCGGTGACGCTTGGGCATTTGCCGAAGGACGATTCCAACGCGCTGGAGGCTGATTTCTATCGTGGCCTTGCCTGCTTTTATACGGGCAATTATCGCGAGGCAGAAGACGCCTTCGCGTTTGTGAGCACGCGGCTGCCGCTGCCAGAGGTAGTGAACAACCAGGGAGTCGCGGCGAGCCGGCGCGGTAAAGACGCGGGAGCGCTGTTCGAGCAGGCGATTGCTGCCGATGCGCGCGATCCGGACTACCACTTTAATCTGTCACTGGCTTTGGCGCGCCGTAAAGACATTGATGGCGCGGTGAAGGAGTTGGATCAGACGCTCGCCCTGCGGCCGCAGGATGCCGAAGCGCAGGCATTTGAAACTCAGCTGAAGAATGCCGGTCCGGCGAAGCCGAATCCCGATCCGGGACATGCGGTGGCCGACACCCAGGGGCCTCTGACCCGCGTCAAACGCGGATATAGCGAGGCGGGATTCCGGCAGGCAGCCTTTGAAATGGAGCAGGTGCAACAGATGCGGCTGGCGTCCATGGCGCCCCCACAGCGGGCACAGGAAAACGTGAAGGACGGCGATCAGTTCTTCCAGCGGGGACTGGTACTTGAGGCTGAACGGGAGTATCGTGAGGCACTGGCAGCCGATCCGCAATCGGCGCTGGCCCATGCGGGCCTAGCCGCGGTGCGAGAGCGCAGCGGCGACACGGACGCGGCGCGACAGGAAGCAAGGGCGTCGATTCAGCTGGTGCCTAATGTTCCGGCGTATCTGGTTCTGGCGAGGCTTGACCTGCAGGCGAACGAACTGAGCGCAGCGGCAGGCGACGTGGGGGATGCGCTCAGGCTGGATCCGGCGAATGCCAGCGCAAAAGGCATGAAGCTGGCGCTGGAACGGCGAGGACAGACGATGCCATGAGAGCTATGGCACACCACGAGCGGCATCTGAACCATGGACCCCTGATCCTGCCTGGGTTGATTTTGCTGTTTCTGTTTTGCATCCTGGGGCCGTGTACGGCGCGGGTGGGAGCGCAGAACGGGCAGGTCGTGGTGCTGCATCTTGACGACACGATCCAGCCGATCAGTGCCGACTATCTCAAGCGCGGCATTGATCGGGCGGCGGACATCCATGCTCAGGCGGTCCTGGTTGAGCTGAATACGCCGGGGGGGCTGCTGGACTCGACACGCACGATGGTGGGCGAGATTCTGAATTCGCCTGCTCCGGTAATTTTTTATGTTGCTCCCGCGGGCAGCCGGGCTGGCTCGGCGGGATTCTTCCTGATGGAAGCGGCGGATATTGCGGCGATGGCGCCGGGAACAAATGCGGGAGCTGCGCATCCGGTGGTCGAGATGGGCAAGATCGACGACACGATGAAGCAGAAGATCCTGAACGATACTTTGGCGTTTTTGCGGTCGTATGTGTCGGCGCGCGGGCGGAACGTGGACGCGGCGCAGGACGCGGTCGAGAACTCCAAATCGTATACGGACCAGGAAGCGCAGCAACTGCACCTGATCGACGTGATTGCGCCGGATGACCGCGCGTTGCTGGACGCGGTAGATGGACGGCAGGTGAAGCGCTTCAATGGGACGACGCAGGTGCTGCATACGCGGGGGACGTCGATGGTCGCCGTCGACCCGACGATTCGCGAGCAGATCATGGATCGGCTGATGGATCCGAACCTCGCGGTGCTGATCCTGCTGGCCGGGGCGCTGCTGATTTACATGGAGTTCAACACGCCGGGGACGATTATTCCTGGCGCGCTGGGGACACTGCTGCTGTTACTGGCGCTGTTCTCGTTGAATCTGCTGCCGCTACGGTATACGTCGCTGGCGCTGATTATTGGCGCGATTATTCTGATGGTGCTGGAGGCGAAATTCCCGAGCCACGGAATCCTGGCTGCGACCGGAACGGTTGCGCTGGTGCTGGGGACGCTGACTCTGGTGGCGGGACCGATCCCTGAAATGCGGGTTCAGCTGGCGACGGCGATTGCAACCGGTCTGGCGTTCGGGCTGATCACGACATTTCTGGTACGGATTGCATGGCGAGCCCGACAAAACAAGGTGATGATTGGGCCGGATGCTCTGGTGGGAACGGTCGGCGTGGCCCAGGAGGCCCTTGTCCCGCGGGGACAGATTCTTGTCCACGGAGAGCTCTGGCTGGCTGAGTCGCAGGGCGCGCCGGTTACCGCAGGAGAGAGCGTGAGGGTGCGCGGCGTAGACGGGCTGAAGCTGTTGGTGGAGCCGGTACAAGAGCGTGTTCCGGCCTGATTTTGCGCGGGCTTTAGGGCATCTGGTGCGGTAGAATCACAGCCGGGCGTAAGGGGCCCGACTATGTTCAGCGTTCCGATTCTGGTTGTCATTGTCGTTGTCGTTCTCTACCTGCTGAATTCCATCAAAATTCTGCGCGAATACGAACGGGGCGTGATTTTTCGTCTCGGGCGCGCGCTGCCGGCGCCCAAAGGCCCCGGAATCATCCTGGTATTTCGGCCCATCGATCAGATGGTGCGTGTTTCGTTACGCCAGGAAGTGATGGAGGTCCCGCCGCAGGACGTGATCACCAAGGACAACGTGACGATCAAGGTGAACGCCGTGATCACCATGCGGGTGCTCGATCCGGCGAGGGCGGTGATCGAGGTTTCGAACTACGTCTACCAGACATCGCAGTTTGCGCAGACCACGCTGCGGTCGGTGCTGGGCGAGGTGGAACTGGACGGGTTGCTCTCGCACCGCGACGTGTTGAACCAGCGGATTCAGACCATCATCGACCAGCGTACGGAACCCTGGGGCGTAAAGGTGGTCAGCGTGGAAGTAAAACAGGTGGACCTGCCGGAATCGATGCTGCGCGCCATGGCCAAGCAGGCGGAAGCAGAGCGCGAGAAGCGGTCGAAGATCATCAACGCCGAGGGCGAATTTGCGGCGGCGCAACGGTTAGTGGAGGCGGCAGACCTGCTCGCGGCGCAGCCGGTTACCTTGCAATTGAAATATCTGCAAACGCTGACGGATATCGGCGTGGAGAAGAATACGACGATTGTCTTCCCCCTGCCGATGGAGTTGATTTCCCTGCTGAATAAAGTCATCCCGGGGCATGCAACACCGCCACATGAAACCAAATAACGGGTTCTCATCCCCCAGAGGTCCCTATGTCTTTCTTATTCGATACTCAGGAAGAGAAAGAAACTCGAAGAAGCCCGCGCTACACAGCCACGCCATCGCGCGCAGCCGATAATGACACGGAGATTGCCCTGGGAACCCGTTCCCTGTTGGCGATCTTCTTCGGCCTCGTTCTAATCTGCGCGGTTTTCTTTGGGCTGGGATATTCGGTGGGCCGAGGGAGCGGAACGCGAGCTGCTGCTGCTCCTCCGAGCGATGTCAGCACCCTTCCGGACAGCCATTTGTCGAAGCCTTCGCCGGAGCAGACGCTGACTCCGGTGGAAACACCGCCGCCGTCGACATCAGATACGGACGATGGGTCCTCCCCTGCCGCCGAGTCCGGTACAGCTGAGGCCAGGACTCCAAACAGTGCGCCAGCGCCGCCAGCTACGCTAAGGCCTTCGCCGAGCCCCGCTGCTGAGACGCCCCTGACCGCGCCTTCTGCCAAACCAGCCGCACTGCAGCCTGCCGCAGCGACTCTGGCAACCGCATTTATGGTGCAGGTTGCGGCTGTACGGGTACCGCAGGACGCGCAAATTCTGGTGGACGCTTTGAAAAAGCGCGGCTATTCCGCTGCGGCAAGAAACGAACCGCAGGATCAGCTGCTGCATATCCAGCTCGGGCCGTTCACTTCGCGCTCTGACGCCATCGCCATGCGCGCCAAACTGCTCACCGATGGCTACAACGCGGTCATTAAGTAGCTCAGGCTCGCATCCACTCCGGCAATCCGGAAGCGATAGCTGTGCGCACGGCTTCCATCAGGTCTTCCCGGCTCGCATAGTCCTGAGGTCTGAGGGCGCGGTGAAACACGACGTGCGCGGTACCCGGATGAATTTTTATACTGCCCCTCTTCATCATGCTTTCCGTGCCATAGATGGAGACTGGGACGACGGGAGCGCCGCTGCGCATCGCCAGGTAGAATGAGCCTTTCTTGAAGGGCTGCAAGCGGCCATCGCGGGAGCGAGTTCCCTCCACAAATGAGAGTACGTTCACGCCCGCAGCGAGAACACGGGTTGCATCCTCAGTGCTTTGGATGGCGCTTTCAACGCGGCCATCGCGATCGACGGGAATAAAGTTGGCCAGGCGCATCCCCACACCTAAGATGGGAATCTTCATCAGCGATCGCTTGAGAAAGGCCGATGTGCGTACGGGCAGCAGAGGGATCAGGACGGGAGGATCGAGATTCGAAACGTGGTTCGAAAAGAAAAGGTAGTGCTGGGAGGGATCGAGTGAGTCCCGTCCGCTAACCTCGACGCGAATGCCGGCCAGCCGTAACCCGCAGCGGACTACCCCTATTGCGCCGCGATAGAGCGGCAGCACGTTGCGGCTAAGGATCGCCCACGGAAGTGTGACGATGGCAACGGGAATGCCAAGGATCACCCAGGTGGAGAACAGAAGGATCGCGGCGATCATGGCTTAGTTCGAAGCTATGCGTTGTTCGAGCGCTGCGGGCAGCTTCTCGTAGATGCCGTCGAAGCCACCGTTGGAGAGGATCGCGACCACATCGCCGGGGGAGAGTCGCGGAGCCACATTTGTAACAATGGCGTCAGCATTTGGGAGGAGGACGGCATCGCGGCCCGCCGAATTGAGTGCCGCCACGACATTCTCCGGATGCAGGCGCTCCGCGGGCGGGATCTTCTCGGAGTGGAAGACTGCCGCAACGACAACGCGGTCGGCCAGGGAGAGACTTTCCGTCAGCTCACGCTCAAAAACATTACGCCGCAATGTATTGGAGCGCGGCTCCAGAATTGCCCAAAGCTGTCGTCCTGGATAGGCAGAGCGCAGGGCACGCAATGTTTCCCGAATCGCTGTGGGGTGATGGGCGAAGTCATCGATGATGGTGACCCCGCGAATTTCCGCTCGGACTTCGAGGCGGCGCCGGACACTGCGAAAGGCGGCCAGCGCCTCGATAATCGGTTGGGGCGGAATTCCCTGTCCGGCAGCCAGCGCGGCGGCGGCCGTGGCGTTGAGCGCGTTGTGCTCGCCCGCCATCGGCAACGTGAGGTCGACCCATGGCTGGCCGGCGCGGCGCACGCTCCAGTGGCTGGCGCCATTTTCGAAATGGAGATTCGCGAGCCGCCACGTGGAATTTGCGTCGAACCCATAACGTTCGACGGCACACATGGCATGACGGACGCATTCGGAGACATTCTCCGAGCCGTCAAAAGCAACGATGCGGCCACGACGCGGGACAAGATTCACCAGGCGTTTGAAGGCAGTTTTTACCGAATCCAGGTCGCGGTAAATGTCGGCGTGATCAAACTCCACATGGGTAAGAATCAGCGCGTCCGGAAAGTAATGCATGAACTTCGGCCCTTTATCGAAAAAGGCCGTGTCATACTCGTCGCCTTCGATAATGAAGGGGCGTCCTTCGCTCAGATGAAAGCTGGTGCCGAAGTTTTCGGCGACGCCTCCGATGAGGAAGGAAGGCGCCCATGCAGGGTTGCTGCGGGCGGCGACTTCATAGATCCACGCCAACATGCTGGTGGTGGTTGTTTTGCCGTGCGTTCCTGCTACGACCAGAGATTGGTGCCCCAAAGACGCGGGCGGCCGGATGAACTCATCTTGAATGATCCTCGCCAGCGAAGTGAAGGGGATGCCCTGATCGAGCATGGCCTCCACCTCAACATTGCCACGCGAGACAGCGTTGCCCACGATGATGAGATCGGGAGCCGGCTGCAGGTTCGCCTCGGCGAACGGCTCGGAGATCGGGATCCCCAGCTCATGGAGCAAATTGGACATCGGTGGATAGGCTGCCTGGTCGGACCCTGTAACACAATGGCCACGAAGCTGGAGCAATCCTGCAAGGGACGCCATGGCCGTGCCGCAGATTCCAATGAGGTGAATGTGTTTCTTATCGGGCATGACGTGGGACGGTCACAGCTCGCTCGAGGAAATGTAACAATGGCTGATCGGATTCCAGCACGAGCTCGGCATCGATTCCGAAGGGCAGGGTAACATTGCCGCCAGAGACATGACCGGAGCGCAGGCCAATAGCGATCGGCACGTTGAATGGCTCAAGAAGCCGAAGGATGACCTGCTGCAGGAGGTCGGGGTCAGCGCCACGCGAGCCACACTCCAGCATTTCTCCGAAGATAAACCCGCGCGCCCCCTCAAACTTGCCAGCAACGATCATCTGGCGGAGCATGCGATCGATCTGGTAGGGCTTTGCGCCGACATCTTCAAGGAAAAGAAGCTTGCCTTCAGTCTTCGGGGCGAAGCGTGTGCCGAGAGCGGCTGTAAGCAGGCTGAGGCAGCCGCCGTAGAGAACGCCCTGCGCAGTGCCGCGCCGAAGAGTGCGCAGACCTTGTTCTGCGCCGGCACGGACGAGTCCGCCGTTGATGGAGGCTCGAAAGCTATCGAGGTCCACACCGTTCTCGACTGAAAAGTCCGCCGCTGCCATCGGTCCGTGGAAGGACACCAGCCCGGTTTGATCGAGCAGCCAGGTCTGCAATGCAGTCATGTCACTGTAGGCGAAGAGCGGCTTGGGGTGAGCACGGATCAGATCGAGGTCCAGGCCCTCAAGAAGGTAGTTCGATCCGTAACCGCCGCGGGTACAAATCAGAGCTGCGACTGCTGGATCGGCGAACGCGGCATGAAGGTCGGCCAGCCGCTCCTCTGTCGTGCCGGAAAAATAGGGCGTCTGTTTGCCGAATGCGTGCTCGGCCGCAGACACTTCGTAGCCCAGGGAGCGCAAAACCTCAATTCCGCGGTTGATGCGATCGGAGCGGGCGCTGCTGGCCAGGGAGACCACTGCGATTTTCGCGCCGCGTGGAACGGAGGGCGGTTTCAGAATGCGATCAGGCAAGCAGCACCTCTCCCGAGGCGATCAAATGCGCAGGTCCGGTCAGGATCATTTCCGTGCCAGGACCGGACCAGTCTACTCGTTGCGACCCTCCGGGGGCATGAACCGTCATGGGCGACTTTCCCCCACAGTGCGCGATGATGGCTGTGGCGCTTGCACACGTACCAGTTCCGGAAGACGTGGTGGGGCCGACACCGCGCTCGAAAATGCGAATTTCAACTTCATTGGCCTGAATCATGCGCACAAAGAGCACGTTAATCTGCTGGGGGAATTGCTTGTGGAAGCAGATTTCGCGCCCGAGTTCCTGCCATCCGCGATTGTGGGCGCGAAAATTGTCATCGTGTACGACGATGACGAAGTGCGGATTCCCCATGGAGACGTGGACGCCATAGACGACGGTCTTGTCGGCGAGCGTCAGTTGAGATTGAGTGACGTTGGGCACGCCCATATTCGCGGCAATTTGGAAATTGCGACCGTCAGTGGAGACGACCGTGCATTGGCGCGCACCCGCATCGGTCTCGATTGTGATGGCGTCGCCTGCGACGGCCTTGGCCATGTGTGCGACCCAGGCGGCGACGCATCGAGTACCGTTGCCGGATATCTCTGCGATGGATCCGTCGGCGTTGGCCAGACGAATGCGGGCTGTCCTGGCGCCTGTGGCTTCGAGGAACTCCACACCATCGGCACCGATTCCTGTGTGCCGTTCGCACAACCGCTTCGCCAGTTCGGGGTCGCAGGCACCTTCCACGATGAGGAAGTCGTTACCGCAGGCATGCGCCTTTGCGAATCTCATTACTCGTCCTCCGCATCGCGATAGGCACGGACTTCTTCAATGAAGGGCGCGTCCTTTAGTGCGGTGAACAATCTCAGATGGAAACGTCGATTCGCGGAAAGATCGAAGGAAAGGCGCTGAAGTTCACCGACTGGTTGATTCTCGAGGGGTTCCATATGGCGATTTTCGCGATCCATGACCTTCAGAATCGACGCGGTCATTTTGCCCGCGTCGGCGCCGCGAACTTCGTAGGTCATAGCGTAAAGTTTAAGATTCGCGCGGTATTCAAGGATCCGAACCATTTCCAGAACCAGGAGAACGACGACCGTGGCAAAGATTGCCGGAAAGTAGAGGCCCGCGCCGCAGGCCATGCCGATGGAGGCGACAGCCCAGACCGTGGCAGCGCTGGTGAGGCCGCTAACGCGGTCGCGGTTATGAAGGATCAGTCCGGCGCCAAGAAATCCGATTCCCTGCACGATGTTCGACGCGATTTGTCCACGATTTGGGCTATTGTCGCCGGCGATGATGGCGGAGAGAAACGTGAACATGGCTGCGCCGAAACAGATGAGCACATTGGTGCGCACGCCCGACGGCCGGTGGTGATATTCGCGATCGATTCCGACGGCGCAACCCAGTGCCGCCGCCAGAAGCAGTCGACCCACGGCGCCGCCCGTGAGCAACAGCTGCTCAAAGCGGCTGAAGGCAATCATGTGGCCGTTGGTATCCGTCGACAGGATCACTTGCGGGTGATCCTATCATCGGCCACAGTGAGATTTGAACGGTAAAAGCGCACACAGGGTTGACCGGTAGAGCACACAATGTTGAAAACGGTGAGACCCTGTGGGTGAGCTTCCACGGCCTGCGCGACCGCATCATGATCGGCGGCGATGACGAACGCGGCGGATTGCGCAGGATGCTGCAGGGCGGGAATCCACTGGTAGTAGTCGGTTTCGTTGATGGTGCGGCGCAGAGGGATACCGGCGCGTTCAAAAGCACCGATGTGATCCGAGGTCCAGACCAGAATCTGTCCCTGCGACGGCAAGTGATCGAGAGCGCGCGCATAGGCCTGTTCGAAGGGAATGCGGGTACGGGAATTTTCGATTGCTTCGCGCAGGACAAGCGGGGTAGCGCGCATGACGGCGGAGCAGTCGACGATGATGAGCACTATTGAGGCAAGGAGAATCAGAGGAGCGAAGCGCGGCCATCGGTTTTCCGTCAGTCCTACAAGCCAGGCGACGAAGAACCCGAGAGACAGGGCGAAGATCGGCAGCATCTCCATGCCGTAGCGAGTGTTGTACCAGGAGTGCGGCCACCATAACGGAATGAAGATGGGGACGGAGCCGTAGGCGACGGACCAGGCGTAGAACGGCAGCGGGAGCCAGAGCAGTAACAGAGGTCCGAGACAGCGCTTGCGCCATTTCCAAAGGGCCGCAACGGTTCCCGCGAGCACGAAGAAGAGGAGCCGGTTGCCCCACCGCACGGGAACAGCGCCCAACTCCGCGGACTTGATGTAATAGAGCGCCGCCACGGGCATGCTGTGCCAGCCAGGATAATGCGGGGCGCCCGGCGTAGAGGTTCGCGCATCGATGGCGCGGGCGGAGTAGGGACCGCGCATAAAGTCGAGCCAGTCACCGTACTGGCGCGCATTCCAGGCAAACCAGAGAGCGGGTGCGGTGATCAGCAACGCTGTGAACAGGACGAAGGCGCCTCCGGCCGGCGATTTCAAGGCACGAGACCGCCAAAGCGCGCGCAGGGCGATGAGCCAGACGAGGCAGGCGAAGATCCAGCCGTCGTAGCGTGTGAAGATTGCGGTGACCAGAACCACGCCACAGGCAACGAGGGCTCGGCCGGCCACTTTTTGATTCCCTGCTCCCAGTGCGCGCAGATACGCCATGAGGAAGAGAGCGGCCCAGATCATCTGGCAGAGGAAGACGGGCTCGTTCATGGCGGTGGTCTGCATGTAGAGCAGGCCGGGGTTGAGCGCGAAGAAGAGCGCAGCAACAACGGCACCCGCGGGCTGCAGCCAATAGCGCGCCAGACGCCACAGGCCAGCGACACTGAGGATGTAGCAGGCCATCGAGGGAATGGCTCCGGCAATCCCGTTTTGCCACCAGACCATGCGCATGGCAAACGGCATCATGAGCAGATGCGGGAAAGGCAGCCACACGGATCCGATCTGGCGGATGCCGGGGTTGAGAGAGTCAAGGATGCGGCGAGCGATATGCAGATGCGCGACAGCATCGCCGTACAGCAGAAGCATATTGCGCGGAAAGCAGTAGCCGAAGGCCAGCACGGAAAGCAGCGCCGCGACCATACCGGCAAAGACAGCCTCGTGACGGAGAGAGCGCCTTTCGAGGTCAGCGCTGCTTGCGGCTGCGTGCCTATCGGACCGCGCGGACCTATTCGAGGTGCGAGAGCTGGCGGAAGAGCGCAAAGCGTTCCTCGATTTCGTTCGGATCAAGCTGCTGCAGTCGCTCGGTGCCAAAGCGCTCCACGGCAAACGAGCCCATGACGCTGCCGTAGAACATCGCTTTACGGAACACAGCGGGCGTCAGCGCGGGCTGCGAGGCGATGTAGCCGAAGAATCCACCTGCAAACGAGTCGCCCGCACCGGTGGGATCGACCACCTCGGCGAGCGGCAGGGCGGGTGCGCGGAAGGGGATGGTCACACTGGTGTCGCCGGCAAATGACCGATCGCCGAAAAACGCCGTCGCCCCATACTCGCCGTGTTTCACGATGAGAGCCTTTGGCCCCATGTCCAGGACCTTGCGGGCGGCGAGGACGAGATTTGGTTCTTTGGCCAACATCTTCACCTCCGTGTCGTTGATCAGGAGCGCATCAAGGCCCTTGAGCACGCGGGCGAGGTTCTCGGCATGGTCCTTAATCCAGTAATTCATGGTGTCGCCGCAGACCATTTTGACCTTCGGCATCTTGCGGCGCACTTCTTCCTGAAGGACGGGGTCGATGTTCGCGAGGAAGAGGTACTCGCTGTCCTGATATTCGGCGGGAATCTTCGGAGAGAAGCTCTGAAAGACGTTCAGCTCGGTGTTGAGCGTCTGGGCTTCGTTGAGGTTCTTCATGTAGGAGCCGCTCCAGAAAAAGCTTTTACCCGGAACGTGCTCGATGCCGAGGGTGTCGATCCTGCGGCGCGTAAAGACGGCTTCTTCTGCGGGACCGAAGTCTTCGCCGACAACGCCGATGACGCGTACGTCGGTGAAGTAGCTGGCCGCGAGCGCAAAATGAGTGGCCGCGCCTCCCAGGCAGCGCTCACGGCGGCCGGAAGGGGTTTCAATTGCATCGAATGCGACACTGCCTACGACAAGAATTGCCATGCGGCCGGTTTTCCTCGTGTTATTTTTGATTCCAATACTTTTCGAACAGCAGGCTCAGCCTTTCGCGCGCAGCGGGAGCAATCGCGTCAGGGCTGGTCAGCAGCGCGAACTGCGAAGCTGATTTGCAGGCGCAATTGCGTTCGCGCGGCATCGCGGCGACCGCAGCTCTCACCACCTGGCAGGCGTTGGCCGCGTTCTGGTGCATCACCTTGACGATCTGATCGATGGTGACGTCGTCGTGACCCTCGTGCCAGCAGTCGTAGTCGGTGACCATTGCAGCGGTGGCGTAGCAAATCTCGGCCTCGCGCGCCAGTTTTGCTTCCTGCAGGTTGGTCATGCCGATGACGTCGGCGCCCCAGCTGCGGTAGAGGTTTGACTCGGCGCGGGTGGAGAACTGCGGACCCTCCATACAGACATAGGTCCCGGCGGACTTAGCCTGGACGGCTTCGGTCTTACATGCGTCGAAGATGGCTTTCGCGACGATTGAGCAGACCGGATCGCCGAAGGCGACATGGCCGACGATGCCATCGCCGAAGAAGGTTGAAACCCGATGAAAAGTGCGATCGATGAACTGATCGGGAACGACGAAGTCGCCCGGCTTATGCTCTTCCCTGAGCGATCCGACCGCGGAGACGGAGAGGATGCGTTCCACACCGAGTTTCTTCATCGCGTAGATATTGGCGCGGAAGTTCAGCTCGGAAGGAAGGATGCGGTGGCCCCGCCCGTGGCGGGCGAGGAAGGCGACCTTGCGGCCTTCAAGATCCCCGAGAATGAAGGCGTCGCTGGGGTCGCCGAATGGCGTCGAGACGCGCTCCTCATGAATGTTGGTGAGGCCGGGCATGGCATAGAGCCCGCTGCCTCCAATGATGCCGATTTCAGCCTGTTGCAATACCGTTCCCCGCAGGACCCGCTTCACACTACGAGGCCGGGGAATGCCCGACTTGTGGAGTGAGCGACGATGGATGAGTGCAAGGAATCAGTATAAATGGTGGGGCAGCGCCGCCTTCATCATGCCGCAACCGGCCATAAAACGGACCATGCTGCCGGCCAGATCGGAACTGGGGACGTTGCCCCGCGAAGCCACTATCGTCCCTTTCTGATCGCCGCTTTGCGGCTGCGCGCTCAGCATGACCGCCTGGAGTTTCCGGGCCGTGGCAAGGTCGAAGCTTTCGCTGACAAACACGTCTTTGCCGCTGGTGACGATGAGAACCGGACCTTCATTCGTGTTGTAGACCAGTTCGTCGCGACTGGTCTCCTGGGACGGGTCTCGCGCGACGGTGTTGTACTTCTTGGCGAGTTCGTCGCCGTACATCCTCACAAAGTCACCCGCGGCCTCTTTGGTTTTCCATTGCGAAAGATAAAAGAGGGCAACCGACGAGGTCGAACTTTTGTCGGGGGCATCCTTCTTCTGCGCCGCGTAATAGACCCCACCATCCCACGCCGGCGTCAGTTCCGCAGCGACCTGGTTTCCGCCAAAAAGCTCAGCCAGGATTCGGACGTCAAGCTCTCCCATCACGCCGATGTCGTACGGGTTGTACTGTCCGTCGATGACGGGATGAATGTCGGGCATATTCAACAGAGTCGGTTTGGTCCCTTGCTCATAAGCATGGGGATTCATAATCTCGTAGCTGCTGGCGGGAGGCCGATCAAGAACAGCGGCGTAGGCTCCTGCCGGGGTCTTTGAGTCCGCAACCAGAGTCGCCTCGAACTTCAGACCATCTTTATAGGGGAACAACAGGGATTCCTGCAGCAGCAATGGCGCGCGGGAGAGCACGGGCGAATCGCCGTCGTCCGTGAGATTGTCGAGGAGGCTTTCGATCAGATCGGGGGCGGACCGCAAACTTTTGTGGGCCGGCGCAAGGCTATAGTCCACGAAGACGGCCATGGCCTGGCCTTCCAGAACGGCTTCGCGGGCAGTGTCATCTTCGTCCGTCGCGACGTGCTTTCGGTCGTCGGCAAAATTGCGCGACAGGTCATCGCTGGTTTGGCTCTGCCACTTATCCAGGTTGACGCGCTGGTCCTGCAGAGCGTGGGTCAGCTCATGCGCAAGAACGGGCTTCTGCGTGTCGGGGGCGATCCAGTCCAGCATATTGACGGTTTTCGTCTTGCTGTCGTAGTAAGCGGCGATCTGCTCATCGAGCAGCTTCACCAGAAACGACTGGAGATGGAAATCGGCATCGATCAAACCAAACTTCTTCAGAACGATTTCGGAGCGCTCCATGCGCTTTGCATCCTTATCGTCCTTCATTTTCTCCAGCAGATACTTTTCAACGTCGTTCCGCGTGGTGAGATGAGGCTTGACCTCGTGCCTGATCGGCAGCTTGGTGTCTTCCGAAGCGAACTGCAGGATAGGACCGATGGAGGAGAACAGATCCTTCGCCTGTTCCGGCGTGATGTGGGTCTCCGGTGTTGCGGGCCTGGCCTGGTCCGACTGAGTGCCCGTAGCGTCGGGCGGTGAAGGCTTCACCGGGGGATTGGGGGTGGTTTGTGCCGCTGCAGAAAGCGCGGTTGCCAGCGCCAATGGCACCCACCAGGCATTGAATTGTCGTTGCATTCCTTTTCCCTTCGCGCTTTGTGGCCAGACAGCCGGGAAAACTCCCCTGCTGTCAGCAGACTATAATTTTTTTGAGAGCCGCGTATGAGCCAGACCTACCAGATTCCCGATACCGCTGTTTTGGAAACACCGCTGGCAGCCCAGCTAAGCGCCACACATCCTTCCGCTCTCGAACTGCAGATGCACCGGGGAGCCCAGACGCCGCTCCGGTTTTCAGCGTCAGGGACTGAGCTGGAGGCCCTGCTTCAGGGTGCCGGGGTTTTCGATCTGGGATATCGCACCTTTTTTCGAGCTACGGGCAAGGACCGCGTTCGCTGGCTGAACGGCATGATTACGCAAGCTGTAAAGAGCATGACTCCCGGCCAGGTTGGCTACACCCTTGTTTTGAACCCTCAGGGCCGTATCCAGGGGGACGGGGACGTGTTGGCTTATGACGACTCTCTCCTTTTCGAAACCGATCGTTCTCAGTCCGCACGCCTCCTGGCCCATCTCCGCCGCTTTATCATTATGGACGACGTGAAGCTTGATGAGTTAGACGGATCGAATACAGCGATTGGCATCGCGGGGCCCCACGCGGCAACGATTCTGGAGAAGCTGGGGGGCAGTTTGCCGGACCCGGGAACCTACCAGACCGGACAGCTGGCGGGCATTGATGTCACTCTGGTCCACGCATGGGGACCTGTGGTCACTCGCGGGGAAATTCATGTCGCGTCCGATCAGGTACTACGACTGTGGAACGAGCTGATCGCCGCCGGCGCCAGCACCTGTGGGCTCGCCGCGATGGAGGACCTTCGGGTTCTTGAGGGAACGCCGCAATACGATGTCGACTTCAGCGACAAACATCTGCCGCAGGAAGCCAACCTGCCGCACGCGCTGAACTTCACCAAGGGCTGCTATATCGGACAGGAGATTGTCGAGCGGATTCGGTCGCGTGCAACGGTGCACCGGGGGTTGCGGCAGTTCGAACTCCAGGGTGTGGCACCGAGTCTCGGAACCGGGGAGAAGATTGAACTGCGGGCCGGGGACGCCGCAGTTGGCGAGTTGACCAGCGTGGCGCGCATCGAACTGCCTGCGGGGGCAAAGAATCTGGCCCTGGGCGTCGCCCGCCTCGAGGCACTCGAAAAGAGTGCGGTCGAACCGATCCGTTACGAGGGGGGAGTCGCTGTTCCACTGGCAACCCCGCCCGTTCCTGCCACCTGATCGAGACTTTTGACCCATACGGGGAGAACCGGCGTTTATGAGTGAGAAACAACCGACATTTACGGTCACCGACAAGCGCAAATTCACGCTGGACGGTGACCTGCGCGACGAGACGGCGAGCCAACCAGAGGAGAAATCCACGACTCCCGAACCAGCTGCGAAGGTCGTCACCATGCCAGCGCCGGAAGGCCGTACGGCCGAAGTGCAAGCTACGCCGGTCGAGGAACCCGAGCTACAGCAGTTCACCGCGCAGGAAACCGCTGAGCAGGATGCGGCCTACCAGGAGTCTTCGCGCCAGATCGACGATATGCTTCGCCAGGCCAACCCTGACATGGGTCCCACTGGGGTGATCACCTTCGAACACATCATCCAGTCGTTTTACGTTTCGGCGATGATCGCGATGGGCGCAGGGACGGAGCCGGGACAAAAGGCGCGCGTCGATATCCTCGGGGCACGCCAGAGCATTGACATGCTGGCGCTGCTGCAGGAAAAGACGAAGGGCAACCTGACACAGAAAGAAGAGGCGACCCTGCAAAATGTGCTCTTCGAGCTGCGCATGATGTTTCTGGAGATCACGAATGCCATCGCACAATCGGCCCAACGCCCTGCCGAAGGGAAGAAGAAGTAGCTTTCCGGCCGCATGAAAGCGGAAATCATCGTTCTCGGCAGCGGGACCTCCATGGGCGTTCCAACCCTCGGCTGCCGCTGCGCGGTTTGCACTTCAACGGACCCACGCAACCGCCGGACGCGCCCGTCGATTGCCATCACGTGGAATAGTGGCGGCGCGCAGCGCCTGGTGGTGATTGACACCGGACCTGATTTTCGCGATCAGGCGTTACGGGAAGGAATTCGGCATGTGGATGCGGTGTTCTATACCCATGCGCACGCGGACCACATCCTGGGCCTTGACGACCTGCGCCCGCTCAGCTTCCAGCACAAGCCCGGTTGGCTCCCGTTATATGCGGACGAGCAGACGGCGGAAATTTTACGGCGCATTTTCGAATACACTTTTTCGCCCAATGCGACGTATCCAAACCGGGCACGCGTGGAATTGCGCAGTTTGGAAGGCAGTCAATCTGCTGAAGTACACGGCGCAACCTTCCAGCGGCTTCCCCTGCTGCACGGAAATCTTGAGGTAGCGGGCTTCCGCTTCGGATCTGCGGCATACCTGACCGACATGAGCAGCATTCCGGAGGCAAGCCTGCCCCTGCTGGAGGGGCTCGATGTCATGATTGTCGATGCGTTGCGGCCGCAGCCCCATCCCAGTCACGCAACGATTCGCGAATCGCTGCAATGGGTGGAGCGTGTGCGTCCACGCCAGGCCTGGTTCACGCATATGTCGCACGAAGTGGATCATGCAGAGACGGAGAAGGATTTTCCCGCGAACGTGCGGCTGGCGTATGACGGGCTTCGCATCCCGTTCGAGCTATAGCGATGCAGGTTTATCGTTCCATTTCGGATCTGCCACAGCCGATGCGGCCTACCGTCGCGGCAATCGGCAATTTTGACGGCGTGCATCGCGGGCACCGGGAGATTATCGGCCGCGTGCTGGAACGAGCATGCACGCTGCAGGCTCGTGCCATCGCGGTTACTTTTGATCCGCACCCGCTGGCGGTGCTCCGTCCGGAACAGGCACCGAAGCTGATCACGCCGATTGCGGAGCGGCTGAGGCTGCTGGCGGAGACTGGGCTTGATGCCACGCTGGTGCTGCCATTCACGCGGGAGTTTTCTGAGCAAACAGCGCGAGAATTTGCGGAGAAGATCCTTTGCGGCGCGTTACACGTGGCTGAAGTCCATGAGGGCGACACATTTCGGTTTGGACACGACGCCGCAGCGGGGATCGCCGAGTTGAGAGAGCTGGGCGAGGAACTGGGTTTTCGGGTGGTCTCCCACGGAGCGCTCCAGGTTCGGGGCATCACGGTTTCCAGCAGCGAAGCACGACGGCGAATTGCGGCTGGCCAGTTGGGCATTACGCGAGCTTTGCTGGGACGGCCGTTTTCCATTCTTTCTGCGCCGGTCCGCGGACGCGGCGTCGGAAAACAATTGAGCACACCGACGATCAATCTGGCACCCTACACAGATCTACTGCCGCCGGATGGCGTTTACATCACGCGGGTACGGATTGGAACAGGATCCAATGCGCCATTGTTCGACGCCGTTACCAATGCAGGATCACGGCCGACTTTCGACGGCGCTGGATTTGCGGTCGAGTCCCATCTGCTCGACGGGCCTCCTCCTGCCGAACTGACGGAGTCCACGCCGGTTGAACTTTGCTTCCTGATGCGGTTGCGCGAAGAGCGGCACTTCCCTTCTCCGGAGGACCTGAAGGCGCAGATCGCGCGCGATGTGGCGCGGGCTCAGAACTATTTTCGGAGAGCCGGACTGGCGGCGAACGCAGCTCTCTAAAGCCAGGAGAGCGCTAGTGCGGCGTCCTGAGTGCCGCCGTTTGCTGCAGGGGCGGCCGAGCCGGACCCGGAGCATCGCCTGGGAAAGTCTCGTTGGGCGTGGCGACGATGGCGGCCTTCATAAAGTCGGTCCAAAGCGGCAATGCCACCGCGGCGCCTGTTTGTTTGTCGCCAAGGGATTGCCGGTCATCAAAGCCGACCCAAACACCGCAGGTGATCGACGGAGAGAAGCCGACGAACCAGGCATCGGTGAAATCGTTGGTGGTTCCGGTCTTTCCTCCGAGAGGATGATTCAGGACAGTGGTTTTGGCGGCCGTTCCTTCTCGGGTAACGCCGCGGAAGAAAATCATCATGGTGCGAGCAGTCTTCTCACTGACGACTTCGCTTACATCCGGTGATTGCTCGGGAAGCGGCACTCCGTCGGCGCTGACAACGCGCTTGACCAGGCGCGGCGCAACGCGGATGCCATCGTTGGGAAAGACGGAGTAGGCATCGACCTGTTGCTGCAGCGTGACCTCGGCCGAACCCAGAGCGATGGGCAGGTAAGCGGGCATATTGGTCGTAATGCCAAAGCGATGCGCGGTGGCGATGACCTTACGAATGCCGACGCGCGCCGCCAGCTCCAGCGCGGGAATATTGCGCGAGTCAGCGAACGCCTCCAGCAGGGAGATTCGACCCTTGAACTTGCCGTCGTAATTGTGCGGAACGTAGCTGCCGAAGGAAACGGGTTGATCGACGATGGTTTCCTCGGGTGTTGCCCCGTCCTCGACTGCGGTGGTGTACACGTAAGGCTTGAACGACGAGCCAGTCTGGCGTTCGGCCTGGGTGGCACGGTCGAACTGCGACAGGTTGAAGTCGCGGCCACCGACAAGCGCCAGCACATCGCCGGTAGCGTTATCCATAGCGAGGAGTGAACCCTGGACGCCAGTGTCCTCTTCGAGGACAGCGTGCAGCATGCCGCCATCCTCGCCGGTGACTTTCATGTAAATGATGTCGCCTGGTTTGAGGAACTGATCCGCCGTGCGGAAGCCGGTCCATGCCCAGTCTTCCGCGGTCAGGAGAAACTGATGGTCGCCGATGCGGCCTGTCACCTGGTACGGCAGGATTCCGGTGACGAGGGCATGGAGATAAGTGCCTGGCGAGGGAGGAATCGTCCAGTCCGGATGCTTGAACGTGTCGATGTTGAGGCCGCCGGCAAGGACATTGAGCAGATTACCGTGCCAGCCACGCCGGCGTTCGTAGGCAGCCAGGCCATCGAGTACAGCGGCATTCGCTGCATTCTGCAAATCGAGGTCCAGGGTCGTGTAGACCTTCAGGCCGGCGGCATGCACCTCTTCGGTGCCGAAGCGCCGTTCCAGCTCACGACGCACCTCTTCGACAAACCAGGGAGCGACGCTGTTGGGGGGCGCCTCGAGATGCAGATCGAGCGGGGAGGAACGCGCCGCTTCGGCCTGGGCTGCGGTAATCTTGCCGTCTTCGAGCATGGAATCGATGACGATATTGCGTCGGCGAAAAGCTCGTTCCGGACTCAGGATCGGCGAAAACTCCGATGGTCCTTTGGGTAGGCCAGCCAGCAGCGCTGCTTCGGGAAGCGTCAGCTCATTGGCGTGCCTAGAGAAGTAGTATTCTGCTCCAGCTTCGAAGCCGTACACGCCGCTACCGAGATAGATCTGATTCCCGTAGAGAGTAAAGATCTGCTCTTTCGTAAACGTGTGCTCGATCTGGAGTGAGAGGAAGACTTCCTGCAGTTTGCGGGTTGCGGTGCGTTCGTTGGAGAGGAAGAGATTGCGGGCCAGCTGCATGGTCAGGGTGGAGGCACCCTGCGCGCGGCCTTTGGAGAAAACGTCGTGCCAGGCGGCCCCGGCGACACGGAAGAGGTTAATGCCCCAATGGCTTTCGAAGTCGCGATCTTCAGTGGAAATGACCGCCTGCCGCAGCACCGGGGAAAAATCGTCATAGTTGACGACGACGCGGCGTTCCAGGGCAAAGGAACCAAAGATACGGCCGTGGGCGTCGTAGAGCTGCGTGGTGGTGCTGGGCCTGTAATGCTCCAGCTCATCGACCTGGGGGAGATCAACGGAGTAGACCAGGGTTAGCCCAGTGAGGCAGCCAGCGGCTGCCGCGACCAGCACAAGGAAGGCAAGAGCCAGACTTCCGGCGATCTTGCGATGGCCCCGAGGAGGCTGGAAATCCGAATCGCGCCGGCGTGACCGGCGGCGCGGCGGTTCGAGATCCTTATCCCACTCCGATGGCGTGATGAGATTCAACGTGCCATCCGCTTCTTGTGGCCTGGCACCATTTCTGAAAATGGTCCACGCGCGCTAAGCGTTCTTTTGCTTCAGAATCTGCAGCGCCCGGTTGAGCTGATCGTCCGTCCGGGGTTCCTGAGGATTATTCGCATTCTCCGCAGAAATTACCTCCGGACTTTGATTCACGACGACGTTGGGCGTGACCGCATCGTCTTCGATCTTCTTTCCCGAAGGCGACTGATACTTGGCCACTGTCAACATCAGAGCGGAGCCGTCGGGCAGGGTGAACGTCTTTTGCTCGGCGCCCTCGCCGAAGGTCCGATCGCCCACCAGGTCCCCACGCTTGTTGTCGAGAATCGCTCCAGCTACCAGTTCAGCCGCTCCCGCCGTCCCGTGATTCACGAGCACGACGATGGGGGCCGAGGTTACAAATTTTGATCCATCTGCCGTGAAGGTCTGCGTGGGCACGGTTTGACCCTGCAGAGCCGCAATCGTTCCGGATTGAAGAAACGCATTTGCAAGACGGACGCCCTGCTGCGGATCGCCTTCGGCTACATCGCGAAGATCGAGCAGCACCTTGCGATTGCTGTTCTTTGGCATATCGCGCAGCCGCGACACCATCTCGTCGACCCGCTCGCGCGTGAGCACGGCAGGCTTCAGATACAGGATGCTGGAATTCTCATACTGCTGCTGGGAGAGCGCCGGCGGGGTAACGGCAGCGCGCGTCAGAGTGATGTCGTCCGGTTCCGGCTTGAGGTGCCTGACCAGCTGGAAGGTGACCGAGGTGCCGGGCTTGCCTTCGAGCAGGAGACGAATCATCGCTACCGACATTTCCCTGGTGGAGTGGCCGCCGATCGACTCGATCAGATCGCCGTCTTCGACATGCGCCTTCTCGGCAGGACTACCCGGGATGACTGCGATGACGCTGCCGTAGCCGTAGCGCTTTGAAACGTCCATCCCAACCTGAGCGACGCCTTCGTGCTGGTGCTCGACGTAGTTTGAATACTCGGACTGCGTCAGATAGCTGGAGTCCGGATCGAGGGATTCGAGCAGCCCGTGCAATGCACCGGTCGTGACATTTTGAATGTTCGGGTCGGTGACGTAGTCGGTCTGAATCTTGTGCAGCACTTCCTCATAAACGCTCATCTGCCGGTAAGCGCCGTCGCTCTGGCTGGCGTTTACTCCCGCCGGGCCGAGACCGCCGAAGAGCACAACAAGGATGATGGCTATGGAGACGCCGAGGATGGTGTGATTGAAGCTTTTGGACATAGATAGTCGGGACGGGGATATACCACCGGTTAGGGTAATGATAACGCACAAAGCCAGTTGTGAGCCGGAAGGTCAGAGGGTCAAGGCAGACGCACGGTGCTGAGGTAGTGAACGCATCGAGGTGACTGAAGCACGGAGGGTTATCGGCAAGCCGCCCCGAGCCGATTCCGTCACTCGTAGCGGAGCGCCTCAATGGGATCGAGGGTAGCGGCCTTCCAGGCGGGATAGATCCCGAAAACGAGGCCGATGGCGCCGGAAACCACGAATCCGACCACCACCCAAAATGTGGACATACTGGCCGGGAAGGAAACAGCGAAGCGGATCGCAAGCGTGATGATCGTGCCCAGAAGGATACCCAGGACGCCCCCCAGAGAGCAAAGGGTCATGGCTTCAAAGGTGAACTGAATCAGCACGTTGCGTTTCGTAGCTCCGATGGCTTTGCGGACTCCGATCTCGCGGGTTCGCTCGGTTACGGAGACCAGCATGATGTTCATGACGCCGACCCCGCCGACTACAAGGCCGACGCTGGACACGGCAAACATGAAGATGACGAGTCCAGAAGTGACCTGCGACCAGAAGGAGAGGATGTCGTCAGGGCCGAAGATGGCAAAGTCGTTGTCCTTCTCGACGCGGACACGGCGCCGCTCGCGCAGTAGGGTCTGGATTTCCTCGGTGACGAGGGATTTGTTCTTCGCGTCGTCGTACTTGACCGAAATGATGGTGTCGAGAATTTCCGGGTGAATCTTATGGAAGGTGTTCAACGGAAAGATGGCGGTGTTGTCGTTAGGATTGCTGCCGCCGCCAAATAGCTGTTTGTATTTGTCGAGCACGCCAATGACAGTGAAGACGCTGCCGTCCACGACTACATCTTTGCCGATGGGATCTTCAGTATCGAAGAGTTTTTCGGCCGTGTCATGCCCAAGAACGGTTACGTCGGCGGCGCGAAAATTCTCGGCCTCGGTGAAAGGCCGGCCTTCGGCTAAGCTCACGTTGCTCACTGTAGCGAAGGTGGGCATACTGCCATTCAAAATGGTGTTTTGAATCTTCTTGTTCTTGTACTGGACGGCAACATAGCCTACGCCAAGCTGCCAGTTGTTGTACTGGCGGGCGGCATCCACGGCGGCCACGTGCGGAAGGTTCTGGATTGCCTCCGCGTCGTCGAGCGTGAGCTGCTTGCGAGCCAGCATTTCAGCGGTGGGACGAATGCCGATGAAGTTCCAGCGAAAGACCCAGAGGACGTTGGTGCCGAACTGGCTGGCGATATCGGCAACGCGGTTGTTCACTCCGTTGATGAGCGAGGAGATGGTGATTACGGTGGCAACGCCGATAACGATGCCGAGGATGGTGAGGCCAGAGCGCAGTTTATTGCTGCGCAGGGTGTCCAGCGCCATGCGGACAGATTCGCGGGAATCGCTCAGTGCCATGGTTTATAGCTCCGCTCGCAGGGCGACGATAGGATCCAGCTGAGCTGCTTTGTGCGCTGGATAAACTCCGAAAAAGATTCCGACGCTTGTAGCGACAAAAAGGCCCAGGAAAACGGCCCAGACGGCGATGGCCGAGGGAAAACCAACGACCGCGGTGACGATTTCTGCGACGGTAACGCCACCGACGACGCCGAAGAATCCGCCCAGCAGGGCCATGGTCGCGGACTCAATCAGGAACTGGAGCATGACATCCTGCCGTTTGGCGCCCAGGGCTTTGCGGATACCGATCTCCCGGGTCCGCTCGGTGACAGAGACCAGCATGATGTTCATGATGACCACACCGCCGACTACCAGCGAGATGGCGGCGATGCCGATGATGATCCCCGCAAACATGCCGGTGATCTGGTTGAACAGGCCAATGAAGGTGTCGTTGGTGAGGATCGCGAAGTCGTCCTCAGTGCCGACGACATCGTGGCGGCGGGCCCGCATCAGAGCACGGACCTCGTCGATCAGGTTGTCCAGAGCATTGGGAGCCATGCCGGCTTTTGCGGAAATGTTGAGGCTCTGGTGCTCCCCGTGGGTGTGCAGGTAGGTACTCAGAGGCATGTCGACGTAATTGTCTTCACTCTGGCCAAACACCTCGCCCTTGCGCTCGCCAACGCCGACAACGGTGTAGATTTCTCCGTCGACGCGAATCTCCTGCCCGATGGGATCGGCCGGTGGCAGGACGTTGTCCACGATGTCGTACCCGATGACCACATCATGCGTTCCCATCTGGTCATCCATGGGTGTCAGCGCGCGACCCTCAACCACCGTGAGGTCGTTAATCTCAAACTCGCTGGAGGTCCAGCCGGAGATGCTGGTATTGGTCGTCGACTGCTTCCCGTTAACAACGGTTCCTGAGGAGCTGAGCGAGGCGCCGATGGAAAGACAGCGGGTGCAGGTGGTCTGCAGGTAGAGGAAATCGTCGTAGTCGATGTTCTTTCGCTTGGTCTCTTTCAGGTATTCTTCGCCGCTGAAGATGACGGGATTCAGGCGCTGGACGGAGAGGGTATCGGAGCCGTGGTTGGCGATTTTCTTGACCACGAACATCTTGGCCCCGTTGGAGAGGGTAATGACCGCGATCACCGACGCCACACCGATGACGACACCAATCATGGTCAGAATGGTGCGCATCTTGTTGGCCCACAGTGACTGGAGCGCAACCTTGATTGCCTCGGAAAATCCCATAGTCTGCAGCTTTCCCCGTTCCCCCGGGCTCGGGTGCAGCTACACCCTGATTTGAGGGACTCTGGGCTTAGTTTACGCAGAATCCCGAGAGGACGTTCCCTTTTTGTGACGTGTCAGACCTGCCGCGTTCTATCCGGCCTTCTATAGGGTGGCTGTCGGGTATTGCTCCCGGTACCAGGCTACCGTCCGGCGCAGGCCTTCCTCAAAGCCGATCTTCGGTTCGTAGCCGAAGGCTTCGCGGGCGGCGGAGATATCAGCCAGCGAATTCTGGATATCCCCGGTGCGGGGTGGCGCATAAATCGGCTGCTCTTTGAAGCCGGTCAGGTCAGCGAGAATGCGAAAAGTGCTGTTCACGGTGTGCCGTTCGCCGCAGGCGACATTGAACACTCGTCCAGCGACCTTTTCTGCCGGGGCTTCGATCGCCAGCAAATTCGCCGAGACCGCGTTTCCAACGTAGGTAAAGTCCCTTCCCTGCTCGCCATCACCATTAATGGTGGGCCGCTCGCCACGCAACATCTGGAGGGCGAACTTTGCCATGATGCCGCTGTACTGGGATTCGGGATCCTGGCGCGGTCCGAAGATGTTGAAGTAACGGAGGCAAACTGTTTCGAGGCCATAGACCTGCCAGTAGCTCTTCATGTAAAACTCACCGGCAATTTTTTGTACCGGGTAGGGGGCGATAGGCATGGGAAACATCGTTTCCACACGGGGAAAGCCTGGTTGATTTCCATAAGCAGACGATGAAGCGGCAAAGACGATGCGCTTGACTCCAGCTGCGCGTGCGCCTTCGAGGAGATTCAATGTGCCATCGATATTGGCTGTGTGGCTGGTACGAGGGTCCTTTACCGATCGCGGGACGGAGGGGAGCGCACCCTGATGAAAGATGAAGTCGACCCCATCACATGCGCGCGCCACGCCTTCAGCATCGCGTAAATCGCACTCGACAAACTCGAACCGTCCGGAAAGATGCTTGAGGTTGTCGCGTCTTCCTGTTTCAAAATTGTCGAGGCCGCGAACCGTCTCTCCACGTTCGACGAGCGTTTCGGTAATCCACGAGCCGATAAAGCCGGCGCATCCAGTGACCAGGTAGCGAATCATGCCCACCATCCTAAAGGAAGGCGATGGCAACCCTGGAGCGCTGATGCATACTAAGTGATTGTGGAGACACTACCGCCCTTCCGCCTCGCACCCTATTTTCGGACGCGTCCCTGGGGATTTCAGGACCTCGCTCCCTGGTACGACTACAAAACCGCGGGAGAACCCATCGGCGAAGTGTGGCTGACCGGCGAAATGTGCACAGCGGATACGGGACCGCTGGAAGGCACCAGCCTGGCCGACATCACGAAGCAATACCGGTCCGCTCTTCTGGGGCCGGCACTCAAGGGTAAAGACTTTCCACTGCTCATCAAAATTCTGTTCCCAAAGGAAAAGCTGAGCGTGCAGGTGCATCCTGATGACGCGCTTGCCCAGCACTATGGCGAGCCTCGCGGCAAAACGGAGTGCTGGTATGCGCTGGACGCCCGGCCCGGGGCGCAGGTGGCGCTGGGAATCCGTCCGGGCGTGACGGTCGAGCAGGTCAGAGCTGCGGTTCACGACACGACGCTGGAGTCTCTGCTCGAAATGATCCCCATTGAAAAAGGCGACATGATCTTCGTCGACGCGGGCACGGTACACGCCATGGGACCCGGGGTTGTGATTCTGGAGACCCAGCAAACCAGTGACCTGACCTATCGTATGTATGACTATGGGAGCGCCCGGGAACTGCATCTGGAGAAATCGTTTGCGGCCATGCGGCTAACGACGCGGGCGGGGAAGGTGCCACCCCAGTCTGTTGATGGCCACACGCTGCTGATCGACGAACACTATTTCCGCATTGAGCGCTGGCCGATTCAGGCTGGGACTGAGCCTTCGCTGGTGTCGCCGAGTGACTTCGTCCAGGCGCTGTTTGTCAGCCAGGGATCGGTTCGCATCTCGGGCGACGGTTTCGAATCGTTCACTGTGGAACGGAACCAATTAACCGTGATTCCCTCCACCTCGGCGCGATGGTCTTTATTCGTCGACAACCTGACGCAGATCATTCGCATCCTGCCCAAGGCTGACTGATTTAGCATTTATCTTCAACCAGGACTTCATGGCGATCGACTTTCGACCCATCATTCTTGCCGGCGGCAGTGGTACGCGCTTCTGGCCACGCAGCCGACGAGCCCGTGCGAAACAGGTTCTTGCCCTCGATGGCGAGCGGACGATGATCCAGCGAACCGTCGACAGACTGGAACCGCTGGCGAAGCCGCACGATGTGTGGGTGATCACCAACGCGCATCTTTCCGGAGCCATCTGCACGCAGCTGGATTGTGTGCCGGAGCGCCAGGTGGTTTGTGAGCCAGCTGCGCGGAATACAGCGCCCGCCGCAGGACTGGCCGCATTCCTTATCGAGAAACTTTTTCCCGATGCGGTGATGGGCATTTTTCCCGCGGATCACGTGATCGCCGATGAGGCTGCGTTTGTCGTGACGATTCAGCGAGCCATCGATCTGGCCGCCGCCGGCGACAACATGGTTGTGCTGGGGGTTGAGTCCACGCGGCCAGAAACCGGCTACGGCTACATCGAAACCGGTGCGCCCTGCGACGATGGCATTGTGCGGGTGCGGCGCTTTACGGAGAAGCCCAACCTGGAGCGCGCGGAGGCTTTCGTCGCCGCCGGCAATTATTTCTGGAACAGCGGCATGTTCGTCTGGAGCGCAAAAACGCTCGCCAATGCGGTGCGCGAACTGATGCGGGAGACGGCTCCGCTGCTCGAAGAGATTACTGCAGCCTGGAACACACCGCAGTTCGAGCGCATATTCGGGGAGCTGTATCCGAAGTGCGAAAACATCAGCGTCGACTATGCGATTCTCGAGCCTCGTTCCGCGCGTGGGGAGCATCATTCGAACCTGTACTGCATCCCCGCAAAGTTTGGCTGGAGTGACCTTGGTTCCTGGGCCGCGCTGCACGAATACCAGGTCGAGCGTAAGGTCGCCGACGCTCAGAGCAATGTGCTCGATTCGAGCGGCAGTGTCGTGCTGGGGTCGAGCGGTAACTACGTCTTCAGCCCGGACAAGCTCGTGGCTCTCGTGGGCGTTCAGAATCTGGTGGTGGTCGAGACGGAAGACGCGTTGCTGATCACGACACGGGATCATTCGCAGGACGTCGGCAAAGTGGTCAGGGAGCTGACCGCTCGCGGGAACGAAAAACTCATCTAGAAGCAGCCGGCAGCTTGTAGCCGGTTGCGTGAAGCCGAACCTCAGGAAGAAGATTTAACGGACCCCTATGTCAACCCAATCGCCGGTTAAATTTGGCACGGACGGATGGCGCGGTGTGATCGCCGACGACTTCACCTTTGAGAACGTGCGCGCCGCCGCTGCCGCTATCGGCAGCTACGTCCTGACAAAAGAGGATCCGACGAAGGGCGTCTGCATTGGCTACGACACGCGCTTCGGGTCACCGGCATTCGCGGCTGCAGTGGCTGAAGTACTGGCAAGCGCGGGAATTCCTGTGAGGCTTGCGGACCGGATCACGCCGACACCAGCTCTTTCTTTCGCGGTAAGGCAACTGGCCGCAGCGGGAGGCGTAATGATCACCTCCAGCCACAACCCTGCGCAGTGGAACGGCGTGAAGTACAAGGCTTCCTACGGTGGGTCAGGCAGCCCGTCGATCATGACGGAAATTGAGAGCCTGCTTGGCAAGCCGTTGCCCGCCGGCTCGCAGGCACCCATTGAGCGCGTCAATTTTGTGCCGCCTTACCTTGAGGCGATTCAGCGCTTCGTCGACCTCGATTTGATTGCCAAATCCGGTTTCCGTTTCGCGATTGACTGCATGTATGGCGCGGGTGCGGGAATCCTCGCGGGCATCTTCTCTAAAATCGGCGTCAGTTATGTTGAGATTCGCGCGAACCACGATCCGCTGTTTCCCGGGATCAATCCGGAACCCATCGAGCCCCATGTCCGCGCCTGCCAGGATGTTGTGGTCGAGCAGAAATGCGATGCCGGCCTGATCACTGACGGCGACGCCGATCGCATTGGAGCCTGCGATGAGAACGGCAACTTTGCCGATCCGCATAAGATTTATTCCGTCATCCTGCAGTGGATCCTGGAGCGGAAGGGCTGGCCAGGGGATGTGACGCGGGCATTCAATACGACCTCGATGCTCGACCGCATCGCGGCACGTTATGGACGCAAACTGCACGAGCATGGAATCGGCTTCAAATTTGTCTGCGATCTGATGCTGACCGAAGACATCCTGATTGGCGGTGAGGAGTCTGGCGGCATCGGCATCCGCCGGCATTTGCCGGAGCGCGACGGGCTGCTGAATGCCCTGCTGATCGCCAACGTAATGGCGGAAGAAAAGAAAACGTTGGGCCAGCTCGTTGAGCGGCTACAACAGGAATATGGCGAGCATCAATATGGACGCATTGACCTGCATATTCCCGACGCGCTGAAGAACGCGACCATCGCTCGGGCGAAAGCGGGCGTGAAGGAGCTTGCTGGGATGCGGGTGGAGAAGGTCGAGACGCTGGATGGAATCAAATTCTGGCTCGACAATCCTGAAGCGAAGAGCAAACCGAACGCGGCGGGAACCTGGTTGCTGCTGCGGGCTTCGGGAACCGAGCCGCTGCTGCGGATCTACTCTGAGTCCTGCTCCAGGGAGTCGGTGAAGAAGCTGCTGGACGCGGCGCGAGAATTCGCGATGAGCAGCGGGGGCTAGCCACCTACCTGTTTTCAGGCTTTCACACGCGCGGCGTACCATGTTTCCATTACGCGGAGGGTTTCCATGGCTGATTCCGTCGCCGATTATCCCTATGAAACACGGCTCAATGTTCTGCACAAGCCGCTCGAACTCATCGACGAGAAGGCGATCGCAGACGCCTGCGAATACAAATGGTTCAACCAGACGCTATGCCAGGTGAACGACAGCGTCGTACGTATGGCCGTGATTGAAGGTGAGTATCACTGGCACAAGCACGATGAGGACGACGAGTTTTTCTACGTCGTCGAAGGCAAACTGCTGATCGATCTTGAAGGCCGCACTGTGGAGCTGGGACCGCGCCAGGGATTTGTCGTTCCTCGGGGCACGATGCACTGCACGCGTGCGCCGGAGAGAACCGTCATTCTGATGGTCGAGAACGCGGGAATCGTTCCGACCGGCAACTAAGCCGGTGTCGAGCCACAAATTGACGTGGGCCATGCGACCGAGGCTGACCGCGAAGAATCTCAACCGATAACGACAATTTCTGGAGAAATAGCATGAGCGCTACTGCAACAGCCGTTCGGACCCCGCTGACTTCCCTTTCCGCGTGGAAGGCGCTCCAGTCGCATTATGAAGGGATTCGCACCCAGCATCTGCGGGAGCTGTTCAAGTCCGATCCAGGACGGGGAACGCGTCAAACGGCCGAGGCGGAGGGCATTTACTTCGACTATTCGAAACATCGCATCACTGACGAAACGCTGCGCCTGCTGCTCGAACTGGCCGAGCAGAGCGGCCTTCGTGACCGCATCGATGCGATGTTCAGCGGCGAAAAGATCAACATCACGGAGCAGCGGGCCGTTTTGCACACGGCGCTGCGCGCCCCGAAAGATGCGGTCATCAACGTCGATGGAATCAATGTCGTGCCGGAAGTGCACGAAGTGCTGGACCGCATGGCCGACTTTTCGAACCGTGTGCGCAGCGGAGAATGGAAAGGGTTTACCGGTAAGCGGATCCGCAACGTCATCAACATCGGGATTGGAGGATCGGATCTGGGGCCGGTGATGGCTTACGAAGCGTTGCGCTATTACAGCCAGCGCGATATGACCTTCCGTTTTGTCTCGAATGTCGACGGGACAGACTTCGCTGAGGCTACACAGGATCTTGACCAGGAGGAGACGATGTTCATCATCTCCTCCAAAACCTTTACTACGCTGGAGACCATGACGAATGCGCAGACCGCGCGCGACTGGTCGCTCAGGAAGCTGAAAGATGAACAAGCCGTAGCGAAGCATTTCGTTGCGGTGTCGACCAATGCGGAGGGGGTATCGAAATTCGGCATCGACACGGCCAACATGTTCGGGTTCTGGGACTGGGTTGGCGGACGGTACTCCATGGACTCTGCCATCGGCCTCTCGACCATGATCGCAGTTGGCCCGGAGAACTTCCGTTCCATGCTGGCCGGCTTCCACTCGATGGACGAGCACTTCCGCACCACGCCGTTCGCGAAGAATCTGCCCGTGATCATGGGACTGCTGACCGTGTGGTACTCCGACTTTTTCGGAGCGGAGACGGTTGCCGTGCTCCCCTACGAACAATACCTAAAGCGCTTTCCGGCCTACCTGCAGCAACTAACCATGGAGAGCAATGGCAAGCACGTCACGCTCTCCGGCGAGCGCGTGAATTACCAGACAGGTCCGATTTTCTGGGGCGAGCCGGGCACGAATGGGCAGCATTCGTTCTACCAGCTCATTCACCAGGGAACACGATTGATCCCCTGCGATTTCATTGGCTTTGCGAAGACTCTTAATCCTTTAGGTAATCATCATGACCTGCTGCTGGCGAACGTCTTCGCACAGAGTGAAGCGCTTGCCTTCGGCAAGACTCCTGAGGAAGTAAAGGCGGAAGGCACGCCGGACTGGCTGGTTCCCCATCGCGTCTTCGAAGGCGACCGTCCATCCAGCACGTTCCTGCTGAAGGAACTGACACCGGAAGCTCTGGGCAAGCTGGTGGCGCTTTACGAGCACAGCGTTTTTACCCAGGGGGTGATCTGGCAGATTGACTCCTTTGACCAGTGGGGCGTGGAACTGGGCAAAGTTCTGGCGAAGAAGATCATTGGCGAACTGGAAGGCGCGGGACCAGCGCCCGGAAGCCATGACAGTTCCACTACAACGCTGATTGAGCGGTACAGAAAGCAGCGGGGATAGCCAATTCCCTGCTGTAACCTGCGGCTTTTCAACAAAACTTTTCATCTAATGTGGTGTTGAAGAGAGCAGAAACAGTCACGCTTCAGGCGGCGCTGCGTCTACCATCTATACCCACGAACGCGGCAGACCAGCCTGAAGTCAGGGAGTTCGAAAACCATGAGTACGAAAGGCTTTCGTCGAGCATTTTCATTTATAGCGACTCCAGCCACAGTGCTGGCCGCATGCCTTTGGATCTTTGCGGGGAGCTCGGCCCTGGCACAGAGTGGACAGGACCTGCAGGCTGCGGTTGCGGGCGCAATAGCGCACGACGCGATGCTGAAGAATCAGCCCATCACAGCTTCTACGTCGAATGGCGTTGTGACCCTGACCGGCACGGTCGAGACGGAACAGCAGCGGCAGGAAGCGGAAACAGCCGCCGCGAACGTGCAGGGAGTGAGCGGTATCCAGAACAACATCACGGTGAGCGGCGGATCGGCTTCGTCAGGGAGCGCGCCTCCTCCACCGCCGGCGGATGCGCAGCAGGCACCGCCTCCTCCTCCAGCAGACAATCAGCAGCCGATGACTGCTCCGGATTCGCAACAGGTTCCTCCGCCTCCTCCCCCGGATCAGCCCGGACAGGCACCGCCCGCCGCGCGAGCACCTTATCCGCAGGGTGGGTATCAACAGCCTTATGGGGGATACGGCAATTATCCTCCCCCACAACAAACCAGCGGCCCTGTGACGATCCCGTCCGGAACGCTGTTGCAGATTCGAATCAGCGAACCGCTGGACATCGCGAAGCTGCAGGATGGGGCCGTTTTCCAGGCAACGGCCGCCAGCGACGTCTTTGAAGGCAACGTGCTGGCGATTCCGCGCGGAGCCGTTTTACAGGGCACGGTAGTGAAGGTTAAGAAGCCCGGCGCTTTGGGTGGGAGCGGCGAACTGGAACTGCAGATTAGTTCCGTGAACCTGAGTGGACAAGCCTATCCGCTGGTTTCGGACATCTGGTCGAACAAGGGACCGAACAAGGCCGGATACACGGCAGGCAACACCGTGGGTGGCGCGGCAGTCGGTGCGTTGATTGGCGGTATTTTGGGTCGCGGACCCGGCGCTGCGGTGGGGGCAGTAGTGGGTGGCGGCGCCGGATTAGCTGCTTCAGCGGGCACCAACGGGCCTCGTCTGTTTCTGCCTCCGGAGACGCTGCTGAACTTCCATCTGACCAATGCGGTCACTGTGCAGCCAGTTTCCTGGCAGGAAGCGCAGCGGCTCGCTCAGAGCGTTCCTCAACTGCAGCGTCGTCCGGTGTATATGGCGCCTTCCTACCCCTACGGCTACCCGTATCCTTATCGCGTCTACGGCTGGTAACCATGAATCGCATCAGCAGGAGGGCCGCCCTTCGGGGCGGCCTTCGCATTTGTTGGAGATAATGGGGTGAGGTTCGGTCCCGCTTGGCAGGCCCTTCCCATCCCCGGCACGATTTTCGGCGTCCAACATAAGAGTGAATCCAACAATCTCAGTTGAATCCGCCTCACCGAGTGAGGCTAAGCCGGTTTCTTTGTCCGCGCCGAGGCGAGGCCTCACACGCCGCCGATTCCTCGGGTTATCCGCAGCGTCGGCAGCTGGTCTTGCTCTCTACGCCGGAGAAATTTCGCGCCACGAACTGAGCATCGAGCACCATACCGTGCAGATCGCTCGTCTTCCCGATGGGTTCCGCGGCATGCGCATCGTGCAGGCCTCTGACTTTCACTATGCCGACTACACTGAACCGTATTTTCTGCGCGATGTGGTCCAACAGATCAACCAGCTTCGCCCGGACCTGGTAGTGCTCACTGGCGACTTCATCAGCTTCGGACCTTTGCCCATTTCCTATGCGCGTCGCCACGCGCCGGCCTGTGCAGCGATTCTCAGCGGCATCGCGTGTCCGCTTCGCTATGCCAGTCTGGGCAACCACGATTACGTGGCTGGGCCGACCTATGTCGCCGATCCTTTGCGCGAGCACGGAATCCCTGTCCTGATTAACTCTGCGGTGGCTTTGGAGCGCGAAGGTCGGCGGTTATGGCTGGCGGGGCTCGGCAGCGCCTGTTCAGACGCAGCCGACCCGGCACGGGCAACGGCGAAGATACCTGCCGGAGAGCCGGTGATTATGTTGGCGCACGAACCTGACATCCTGCCCGACATTGCGCGTTACGGCGTGGACCTGATGCTCTCGGGTCACACGCACGGGGGGCAGGTGCGGATTCCTTTTCTCCCCCCGATTCACCTGCCTGAATATGGGCGGAAGTATATCGAGGGTGGCTTTCGACTCGGACCAACCCAGCTGTATGTCAACCGCGGGATTGGAGCGGTTGGTGTACCGTTCCGCTTCCGCTGCCCGCCGGAAATCACAGTCCTCACGCTCGCCTGATGGAAATGCCTACCGGTCCTGTGCTGACTCGCGCACGCTAATACCCAGGGTTTTCATTTTGCGATACAGGTGACTGCGCTCCAGACCCAGGGTCTCCGCAGCGCGGCTCATGTTGCCGTTGCAGTCGTCGATTTTCTTCAGAATGTATTCGCGCTCGTAAGCATCGCGCGCCTGCTGCAGGGTGTCAAAATCGCCTGGGCGACCGCTGCGATGCACCAGCATGGGCAGGTGACGGCGCTCGATTCGATGGGACTGTGGGTTGAGGATGAGAACTCGCTCAATGACATTCTTGAGTTCCCTGACATTGCCAGGCCAGTGATACTGGCGCAGCAGTTCGATCGCATCGTCGGCAATTTCCACTCGCGGCCGGCCATATTGACGCCCGAACATCCGCAGAAATTCGCGAGCCAGGGAGGGAACGTCTTCGCGCCGATCGCGCAGTGGCGGCACATAAAATGGGATCACATTCAGGCGATAGAAGAAGTCTTCGCGAAAATTTCCCTTCGCGATCTCTTCCTCCAGTTCTTTGTTGGTCGCCGCGATCACCCGCACATCGACGCTGATGGGCTGGGTGGCGCCCACAGGCACGAATCGCTGCTCATCGAGAGCGCGCAGCACTTTCGCCTGGGTCTTCAGGCTCATGTCGCCCACTTCGTCCAGAAACAGCGTGCCACCGTTCGCGCGTTCGAAGGTTCCGCGTTTCTCCGGCGGTCCTCCGCTGATCGCGCCGTTGCGGTAACCGAACAGCTCACTTTCGATGTAATCCTCGGGAATCGCCGCGCAATTCAGCTCCACAAAAACGCGATCACTGCGCAGGCTTTCTGCATGCATCGCGCGGGCGATCAGTTCTTTACCCGAACCGGATTCACCGTAGATCAACACGCGACCATTGGTCGGGGCCATCAACTTGATCTGCTGGCGCAGTGCGCGGGCCTGCACACTTTCGCCGGTGATCTGTTGCTCTGAAAGGAGCTGGCGGCGAAACTCCAGGTTTTCGGTCCGCAGCCGTTTCGCTTCGATCGCGTTCTTCACGACGATCAGCGTCCGTTCCAGCATCAGCGGCTTTTCCAGGAGATCGAAGGCTCCCAGTTTGGTGGCTCGGACCGCAGTTTCGATGGTTGCGTGGCCAGAGATAACAATCACCTCCGGGCGGGTTTCCGCATCGAGAGAGCGCAACTCAGTCAGGACCTCAAGACCATCGCGATCCGGCAACCAGATGTCGAGGAGCAGCACATCGTAGACGGGATCACGCGCCTGAGTGAGCGCGTCTGCGGCATTGCCGGCGCTTGCGACGGAGTAGCCTTCCTCCCGCAGAATCTCTTCAAGAGATTCGCGAATCTCCGCTTCATCGTCCACGATAAGGATGTGGTTCATCAGCTCCCGGTGCTCAGACGGCCTTACTCATCGCCACCGTCGGGACGCGGTCCGCGCCATTGATTTCCGCCAGCGGCAACTCGATAATAAAGCGCGCTCCCGCCGGCGCATTGTTCTCAGCGCGGATAGAGCCGCCATGGTCCTGTACGATCTTCGCTACGATCGACAGTCCCAACCCTGTTCCACGTTGTCGCGTGGAAAACCAGGGCAGGAAGAGGCGCTCACGCATGTCGTCGGTGATGCCGGGGCCGGTATCGGCCACGATGATCTCGGCTACGCCCGGTCGACCGGCGGTGGCCGTCTCAATGGAAAGAACGCGCAACAAGCTGTCGTGCATCGCCTCGGCTGCGTTGTCGATCAGGTTGGCCACGGCGCGCCGCAGAGCCTCAGGATCGGCCATAACCGGCGGCAGATGTGTGTCGAGATGCTTTTCGATGCGAATGCCCTGGATGCGGCCCTCGAACAACATCACGGCGCTCTCCACGATTTGATTCAGATTCGAAGGATGCGGGTGCGCGACAGGAAATTCGGCCAGCGCGGCAAACTGGCTCACCAGGGTGCGCATCGATTCGACCGAACCCAGAATCACATCACAGCATTTGCGAATCACGCCGGGTGACTCAGGCGTACCCCGTTCGACGTGGCGCCGGATGCGCTCCGCGGACAGGGTGATCGGCGTCAGCGGATTTCTGATTTCGTGTGCCACGCGCTGGGCAACCTCCTTCCAGGCTGCCTGCCGCTGCGCATAGAGGAAGTCCGAGAGATCTTCCAGCACAAGAATTGAACCACGGGTCTGTCCTTTGTCGGAATCGAGAGCGGCGAGCGTAACCGAAAGGCTCACAACGCCGCGGGGAGTACGCAATTCGAACTCCGACGACGCCGTTCCCATACGGCGAGCCCGGCGCTCGAGCCGCGTCAGCTCCTCGGTGAACTCTCTCGGTAATAAGGAATCCAGAGAGACGCCGGCGAGGTCGGGTTGACCATCAAGCCGAACCAGCTCCGCAAAAGCCCGATTCCCGAGCACGATGCGACCCGAAGCGTCGAGGGTAACTACGCCGGAGGGAATTGTCTCGAGGATGGTCTCCAGTTCTTTTCGTCGGGACTCGATCGCCAGATTCGCCGCAGACAGTTCGCGCGCCGACGTTTCCGCCAGCATGCGGCTTTGTTCCAGATCGGCGGCCATGTGGTTGAACGAACGCACCAACTCGGCCATTTCCGCTGTGGCTTCCACAGTTACGCGATGGCTGTAGTCTCCTTTGCCGATCTCCACGGTCGCATCGGCGAGTGCTTCGAGGGGCCCGGTCATCTGGCGCGAAACATTCAATGCCAGCCAGCTACTGGCAAAAAACACCAGCGCGGTCAGCATGAGCAGCAGCAGGAAATACGTCATGCGGATGATGCGCCGTTGTCGATAGAGAGCCCAGTATTGACTGGTCCCGATGCTCAGGTTCGACATGATCTCGTTGAGGCCGGCCGGCATGGGCAAACCGGCCACAACGATACCGCCGCCCGGCAGACTCGCAGATCCGAGCGCATATTCGGATTCGCCCACAACCAGCATCGGCTCATCGGAACGTTGCGCCGCCTTCAGGATCGCTCCTACCAGGGGCTGCCCGGGGTCGATCGGCTTCGGCTCCTCGTCATTGAGCCAGGAATGAACCTCGGCCTTCCCCGCCGCCTGCGGAAGCTGGTATGCGGCCACGGGCACCGAATCGCGATACAGAACGGCGAATCCGCCCTGCAGGGTGATCTGGTGGCCTCGCATTTCGTCAAGAATCGCCTGCGGGTTGCCGGAAGTGAGGGCTACCGGCAACTCCTGCGACCGCGCCATACCCTCAGCCTCGGCGCGCGCATTCAGGGATGCGTAATGAGAAAGCTCGGTCGCGATCCGATTCGAATCATCGCGAACATCTAAAGCTGGCTGCGAGAACCACCTGTCAATGGAGCGGTTCATCAGGAGGAAGCTAAACAAAAACATGAAGAGTGCCGGGACCAGGGAAACCAGCAGTGCTCCGATAAACATCCTGGTTCTTAGACGAGCTCCCAGCACCTGACTGCGCTGTTCCGCGAGCAGCTTGATCAGGTTGCGCAGCAACAGGACTAATACCGTGACGAAGAGAAGGAAGACCAGGACGGAGACCGAGGTCAGCAGGAAGATCTGCCCCGTGGTATGGGGAGTGAGAGCTCGAACATTGAACGCGTTTAGCGCGATCAGCAGGAGCAGCAGGATAAAAACAACTGCGCCCAGCAGGATGAGCGTGCCGCGTCGATGTTTCAAATCAGCCAAATTCGACCCCGAATTATCGATGATTATAGGCTCCTCGAAAGGGCGTAAACTGCTGTCTTCTCAGACGGATTGGCCAAGGTTCGTGTTGCAGCTGGCTGGCCACCCAACCCAACTGAGAGAAAGGGCATCGTGTTTCGATATGAACTTCCCACGTATTTCACCTCTCCTCGCCACCGCGAGCCTTACGGCCCTGCTCGCCCTCAGCGGTTGCGGAAAAACGAACACGCAGCAGGCGGCGAATCCGTCCACCCCCGCACCTGCGCAGGCACAGCCGGCGCAGGCCAACCCGCCCGCTCCGCCGCCTGACCAGGGGGCACCGACAACGCCCTCGCCCAGCGCGGCAGCCACGCCTCCACCGGCGCCTTCGACGCCGGCTCCTCCACCCGCTGTTGTGATCCCGGCGGGCACCCACCTCCGCGTACGACTCGATCAGGATCTCGGATCCAGGATCAGCCAACCCGGTCAGTCCTTCGCGGCGACGGTGGCCGATGACGTCGTGGTGAACGGACAGACCGTCATTCCACGGAGGGCACGCGTCGAAGGCACGGTGGTGGATGCCAAGGCACTCGGCCACTTTAAAGGCGGTGCCCTTCTTTCGTTAAGACTGGAACGGGTCCATACGAACTGGGGCAGTTATCCCGTCGCGACCAGCACCATGGAACAGGCCGAAAAAGGCAAGGGAAAGAGGACGGCCGGCTTCGCCGCAGGTGGCGGCGCGTTTGGGGCCATCATCGGGGGACTGGCCGGTGGGGGTAAGGGAGCTGCGATTGGCGCCCTGGCAGGCGCGGGAGCGGGCACAGCAGGCAGCGCGATGACCGGCAACCACGAAATACTTCTTCCCGCAGAGACGTTGCTGACGTTCCGGCTGGAACGGTCCATTCACGTCACGCAGTAGTCCGGATAGAAATGCGAGCTGCTGTGTCCTCTCAGGCCAGCAGCTCGCGCACCGGCCGCCAGGGCTGTTTCTGGGAGATGGCAACCGGCTCGCAGGTCAGCGTTCCCTCATAGGTGTTTACCCCGTCGCGGATACCGTCGTCCTCAAGGATCGCTTTTTTCGCGCCGTTTCGCGCCAGGCGCAGAACGTAGGGGAACGTCGCGTTCGTCAACGCCAGCGTGGAAGTATTGGGAACGGCCGCGGGCATATTCGTTACGCAATAGTGGACCACGCCATTCACTTCGTACGCCGGATCGCTGTGTGTGGTGGGGTGCGCTGTCTCGACACAACCGCCCTGATCGATAGCGACGTCCACAATGACGGCGCCCTTTTTCATCTTTGCGACCATATCCCGGGTAACGATTTTCGGTGCCGCAGCTCCAGGAATCAGCACGCCACCGATGACGAGATCAGCGTCCTGCACCGCACGCGTGACGTTCCAGGAATTCGACGCCAGCGTGAAGATTCTTCCGTTAAAAATGTCGTCGAGCTCGCGCAGGCGGTTCAGGTTCACGTCGACGAGCGTGACCCGCGCTCCCATGCCCAATGCGATCTTCGCGGCGTTCGTTCCGACGATACCGCCGCCGATCACGCACACACTCGCGGGAGGCACGCCCGGTACGCCACCGAGCAGGACTCCCCGACCGCCCTTTTCTTTCTCGAGGTAAGCAGCACCCACCTGGACGGACATGCGCCCGGCTACTTCGGACATCGGCGTGAGAAGCGGCAGCGTTCCCGCACGATCGCGAATCGTCTCATAGGCGATCCCGATGACCTTTTTCTGCAGGAGCTTCTCGGTCAGGGCCGGCAATGGCGCGAGGTGCAGATAGGTGAAGAGCACCAGGCCTTCGCGGAAAAACCCATATTCGTTCTCGACCGGCTCCTTCACCTTGACGATCAGGTCGGCATTACCCCAAACGTTGTGCGCGGATCCAACAATTTCCGCGCCCGCGGACTGGTATTCATCGTCGGTCAATGCTGACAGCTCGCCAGCGCGAGTTTCTACCAGGACTTTGTGTCCGGCTTCGGTCAGGGCCTTCACACCGGCTGGGGTGATTCCAACCCGGCTTTCATGGTCTTTTACTTCTTTGGGAACGCCAATAATCATCCGGACTTCCTGCAGAAAAAGTGGGGGCAGAACTGACGATTCTACATCCTGGCGCCGAGCAGCCGCCGAAGTTCGCGGGTCAGCATGCCTGGAGTGACTGGCTTGGTCAGAAAAACAGTGGTTCGGTCTGTCTCCGCTTCAACCATATTGCCGCTCACCAGAATCGCAGGAAGCTCAGGGCGGAGCGCGCGAATACGCGCAATCAGGCGTGGACCCTGCATTCCGGGCATCCGCGCGTCGGTCACAATGGCGTCGATCTTATCAATTTGATTGCGCGCAGCCTCGAGGCCAAGCGCGCCGTTCTCGCAGGCGATCACGCCGTAGCCAGCGTTCTCGATCACCTTGGTGAAGAGCATCCGAACTGCACGGTCGTCCTCGACCACCAGGACGGTTGCCATTGCTGTGCCTGCTTCGCGATCTGTGCTGGCCGAAACCAATTTTTATCCCAGGACAGGGACCCGGTGTCGGAAGAGGCGAGCAAGGCCGAGCTTTCCGATTCGCGCCCGCTCCACGGCGAACGATGACCAAATCGTACATGGGGGGATGCTGCAGTGGAATTCGCCAAAAGAGGGATGATTACCCGCCCAGTTTGGCCGATAAGGGAGGTTACTTTAGAGCCATCCTCTGGATCGAGCCAGCCGCGCGGCCTCCACGCGGTTCGAAGCGCCCAGCTTGCTCATTGCCTCAGATAGATAATTGCGGACCGTGCCTTCAGAGAGGTGCAACTCCTCGGCAATCTCGCCGCTGGATTTGCCCTCTCCGGCACGCCACAGGATCTGCCGTTCGCGCTCGGTCAGCGGGTCCGGGCCGCTGTCCCATGCCTCGAGCGCAAGGTCAGGATCGACGACCCGCAGGCCCTGGTGAACGCGCCGGACGGCATCGGCCAGCTCGGCCGACGGACGGTCCTTGAGCAAATAGCCCTTCGCACCCGCATCGAGCGCTCGGCGCAGGTAGCCAGGCCGGGCAAACGTGGTGAGGATCATCACCCGCGTCTGCGGATAGCGTTCCTTGACCTCGGCGGCGAGCGTGAGCCCGGTCATCTCGGGCATCTCGATGTCCGTCACCAGGACATCCGGCTTGCTTTTCCCCACCATCGCCAGGGCTTCACGGCCGTTGGCCGCGCGCGCGCACACGGCGATGTCGGGCTCGATTTCGAGCAGAGCCGCCAGGGCGCCCAGCACCATGGCCTGATCCTCAGCGACGACGACCTGGATCTTCTTCATGACGATTGCTCGATGGTCGGCGGGATCTCGATGAGCAGCCGCGTTCCCTGTCCTGAATCGATGCGGAGCCGGCCCCCGATGGATTCGACGCGCTCGCGCATGCCCCGCAGCCCGTTGCCCTCTTCGCGGATTCCACCTCGGCCATCGTCTTCGACAACCAGAGCCGTACCGCCGTTGGCAGCTTCAAAGTCGAGGCGGCAGTGGCTGGCCTGAGCGTGGCGCACTATATTTGTAACCGCCTCGCGCACAATCAGCGAGAGGACGGTTTCTTCGGCCGGCGCCAGCGCAGGCGGCTTGGCGCCGCACTCCAGCGTGACGCCTGCGGCGTCCAAAGTTTTTTTGGCGCGGGCAATCTCAGCGGCGAGGCCTTCAGAGCGATAGCCGCGAATGGCTTCCCGCACTTCGCCCAGCGCTTTGCGGGCAATCTGCTCTACTTCACCGATTTCTTTGCGTGCGCGCAGCGGATCGCGATCCATCACTTTGCCGGCCAGCTCAGACTTGAGCACGACAACAGAGAGCGTGTGCCCGAGCACATCGTGCAGATCGCGTGCGATCCGTTCCCGCTCGGCCAGTTTCGCCAGATGAGCGATCTGTTCGTGCGCCAGGTCCAGACGCTTGTTGGCACGCATTCGCTGCGCAGCCACCAGATTCCCGGAGCCAACGGCAATCGAGAAGAAAATATAGAACCCCCAGGTCCAGGGGTTCAGGTGGAGGGACAAACCCTCCACGAGAATGATGACCCCCACGCCGGCGAACGTACCAACACTCACTGCAATCGACTCGCTGACGAAGGGCACGAACGCGGCAACGTAGATGAACATGCCGGCCGCGCCGCCATTAATCGGGAAGTAAGCTGCGCCAAGGCCTGCCAGCGCTATCAGCAGCAGGTATTGAGTGCGCTGCGATTTGGCATAAACTAGCCCGGTATAAATGGCGAGAAAGACAACATAAACCGCCGAAAAGATGAGCCACTTGTCGCGGCTGTGCTGTTCCATTGGCTGGATAACGAAGAAAACCGAATACACCAGCCAGATGAAGTCGAAAAGGTGACCGCGTTGCCAGCCCGTTCTGCGAGCCAGCGCGCCCCCGCGCAGACCTGTCTCTGCTGCCTTCAGCTCGCCGAGCAGAGTGCGCGGAACTTCGGCGGTGTCTTCGCAGTCCGAGAAAATCGAATCGGGCCCGTCAGACTTCAAGCCTTCGCCTCACTGCGGGTGAAGATGATCCAGGCTGCACCCAGCATCAACAGGGTAAATCCTGCCAGGGCCTCCCAGTGGATCAACATGCTGCCAGGCTGCGCGTACCCGAAGATGTGCAGGGCCAGCTGCGCCAGGTGATAGGTGGGCAGGGCGGGGGTGATGACTTGAAGCCAGTGAGGCAGATAGTCGACTGGCATCCAGAATCCCGAAGCAAACGACATGGGCAGGTAGATCAGGTTGATCACGCCGGGTCCAGCGTTTGGAGGGACCAGGAGAGCCACCAGCAATCCCATGGCGGTAAACGGGAGCGACCCCGCCAGAACAACGCCCGCCAGCTTCAACGCCTCACCCGCAGTCAGCGTCACTCCGCCGATAGTCACCCCCAAAGCAACGAGAATCGCGACGATGACCAGGGCAAAGGCGGCGCAGCTGATCGTCTTCGCAGTCAGATAGGCGAATCTCGGCATCGGGCTCGCCTGCTTCAGATCCAGCCAGCCCTGGGCGCGCTCCAGCGCGATGCCCATGCCGATGCCAAACAGGCAAGCCGAAACCACGCCCATGCAGCTATAGCTCGGCATCAGGTATCGCGCAAACATGTTGTGACGGTTCGAGCTACCGAACAGCAAATAGAACATCACCGGGAAGCCCACGACCGACAGCGAAAACGCCCGCGTACGCAGCATCCTGACAAACTCATATTGCGTCTCCTTGCGGAAGATCCGCGCGTAGTATCCGAGGCTCAGGGCACGCGGAACGGGAATTGCAATTCCATTTGTAGCCATCTCTTTTCTCCTCTGCCTTGTGTTCGTGGCTTATGCTTTTGCCTGACCGGGTTCGCTGGTCAACGCCAGAAACGCGTCTTCGAGCGCCGCCGCCGAAACTTCCAGCCCGTGCAGCGTCTCATCACGCAGGAGCATTTCGCGGACGACCTTCTCCGGTTGTTCAGCCAGGATGACGACTGCTTCCCTGTCCTGTTGCACATCGACCACCGAGGGCAGCGTTGCCAAAAACTCCGCGTCGAGCTGCGTGATACAGCGGATACGCCGTCCCGACACTCGATGCTTGATTTCCGCAGGCGTTCCTTCGCAAAGCAGCCTGCCTTTGTTGATGACCACAATGCGATTGGCCAGCATATCGGCCTCTTCGAGATAGTGAGTGGTCAGCAGCACGGTTTTGCCTGCCGCCGAGAGCGACCGGATCTGATCCCAAAGCGCACGCCGCGACTCGATGTCCATCCCCACCGTCGGCTCATCCAGAAAAATCAGATCAGGATTGCCGCACAAAGCCAGACCGAACAGCACCCGCTGCTTCTGTCCGCCAGACAGCTTTCCGAACATCTGTTCGGCGATGCCCTCAAGCCTGGCAATGCGGATCACCTCCGCCACCGGCAGCGGGTCGGGATAATAGCTGCGAAACAGGTCAATGTGCTCGCGCACGCGCAGCATCTCCGGCACGCGGCTCACCTGGAGCATGGCGCCGATACGGGTTCTGGCGTCTGCATCGCGCGGATCGCGTCCCAGGACGCGAACGCTGCCCTGCTTCGCAGAAATCAGTCCCAGGAGCAGACGTACCGCGGTCGTTTTGCCGGCGCCATTCGGCCCCAACAGCGCGACTACTTCGCCGGCGCGTAGTTCGAGCGAAAAATCATCCAGGGCGGTCGTCTGCCCGTAGCGTTTCGTCACGGAATGAAGTTTGGCGACGGTACGACTCTGCGACAGGGGCACCGGCCATGCCCTTGTTCCAGCCTCTGTAACGACTGCGGTTGCTGACATTGCTTCTCTCCCGCCGCCCAGGCTTCTCAGCGGCAAAGACAGAATCGCGCTAAACAGCGCGCGGCCCCAGTGGGCTTTGTCAGCAAAGGGATATGACGTTTGTCATGGGCGAATCGGCCGCGTCGTGGGGCAATCGAACGCGCTAGTTCAGCTTTTCGGGAGCCGCCCGAAAACGCGCATCGATCGGCTGCCTGCCAGCAAAGCCATCCTCGACGCGATGCCAGAAATCAATCTGCGCTTCTCCGCGCTTCCAGCAGAGCAGGACGGTCTCTCCTGCCAGCAGGCAGGGGAAATCCAGTAGTCCTGTATCGAGATCCTTGATCTGCACGCCGATGGCATCAATTTCCTGAAGCGCATCTTTCGCTCTCTGCACGAGGGCCTCGAGGGCAATCCTTCTTTTTTGGGTTGTCCCGAGGTCGACGGTCATGCCGCCACTGGTAAAGATGCGCCGTGCCAGCGCCGCCATCTCTTCCTGCAGCTCTCCGGCAGCGTTTTTTGACTCGATGGCGCGATTCAGCAGCGAATCCAGAATCGGCAGCAACGCCTGCGCTTCGTCAAGCGTGAAAGTTTTCATAACTGGCCCCTGCGGGCGTTCGTTGGGCGGCCTCAGGCTCGGACTTCCAGCATGCGGTCCAGCGCCACGCGAGCCCAGTATTTCACATCGTCCCGGACCCGGATGCGATTAACGACACGGCCTTCGACGAGGTTTTCCAGCGCCCACGCGAGGTGCTGCGGGCTGATGCGGTACATTGTCGTGCACAGGCAACCCGTATCGTCGAGTGTGATGATTTTTTTGCCCAGGGGAGCGAACTGCTTCGCCAGCCGATTGACCAGGTGAATCTCGGTACCGATCGCGAAGCTCGCTCCCTCGGGTGCGTCCTGAACAATTTTGATCAGATGCTCCGTCGATCCCATGGAGTCGGCTTTCTCGCAAACTTCCAGCCGGCATTCCGGATGCACGATGACCTGGATCCCGGGATCGTTTGCACGGACCTTGTCCACATGCTCCGGCAGGAACCGCTGATGTACCGAGCAGTGCCCTTTCCATAGAATGACCCTGGCCGCGCGCAACCGTTCCGGGGCGATTCCGCCGCCAATCTGCCACGGATCGTAGACCACCATTTCATTCAGAGGCATTCCCATCGCATGGCCGGTATTGCGTCCCAGATGTTGATCGGGAAGGAAGAGGATCTTCTTTGCCCGCGCAAATGCCCATTCAAAAGCTTTGCGTGCATTCGAGGACGTGCACACCAGACCGCCGCGCTCTCCGCAAAATGCCTTGATCGCCGCGGAGGAATTCATGTAGGTCAGCGGTATGATCTCCTGCTGGCTGACGCCCGCACTGAGCAGGGTTTCCCAGGAGGTTTCGACCTGGCCAATCTCGGCCATATCCGCCATAGAACAGCCGGCATTCAGGTCGGGCAGGATCACCTGCTGACCTTCGTGTCCCAGCACATCGGCGCTTTCCGCCATGAAATGGACGCCGCAGAAAACGATGTAGCTCGCCTCTGTTTCCGAGGCGGCTTTGGAAAGCTTGTAGGAGTCGCCGGTGAAGTCCGCAAAGCGAATCACCTCATCACGCTGATAGTGATGCCCCAGCAGAATGGTTGTCTTGCCCAGCGCGCGGCGCGCGGCCGCAATACGCTCGTCCAACGTGTTGTCAGGCAGAGCCAGGTAATTGTCGAGAGAGCAGGTTTCAGGGTCCAGAGATACGGATGCATCCACTTCTTCAAGAATGTTCACAAAACGCCGCCTTCAGTCCGACTCGGTGTAGCCTTTGCGGGCTCGTACCAATCTGGACGGGGATGTTGAAAGCCAAATCCAGCTGCAGTCAACTCGCTGCGACCCTTGTGGGCCGCCCAGCCAACGGGGATGTTGCAGCTTCTGTCTCTTTAGACGTACCGCCAGCGGAGTTCGTCGCAAAATGACAGCCCCGCCAGGGCTTGTCGTTGTCTTCAGCTTAATGGATCAGGCAAGGGCGGCCAATGCTGTCTGCATCTGAGGAATCCGACTGCACCGCGGAATACGTAATGATTTGTGACCGCTGAATCGCGGCAGGTATCATGAGGTATTCATGCATTTTGGCGACTCCATCTTCATCTTCCTGCTGGCCCTGGTCCTCTTCGGCCCGAAGAAGCTGCCGGAAATCGGACGCACCATCGGGAAGCTGCTCGCGGAGTTTCGCCGCGCCAGCAATGAATTCAAATTTCAGATTCAGGACGAGCTGCGCAATATGGAGGACGAGGAACGGCGGAAGAAGCTGGCAGAACAGCAGGCACAAGCGAAGGCAAACGAACCGGCGCTGCCCGCGGATACCACATCAACGGCGGAAATCACCCCAAGTATTCTGCCTCCATCCACCGGTACGCCAGTCAGCGCCAGCGCCCCGTACGCGACTCCGGTCGAACCCGGCGATCCATCGCCGAGTTCTTTGACCGTGACGCCAGCCGCGACGGAGATCGTTGTCGAGCTTCCTCCTCCAGCCACTGTCTCGTCAGCTCCCGAAGCCGTGCCGGAATCACCCGATAAGGTCGATCAAAGCGCGCCTACCAATGGCGCCCATCCTGCGGAGCCCATTGAGCCCGCCGTTCCCCGCGAGCCTGTCCGACATGGTTGATCTGGTCGATCGCGCGCGCGCCGCGGTGACCGAGCGCGCCGAACTCCCCGGCATGAGCCTGCTCGAGCATCTTGCCGAGCTGCGCCGCCGCATCATCCATTCCGCGATCTATCTCATCGCCGGATTTTTCATTGCCTGGTTCTTCCACGAGAAGATCTATTACTTCATGGAGAAGCCGATAGTGGTTGCGTTGGCAAAACATCATCTGCCAACGCAACTCGTCTATCACAACCCCATTGACCCCTTTAACATGTATCTGAAGATCAGCTTCATGGCGGGCTGCATTCTGGCCTGTCCCTTCGTACTCTACGAAGTGTGGCTGTTCATCTCGCCTGGGCTTTACCAGAACGAGAAAAAATACATTGTCCCTTTTATGACGGCGACGGTTGGTTTGTTTCTCTGCGGAGCCTACTTCGGTTACCGCTGGGTTTATCCCATGTCGCTCGATTTTCTGTTGAGTTTCAATCAGGATTTCCGTGCCCTGATTGAGATCAACGAGTACACCGACCTGTTCCTAACGGTGATCCTCGGCCTCGGCATCACGTTCGAGTTGCCGATTCTGATCATGTTTCTTTCGCTGTTCGGCATCGTCAGTCCGAAGTTCCTCTGGAAGAATTTCCGCTACGCCATTCTCATCATTTTCATCATCGCGGCCATCATCACTCCCACTTCCGACATCCTCACTATGTGCGTCTTTGCCAGTCCTATGCTGGTGCTGTACCTGCTCGGCATCGGTGTTTCCTACGTCGTGCATCCTGCGAGCCGCAAACGGCGCGCTGCCAAGGCCGCATCGTGAGACACTGCGCGATCTTCGCAATCCTTGCCATCGCGGTCGCCTGCGCATCGGCGCAGAGTCTTCCGCAATTTGATGGCGCTCGCGCCCTTGCCTACACGCGTCAGTACGTCGCCGTTGGGCCTCGCTGGATCGGCAGCCCGGGCCACGTTAAAGCCGAGACCTTTCTCAAGGATCAGTTCCGGCACGATCAACTGGAAGAGGACACCTTCACCACCGACACGCCCGCCGGTTCGATGACGATGCACAACTTCATCGTGCGTTTCCCCGGCAAGAAGGACGGCGTGATTGTCCTGGCCACGCATTACGAGACCAACTACCCGCTGCGGAATATCCATTACATCGGCGCTAACGACGGCGGTTCAACCACCGGTCTGCTGATCGAGATGGCCAACTATCTGCGTGGTAAGACGCTCGACGGATACAGTGTATGGCTCGTCTTTACTGATGGCGAAGAGGCGATTAAGAGCTGGTCCGATACGGATTCGGTTTATGGCAGCCGTCATCTCGCAGTGAAGTGGCAGGCCGACGGCACCCTGAAACGCATCAAGGCGTTTCTGCTCGCCGACATGCTTGGCGATCGCGATCTTGACGTCCAGCGCGACCTGAATTCCACGCCATGGCTCGAGGATCTGGTGTATCAAGCGGCGTCGGAATACGGATGGCAATCCTATTTCTTCGAAACCAAGACCTCGGATGAGGACGATCATCTTCCCTTCGTCCGTCGTGGTGTTCCCTGCGCCGACCTCATCGACCTGAACTACGGCTATCAAAACGCGTACTGGCATACCGCTGAAGACACCATGGACAAGCTCAGCGCGAAGAGCCTGACCATTGCCGGCGACACTCTGCTTGGAACCATTCGCCTGCTGAACCAGCGATAGGCGATGCATCACCCCTGGCTCCCCTTCTTTTCCCTGGTTGCCGTTTTGCTGCTCGTCGATCTTCGTTTGTTGCAGCGCCGAGATGGCGGGATCTCGGTGCGTGTGGCGTGGTTGTGGACTGTATTTCTCGCGCTGCTGGCATGCGCGTTTTCTTTTTATCTTGCGCGAACGACGGGGAAGCAGCCGGCCATTGAATTCCTGACTGGGTATCTGATCGAAGGCTCGCTCAGCATCGATAATCTGTTTGTCTTCCTGATCCTGTTTCGCGCTCTGCATCTCGGAGCGGAACAGCAGCGCCGGGTGCTTCTTTGGGGTGTCCTCGGCGCCATCGTGTTGCGCGGTGTTCTTATCCTTGCCGGGACAACGCTGCTCGCCCGTTTTGGGTGGGTGCAATACGCGTTTGGAGCGCTGCTGGCGGTCGCTGCGGTTCGGCTGCTTTTCGCGAAGCCTGGGACTGCTCCGATTCGAGGACCTGTGCGCTGGATTCGCGACTGCTGCATGCGATATGGAAGCGGCAATCGCCTGGCCCTTTCCTCCCTTGTTCTGATCATCGCTGCTGTTGAGGCCACTGACCTCATCTTTGCGCTTGATTCCATCCCCGCTGTGCTCGCAGTAACCCGCAATTCATGGATCGCTTTCACCTCGAATATTTTTGCGGTGCTCGGCCTGCGCTCGCTTTACTTCGCGCTCTCCTCCATGCTCGATCGCTTCCACTTGCTGCACTATGGGCTGGCCTGCATCCTTGGCTTCGTGGCGTTCAAGATGCTGGCGGTACGCTGGGTTGCGATTCCCGCCGGCTGGTCTCTCGGCATCATCCTCTCGATCCTCGCGATCTTCGCTCTTCTCAGCAAGATTCTTCCCGAGCCAGCGGCTAAACCAGCCTGATGTTTTCCTGAGTTCATCTTGCCGGTTTATAGTCCAGGGGGACAATCAAAAGGAGTGGTCAATGAAGGTCGGGGTTCTGGGTTTGGGTGTGGTGGGGCAAACACTGGCGGCGGGTCTTCTGAAGCATGGTCACGAGGTGATGATCGGGACGCGTGAGCCGTCGAAGTTGGATGCGTGGGGGAAAGCCAACCCGAAAGCCCGCGTCGGCAGTCCCAGCGAAACGGCTGCGTTTGGTGAGGTCATCGTCCTTGCCGTGAAAGGCGGAGCGGCCGCGGATGCGCTGCGCGGAGGAGGCAAACCGAACCTGACGGGAAAAGCCATCATCGACGCCTGCAACCCCATCGCGGATGCGCCCCCGGTTCACGGGGTGCTGCAATTCTTTACCGGTCCCAACGAGTCACTGATGGAGCAGCTACAAAAGGAATTTCACGACGCGCATCTGGTGAAGGCCTTCAACTCCGTCGGTGCTCCAGGGATGGTTAATCCCGACTATGCGGGGACTAAGCCGACAATGTTCATTTGTGGAAACGACGCGGGTGCGAAGAATACGGTGACCGAAATTCTGCATCAGTTTGGGTGGGAGACCGCGGACATGGGCGCGGTTGAAGCGGCGCGAGCGATCGAGCCACTTTGTATGCTGTGGTGCATTCTGGGGTTTTCGAATGGTGAATGGACCCATGCTTTCAAGCTATTGCATCAATAAACTAAACCATCACTTTAGCCAAAGATAACTCTCTAAACGCGACTTCACTCCCTTTCGAAATCACCGAGTGTTTCTGGAACTGATTGTCGTCGCGCAGTGGGAAATCGCTGCGATAGTGGGCTCCGCGGCTTTCCCTGCGAACCATGGCTGAACGAACGATGAGCCTGGATACGGTCAGGAGATTCCACAGCTCCACCAATGGACGGCGGGACCCCATTGGATTTTCGCGCTCGATTGCCCGTACCTGCTCCAGCGCAACCGCCAGACCCGTCGCATCCCGGAGTAATCCGGCATCCTCCCACATCGATCGTTGAAGACGCGACCGAAGGCGGGTAACGTTCTGCAGAGGTGCCAATATCTTCGAAGGCGAGGCAGGATGTGAACGGATGGCCGCCTCCGAGGACATGGCTTCAGCCGCTCGCGCCCCGAATACCAGCCCTTCGAGCAATGAATTGCTCGCCAGCCGGTTGGCACTCCTGTGCAAGCCACTTCGCCTGCTGCATACAGGCGGGGTAACGACGTCCGCCCATGCACGTCCCTCCTGACGCCGCCCATTAAATAGTGGGCAGCAGGCCGCACCGGGATCAGATCGCGGCGCAAATCAAGACCGTGCTGGCCCAGAAACCTGGAAATCCCCGGAAACCGGGTCGCGGGATCAGTCTTCGTTACATGCCGCATATCGAGATAAACGGGAAGCGCTTCGTCTGTTGCTCCCATTCCCTCGCGCGTGATGGCGCGCGCCACCACATCGCGCGAGGCCAGTTCCAGCAATGGATGATACCGCTCCATGAATCGCTCGCCCCTCGCATTGCGCAGATACGCGCCTTCACCGCGCAGCGCCTCTGAGAGGAGAAAGCGCGGCACGTTTGGCAGGCTCAATGCCGTGGGATGGAACTGATAAAACTCCATGTCGGCAATTTCGGCTCCCGCGCGGAAGGCCATCGCGATGCCATCACCGGTCGCCACAGCCGGGTTGGTCGTATCGCTGTAGACCTGCCCCGCTCCGCCGCTTGCCAGCAAAACCGCCTGCGCCCTTACCTGGGACAACTCGCCATCCTTGTCCAACAGCTTCACTCCGACAGTTGAGCCGTCTTCGATCGTCAAGCCCACCGTCGTTGTCCACTCCCGCAGAGTAATTTTCGGCATCGATCGCGCTTGCCGCAGCAGGGATCGGCCAATTTCCGCCCCAGTGGCGTCGCCTTGAGCGTGAAGGATGCGATTGCAGCTGTGCGCGCCTTCGCGTGTCAGCATCAACCGGCCGCCCTCGCGATCGAAGTCCGTGCCCCAGCGCAACAGCTCTTCCACGCGAAGCGGGCCTTCCTCTACCAGCACACGCGCCGCCTCGCGATCGCCCAGGCGATCGCCGGCGTTGACCGTGTCGTCCAAATGAAGGGCAACATCTTCTTCGCCGCTCATCGCAACGGCGATGCCGCCCTGCGCATAGTTGGTGTTCGATTCACCCAGGGCTTCCTTGGTCACCACAAGGACCCTGGCCCCATCCAGCGCCAGGCCGATTGCGGCGCGGAGCCCGGCAATTCCCGCGCCTACAATCAGAAACTCTGTTTCCTGCACTTCAGCCATACACCTCTGGCTATAAGATTTCTCAGAGTCCCACGACGATTCACCGGGCTCGCCCCTGAGCGGGAATTGCCTCGGCCAGGCACACGTCCGCGAACACGAAGCCGTCGCGCTGAACGATTTCTCCACCCTCGATGGGAATCGCCTCGCGGAACATCGGTCCCGCATACACCGCCGTGTGGAACTCGCCATTTTCACCGCAGGGGTCCACTCCCGCGGGCAGATCGCGCACAAAGGCCGCGTCAAAATCTCTGCCGGCAAATTCTGCAGGCAGTTTCCTGGGGTCGACGCAGACGATGCGCGCGCGCAGGCCACTGGCAACCATCTCCTCAGCAAGGAAACGAGTATCGAGTCCCCACACCGGAAAGATTGGCTCCAGGCCAGTTCCTTTCAATCTGTCTTCGCGATAACGCCGAATGTCTTCGAGAAAAAGGTCCCCGAAGGCGATGGCTGCGATGCCCTCGGCAACCGCGGCATCGCAGGCGGACTGCATCGCGGCTTCATACTGTTCGTTGGAACAAGGCCAGGGGAGTGGCACGAGGTGCAACGGAAGGCCGGCCGCATTCGCCTGTGCCTCCAGCAGAGCACGGCGTGTGCTGTGCATTGCGACCCGATCAAACGCGGCATTCAGCGTGGTCAGCAAGCCGACCAGCTCGTACTCCCCGCTGCGCTGCAAACAATGAAGAGCCCATGCGCTGTCTTTGCCACTGCTCCATGAGAGGAGAAGTTTTCGCTTCACCCCTGGAGCTTAGCGCGAATCGTCAGTTCACACGGGATATTCGCTCCCTCGTCTGCGCCGTTATGCGAGCAGCGATGGGGAGCGGCATGACCAGCGTGGGACCGGGTCCCGCTGTTTCCAACCGCTGAGGCTTTAAGCCTGCTTTGAGTTTCGTGCGAAGCAGAAGGTTGATTCCTTCCAGCTGCCGCACTCGCCGGCCGACCAGGAGCAGTACACCGGCGCATGCAATCACAGCCCCGATCCAACATCCGGTAACGACACCGGCGAAAAATTCGGCCCAGGGCCGCACAACAAGCAGTGCCATACCCTCTCCTCGCTTCCTGGAACTGTGGCTTTCTCAAAACCGGTCAGCCTTACTACCTACCTACAGCAGATTTCTGGGCCTGAGACATCTCTGGGGGAAGCTAAGACCGGTTTGGAACCACTAATTTCCTGACGCTTTGATGCATTTCGAGAACAAAGTGATCCGTCATCCCGGCAATATAATCTGCAATCACCCGGGGAGCGCCTTCCTCCTCCACCTGGAGGGCGTAGCTCGCTGGGAGCAGGCCGGGATCGGCCATCCATGCGGCAAAGAGGTCGGAGATCACCTGCTCCGCCTGTTGATGCGCGCACTTCAACTCCTCGCACAGATACAGATTCTGATAGAGAAACTCTTTGGCTTGGCGGCGAAGCTGCTCGATTTCTGTGGAAAACGCGGCCAAACGCTCCGGGGCCTGACGAATATCGTCGAGCTCCAGAACACCCCGCTCACGCACCCGTCGCCCCACTTCCGTGATCAGATCGTCGGCCAGCGCATTCAGCATCAGCTTCAGGGTTTCCTGGAACAAAAGCTTTTCCGGCGCACCGGGGTGCTCCCTGAGCATCGGCTCAAAATGACGTTCGAACAGACTGACTCCCGCCCGAATTTGTTTCAAGGTGAGGATTTCCGCTTCCATGCCGTCGTCCAGGTCGGCCGTGAGATAGGCGATTTCGTCGGCGAGATCGATCAACTGGGCTTCGAGCGGCGGCCGCTGATCCAGGAAATACTCCGCCAACTCCGGATGATCCTGTTCGGAGTAGTCGCGTGAATGCTTCACGATGCCTTCCCGTACCGCAAGGGTCAGGTTCAGCCCGCGAAATTCAAGATGCCGGTTCTCGAAATGCTCCACGATTCGCAAGGCGTGCAGGTTGTGGTCGAAGCGCAACCCATATCGGCGCATGGCGGCATCGAGCGCTTTCTCTCCTGCGTGTCCGAAAGGCGGGTGCCCGATGTCATGTGCCAGGGCCAGCGCCTCGGTCAAATCCTCATTCAGGCCCAGAGCCCGCGCGATTGTTCGGGCGATCTGCGCCACTTCCATCGTGTGGGTGAGGCGACTTCGGAAATGATCGGACCCGCGCTCTGTAAAGACTTGTGTTTTGCCGGCCAGCCGGCGAAAGGCACGGGAATGAATGACGCGGCCACCGTCACGCTGGAAAGCCGTGCGGTAGGGGTGATGCGGTTCAGAAAATTTTCGCTGCGCCAGCAGTCCCGTCTCAGGAACCGCGCACGCTGCCGGCACCGTTGCAGCCATGCAAGCAGTCTAAGCCCTGTGTGAGGAGTTACTCGGGCTTGCCGTTGGTCGGACTGCCGGATTCACGCGCCAGTCGCACCCGCGCGCTATCGAGTTTCTTCTGGACTTTGCCCACGTCGCCGGCTTCCATATCCGCCTCAATGGTGTGGGCGTACTCGTTGAGCGAAAGCTCCCACTGCGAAGCAGCCAGCTTCAGACGGCCGGTCTTCTCGTAAACATCACCCAGATGATCGTGCACCGTGGGATCATTCGCGCCGCGGGAAATGGCTCGGGTCAGGTTTTCTTCCGCCTGCGTGTACTGCCCAAGGCGGAAATACGTCCAGCCCAGTGAGTCCAGATACGCGTAGTTGGTGGGCTCCAGCTGGACCGCCTTCCGGATCATTGCCAGCGCCTCATCGAGCCTTACGCCGCGATCGGCCAACATAAATCCAAAATTGTTGAGCGTCAGCGCATTCTCGGGTTCGACAGCCAACACGTTGCGGAAGTCCGCCTCGGCTTCGTCGTACCGCTTCGCCCGGTCCGCCATCATCGCCCGGTCGAACAGCACCATCGTCTGATCCTCTTTTTTGGTCGCCTGCTTTTCCGCCAGATCAAGCGTGTCTGAGGCGTCTTTCCACCTGCGCAGGTCGGTGTAGATCTGCGACAGCTGATAGTAGACCTCCATATCTTTTGGATCGCTCTGCAGAAGGTTCTTTGCGATGGTGATGCCTTCCTCCGCGTGACCTGTATCGGCCAGCTGCCGGGCGAGGGTCAGCTTCGCGTCGGTGCTCTTCGGCTGCTTCTCGGCAGCAGTACGCGCGACCACCACAGCCTTCTCGTATTCGTGAGCTTCCCGCCAGGTTTCTACTTCCTGGTCGTAGGCCTGGCCCTGCAGATCGCTGCTCAGGCTCCCCATCTTCTCGTAAGTCGCTATCGCCTGCTCCGGACGACTTTGCTCGCGATAAACCTCGGCCAGGTGCACCAGCACCGTCGCGTAATTGCCCTTCTCTTCGTCGGAATATTGCCCGCTGGGGTGAGCAGTTGTGCTTGCCAGCTGTTCGTAAACCTTCGCCGCATCATCCAGACGGCCCATCGCGTCGTCGATCATGCCCTCGTGAAACTGCACATCGAGTGAATCCGACGCAAGCTCCCGAGCCTTCTTCACTGCGGCCAAGGCATCATCCATTTTGCCGTTGCGCTCATCGATCTCAGAAATCTGCAGCTCCGCCTCGGCATCGCTCGGATCACCGGCGGCAATATCCTTCCAGGCCTGAAGCGCCTGATCCGTCTGGTTGTCCGCCGCCAGGTCCGCCGCCAGCTTCCGCTCCACATCCAGGTCGTCCGGCTCCAGATCGAGCGCCTTCTTGTACGCCCCGATCGCGTCCTTTACATCCTTCTGTTGGTCGTAGGTCTTGCCCAGCTGAGTCTGTGTCCGGGATGTCTGATCGTCGTCGGGCAGAGCTTTCAGGACATCGATCGCGCGCTTCGAGTCTCCCATGTCGGAATAGAACTGGCTTGCGATAAGCGCTGTTTCCTCTGATCCAGGATCGATCTTGCGCGCAGCTGCCAACTGCTCTTCGGCCAGCGGGGACTGATGGTCGGCCGCGTAAAGCCGGGCGAGCATCAGGTGATCTTCAGGATTGTTAGGTTCCAGCTGGACGATCTTCTGAAATTCGCCGATGGCGAGCTTCAACATCTGACCGGAGACTCCCTGCTGCGAGTTGTCTCCCAGCGACCGCAGATAAACATCGGCCAGAAGACGGTGGGCTTCCAGATCATTCGGATCCTGCTTGATCCGATCCTGCGCGGCAACCACCGCTTCGCGAATCCGACCCGTGCGGAAATAGAGCTCAGCCAGATGACTGTTGAGATACTCTGAGGCGGGGTCGGCGTTCAAAGCCATCTTGTACTCTTCGATCGCACGCGTGGCGTATTCGGTCCGGCCGAAAGTGGTGGCCATCTCCTCATATTCGTGCGCCATCATGAAGTGGAAGTAAGCGTTCGCCGTGTCCGGATTCGCATTGCCCGCCGTCTCGGGGGCGTTGGCACCGGGCCCGGTTCCCTTGGCCGCCGAGGCCGGCGGTTTTGGCGCTGGCGCGGTCGATGCGCTCTGCCCTAAGACGGTCAGGGTCATGATGGCGGGAATGCAGGGAAGCAGGACGAAGCGCGAGAAATTCTTCATGGATGGGAGATTTCCTGTTCCGGACTGGCCGCCAGGTGAACCAGTAACCTGAGGGATGTCGAACAACGGCACTCCCCCGTCCGGCGGGGAACCGCACTCTTTAGGACGATTGTAACCTTGATCTGGATGCAGGTCTCCGGTTTTCCGTAGGCTCTTTGGAGAGGCTTTTCAGCGAAAAACCACACTGCCTGCTCAGTATTCTGTCCGCCGAGTCAGATCGAGCATCGCAAAAAGAACCACCCCGACCAGGGCATTGACAACCGCCCGAATCACTTCATGAACGCCATGCCAGGCGAAGGGTTGACCGAGCATGTGTCGCTGCAACAGCCAGAGGATCAGGGTCTGCGCCAGGGTAAAGCCAAAGGTGAGCAGCAGCCGGGCCCCGTGGTTCTCGCTGTCCACGCGCACGCCCAGCGAGGCGGCCATATATCCGATTACTGCTTTTGAAATGCCGAAAACTCCGAGGGGATGGTGCGTCAAGCCATCCTGCGCGATGCCAATGACGGTCCCGACCAACGTGGCGCTCACGGGCTCTCGCTGCGTGAGCCCGTAATAGATCGTTACCAAGAGCGGCAGGTCGATCAAATCGAATCGGCTCAGATGCAGCGAAAGCAGCGACTGCAACCCCAGCGCGAGGAGCGGGACAATGATATAGACGATGAGCGGGAACGATTTTGCCCCAACCTCGTGCCGCGACGACGCCATCAGAACCATCGTCAAGCCCCTCCCTGGGGTGGGGTGGTCTGGGGTGGCGGAGTCGATGCCCCATTTGGCGAAGGCTGGCTGCCCTCTGGCTGACTTGCTTTGGGATGTGTCTGATCGTCTGAACCAGGAGGCGGAACCGGCTTGGCCTTCGGTTTCACGGGCGTGGCGGCAGGCGCAACGGACGGAGCCGGTGGGGCGCTACTCTGGCTGCTTCCTGCCGCGCCGCTCTGTCCATTCGAGGTCCGCTGCCCTGGAACCAGGGCTGCGGCTGGAGGCGTATCCGACGGGGTAAAGTGATCCGGGTGCAACGCCTGCGGTGGCCTGACTGCCGGCAAAACAGCGTCGTCAGCGCCTTCCTTCGTCGTATCGGGCTGCTCGTCCGCCGGTGCGTTTGGATCGCTCCGCGAGGGCAACTTCTCCGCCAGCACATCGGAGGCCTTCTGCTGCGCTTCGCTCAGATCCTGCTGCATCTCGGTCGGCATCTCCTCGCCAGTGGTGGTAATCACCAGCACTTCTTCCAGTCGGGAGAGGTTCGCGGCAGGTTTCACCAGCACATTCACCAACGTTCCTTCAGGCTGAGTGACGACCCGGTCGACCATACCGACAGCCAGTCCTCGTGGGTAGATTGCATCGCCACCGCTCGTCAGGACGGTCTCGCCCTGCTGAATGCGCTCGTCCGGCGACACGTTGACGATCTCGGGCTGCCCCCATGTATCGCCGCGCAGCACTCCACGAATCCGAGTCTTTTCGAGGATTACGCCGGCGCCACTGGTGGCGTCGGAAATCTCCAGCACCTGGCTGGTATGCCTGAAAACGTCTCTGGTCTTGCCCACAATCCCGTCCGGCGTGATCACCGGCATGTCCGGTTTGATTCCGTCGTGGGACCCTTTGTCGATGAGCAGCACATGCGACTGCTCGGTTCCCGACGTCCCGATGACCTGAGCCGCAACCGTTTTGTAGACGTATTTTTCTTTGAATTCCAGCAGTGCTTGCAGGCGCTGACCCTGCCGCGCATCCTCAGCCAGGGAGTCCTCTTCCAGACGCAGTTGATCCAGTTCCGCTTTGAGGTCCTTATTCTGCTTTCGGACGTGAATCAGATCGACGTAGTTCGACCAGGTGCCGCGAATTCCGCTCCCGATCGCATGCAGGAGCCTCTCCGGCGGGGTCACAACACCAAGCACCCAGGAGCGAATCACGCGCACGCCGCCTTTGTCAGGGGCATCCGGATCAGGACGGCGGACCTGCACCGCCAGGCCGATCACCTGCGCGAGAAGCACAGCAATCAGCATCAAAGCGTTGCGGTAACGGCTGAAAAACGATTCCATGAAACTGGGGCCTGCTGACGGTCTGACCCTTGGCCGCGGCGGGGCGGGCTCCTATCCGTCGATCTTGATCTTTCGCAGCAGCCGGAAATCGCTCAGCATCTTGCCGGTGCCCAGCACCACGCTGGCCAGCGGATCGTCGGCGATGGAAACGGGTAATCCGGTTTCCTCACGAATGCGCTTATCGAGGTTTTTGATCAGGGCACCGCCTCCGGTCAACACAATGCCGCGATCGCTGATGTCCGCACTCAACTCCGGCGGCGTCCGCTCCAGCGCTACGCGGATTGCGTTCAGAATGGTGGCAATGCACTCGCCCAGAGCTTCGCGTATTTCTCCGTCGTCGATCGTGATGGTCTTGGGCACGCCCTCAATGAGGTTGCGTCCCTTGATCTCCATCGTCAACGGCTTGTCCAGCGGATACGCCGATCCCAGATCGATCTTGATCTGCTCGGCGGTGCGCTCGCCGATCAGGAGGTTATATTTCCGCTTCAGGTAATTCATGATGGCTTCGTCCATCTGGTTGCCGGCCATGCGAACCGACCGCGAATAGACGATGCCCGAGAGCGAGATGACCGCGATGTCCGTGGTCCCGCCACCGATGTCCACTACCATGTTGCCGCTTGGCTCCGTGATCGGCAGCCCGGCACCGATCGCCGCCACCATGGCCTGCTCCACCAGGAAAACTTCGCTGGCCTTGGCGCGATAGGCGGAATCTTCCACCGCGCGCTTTTCAACCTGGGTGATCTCTGAAGGCACCCCGATCACGATCCGCGGATGTACCAGCATCTTGCGGTTGTGCGCCTTCTGGATGAAGTAGTTCAGCATTTTCTCGGTGACTTTGAAGTCGGCGATCACGCCATCCTTCATCGGCTTGATGGCCACGATGTTGCCGGGGGTCCGCCCCAGCATCTCTTTGGCTTCTTTACCGACAGCTTCCACTTCACCGGTGTTCTTGTTGATGGCTACGATCGACGGCTCATTGACGACAATGCCCTTGTTCGCTGCAAAAACAAGCGTGTTGGCAGTGCCCAGATCGATGGCCAGATCGTTGGAGAAAACACTAAAGAGCGACCGTAGGCTGTGCGATCGTCCTGAACGCGGCTGATATCCATTCGATGACATCGAGAAGTTATTTTGTCCCGGAGAGAACTCTTATTGATTGTACGGCCTTCGAATCCTTCACGCACTTTCGCAGAACCGAAAATTAGGGTCAATGGCACCTTAGTGTTTAACCCTTTCAGGCAAAGCCAGCGTGCCCCGATGGTTGCAGTGGCAGGAACCTGATTCGTTACTCTGTCTCTCGTTTCCGTTATGCTGAAGTGTTTGTTCCTCAGGAGCGCAACCCGTGCCAGTCAAGGTCTACAACAATCTCATCGGTGGGAAGTGGGTTCCGTCCCGCACCGGCAAAACCTTCTCGAACGTTAACCCAGCCCGCCACGACGATATCGTCGGCGAGTTCCAGGCTTCCGGCGCAAAAGACATCGATGCTGCCGTCCAGGCCGCGGCTGAAGCGTGGAAAACGTGGCGTCTGACGCCTGCTCCCAAGCGTGCAGAGATCCTCTACCGCACCGGCGAGATTCTGCTTGAGCGCAAAGAGCAATATGCGCAGGAGATGACGCGAGAGATGGGCAAGGTGCTGGCCGAGACCCGCGGGGATGTCCAGGAAGCCATCGACACCGCCTTCTACATGGCGGGTGAAGGGCGGCGACTCTTCGGCCAGACCACCCCTTCGGAACTCCAGAACAAGTTCGCCATGTCGGTCCGCATGCCGGTGGGCGTCTGCGGCATGATCGCGCCGTGGAACTTCCCGATGGCGATTCCCTCGTGGAAGCTCTTCCCTGCTCTGGTCTGCGGCAACACCTGCGTGATCAAGCCGGCCGAAGATACGCCGCTCTCGACGTTTAACCTCGTCCAGACCCTGATGGACGCCGGTTTGCCTCCGGGCGTCGTGAACATCGTCACGGGATTTGGCCCCGAAGCCGGCGCGCCGCTGGTCGAGCATCCGCTGGTCCGCGCCATCTCCTTCACAGGATCGTCGGAGGTCGGCCGCATTGTTGGGCAAACGGCCGCCGCGCACTTTAAGCCCTGCTCGCTCGAGATGGGGGGCAAGAACGCCATGATTGTCATGGAGGACGCCAACCTCGACCTGGCTCTGGATGGCGCGCTGTGGGGAGCCTTTGGCACCACCGGCCAGCGCTGCACAGCGACCAGCCGCATCATCGTTCACCGCGACGTCCTCCGGGACTTCACGGAAGAGCTGGTCGACCGCGCGGAAGAATTGAAAGTTGGGGATGGCCTGGATCTGGCGATGCAGATGGGCCCGCAGATCAACCGCCAGCAAATCGAAACCTCGATCCGCTACTGCGAAATCGCGAAGAAGGAAGGTGCGAAGTTGCTGACGGGCGGAAAGCCTCTGACGAAGGGCGCCTTTGCCAAAGGCCACTTCTTTGCGCCGACGGTTGTTGGGAAGGTCAAGCCCGGCATGCGCATCGCACAGGAGGAGGTCTTCGGACCGGTGGTCAGCATTCTGGAATGCACCAGCTTCGACGATGCCATCGCTATCGCCAACAACATTCAATACGGCCTCTCGACCTCGATTTACACGCGCGACGTCAATCGTGCTTTCCGTGCCATGCGCGATCTTGAAGCCGGCATCACGTACGTCAACGCGCCGACGATTGGCGCTGAAGTACATCTGCCCTTTGGCGGCGTAAAGAAGACGGGCAACGGGCACCGCGAAGGCGGCACCGGGGCGCTGGATTTCTACACGACGTGGAAGTCGGTGTATGTGGATTACTCGGACAAACTGCAGCGGGCGCAGATCGACACCGGGGAGTAAATATTTTTCGACCTGTGCGGAGCATCAACACAACGGAGCCAAACTGCTTTAGCATGGGACTTTGGGTTTTGCGACTGGCTTTCCTTGTCGTTCGGTTCGCCGGAAGATCCAGCCAGCAGCGGGTGGTTGAAACCACTTCCCAACAAATGCAGTCACTGAATTAGTCAGACATGATTACTGTCCAGGACCTGACCAAAAGGTACGCCCGCACCACCGCCGTCGATCACATTTCCTTCTCCGTCAGCAAAGGCGACATCGTCGGATTCCTCGGCCCCAACGGCGCCGGCAAAACCACTACGATGCGCATGCTGACGTGCTTCTTCCCGCCCACTGCGGGAACGGCCACGGTCGCCGGCTTCAACGTCTTCGAGCAGCCCCTCGAAGTGAAGAAGCGCATCGGCTATTTGCCGGAAGCGCCGCCGCTCTACCTCGAGATGGAGACCATCGAGTACCTGCGCTTCGTGGGCCGCCTCAAGGGACTGGCCGGAGCGGATCTGGAAAAGCGGATTGCCTATGTGCTCGACCGCTGCGCCGTCGCCGACGTTAAGACGAAGCTGTTGGGCAAGCTCTCCAAGGGCTATCGCCAGCGGGTTGGCCTGGCTCAGGCCATCATCCACAACCCCGACGTGCTCATTCTCGACGAGCCCACCGCCGGCCTTGACCCCAAGCAGATCAACGAAACTCGCGACCTTATCCGTTCGCTCGCGGGCGACCACACCGTCATCCTGAGTACGCACATTCTGCCGGAAGTCGAGCAGATCTGCGAAAAAGTCATCATCATCAGCAAGGGCAAGCTGGTTGCGACCGATTCTGTTCACAACCTGCAGGCGCGTGCTCGGGGGGCAGAGTCGGTGCTGATTGAAGTCGGCGCGCGCGGTGGAGAATTTGCAGCAGGCAACGTTCAGACGCGTCTTCAGAAAATTGCCGGAGTAAGCCGCGCCACCCTGCGAGAGGAATTTCAAAACGGCGCAGTATTTGAAGTGGAAGCCAGCAAAGGCCAGCTGGTTCGTGGTGATCTTGCCCGCGCCATCGTCGAGGCCGGCTGGGACCTCAACGAGCTTCGCCCTGCGGCCATGAGTCTTGAAGAAATTTTCCTCCAGCTCACCGGCGCCGACGCCAGTAAAAAGGCCGAACCGTCGCCCGAGCCCGCCGAATCCACCGACGCCCCCGCTCCGGAGGCCAACGCATGAAAAACATCTGGATCATCTGCCGGCGCGAATTATCGAGCTACTTCAGCTCCCCGATTGCATGGCTGCTGCTCACCATGTACAGCGTGATTTTTGGCTGGATCTTCTGGAACTTTCTCGCTGAATTCATCAAGCAGGGGATCGACATGGAGATGATGGGCCAGTCGTCTCCCATGAACCTGAACGAGCAGATCATCCGTCCCCTGCTCGGTACCAGCAGCTTCCTGGGGCTGTTCATGATCCCGCTCATCAGCATGCGCCTGTTCGCTGAAGAGAAGCGCAACGGCACCATCGAACTCCTTGCGACGTCGCCGGTGCGCGATATTGAAATCATTATTGGCAAGTGGTTCTCGGCCACGCTGCTCTACTGCTGGATCATCCTCTTCGCCAGCATCAATTTCCTCTTCCTCTTCCGCTATGGCCACCCGGACTGGAAGCCCATGCTGATTACGCTGCTCGGTGTGTTTCTCCAGGGAGCGGCGCTGTTGGCCATCGGCACGTTTATTTCTACGCTGACCAAAAATCAGATCATCGCCGGCGCCCTTACCTTCGGCGCCTGCCTGTTGCTGTGGGTTTTCTCCTGGGTCAGCAGTTACGACTCGTCGTCCTGGGCACAGGTGTTTTCCTATATGTCCGTCATCACTCACTTCGATACCTTCGACCGCGGCGTGCTTTCGTCCAAGGACGCGATTTACTACCTCAGCGTCATCTTTCTTGGACTCTTCTTCACCGCCCGCTCGATGGAATCTCTTCGCTGGAGGTCGTAAGCAGGAATGGCAAGTCAGTGGCTGAAGGCGAGGCAGACCAAATACGCGGCTTACGCGACTACCTACATTCTGGTGGTGCTCGCTGTGGTGGTCGTCGCCAATTATCTCGCCAACCGTTACACCAAATCGTATGATGCGACCGCGAACAAGCGGTACAGCCTCTCCAACGAGACGAAGAAAATCGTCGATGGGTTGAAGCAGGACGCGACCATCACCTACTTCAACACCAGCACCCACTTTGCCGAGGGCAAGGATCTGCTGGACGAATACAAGGCCCTGTCGCCGAAGGTCCATGTCAAATATGTCGATCCGGTAAAGGAGCCGATGGTCGCGCGCGAAGCCGGCATTCGCAGCGAAGGCTCGGCGACGGTCCAGGTCGGCGACCACACTGAGATTGCCAACGACATCACTGAAGAAGGCATCACCGGCGCCTTCATTCGCGACATCAAGGGCAACACCCGCACCATCTGCTTTGTTGCCGGCAGCGGCGAACACCAGATCGATGACTCCAGCCGCGACGGCGAATCGAAGCTGAAAGACCTTCTCGGGCGCGACAGCTACCAAACCAAATCCATCGACCTGCTCCAGACGGCCTCAGTCCCTGGCGACTGCACCGCTATCGTGATCGCCGGGCCGACACGCGACTATCAGCAGCCCGAAGTCGACGCGATCAAAACCTTCGTCGAAAACGGTGGCCGCGCCTTTTTCATGCTCGACCCGCCACTCAAGATGGGCCCATCCGTCATTGGTGACAACGACGCACTGGCCACACTGCTTGGCAGCTGGGGTGTGACGCCCGACAAGGACCTCGTCCTCGACCTGAATCCCATCGGTCAGATCGCCGGCCTCGGCCCGCAAGTCCCGCTCGTCACGAATTACGAATCGCAGCCCATCGTTGCCGGCATGAAGGGCACCGCAACCGGCTTCCCGCTTGCACGCTCGCTGTCGATTGCGAACAACGGCAAGACATCCGTCGAGAAGCTCTTCGATTCGTCGCCAAGCAGTATTGCGACGATGAACCTAAGCTCACCGTCGGTCAGCATGAAAGATCCGAGTAACAGGAAGGGTCCGCTGACCCTCGCCGCCGCTGGCAGCTATTCAACGGGCAAACCCAATGTGGAAGGCCGCTTCGTTGTTGTGGGCAATTCCGTCTGGGCGTCGAACCGCTTTATCGACTTCAACGGCAACGGCGACCTCGCTACCAATGCCATCAACTGGCTCGCCTCGGATGAAGATCTGATTTCCATCCGCCCCAAAGCACCTGAGGATCGCCGCATCACCATGACGCGCGGCCAACTCAACACGGTCCGGCTGGTAAGCCAGTTCGTGCTTCCGCTGATTGTGATTATTGGCGGCATCATGGTGTGGTGGAAGCGGAGATAGCCGCACGGCGAAGCTCAAATTATTGCTATGAAATTTCGCGGTCTTATCGCAGCAGCCATTGTTCTTCTCGCCCTGGCAGGAACTCTCTACTGGTCGGAGCGCCACGAGGCGAAGAAGGCTCTGGAAACCCCCACGATCTCGACACCCGCGATCCTCCGGCTCGATCCCTCTACGATCACCGCGCTCGATGTGAAGCAGAAGGGCGCGCAGGGGATTCAATTAGTGCGTTCCGGCGCCCAATGGCAGATCACTGCGCCGAACACGTACCCGGCCGATGCCGGCGCGGTTTCCAATATGCTCACGACTCTGAGTCCGCTGAATGCTCAGAGCATCGTTGAGGATCACGCGAGCAATCTTACCGAATTCGGTCTCAGTGATCCCGCTGTAGAAATTGACGTCACTACGAAAGACTCCAAAACGAGTCGATTGCTTCTCGGCGACGACCCTCCGACCGGGGACGGCGTATACGTAGCCGTCGCAGGCGATTCGCGCGTTTTCGTCGCTTCGTCGTTCGTCAAGACGAGCCTGAATAAGGGTCTGAGCGATCTGCGGGACAAGCGCCTGCTGCCTGTCGACGCCAGTTCGGTCAGCAGTATTGAACTCATCCGCAAGGGCGACGACATCACATTCGCTCGTATTCAGAACGGCTGGCAAATCGAGAAGCCGAAGACGTATCGCTCCGACAATTTTCAGGTTGACGATCTGCTCCAGCAGCTGACCACGGCGAAGTGGGATGGATCGGCTCCGTCCGCAGACACAGTAAAGACCTTTGCGCACGCCGCACCTGTCGCCAGCGTAAAACTCACCGGCAGTTTCGGGAATGACACGCTCGAAGTCCGTAAGGACAAGGAAGACTATTACGCGAGGTCCAGCGTCGTCGCCGGCGTCTGGAAGGTCGATTCCACTGCCTCCAGCACTCTGGGGCAAGCAATGGACCATAGCCTCGACGATTTCCGCAATAAACAGATTTTCGCTTTCGGCGATTCCGATCCCGAGAAGATCGAATGCCACTCCGGGGCAACGAACTTTGTTCTGACGCACAACAACAACGCGTGGTGGTCCAACGGCCAGAAGATGGATACAGTGAGTGTCGAGTCGCTCATCGCAGCACTGCGCGAGCTGAGCGCGTCGAAGTTTGTCGATTCGGGATTCACGACCCCACTGATCGAAATAACGGTGACGTCAGACGGCAGCAAGAGGATCGAAAAAGTCCAGATTCAGAAGACCGGCGACTCGGGGATCGCGAAACTCGAGGGCGACTCGTCGCTCTACGCTCTGGATGCAACCACCATCAACAGCCTGACCAACGCTATCGCCGGGCTCAAGCCTGCGTCCCAAGCCAGGAAATAGCCGGGGCGACCTGAGCGCCTCCGTTAAACTGGGCGAGATGATTACCTCGCCCGCCCACGCCCGCACTGCCCTGCTCGACCTTCTTGCCCGCACCTCGTTTCGCCTCGGCAACTTCACGCTATCCTCCGGGGCAAAGAGCGATTACTACATCGACTGCCGCACCACCACGCTGCACGCCGAAGGGGGTCGCCTGACCGGACTCGCCATTCTCGAGTTGTTGGGGGAACATGGCCTGAACCCAGCTGCCGTGGGCGGCCTCACCATGGGCGCCGATCCGGTTGTGTCCGCAGTGGCCATCGCCAGCGCAAGCCGTGCGCAGCAGGACCAAAGTTCAGCGCTCATCCACGGCTTCCTGGTCCGCAAAGCGGAAAAAGCGCACGGGACGGGACGCCGCATCGAAGGCTTTTGCGACAAGGGCGCTCCCGTCCTGATCGTCGATGACGTCTGCACCACCGGCGCCTCTACCATCACCGCCATCGAGGCAGCTCGCGAAGCGGGGATGCACGTTATCGCAGCCGTGTGTCTTGTGGAGCGCGAAGACGCCGGGGGGCGTGCCGCATTAGAAGCTGCCTGCCAGGGTGCGCCGTTCCTGAGCCTCTATACCGCCAGAGACGTTCGCGCGGCACATGTACGACAACTGCCGCCTGCCTGAATGGTCGCTTAGACACCACAAGAAAAGGGCGCGCGGCCCAAGCCGCGCGCCCTCAGTCAGGTTGCCTGGAGTAGGTCTACCGTCCCGAAGGTGCTCCGCCCGTCGTGTTCGCGTTGCCCTGTGTCGGGGGTGCGCCGCTGTCGCCGCTGTTGCTCAGCAGCTGGATTTCCACGTGCCGGTTCTTCGCACGGCCCGCAGCGGTTTTGTTGGAGTCAACTTCAACGTCCTTACCCAGACCCACCAGGTAGAACTTGTGAGCCGGCACGTTGTACTTCGTCGCCAGATACTGCACGACTGCCATCGCGCGGCGATCGCTCAGGTCGTAGTTGTACTCCTTGGAGCCAACCGAGTCTGTTCCGCCCGTCACTTCCAGAATGTAGCTTTTGGCGCTCCCAAGCTGGCCACCGAACTGATCGAGCTGATCCTTGGCCGCTTTGGTCAGTACAGACTTGTTGAATCCGAAAGTCACCGAAACATCGCCAGCCTGCTTGTAATTGTCCAGATTGGCAATCACACCCGACAGCGAATCTGCGCGGTTGACGGCGTCCTGCGCCGAAGACTGTGCCGTGGTCGCGGCCTGATTGGCGCTCTGCGCGTTCTGCTGGGCCTGGGTAGCTGAATTCTGCGCTTGCTGGATGCCGGCCTGGGACCGCGAATCCACATCGTGGATGGCCCGGTTGTTTGCCGCCGTGGCATCGTCAAGCTCATTGGTCTTCTGAATCACCGGCTCAGTTTGGCTGCGCACATAGTTTTTGGTCGAGCAGCCGGTTGTGAAAACCAAAGACAGCGCCGCAACTGCCGAGGCGGCCGCGAAACCTGTTCTGGAAATCCGCGTCATGGGTGACACTCCGTTTCTTTTGGCGTCCATAATTCTTTCGTTAGAAAGCCCAACCCGCCGGGCGGATGCTTCCCTTCTCGGCATTCTAAAAAGCACGCACAGGCCCAATTCCCCCAATCCGCAGTAAATATATGCAGAATAAGGCACTTGTACGGATTATGCGCCTTAACTTGGGGTCGGCCCACTGTCCATTCGAGTATTTTTTACGCTAATTTCGCTCCATCCGACACCCAAAACCGCCTTGTCGGGTAGCCATTAAACTGGATATAGGGCCGCAATGGACTTACACGAGAAGATTCGCACCTTACCCACCCGGCCCGGCGTGTACCTCTACAGGAACGCCGACGGCGAGGTTATTTACGTCGGCAAAGCCAAGAATCTTCGCTCGCGCGTTCGCTCCTATCTCCTCGAAGCCTCCCAGGCCAACGCCAAAACCGGATCGCTCATGCGCGAGGCGGTCGAGGTCGACTACATCCTCGTCGATAACGAGCACGAGGCTCTGGCTCTCGAAAACAACCTCATCAAGCAGCGGAAGCCGCGTTTCAACATCCTGCTGCGGGACGACAAGACGTATCCGTATGTGAAGCTCACGCTGGGCGACCGCTGGCCCAAGGTTTTTGTCACGCGCCGCCTGCGCCGTGACGGCAGCGCTTATTACGGTCCTTACTTCCCCGGCAACCTGGCCTATCGCGTCGTCGACCTTATCCACCGCAGCTTTCTTCTACCCAGCTGCAAGATCGATCTCTCTCGCTACCATGCGCGCCCGTGCTTGCAGTACTACATCGGCCGCTGTCTTGGGCCGTGTGTTGAAGGCCTCACTACGCCGGAGACCTATTCGGAAGCGGTGCGCGACGCACAGATGTTCCTTGAAGGCCGCACCGCCGACCTGAACAAGTCTCTGCACGAGCGCATGGCGGCCGCCGCCGGCGCCGAGCAATACGAACTCGCAGCAAAGTATCGCGACCTCCTGGTCACCGTCGATCAGCTATCTGAGAAACAGCGCATCGCCTCCACCGACGATGACGATGCCGATGTTTTCGGCTTTCACTGCGAGAATGGCATGATCGCCGTCAATCTCTTCCACATGCGCGGTGGCAAAATCGTCGATCGCCGCGAGTTTTTCTGGGAAGATCTGCCTGATTTCATCGCGGATGTCCCTGAGGCCGAAACCCCGACCCAGGCATCCGATCCGCCAATTGCGGCCTTCGAACCGGGGGCGTTTTTCTCTGCCCTGCTGAAACAGCTTTATATTGATCAGCCGTACGCGCCGAATCTTATTTATGTTCCTGTCGATTTCGCCGACCGTGGCACCCTGGCCGGCCTGCTGAGCGAGCACACAAAACATCGCGTCGAAATCGCTGTTCCGCAACGCGGCGAAAAGCGCTCTCTGGTTGATCTTGCCGGCCAAAACGCCAAGCAGAGCTACGATCAGCGTTTTCGCGTCCTCGCGCCCAGCCGCAAGGCTACCCAGGAAGCCCTGCAGGACGCGCTGATGCTTGAGGATCTGCCGCGCACCATCGAGTGCTTCGACATTTCCCACATTCAGGGTGCGGAAACCGTCGCCTCCATGGTGGTTTGGGAAGACGGTGAGATGAAGAAGAACGCCTACCGCAAATTCAAGATCAAAACAGTGGAGGGCGTCGACGACTTCGCCTCGATGCGCGAGGTTGTCACCCGCCGGTACCGCCGCGTGGTCGAAGAAAATCAGAAGATGCCGAGCCTGATTCTCATCGATGGCGGCCTGGGCCAGCTTCACGCTGCGGCCACGGCCCTCGAATCTCTGGGGCTAACCACCCAGCCGCTGGCGTCGATCGCCAAGCGAGAAGAGATTATTTACCTCTACGGACAGGAAGACGAGCCCGTCGTTCTCGACCGCCGCTCGCCGGTGCTGCATCTGGTCCAGCGCATTCGCGACGAGTCCCACCGCTTTGCGATCACCTATCACCGCAAGCGCCGCGAAATGCGCGATCGCGACTCGGAGCTGCTATCCATCCCGGGCGTCGGCACTCGCACGCGCCAGCGTTTGCTCGAACATTTTGGCAGCCTGCGTGGTATCGCCGGTGCTAACCTCGATTCGCTCACAGCCGTAGTATCCTCGAAAACCGCTGAACAGATTCACACTTACTTCCACCCCGGTGAAGTGACCGCGGACCCACTGCCGGTGCTCAACGATCCACGTTAATGGCCGGCTATCCCGTAATGCGGTACCGAGCCCCCTGTAAGCGCAGACATTCGCTGCGGCCTTCTGATAGATAGAAGAGTCTGCTTTGTTGTAGTTTGCGGGCCCATACTGCGCCTCGCAACGGAGTGAAATGTGAAGACAGTTCTGATGGCCGATCCGGTTCGCTTTCAGCTCATGACCACGGAGGAACTCCGGTCGACTTTTTTGATCGAAGGCTTCGGCGCGCCTGGTTTACCGCGTTTGGCCTACGTCGATCTGGACCGCGCTGTCGTGGGCCATGCCTCCCCCGCCGGGTCGCCCATCGCTCTTCCGACGTATCCCGAACTCCGCGCCAGCTATTTCACTGAACGCCGTGAGATCGGGGTGCTGAACACTGGCGGCGAGGGCGTGGTTCACGTCGGGCGCGACACCCACAGTCTGGAAAACCTCGACCTTCTCTACATCGGACGTGGCAATCCGGAAGTCCATTTCGAATCAAAATCGCCGAGCCATCCGGCTTTCTTTTACCTGCTCAGCTATCCCGCACACGCCAGCTATCCCATCACGCTCGTAAAGAAGGCGGATGCCAAACCCACAACGATCGGAGCAGCGGAAACCTGCAATCTTCGCACCGTGTGCAAGTACATCCATCTTGAAGGCGCGCAAAGCTGCCAGCTCGTCATGGGAGTTACCCATCTGCATTCGGGAAGCGCGTGGAACACCATGCCGCCGCACACTCACATGCGTCGCTCTGAAATCTACATGTACTTCAATCTCAGTGAGGATGCCCGCGTCTTCCACCTGATGGGACCGCCGAGCGAGACTCGCCATCTTGTTATGGCGAACCGCGACATCGTCATTTCCCCGGGTTGGTCGATTCACGCCGGTATGGGCACGCGCGCTTATAGTTTTTGCTGGGGCATGGGCGGAGAGAATCAGGATTATGCCGATATGGATCCAGCTCCGATCGAAACATTGCTTTGAGGCAGTTCGACGAATCCGTCGAGGAGTCCACATGAAGTCCATTCCGATCGTCGCAGCCACTCTGTTAACGCTCCCCCTTTTCGCACAGACGCCGCCACCGGCCGTCCCGCACGACCCCGCCATCGTCTTTCCCATGCCCGATGTCCACATGCAGCTGGATCAGCTCATCGCGGCCGCAAAAGAAAAGGGTTCCAGCGGCGCCACCATCGAGGACTACGGCAGCTACAAAATCCAGCTCTCCGCCCGCACCGCCAGCGGGGGCGGTGAGGTCCATGCTCATTGGGACGATGTGATGATGGTCGAACGAGGCAGCGCTACTCTGATCACCGGCGGCACGGTCGTTGATGCCAGGACTACCCCCGATGGTGAGACCCACGGCTCAAGAATCGACGGCGGCCGCTCGCAAAAAATCAATCCCGGCGATGTGCTCACTGTGCGCGCCGGTACTCCGCACCAGATCATCCTCGATCCGGGTGCTGTTTACGGTGCGGTCGTCATTAAGGTTCACGAACCTTAATGTTCGGGTAGCTCGACTGCTGCTAGATCCCGTAGTGCTGGAGAAACGGCGACGGAGTGTGAACCTTTTTTCGTTCCCGAACACCCAGCGATGCCGAAATTTCCCGGCAACAGCGCATGAGGTGTTCCGCAATTCCAGGCACGCTCTGCTGGGTAATGCGTGAGGTGGGACCTGAAACGCTGACCGCCGCCATTGGCTGGCCGCTCTCACTCAGGATCGGTGCTCCGATGCAGCGCACTCCGTCTTCCACTTCTTCATCATCGATGGCATAGCCGCGTCGGCGGACGCGATCGAGCGACCGCATCAGTGCCTCAGGCGTCATTAGCGTCCTGTGCGTAAATCGCGCAAAACGAATCTTCCCGATGATCGCGGCCGCCGACTCTTCCGGCAGAAACGCCAGCATCGCCTTGCCCATGGCCGTGCAGTAGACCGGATTCGACGTCCCTATACGCGACGCGAGCCACACCCGGCGATTGTTGGGTTCTACTTTGTCCAGATAGACGATTGAGGTCTTTTGCAGCACGCCGAGGTGAACTGTTTCGCCTACCTGAACGGACAACCTGCGGAACCAGGGATGCACCCGGGCGCGCAAATCGATCTGCTCCACTGCGCGGCTCCCCAGTTCGTACAGCTTCAATCCGAGGCGAAACCGATTTTCCGGGGTGCGGTCAATGAGCCCGCATCGCTCCAGCACCATCAGCGCGCGATGCGCTGTGCTCTTATGAAGAGCCATACGCTCGCATACATCTGCAAGCCCCAGAGGGCCTTCGCTGTCGCCGAGCAACTCCAGAACGGCAACGGCGCGATCAAGGCTCTGCAACTGATAAGGGTCGGCCGGCTTTCCACCGTCGCCAGCCTTTTCGGCACGCTTTGCGTGGGCTACCGGTGCTTTCTGCCGCATCGCCACTCTCGACTCTACCGTGCGAGCCATCCACCATCCACGGCCAAAACCGTTCCAGTTACATAGTCGCTGGCCGGCGATGCCAAAAACACGGCCGCTCCGGTCAGATCCGCCGGCTCGCCCCAGCGTCCTGCGGGAATCCTTTCAAGGATCTGACGATTTCGCGTTTCATCTTTCTGCAGCGCAGATGTGTTTTCTGTCCGAAAATATCCGGGTGCGATAGCGTTCACCTGCACGTTGCGAGCGGCCCATTCGTTAGCCAGCGCTTTAGTCATCTGGGCGATGCCGCCCTTGGACGCCACGTAGGCGGCGATCCGGATTCCTCCCTGAAACGACATCATCGAGGCAATGTTGATGATTTTTCCGTGCCGGCGCTTCAGCATCTCCCGACCCGTTAGCTGGCACAACTGAAATGCGCTGGTCAGATTCACCTGGAGAACCTGCTTCCACGCGTTCAGATCGTGATCTTCAGCCGCCTCGCGATGAATGGTTCCCGCGTTATTGACCAGGATATCCGGGGCGCCCATTGCCACCACCACGTCGACGAACAGCTTGTTGGCCCCATCTTCGGCGCTCAGGTCGGCGGAGAAACTCCTTGCCTCCCGCCCCAGGCCGCGAATCTGTCGTGCGGTCTCTTCGGCGGCCCGCCGATTCCCGTGGCACGCCACTGCTGCACCTGCCTCGGCGAATGCCAGAGCAATTGCGGCACCCAGGCCGCTTGCCGATCCCGTTACCAGGGCCGTCTTCCCGTCGAGCCTGAACCGATCTGTAATTCCCATCTCGTTCAATTCTTCCATTCCGCAGAGAGGTACGGTGTACCTTTCCGCGAATCAACGAAGAGGCCATTTTCAGCGGCAACGAGACGGTTGTCAAGAAAGAGAGCGGCCTCGGCGGACTCTCGATTCCCGAGATCGCAAGACGCTCAGGAAAATACGATCCGACCGCGAGAGATAGCCGCGCCACAAAAGATTATACCGGCGTGCAGTATGCGCGCCGGCATAAAAGACAGACCTCGGTTTTGTCTACGGAGTGCCGTTGGGTATCAACCGTGCTCCGGTCAGGTTTACCAGAATGGATTTGAAGATGTTGTTGAGCGAGGTGATCGTGTTGTTCTGATCAGCCGCCTGGCAACCGCTGTCGCTTCCCGGCAAGTAGTAATCGGAGTAGAAATGCGACTTGTCGTTCGGCCATCCCGACGACATCTGCTGCATGGCTTCGCAGGGGGTGATGTCGTAGTGGCTTGCTTTGCTGTTGCGGTCGCTGGCGCAGTTGCCGCTACTCGATGTCGACGGAGAACCGTAGGAGATGGTGTAGACGGTGGAGTTGTTATTCGTATAGGTCGCGGCATACTGCGCTGCATCCACGCCTTGCGAGCATTCGCCAACCCACGATCCGCCTCCATAGGAATTGGGGTAGTTACCCGACGCATCGCCGTAAGTGGTGCTCTGGCTGCTGCTGCTCACCATATCGTTGGACCCTGGAGAGAATGAACCGCCAGGGCTCGTTTCTTTCGCTGTTGCGTTGCCGTCGCTGAGCAGGATGATTACGTTTTGCGAGTTCTTTACTCCGTTTGAAACCTGAACCGCCTGCTCGGCAAGCAACGATGCCTGCGCGGCATAGATCGCACCTGCATAGTAGGTGTTCTCGTAGCCAGTGCTCATCGCTGTACAACCGCTCTTACCCCCAACCGCCTTTACTATGTTGGAGCTGGAATTGAGTGACGTCGCGGCATCCGAAGTGCGGTAATCGTTCGAGAAGGGTGTCACCTGATAGGTCACCTGGACGGTTGTGGTGGTTGGGTTCCGTCCACCGCTGGTAGTCGAGTATGGCATGGTCTGCAGGGAGGTAGCGTTGTAAATCGGGAACGTATACGGTGGCACACTCTGATTGGCTGAAGGGCTGCATCCGTATTCGTTCGATACGGAACTCGTTTGCATATTGGGGAACGTGAAGAGGCTGACCACGTCCATGGAAGGCGCCAGGCCCGCTAACAACTGCCGGACCCCGGTTTCCGCACAGGAAAGTTGCGTCTGACCCGATCCGCAATTCGTATCGCTGTTCGCCATCGACGGCGTGGTGTCGAGAATGACTGCAATGTTGTAAGGCTGCGGCCGACCCGGCGATGCGGTCGAAGTTGCACTCAGAGGAACACTGCCCCTCCCGAACAAGCTCGCGAAAAGCGTTGGCACGCTTGCTGTCTCCGTCACCGAAACTGCATTCGGAGCTGTTGATGTGCAGGAGAGACCCCATCCACTCACGGTCGTCAGGCAGAGCGGAGTGATGGTTGGAGTACCCACCGAAACACCTGCATAGGCGTTCTTGTCGCTGCCCGCACCACTGAACGACTGCCCCACCGTGGAGTAGTTTCCGCCGGATAACGATTCGGCCGCGGCCAGGGCTGCCGCATCGGTCTGCTGCTGCAGCACACGCTGCACCACCATCGCGTGGCCGAGGTCGACGACCAGGGCGGCTACCGCGAGGATTGAAAGCATCATGACCACGACCCAGGGCAGAACCTGCCCGCTTTCGTCGCCCGACAGGCGATGAGCCAACGAACGAGGAACCCGATCCTGGGCAGAGCCTTCCGCCACGGTTGTTTCCAACGTCGAGTCGCTGTTACCTGTATTGATTTCGCGATACATCATCGAACTATCTCCTTGCCCTGGCGGCCGTTGCGGCCGCCCGTCTTGCCGTTTCAACTAATTTGTGTCGCCATCAATTGACGAGTTCAGTACTCGATGCAGTCAGATTGATGGTCCTGCTGGCCCATCCAAAAATGACCGGCGAGACCGGATAGACCGCTTGTACGGTAACTACATCGCCGGTATACATCGCCTGGCTGGCACAGACGCTGGAGGACGACCCCGTCGCTGTGTAGGTCGAAGCTGCGTTACCGTTGTTCGGGTTGCTGCTGCCGCTCGGAGTGTACGTAATGGTGAAACTTAGACTCGAAGTCTTCATCACGGTCGAGGATGCAGTGATCGCTGAAATCGCATACATGCAGGGATCCGCGCTGGGCGCGAGCGACGTCGAACCGCTTCGACTCAATGCAAATGCCCTTGCTCCTGCATTCGTCGCATTGGTCAAAACCAGATATTGATTGAGTACGATTCCGAACGAAAAAATCCCCGTAAGAACAGCCAGCATGATCGGTGTGACGAGGGCCATTTCCGCCAGTGTCTGGCCTTCTTCGCCGGAGATCGCTCCGAGGCAGCGTCGCGCCGTCTCGCTCCGCGAGGCGACAGCGCGAACCACCGTGGAGGAGCTCAATTGCGCCAGGGTGCGCTGCATTGCTGTGTTCATCGTCATCGCGAATCCATTCATCTTAAAAATTCCGGCCTGAACCGGGAAGAACAGGTTGCGCTGCCCACTTACGCGGCACATGCCATGCCGGTGGCGTGAACAACTCCTTCATTTCGGGAACAGGTTAAGTAAAGATTAGTGCGCGTTCCCAAATGCTCAATGGCTACTTCGTTGTATCGGAGTGGCTTTCAGTAATTTGTGTTGATTACTGCGCAGGTAAGAACGGGGCATTTTGTTCTAATTTGGACCGCAAAGTGTTACCGGAGTACTCGCCGCGCCCGAATCAGCAGGGGCGAACTTGCCTTCGCCCGGATCGAGGGTAGCCTTTTCCGCGCGATCAGGGATTTTGTCGTCCCGCGCTCGTACTTTTGTCGCGGCAGAGTTCGGCGACATTGTTCTGGTCGCCGTTCTTAACATCCTTGCGGTCGACGAATACTGCCGCCACTTTGTCCTCATAGGCCAACTCGAAGCGTGCATCGGTGCGCAACAACTGCGTGAGCGCGGCTCCATCCGGAGCGATCACGACCCCGGCCGACTGCAGATCGGGATCGGCCGACCACTTTGCACCGCCCGCCCACGTGTCCCGCGACCGGGAGATCGCCTGATCGCCGTAGAGGCCCGCGCGCCCGTCGATGCTCACCGGTTCGCGCAGATTCCAGATCAGAAAGCCGCCCCAGTCGTAGGTGTTAAAGACTGCGCCGGTGTAGTGGCGGTCTCTGACGGCTTCGACGGCCCGAACGGGCATATTCTCGGCTAACAACTTCTGCAACCGTCCATTGGTTACGTGCAACAGCAACACGCTCGCAGCGAACACAGCCAATGCCGTTCCTGCTGACAGCGCAATAGCCCATGCCTGCGGCTTCTTCCGATCTTCCTTTTCTGCTCTCGCAGGCAGACCAGCGGCGAGGATCGCGCCCGCTGTAATGGCGATGACCCACAGGTCGCGGCGTGAACGGAAGGACAGTACCGCAGCCAACGCCAGCATCAGCGTCTCAAACGGGGCCAGTTGCCGGTACCTGAACAGGACGCCGGCAGCGGCCAGGGCGAGAAACAGCAGAACAAAATCGCCGGGAGTCCGGAATGGGAGCGCCTGCATTTCGCTCACGGTATCGAGAACGCCGGCCTGTGAGCCCATTTGCCAGGCAATTTTGTAAATACCGGGGCCGTACGGGTTGAGGCAAACGGCAGCAGCGCAAGCGCCGAAGACGAACCACAAACTTCGTGCGGATGCGCAATGCGTATCCGACTTCCACCACCGGCCGATCAGGGGCTCGATGGCGGCTATGCCCAAAACCAGCAGACCATCGACGAATTGAATATGCACGTTCGCCCAAATCGCGAAGAGGGGAACCAGCCAAATCAGTTCCCTGCTTTTCCCCTCTCGGCGCGAATGCATCAGGATGTCCATCTCGACGGCGAAAAAAAGGATGGTAAACAGCCACGGCCGCGGAGTGCTCATGCGCGACATACAGAACATGAGCGCCACGGTCAGCGCCGCGCGCTGTGTGAAATCCGTCTGCAACCGACTCACCATGTGATAGACCACGGCTGCGATCAGTGCCATCATGCCCGCGGTGAACAGCAGCACGCCCCGCAGGTTCATCCACGTATAGATTTTCAGCAGAATCAGGTCAAAGAGCCAGCTGTAGGCCTGCCATGGACTGCCGCCGGTGACACGCGAAAACGGATCTGCGTGCGGGACCGCATGGTGTTGCAGGATCCACTCCCCGGTTCGCAGATGCCATCCGATATCCGGGTCGGTCACGCCCGCAGCGCCGCCGCGCAGGCAAATAAATGCGGAAACCGAACACAACAGTCCGAGCAAAATCGCCCGAGCGATCTGGTCCGTTTTGGTTGATTCTGGACGGTTCGACTGCAAATCCGATGCTCCCCTGGCTGGTATCGCGAACGGCTCCGCGGTCGGGCGAAAGGGATGACCCGAGAAGGGAGCCATGTGATCCTTCTGCCGCCCCTTCGTGGCGGTTACTGCAGAAAGTCCGCCTCATCATGATCGGCGTGCAAAGATGCCGAGTCGATAGCACACGGTGCAAGCCTCCTACCACCGCCGTGTACGAATCCCCCAAAAGTGGCAGTCACCGGCAAAGCGTCCGTGGCCTCCCTTCAGCGGTAACGGGCTATCTCCTCGAAAAGGTGTGCTGGACTTAAACCTGCCCACACCGATGCGTTACAACCTTCGTGCCGGATCCCACCAGGAACGCGCCGGAATCGCCCAGATGTTACTTCAGGTCGACGCACTTCGCCGTGGGAGGTGTTCGGCCGTCCAGCCACGCCTCGCCTCCCGGAAAAAGACAAGGAGCGATGGTTACCCGAATGAGCCTGTGGCTCATGGCACTGGGAAATCTGTAGCTGGGGATTCAACCTGCCTGCCTGATCCTCCACGGCATTCGTGCAGTCGCTGATCCGTTTGGGATGGATGAAGAAGAATCGCCGGCCATCCCGCCCCGTCCTCGAGGAAAGACATGGACTGCGACAGATCGGACCCAGCTCCCCTGCTACAGGGACTTCCTTCGAGCCATTCTGCCCATCGCCACAATTCCCCTTCTGGAACACTCCGGGCGACGCAAGCCCCACTGAAGTGGCAAGTGGTAACACTTACTGAGCATTGCCGCAGAAAGCACTCCATCGCAATATCTCAATAACGATTCAAACAAACAGCAGGCGCAGAGGTCGGCGCATCGGCAAGCAACCTGCTGCGGTATTCCACAGGGAGAAATTCGATGATCTGCCCTTCGCGGCTCCTGAGAAGTTTGCTCAACGACGATTCCGGCCAGGACCTGATCGAGTACGCGTTAATCGCGGCCCTGATCGCGGTTGCTGCAATTGCAGCGCTGAAAGGCCTGACGAACAAGATTGACAGCGAGTTCAACACTATTGGCAGTAGTCTCTGATCCATTTTCTGACGGGCCCTTCGAAGTCGGGAGTACCGTCGCACTGAATGACTTGAATCACGTGATTTTCCATCGCTTTAACACCAGAGTTTTGAACAAAAGTAGCAAAGGGTAACACTTAAATGGCATTGCGACAGAGTGACCCTCGGGCGCAATGTGACAACAATCACCACCAACGCAGCGCGGTTCGGGGTTATCCACTGGATGGCCGCGCCGCGACTTACAAGGAGAACGGTAATGAAACAGCTTTTCACGAACCTGATGAACGATGAGTCCGGCCAGGACCTGATCGAGTACGCTCTGATCGCAGCCCTCATCGCCCTTGGCGCCATCGTCGCGATGGGGTCTCTGAGCAACAAAATCGGCAGCGAATTCAACACCATCGGCAGCAGCCTGTAACCATCACTGATGTTCTGACGGTTTCTGTTTTTGCCGGTCTCTGGTTGGGTGGATCGGTTAAGTTCGCTCTTGTCTTCGGACAAACGGCGTTCTGAGCCGGATCGACAAGATGAGGTCGCGGCCACGTTGTCAGGCCCCGGTCGCGACCGTCCCACCTCCCGGCCATTGCGAGCCGTTTGCCATCAGTGTGGCGACACAACTTCAATCCCTTTCCTGACCGGCACTGCATAACTGGTTTGCCGTTTCAGGGAACGAACCGAAGGACGACGCAGCATCGTGCGGATTTCCTGGCTGCTCCCCGCAAGGGAAAGCCCGAGGCCGGGGTGCCGCGGCGCGATGTGCTGGCAGCGACCTCGGAGCAAGTGCCCCCCGGACGTCTTCCCCGCATCGCACAAGTTCTTCACGCATCTGCCTCGAGCGCCTGATTTTCCCTCCCGGATTCCAGGACGCTCAGGTGGGATGAATATTCCCGCTCTGGCCGCCGATAAGGACGAACAGAGCACATTGGGGTCATTGCATGTCGAACCATCTTACCGAGTGGCTCTATCCGACAGTGGCGCTGGGATGCGCACTGGCCGGATCCGTCTTTGACGTGCGCAGCCGCCGAATTCCGAACTTCATCACGCTCCCCGGCATTCTTCTCGGTTTGCTTCTGCACCTGGTTTTTGGCGGATGGAAACAGCTGGCTTTTGCAGCCCTGGCCGGTCTCATCTGCGGTGTCCTCTTTCTTATCTTCTGGCTCGCCGGCGGCATGGGTGCCGGCGATGTCAAGCTCATGACCGCGGTCGCTGCCATTGCCGGCATGCCCCTGGTCCCCTGGCTTTTGATTCTTACAGCCCTGGCCGGCGGTGTGATGGCTCTCGGCCTTGCCCTCTGGCGCGGACGCTTCCGGGAAACCATCCGGAACGTCGGCGCGCTCGCCCTGCACCATCGCATCGAGGGCCTCGCCCCTCACCCACAACTCAATCTCGCGAATGCGAGGACGCTGCGCCTTCCCTATGCCCTGGCCGTTGCCGCGGGCACTGCGACGACGCTCTTCCTCACGGCGTTCCAAAGGTGATCTGATATGGCCCGCCGCCTGATGCTTGCTCTCGTCGTCGCTTTGGTAATCTCCGGCCTCTTTACGTTCTGGCTCAGCCGCAGAGTCGCCCATGCCTCGCGCACCCAGGTCCAGCCGCTCAACCAGTATGTTGCGGCCGCCCGCGCGCTCGATCCCGGTGAAGTCATCCGGCGCGAAGACATCAACATGATCAACTGGCCCAAGGATCATCCCCTGGACGGCAGCTTCGTCAAAGTCGACGACGTTGTCGGTCGCGCGGTACTCTATCCGCTCTCAGCCGGACAACCGATCCTCGATCGCCAGCTCGCCACGCCTGGTTCCGGCATCGGCCTAACGGGAAGAATTCCCAGCGGCATGCGCGCCATCGCGCTCCGCTCCGATGAGGTCGTCGGTGTCGCCGGCTTCCTTATGCCGGGTACTCACGTCGATGTGCTCGTTACCTACCGGGACGATGCCCATCCGGAATCGCTGACCGCAACCGTGCTGCAGGATGCTGAAGTCCTGGCCGCCGGCCATCAGGTTCAGCCGGATCCCACAGGTAAGCCCGTCTCTGTCGACGTGGTAACGCTTCTTCTCTCTCCCGAGGAGGCTGAAAAGGCCGTCCTTGCCAGCGAGAAGGGGACCATTCACTTCGTCCTTCGCAATGGCGGCGATCATACCCAGGCCGGTGCTACGCCGGTCGCGCTCGCCCAACTGGCTTCTCTGCCATCCGCCAAAGCGGAACCTGGCATACCCGCCCCCCGCCGCGCCCCGGTTGCCGTTGCTCCCAGGCCGTGGGTTGTCGAAACCATGATGGGCGATAAACGCTCCACGGTCAGCTTCTACTGAGGCATTCATGATACGCAGACAGCGCACAATTCGAACCTTTTCCCCAGCTCTGCTGGCGGCCGCACTCTCGACTGCTGCCTGGTCGGGAGCCTGCGCACAAAACAAGGCCATCGCCGCCGCCGCGCCTGCTCCTCTCCTCGGAGATATGAGCACGAGCGCTCAGGCTGTTGGCGAGCCCCTTCACCTTCTCGTTGGCCGCTCCATGTTCGTCAACACCGAGAATCGTATTCGCCGCATTTACGTCAGCAATCCCGAAGTGCTCGATTCCTTCACTTCCAGTCCGCACCAGATCGTTATCACCTCCAAAACTCCTGGTGTCTGCAGCCTGGTGCTCTGGGATGAAAACGGACAATCCCGCGCCTACCTGGTCAACTCCGACGTCGACGTCACCAACCTTCACCACGCGCTGGAGGAAGCTTTTCCCAACGAGAATATTCGCGTGGAAGGCCACGGCGATCAGGTCGCACTCGCCGGGAACGTCACCAGCTCGGAAACCGCGGACGCCGCGGTAAAGCTTGCTGGCCTCTTCTCCAAAGATGTCGCGGATTCCCTGCAGATCGCACCCAAGCATACCCCTCAGGTCCGCCTGAAGGTACGGGTCATTGAGATCGACCGCTCGCGGGCTCAGACACTCGGGTTCAACTTCTTCGGACCGGGTGCGAATACCTTCAACACCACGACCGGACAGTTTGGCGCCATTACCGTAGGCTCCGGCACCACCTCCAGCTCATCCGGCTCATCGCTTCTGGCGGTCAGCGGCCTGCTCGGTCTGTTCTATTACAACCAGAGCATGGAGCTCGGCGCTGCCATCGAAGCCCTGACGACCAAGCAGATAGCCCAGATTTTGGCCGAACCCACCATCACCGCCACCAGCGGAGAAAAAGCTTCGTTTCTCTCCGGCGGCGAATTTCCCTACCCGGTCGTGCAGGGTGGTACCGGAGGTTTCACGTCGGTCACGATTCAGTTCCGCCCCTACGGAGTCAAACTGGACTTCACGCCGACGGTCCTCGCCGACGGCACCATCAAGCTCAAGGTCGCACCTGAGGTCAGCGCCCTCGATTACAGCAACGAAGTCGTCATCTCCGGATATACGATTCCGGCCATCTCCACCCGCCGCGCTGAAACCCAGGTTGAGCTGAAAACCGGTCAGAGCTTCTGCATCTCCGGATTGCTCGACAATCGCACCAGCGACCAACTCTCGAAAATCCCGGGCATTGGGGACATCCCGATCCTTGGCAAGCTCTTCCAGTCGAAGAACGTGACCAAGAGCGTCGACGATCTTGCGATTATTGTGACCCCGACTTTGGTCGATCCGCTCTCGGACAATCCGGTTCCTACTCAGCCCAAGACAGCGATTCCCTTCATCGAAAATCAGAAGTTCGATAAGGAACTGGCTCCAAAAACCCCACCACCGCAGCCACAGCCGCAGCCTGTGCCGGCGCAGGTGCCAATCCACTAAGGAAAGAAAGATTTCCACCTATGAGCCAGCCGGCCCCAAATTCGACCCTTTCGATTGCACTGCTGACTGTCGGTCTCGAGCGTGAACTGACCGACAAAGTTGTTCAGGCTGCATCGAACCATCCCTGGACCGTCAGCCACGACGACTTCGATGAGTACGTGTCTGCGGTCCGCCGCCCCGCCATCTCCGCGGACGCCAAGGGCGCCGACCTCGTCATCGCCATCATCGATTTCGATCGCGACCCCCAGGGAGCAGCCGAGACTTCTGCTTATATGCAGCAGCTGTTCTTTGGACGTTTCTTTGCCGCGGCCTTATCCAGCAGCAACGATGCGGATCTTCTGCTCACCGCCATGCGCGCCGGCTGCAACGAGGTGCTCAAGAATCCCCTCGATGCCCGCCAGCTGTCTGCCTTGTTCGATCGGCAGGAACGCCAGTGGTCTACCAGTACCGGTCGCACTCGCTCCACCGGGCACATTCTTTCCTTTTTTGGCGCCAAGGGCGGGGTCGGCACGACCACGGCGGCCGTCACGCTGGCCTACTACCTCGTCCGGCAGAAGAACAAAAAAGTTCTGCTCATCGACAACCATCCCGAGTTCGGCCATGTCTGCCTCTATCTCGGTCTCGATGGAACCCGCTATCACTTCGATGAACTGATTCGCAACGTGAATCGACTCGACTCGACCCTGCTGCGCGGCTTCATCGCCAAACATGCCAGCGGCCTTGAGGTTCTGTCTTCTCCCGAGTCGCACGACCTCACGCGCACCGTCGATCCTGATGCCCTCGAACGCACTCTTGAGTTCCTGCGCGGCGAGTACGATTACATCATTCTCGACTGCGAAACCTCACTTGAAGAGGTTTCCCTGGCCGTGATGGATCGCTCCGACCAGATCTATCTGGTGGCCACGCCCGATATCGGAGCTATCCGCGATCTCTCCCGCTACATCGATGGCCTCAGCCGCAACGAATCGACCTCCGCCCGGCTCCACGTCATCATCAATCGCTACTCTTCCCATGGCGCCATCGCCATCGAGCAGATCGAAAAAGCAATCCGTGTGCCTGTCGAAGTCCGGCTCTGCAATGCCTATACCGAGTGCCAGCGCGCTATCAATGTTGGCGAGCCCATCGGGCCCGACAAGAAATCGGAGATCTCCACTCAGTTCTCCCGTTGGACCTCCATCCTTACCGGAGACGAAGCCCCGAAAGCCCAACCAGCCAAAAAAGGCTTTTCTTTGTTTGGCCAGAAAAGGACTGAATAGCGATGAGCGATCTTACGCTCAACCTCACGCAGGCACGTCCGGAAGCGACGAACCTGCGGACCGGCAGTTCCGGATTGAGGACTGGCACGCCCAACGCCCGGCCGCTCCGTGAAAAAGAGCAGCAGGAACTCAAGTCCGCTGTTCACGCCGAGCTCATCAATCGCCTCGACCTGGAAAAACTGGGAGAAGCTCAGGAAACGCGCGCCGGCCAGTTGCAGTTGTTCGCCCTGATTCAGCAGATTATTGGCGAGCAGGGCGTTCCTCTCAGTTCCTCGGAGCGTGATCGCCTCGCGCAGGAAGTTCTGGACGAAGTTTTCGGGCTCGGCCCGCTCGAACAGCTGCTCAAAGACGACACCATCAGCGACATTCTGGTCAACACGGCTGCTAACGTTTATGTGGAACGGCGCGGCCAGCTCAGCAAGACCAGCGTCAGCTTCCGCGACAACCGCCACCTCCTGCAGATCATTGACAAGATCGTTTCCGCTGTCGGCCGGCGCGTCGACGAATCGACCCCGATGGTCGATGCCCGCCTCAAGGACGGCTCCCGTGTCAACGCCATCATTCCGCCGCTTGCCATCGACGGCCCCATCCTCTCCATCCGCCGCTTCGGCTCCTCGCCGCTCACGGCCGAAAAACTGATTCAGAACAAAGCTCTCACTGGCCCCATGCTGGAATGCCTCCGCTCCGCGGTGCAGGCCCGCCTCAATATTGTGATCTGCGGCGGTACCGGCGCCGGCAAGACGACGCTGCTCAATGCCCTGTCCAGCTTCATCTCGGAAAAAGAGCGCATCGTCACCATCGAAGATTCCGCCGAACTGCAGCTACGTCAGGACCACGTTGTGCGTCTTGAAACACGCCCGCCCAACGTCGAAGGAAAAGGCGCAATCCGCCAGCGCGAGCTGGTCATCAACGCCCTCCGTATGCGCCCGGACCGCATCGTCCTCGGCGAGGTCCGCGGCGAGGAAGCCATGGACATGCTGCAGGCCATGAATACCGGCCACGACGGCTCCCTGACCACAATTCACTCCAACACCCCTCGTGACGGTCTGGCACGTCTGGAAACCATGTGCATGATGGGCGACATCCGCCTTCCGGATAAGGCCATCCGCATGCAGATCGCCTCCGCCATTCACCTGCTGGTCCAGGTCGCTCGTATGAGCGACGGCAGCCGCCGCATCACCCATATCACTGAGCTGACCGGCGCCTACAGCGACGTCATCAGCATGCAGGACATTTTCCTTTTCGAGAAGGAAGGCGTAGCCGAAAACGGCAAAGTAAAGGGCCGTTTCCGCTCGACGGGAATCGTTCCCAAATTCACTGAACGCCTGAAGGCCGCCGGTATTCCGATCCCGCCCGGTCTGATGGATCACAACGTGGAAGTGTGAGGACCCAGGCTCATGATTTTATTAATCGCCTCCAGCTTCTTCGCCGTTCTTATCATCACCTTCGGAGTCGTTACTTTTGCGACGGCGCCTACCCGCGTCGATAAGCACCTCCAGAGCCGGCTTGCTGCCATAACCGCCGAGAAAGTCGGCGGCGTCACCGTTTCGCTCGAAAGCAGCGAGTTGCTGCGCAAGACCGCGACCAGCCGCTTCGACTGGATAGGCCAGACGGTCAGCAAGTACATCTCGATGCAGTCGCTGCAGAAGTGGATTTCTCAGGCAGCGATTAATACGACCGCTTCGGCTCTCTTCGTGCAGACCGCTGCCGCCGCGGGCATTGGCTTTGTTCTCACCATGTTCTTCGCGCCGATTCTCGGCGTCGAGTTTGCGGTCGCCGGCTTCTTCGCCAGCTTTCCCTGGGCCCGCGTCGCTTTCATGCGCTACCGTCGCCTGCGTGCCTTCGAAAAAGCCCTGCCCCACGCGATCGATATGATGGCCCGCTCCCTGCGTGCCGGCCATTCCACGTCCGCTGCCATCGAAATTATGGCTCAGGGCGCGCCAGAACCCGCCTGCACTGAGTTCAGCGAAGTCTTCCGCCAGCAGAATTTTGGACTGCCCCTGCGTGACGCCCTCCTGCAGCTGATCGATCGCGTGCCTTCTGCCGACCTGCGAGTTCTGGTTACCGCGATCTGCGTCCAGCGTGAAACCGGCGGCAACCTTGTCGAGGTGCTGGACCGCACCGTTCATGTCATACGGGAGCGCCAGCGGATTCAGGGAGAAATTCGCACCCAGACCGCGCAGGGCCGCATGACCGGCTGGATTCTGACTCTGCTTCCCGTGGTCGTCGGCGCCCTGATCAACTTTATGGATCCCGGCTACTCCAAGCCCCTGTTCGATGAGCCGATCGGGCACAAGCTGCTGCTGCTCTGCGTCTGCCTTATCGCCCTGGGCGCATTTTTCATCAACCGCATCATCAATGCCATTGAGGTGTAGGGCCGACTATCATGATGATCTTTTTCTACATTGCGCTCTCCCTCACGGTTTTCTGCGTGATCACCCTGCTCTGTGCGCCTTTCCTTCTGCGTCCATCGCAGCAGGCCCGGCGCATTCTGGATATCGTTACCAGCAGCCGTCCGGATAAGCGCACCATCCGCAGCAAGGAAGTCTTCAAGGATCAGCTTCTCTCCGTGGCTCGAGCCTTCCGTGCCCGCCTCGGCCTCTCTGAGGACGAGAAGCTCCGCCAGCGCTTCGTAACCGCCGGTCTCAAAGGTGGAAGTCAGCTCGACCTGTACTTCACCGCCCGCTTTGTCGGACCCGCAGCTGGAGCTATCGGCGGCAGCTTCATTCACAGCAACACTGCCTTCTGGTGTCTCGCGCTGGCGGCAGTCGGCTATCTGCTTCCGGATATCTGGCTCACCCGCGCCGTCAACAAGAGAAAGAAGAAGATTCAGAAAGGCATTCCCGACGCGATCGATCTGCTGGTGATCTGCGTCGAGGCCGGACTGGGTCTGGATCAGGCCCTGCTTCGTATCGGACAGGAAATTGCCGTCAGCTATCCCGAACTGAACGAGGAATTTAATCAGATCAACCTCGAGCAGCGTGCCGGTAAAGCCCGCCTCGATGCATGGCAGAGCATGGCCGACCGTACCAAGCTGGAGGAGTTCACTTCGCTTGTCACGATGCTGCAGCAGACGGACCGCTTCGGCACTCCCATTGTCCGCGCCCTCAGCCGTTACTCCGAGGAGCTGCGAATTGCTCGCCGTCAGCGCGCTGAAGAGGCAGCGGCCAAGACCAAAATCAAGATTCTTTTCCCTCTGGTTTTCTTTATCTTCCCCTGCCTGTTCATCGTGTTGCTGGCTCCGGCCATCCTCACCCTGAGCAGCTCTCTGGGGGGAGGACACTGAGTTTGCTGCAATTCGCGTGCGCCGTAAAATCGGCGCGCCGGAAAGGAGATTCGCGATGGAATCGAGCATGATTGTCCGTGTTGTTGCCCTTGCCCTGGCTGTTGCCGTGGTCGGCGTCATTATTCTGCGCAGAAGGAAGTCGAAGTCTGCCTAATTCTCAGGATCTTTGCTCTTATTGATCCCCACTACGGCATGTGCCGGGAAAGGAGTGAGCCATGGGTGGATCCCTTATGATTCGTGCGGTCGCCGGCGCTCTGGCGGTTCTTGTTTTTGGCGTGATCGTATTGCGCAGAAAGAGAACGGCCTGATCGCTCAGGCTCCGAAACCTGCTGTCCTGATTCGTTCCTCAGGACTTACCCGGCATTCTGCCGAGCCCTCCCCTGCCGCGAACAACCAATCGTTCGCTCAGGAGATTTTCGCCACAGATGCAGACCGCCCAAAACCGGCGGAAGAGGCGGCCATTTTAATGCAATACCTTACCGTCACCATTCCGGAGAAGGCCGTAACCATCGGATCGCGGATCGGCCTCGCTGACACCTTTTTGACGCGACTGTTCGGCCTTCTCGGAAAATCTTCCCTCGATGACGGCTCCGGAATCCTCATCCGGCCGTCTTCGGGCGTCCACACCATGTGGATGCGCTTCGCCATTGACGTCGTCGCGCTCGACAAAAATTTACGCGTTCTGAAAACATGGGAGCGCCTGCGCCCCTGGCGGGTCACTCCTGTCAGTCTGAAGACCCACTGCGTGCTCGAACTTGCTCCCGGTCAGATAAGCCAGCTCGACATCAAAGCTGGCGATCAGCTCGCTCTCTCCACCTAATCCTGCCCGACTTGCTCTCGCCAGCGCACGCGCAGATGCCCAGAACCTCACCTGTCCTGCCCTCTGGTCTCGTTCGCTGACGACGGAAAGCGTCTCCCTCTACCTCCTGCCCGTTCCTCCTTCCTCTCCTGAAAAAGCTCGTCGGTCCGCATGGCCGGTCAGAATCTGCAGGATTGGAATTGACCCGCACGGTGCCACCGCTTTTTTTTGACACTTCTTCGTTACAACAACCATCCTTGATGGATGCCCCGTTCCGTTGGCTCTCCCATCCAGACCGGTAATTGTCCCGAGGAAGCCGTCTTTGTCGAGTTGGCGCGCACGGTTGACCTGCTCTCCCGGGCTCCCGCTCAAATACTCCGCGAGCACGACCTTTCACCGAACCAGTACAACGTCCTGCGCATTCTGCGGGGAGCGCCAGAAGGCCTGCTCTGCGGCGAAATCTCTAACCGCATGATCTCCCGCGATCCCGATATCACCCGCCTCCTCGACCGCCTCGAAAAGCGCAGCCTCATCGGTCGTTGCCGCGATAATCCTGATCGCCGGAGGGTCCACGTTCGTATTACAGACAAGGGGCTTGCCTTTCTTGGTCGCCTCGATGGGCCGGTTTGCGACCTTCATCGAAGGCAACTCGGCCACCTCGGACAGAAGCAGTTGCGTTTGCTCGGCCGTCTGCTGCTGGCCTGTCGCCCGAGGACGGTCTAGTTTCCAGATTATTTGTTGCAACGAACATATTTCTGACGAATCCAATTGAGAGGAGGACCAACCACCTATGAGTGCTACCGCCGCCAGCATCACCACCTGGACCATCGATCCGGTCCATTCCATCGCCGAGTTTCGCGTCCGTCACCTCATGATCTCCAATGTCCGGGGCCAGTTCACCGGCGTCACCGGCAAACTCAGTTACGACCCGAGCGACCTCAGCAAATCGACGATTGAGGCCTCCATCGACGTATCGACCATCGACACGCGCGATCCCCAGCGCGACACCCATCTCAAGAGCCCCGACTTCTTCGACGCGGAGAAATTTCCAACCATGACCTTCAGCTCTTCCCGCGTTACGCGCAGAGCCGACGGATCCGGTCTCGTCTCCGGCCCCCTCACCATCCACGGAGTGACGAAGGAAGTTGAGTTCACGGTCGAAGGTCCCACCCCTCCTGTAAAAGATCCCTGGGGCAACACGCGTGTTGGCGTTCATGCTTCCACAAAGATCAATCGCGCCGACTTTGGCCTCACCTTCAATGCCGCCATGGAGACCGGTGGAGTGATGGTCGGCGAAGAAGTCTCCATCACACTGGAGCTCGAATTCGTTCAGGCTGCCTGATACCGGCATCTCAGCGCATACACATCACGGGAGTCGTCTGTCACACTAGGATCGTCAGGGTTCAGGAGAACGCAGACGATTCCCGCCGGCAGCACAATCCGCCTCCAACTGCAGATTCACGGCGTGGTGCAGGGTGTGGGGTTTCGACCCTACGTCTATCACCTTGCTCGCCGCCACGCCCTTGCGGGGTTCGTTCTCAACTCGCCCCGCGGCGTCTTTATCGAAATCGAAGGCGACCCTGCCACCCTTGAATCTTTTGTCGCTGCCCTTCCCGCGGAAGCTCCACCGCTCGTCCGCATCGCTCGAATCCTGCGCTCCGAAATTCCCGCTACCGGCGAGTCCGGTTTCTCAATTCACGAAAGCGACGCCGAAGGGTCCGCATTTGCCCTCGTTCCACCGGACATCTGCGTCTGCGATGACTGTCTTGCGGATACTCGCGACCCTGCCAATCGCCGCCACGACTACCCGTTCACCAACTGCACTAACTGCGGGCCCCGCTACAGCATCATCCTCGACGTCCCTTACGACCGCCCCATGACCACGATGGCGGAATTCGCGATGTGCGCCGACTGCCTGAACGAATATAAGGATCCAGAGAATCGCCGCTTTCACGCCCAGCCCAATGCCTGCCCCGTTTGCGGACCTCGCCTCGAACTCGTCGAATTCGGGGGTGTGGCTTCCGCGCCACAAAGTGCGCGTGCCATCCTCTCCCGCGTAGCGGATATCCTGCGCGACGGAGGAATCGTGGCCTGGAAAGGGCTCGGCGGCTATCAACTCGCCTGCGACGCCCGGCAGCCGGCTGCCGTGGAAGAATTACGCCGTCGCAAACACCGCAGCGAGAAGCCTTTCGCGATCATGGTCGCGGACGCTGCCGTCGCCGAATCGCTCTGCCATGTTTCGGTCGAAGAACGCGCGGGCCTTGTTTCGCGCGAACGTCCCATCGTCCTGCTTCGCCGGCTACACGGTGCAAATCTTGCCGATTCCGTCTCTCCTGGCAATCCCTCTACGGGAGTGATGCTTCCCTGCACCCCAATGCACGACCTTTTGTTCCGCATCCTGCGCGAACGTTGGGGCAACGAACCCGCGCTCATTATGACCAGCGGCAACGTCAGCGAAGAGCCGATCGTCATCGAGAACGCCGAGGCCGAGCAGCGCCTTGCCGGCATCGCCGACGCCTTCGTTCACCACAACCGCCGGATCCACACGCGCGTGGACGACTCCGTTGTCCGCGTCGTATCCGGGCACATAGTGCCCATGCGGCGGGCTCGCAGCTACGCTCCTCAACCCGTCTGGCTCGGTCGCGGAGAAGCGGAAGTCCTTGGCTGCGGAGCGCAACAGAAGAACACGCTTTGCCTGACGCGGGCCGGCTTCGCGATTCCCAGCCAACATCTCGGGGACCTTGAAAACTTCGAAACGCTCCACTTCTTTGAAGAAACCCTGGAGCGGATGGCGCGCCTGTTTCACGTGACGCCCAGTGCCGTGGCCTACGATCTCCACCCCGGCTATCTGAGCACGCAATTCGCGCTGGGCTTGCCCAAACTTCAGAAGATCGCCGTACAGCACCACCACGCTCATATTGCCAGTTGCATGGCGGAGCACCAGCTCGACGGCCGTGTGATCGGTGTCGCCTGGGATGGCACAGGGTTTGGAACCGATGGGACCATCTGGGGCGGCGAATTTCTCGCGGCGGATTATCTCGGCTTCACTCGCTACGCGCGGCTGCGGCCGGTTCTTCTCGCCGGCGGCGACTCCGGCGTGCGCGAGCCGTGGCGGGTCGCCCGCAGCTACTTGCTGGACACGCTTGGGGCGATCCCGGACGATCCGCGTTGGCCGGTGATGGCGACCCCGGAGCGGCTGCGGATCGTGGACACGATGCTGCAGCGGCGGGTGAACACGGTCCCGACATCTTCCGCGGGCCGGCTTTTCGACGCGGTTGCGTCGCTCATCGGCCTTCGGCACACCGTATCGTTTGAGGGGCAGGCTGCGATGATGCTTGAAGCCGTCGCGAGCCAGGATTCTTCAACCGATGCTTACGATTTCTCTGTGAACGGAAACTCTCCGATGGAGATCGATCTACGGCCGATGATCCATCAGATCCTCGCCGGCGTTGAGGCTCGAGAATCACAGAATCGTCTTGCTGCCCGCTTTCACGCTACTCTCGTCGCCGTGGTTGGAGAGGTGTGTCGACGGATGCGGGCTGAACTCCAGCTCAACCGAGTTTGCCTGAGCGGAGGCTGCTTCCAGAATGGGATTTTGCTCGAGGGCTGCATCGGCCTTCTGCGCAACGAGGGATTCGAGGTCTTCACCCACCGCGAAGTACCGGCGAACGACGGCGGAATTTCACTGGGGCAGGCGGCGATCGCCTGCGAAATGCTCCGCCAGGCGTCCTGAAGCTGGCTTTGCTCCTGGGGATTTTTGGTCGAAGGGGGCCACCCCCCCTGGGGGGTGGGGCTCCGGCAAACGATTGAAAACAGGCACTCCAAAACTGTTATCGAGCTCGATAACCCCCTGTGCGGCTTCGGAACGCGGTACTTTTGGGGCCGATGATGCCTGGATGCGAACCCGATACGATCAAGCGCTACGACGACGGGATGAGAAAGAGCCGGCGATGAACGCCCCTGGGGGCGGCGCAAGCCGCAAATAGAAAAGGACTCGCCGGGGCGAATCCTCCTGAATCAGGCTTTGACTCAAGTTTGGAAGCCGGTGAAGGCTATTGCAAGGAGAATCGGCGGGAGAGCAAAACGAAGGTAATGGGAGCGGGCATCATGGAGCTTCCCCTGGAGACTCGTGACTCAGTTGACGAGTTCGACCGCGGGATCGTTCATACCTGCGGTGTCGAGTACATTTTGATCTTTGCTGAAGCGGCGATTCAAGGGCACCTATGTTGCGGTTGAACCTTTTCACCAGTCGAGTACGTTGATGAGAAGGTTTTCAGGTTCAACAATCGGGCCACGAAGGAAAATCCGCTGAACGATGCGGACCGCTTCATGCTGGCATTGTCGCAAATTTCAGGGAAAAGACTGACCTATGCAGACCTGACTGGCAAGGTGGAGGAAACGGAAGTTCCCTTCTTACGCTCTCTGGAAAGAAACGTTGGAAGCGTGGGAAGCGGACCTAGGCGTCCGCTTTTCTTTGTCCGCTTCCATTTGCAGTTTCAGGTCCACTTTCGATACGCTGAGGACCCCCTGATAGGCTCTCGAAGCATCAGTATTCCTTGGACTGTGGCTTCGGCTTCATGGAGACAGTGTATGCCCATTTTTCTATTCAAAGGCCGCATCCTGCCTGAGTTTGAGGAGATTAGCGCGTGGAACGTTCCAACGGTGCATTTTTATGAGCCTCCGCATCTACCGGATCTCCCCGAAGGCCTGAAGGGCGATTTCAACATCGCCATCAATCATTCACTCATTGATTTGATATGCACTGTCGATGAGCTCGTTTCCCTATCTCGGATTCATAATCGAGCCATCGCATACGTGCGCGCCTTTGTGGACTTGCACTGTTTCGCGACCGGCGCGCCGTTAACCGTCATTCTCGACACAGCGATTGATCCTTATGGCGAAGCGTTTACCCTCCGCACCATTCATCCTTCTCTGGCCAATCTTTGCACTGTAAGGATTAACAACGCTAATGTTCCAGGGTCTTTCGGGTTTGGCGACGTAATGGACCACATCATTAGGGAACCAGCACTCTTTCTGGCTATGCGCGATCTCATTTCAGCTCTTTCTTACGCCGATTTGGCAGTTGTGAATTGCGCTCGGGCGATAGAGGGATTGCGAAACATCATGGTCCCCGATGAGAACCGAGAAAAAGCGTGGCCCATATTTCAGGGGAATCTTAATTTCGACAGAGCCTATAGAGAATTCGTTACCAAGCGAGCTATTGCGCCGCGCCACGGTGACAGAACCGAATACATTACGGGTCCTGAAATCGACGAAGCTCTCCAGCGTTCATGGAAAATCATGAACCGTTTTTTGGAATTCAGACGGGGTGGGAATAAACCTCTACGGCCGCCCGATTTCGACTTGCTCGCGGGTTGATTCCCATTCCTTAATCATTGCCCTCCAGACCCACGCAGCATCTTCAGCCGCCCTAAGCATTCTCTCTGTAGGTTACCGAGGCACTAGAACAAAATCCGTTTGCTTGCTCACACTCCCTAGAATTTTCTACTGCCTGTCACGGCGATCAGCTTCCGACCCTGGAGGCAATCATTAGTCACATATATTGCCTCCACAACGGTTATCGATTTTCGATAACTCCCTGCCTGGTCTCGGAATGCCGCACTTTTGGGGGCCGATGATGCCTAACCGCGAACCCGATGCGATCAGGCACTAAGCCGCGGGATGAGAAAGAGCCAGCGATGAACGCCCTGAGGTGCGCAAGCCGTAAATAGAAAAGGACTCGCCGCGGCGAATCCTCCTGAATCAGGCTTTGATTTCAGTCGGGAAGCCAACCGCGGCCAGGAGCGGTTCTTACGGCTTCGGCTCGACCAGACCCGAACATCTTTTCTCCAGAAACTCCCGAATTGCCGGATCGCGCTCCAGTCCGAGCGCGACATCGTAAGCGTGGTGGGCTTCTGCCGTAGCTCCGGATCGAGCCAGCAGCTCCGCGCGCGCCGCCCAGTACGGCTGATACTCGCGGAGCCGCGGATCTGCGTCGGCACTTGGAAGAGCCTCGAGGCCCGCGTCCGCTCCCCATACCTCGGCGACGGCCAGAGCGCGATTGATGCCGACCACAGGTGAGGCCGTGATAGCCAGCAGCGCATCGTAAATCGCAACGACCTGTTCCCAGTTGGCCTCGCCGGTTCGACAGCGCGCCACATGCGCCGATTGCACCGCGGCCTCCAGCTGATAGCGCCCGACCGCACGCAGACGGCTCGCCCTCTGCAAGAGGAGCTCGGCCTGGGCGATCATCGCGGCATCCCACAGCGCCATGTCCTGCTGGGCCAGAGGAACGTATTCGCCGCGCGCGCCCCGCCGCGCCCGTCGACGCGCCTCGGCATGCAGCATCAACGCCAGCAGGCCCAGCGCTTCCGGTTCCGCCGGCAGCAACTCCGCGACGACCCGCGCCAGGAACAGCGCTTCGCCGGTGAGATCGCGGCGGAGCAGATCGGCGCCAATCGCGTCGCTCCAGCCTTCTGTGTACGTTGCGTAGATCGCCTCGAGCACGGCTTCGAGCCGGCCGGCCAGCTCGGTGCGCTCGGGAACTTCGAGCGGAATCCCCGCCTCGCGTATTTTTGTTTTCGCGCGTACCAGCCGTTTGCCCATCGCCGCGGGCGAGGTGAGAAATGCCGAGGCGATGGTGGCCGCATCGAGGCCGACGATGGCCTGCAGGATGAGTGGAGCCCGGACGCTTGCATCGATGGCTGGATGCGCGCAGGCAAACATCAGCGCGAGGCGGCGATCCGGAATCTGGCCGCCCTCCGGCCCGGCGCTGATCACGGCGGCGATTTGATCCAGATCCTGGTCGACGACTCCGCTGCGCTCGCGGCGCCGGTCGGCGTCGATCCATTTCCGGCGGGCCACGGTCATGAGCCACGCCTCAGGATTGGATGGAACCCCCTTTGCGGGCCAATCGGCCAGCGCCGCCGCAAACGCTTCGGACAGGGCGTCTTCGGCGGCTGCCACATCCCGGGTTCGCGAGGCCAGAAACGCCACCAGCTTGCCGTAGCTCCGGCGAGCGACGTCTTCGGCTGTGCTCCGCGCCCGCACTGCTCCTTCAGTCATGCGATACCTCTATAAGGTTGACGATCCGGAAGGCGTGCGTTGGACATCGGAGGGGAAAGGGACTTCACCAGAGTCGCATTGGGAAGGGCTGGGTTGGTCCACGGGTTGTGCAAATCGCATTCGGAGGGCGGCAAGCTTTCGAATTGAGGACCATCCGAGAATTGTGGTCCGGTCGGTATTCCGTGCACCAGAGCGTATGGTTGCTGAAAGATCTAAGCATGAACGATTGGCCAAAGGGATGGCGTTTCTGGCTGCTGGTTGTTCTGCTTTTCATATTTCCGGTCGTGTTTCATCCCTGGTGGCTTTTTGCTCTTTCCGCTGCTGCGTATGCCTTGCTGGTCTTCATCACAGTTGGAACAAGGAAAGAATCAAAGGTCTCACCGAAACAGGAAGAGCCAGGCTCAACGCGATCGTGAACGCTATGGCTTGCCGTAGGGAAGTTTTACCTCTCTTATAATCCCCCCAGCATGGAACCTCCCGGCCCGCGCGCATATCGCCGAATGCCACGGCCCCTGCTTTGCCTGGCCATGGTTGTTCTGTGTGGCTGCGCCCGTGACCAGCTGGTTGTTCCCCGCCCCACTATTTCCCTTCCTGCCGACGGCCGCAGCCATACCGTTGCCAGGATCGTTCGCCGTAGTCACGGTGCGCTCGACCCTGCGTCGATCACCTCCGGCTCGTCGGAGCTTCGGTTCACGGCTGAGGGGAACCGCTCCGTCGATGCGATCGCTGGCGCACCTGTTCTGCCGGGGCCGGCGCAGCTCGTTTTCAGCTGGCGCGATCGCCGCTACATTCTGAAGGTCCGCTACGTTGACGACGACGCTGACTCGCACCAGGATGGTTTGCCTGACGCTCTTCATCTTCATCGCTCCGAAGACCGCGCGGCGTTTCGCTCCTGGTTTGTGGCCGTGGCTGAACAGGAGGCTTCCCTTCCCGGCGATAAGCTTCCTGCCGAAATCGACGACTGCGCCGCTTTGTTGCGCTTTGCTTACCGCGAGGCTCTTGTCGAACATAACGACCGCTGGCTCGCCGCTCAGCCCGCGCCGGATCGTTTTGCCTCGCTGGTTTCGATCGCCCAGTATCACTACCCGGAGACGCCGCTGGGCCTGAACCTCTTCAGGGTGACGCCGGGTGCGTATGCTGCGGCCGACCTGAGCAGCGGCGCTTTCGGCCAATTTGCCGACGCGCACGCGCTGCTGGCTTTCAATGCGTATGCCGTTTCCCGTGACGTTCGCGCCGCGCTTCCGGGAGATTTGTTGTTTTTTCGTCAGCTGGAGCAGAACTCGCAGTATCATTCGATGGTTGTCACGGGACCGCATGCGGACGCGGCGATCTATCACACCGGTCCCATCGGCAAACAGAAGGGCGAAATCCGGCGCGTTGCGATG
>DATAZC010000182.1:0-41594 GCA_036272255.1 Acidobacteriaceae bacterium | reverse complement strand
GGATTTGGGGCTTTGATGGCACGACTGAAGTCGTACCCCTTCACTTTCCGTGGCCTGATTTGGAGGTGCGGCAGATCAAGGCACAGGGGGGCTGAAGCCCGGTTTTTCTGGGGGCTTGATGGCACGACTGAAGTCGTGCCCTGTCACAAACGCCGGCTAAAGCCCCGACTCGTCTGGGGTTGCGGTCGCTGCCGAGCAACCGGTAATACGGAAGTACCTGCGGCTACAGCCGATAGCTCTCCGGGCCCGGGATTCTACCCGTCGCGCTGCTCGCAAAACTCAGGCGAGGGGCCGCGAGCCCGGACTGGTTGGAGCCTTCATGCACGGTTGTTGGAGTCGCTGCAATGCTGCTGCGCCGGAGACCCTGCCCGAGCACCCTTGTCTTGACATACTATTGTAAAAAAAGTATATAGAAACCACTATGAGCCATCAGGGTGAACATCGCGATTTGTTTCCGGGTGCGCTGGAACTGATGATCCTGCAGACGCTGCACCGGCGGCCATTACACGGATATGCGCTGGCGCAACACATCAAGGCGGTCTCCGACGAACTGCTGCAGATCGAGGAAGGGTCTCTGTATCCGGCGCTGCAGAGAATGCTGAAGGCCGGATGGCTGGAGTCGGAGATGGGAATGTCGGCGCGAAACCGGCCGGTACGAATTTACAAGGTGACGGCGGCGGGGGCGAAGCGGCTGGAGTCGGAGATTTTGAGTTTCGAGCGGATGTTTGCGGGGATCAACCGGGTGCTGGGAACGACCTAGCGTTCAGTTGTCAGTGCTCAGCGTTCAGCGGGCGCGCTTCGCGCAAGACACGGCGTTCACGAGGAGAAGTGACTGGAGATGTCGACGCGGGGACGGCGGTATCGGGAGATGGCGGAGTCGATGTGGGAGCACATCGATGAGCGGGTGGAAGAGCTGGTGAGTGAGGGTGTGCCGCGCCGAGACGCGGAGTTTCGGGCGCGAAAGGAATTTGGGAATATGACGCTGATCGAGCAACGGAGCCGGGAAGTTTGGCAGTGGCCGCGGGCGGAGTCCTTGTGGGCGGATTTGCGGCTGGCTGTACGGCGTTTGGGAAAGGCTCCGGGATTTGCGGCGACGGCGCTGCTGACGCTGGCGATTGGGATTGGCGCGAACACGGCGGTGTTCAGCGTGGTGAACAGCGTGTTGCTGAAGCCGCTGGCGTATCCGCGCTCGGAGCAACTGGTGAGCCTGCGGCTGCAGGCGCCGGGGGCGGAGGGGCTGGCGGATTTCCGGGATCAGCTGCGGCTGTCGGGGTCGATGTATTTCACATTTAAGGAGCAGAACCGGACGTTCCAGTCTATGGGGGTGTGGCAGCGGCGGACGGTGAATGTGACGGGGATGGCGAAACCGGAAGAGGTGTGTGCAGCGCTGATCAGCGACGGTGTGCTGGAGACGCTGGATGTGCCGCCGGTGGTGGGGCGGTGGTTGTCGCGTGACGATCAGGATCCGCACAGCGTGGGGCCGGTGATGCTGAGCTACGGGTACTGGCAGCGGCGGTTTGGCGCCGACCGCGGGGTGATTGGGCGGAATCTTGAGGTGGATGCGCAGCCGCGGCAGATTGTGGGGGTGATGCCGCGGGGTTATCGAGTGGTGGATGGGGATTGGGATTTCGATGTGCTGGAGCCGATGGCGCTGAATCGGAACGCGCAGACCCTGGCGGGATTTGGGCTTATGGGCATCGCGCGGATGAAGCCTGGGGTGACGCTGGCGGAGGCGAATGCGGATGTGGCGCGGATGATTCCGATGTGGATGGATTCGTGGACGAATGGGCCGGGGACAGATCCGCACTGGTATGTGCAGTGGAGGATCACGCCGCATCTGCTGCCTCTGAAGCAGGAGGTGATTGGCAGCGTGGGCAGCGTGCTGTGGGTAGTGATGGCGACGCTGGGGCTGGTGATGCTGATCGTATGGACGAATGTGGCGAACCTGCTGCTGGTGCGGGCGGAGGCGCGGCATGTGGAGCTTTCGATTCGGGCGGCGCTGGGAGCGGGGCGGTGGCGGATTGCGCGGGAGCTGCTGGTGGAGAGCGTTCTGCTGGGGCTGGTGGGTGGAGTCCTGGCGATCGGTGTGGCGTACGGAGGGGTGAGGCTATTGCTGGCGATGGGGCCGACGAATCTGCCGCGACTGCAGGAAATTGCGGTGGACGGATGGTCGCTGGGCTTTGCACTGTTGCTGGCGGTGACGTCGGGGTTGGTGCTGGGGTCGATTCCAGTATGGCGCTACGCGCGGGGCGGGCAGGCGCTGGCAGTGGGCAGCGGAGGGCGGACGGCGAGCGCGAGCCGGGAGCGGCATCGGTCGCGGGACGTGCTGGTGGTGGCGCAGGTGGCGATGGCGCTGGTGCTGCTGGTGGGCGCGACGCTGATGATCCGGACGTTTGAGCATCTGGGGCATGTCGATCCAGGATTTGCGGACGCGAAGCATGTGCAGACGGTGCGGATCGGGATTCCTGAATCGATGATTGCGGATCCGGCGATGGTGGCGCGGGCGCAGCACGACATTGTGGATCAGATGGCGGCGATTCCGGGAGTGCAGTCGGTGGGATTCGCGGCAGGGGCGCCGATGGAGGGGATTGAGCCGAACTGGAACCTGATTTACCGGGAAGGGCAGAACGAGAAGAGCAACGATCATCCGCCGATGCGGTTGTTTAATTATGTTTCGCCGGACTACTTTCGCACGATGGAGACGCCGGTGATTGCGGGGCGGGATTTTACGTGGACGGATGTACATGGGCCGAGGCCGGTGGTGATCCTGTCAGAGAGTCTGGCGCGGGAGATGTTCGGGAGTCCGCAGGCGGCGATCGGGAAGAGGATTCGGCAATTTGCGCCGTGGCATGAGGTGGTGGGGGTGGTGGCCGATGTGCACCAAAACGGGATCGATCAGCCGTCGCCGGCGATGGTGTACTGGCCGCCGAAGCCCGATGGCATCCCGGGCTATGACAGGCTTGATTTTGCGCGGGGGGCGACGTTTGTGCTGCGCAGCCAGCGAGCGGGGAATGAAGGGCTGGTGAACGAGGCGCAGCGGGCGGTGTGGCGGGTGAATGCGAATCTGCCGGTGGCGTCGTTGCGGACGATGCAGGAGACGGCGAGCCGGTCGATGGCGCGGACATCGTTCACGCTGGCGATGCTGGGGATTGCGGGATCGATGGCGCTGGTGCTGGGCGTGATTGGGATCTACGGCGTGATCTCGTATGCGGTGTCGCAGCGGCGGCGGGAGATTGGGATTCGTCTGGCGCTGGGGGCACAGCGAGGCGCGCTGCGATGGATGTTCGTGCGGTCAGCGCTGGTGCTGACGGGGATTGGTGTGGGGATTGGGCTGGTGTCGGCGGCGGGGCTGATGCAGATGATGAAGTCGCTGCTGTTTGGGGTGAGCCCGATGGATCCTGTGACGTATACGGCGATCCCGGTGGTGCTGGCGGGGTGCGCGATGGTGGCGAGTTATTTGCCTGCGCGGAGGGCGGCGCTGGTGGATCCTATGGAGGCACTAAGGAGCGAGTGAGGACTGGGAGTCGGGAGTAAAGGACAGGAAGTCGGGAATCGGGAGTCGGGAACGGGGAACCCCACTCGAGCCAACTGTGGGCTTGAATGGGGCACCCGGCTTGCATGTTCTTCGTTTATTTGCTGCGGGTGGGTGAGGTGGAGGCGAGGGTCGAGAGCAGAGTGCTGGCGGTTGCCGGCGCCTGGACGGAGCCGGAGGAGATCTCGGTTCCGGTGACGGCTTTGCCGTAGATTTTGGTGTTCGAGGTGGAGTCGGGACCGAGGGAGGTTCCGGAGAGCGAGATGCCGGCAAAGACTCCCTGGGAGCGAGAGTAGGAAAGCATCTCGGCGGACATAGAGGCGTTGGTGGAGGCTTCGGCGGTGCGGCCGACGGGGCCGGCTGCAACGCTGGCGTCGCTGCCAAGTTTGGCTTTGCCGTTCATGACGGCGCGGGCGCCCTGGTCGTTCATGACGAGGATGACGAAGTCGGTGGCCTGGCCGCCGATCTGGAAGCCGACACTGCCGCCGCTGGACTGCATCATGATGGGCGCGCTCCACGATCCGTCAAAATTGTTGCCGCTGCGGCAGGTCATGATGCCGCGGCCGTATTGGGCGGCGACGATGAATCCACCTTTCTTGACGGAAGGCAGAATGATGACGCAGTAGGCCTTGTTGAGGAGGTCGTGGGAGATGCCGCTGGGGCTGTCGAGCAGTTCTTTGAGGACATCGCCGGAGGCGGTGATGCGGGCTGTGTCAGCGTCTTCGTCGGCAGCACGGGCAACGAGGGGAGTGAGCAGGAACAGGGCGGCCACGGCGGCGCCGACGATCGTCAGCATGCGATTGCGATGTTGGATCATGACTTTCTCCTTACAGGTGACAGGTTGCTGGTTGCTGTCTTGAGATGCGTGGACAGCAGGAAGTGCTAAGGAAGGTATTGGGCTGGGATTGAGTCGGTTGCGTTTTCGGCCTGCCACAGGACTTCAATGATGTGCCAGCTTTGTCCATCGTAAACGGCCTGGATGGAGTTGATGCCACGGGCGACGGACTTGCCGGCGAGGGCGGTGGTGTAGGTGCTCCAGAGATGGGCGATGTGGCCGAAGGCTTCGGTCTTGACTTTGATCTGATGCTCGGTGACGAGCGCGTCGCCATTTTTCGCGACGGCAGTGATCCAGTCATCGACGGCGAGGACGTGGGGGCCGTTGGCGCCGGTGGGGATGAGGCGCGCTTCAGGAAGAAGGAGCTGCTTCATGCAGGTGCGGTCTTTGTTGGCGGGACCGGTAATGGCGCTGTCGAGGGCGGCGATGAGGTGGTCGAGGGTGGCAGTCGGCGGACAGGATGTCTCCGGCGCAGCCGCGGGAGTTTGAGCGCGGAGCATGACGGGCGTTAGGGACGTGAGGGCGAGCAGGACGAGCAGTCGGCGCATGAGGGGAGTGTAGTGGAAGGAGGGAGCAGGTTACAGGTTGCTCGGCATTCCGCGCGCTTAGACCAGGACTGAACCGGCACGCGGAAGTTGCTGCTGCATTTCGCCGAGGATGGATTGGGTGGCGGCAGCGGGGTGGGGGGCCTGGGTGATGGGGCGGCCAAGGACGAGATAACTGGCTCCGGCGGCGAGGGCGGCGGAGGGAGTGGCGATGCGTTTCTGGTCGGCGACCTCGCTGCCGGCCGGACGGATGCCGGGGATGACAAGCGTGGCCGCGGGAAAGCGGTGGCGGAGGGCAGAGACTTCTTCGGCGCTGGCAACGAAGCCGGTGATGCCGGCGGCCGAGGCGGTGTCGGCGAGGCGCAGGACCTGGTTCTCCGGGGAGTGGTCGATGCCGACGGCGGCGAGCTGGAGCTGATCCATGCTGGTGAGCACGGTGACGGCGAGGAGTTGCGGCGGATGGGGGAGGCCGCCGGCAGCCTCGGCGGCAGCTTCGAGCATGGCGGGACCGCCGGCGGCGTGGACGGTGAGGAGTTCCGCGCCCAGGTTGGCGATGGAGCGGACCGCGCCTGCGACGGTGTTGGGGATGTCGTGCAGCTTGAGGTCGAGGAAGACGGAGAAACCGCGGCGGCGGAGCTCGTGGACGACGGAAGGGCCTTCGGCGCAGTAGAGCTCGAGGCCGACTTTGAACCAGCGGACGAGGCCGTGGAGTTGATCGGCAAGGTTGAGGGCGGGCGCGGCGCTGGGATAGTCGAGGGCGACGATCAGACGCTGGTCCATAGAGACAGGGTACAGGGAGAGGGGCAGGGAGTCGGGCGTCGGGAGTCGGGGGTAGCCAATGGCCAATAGCCAGTAGCCAATCGGGAATAGGGAGTGGGGAGATGGGAGGCGAGAGGCTGTGGGGCTGGGCGTTCGGAAATGGGACACGCATTTGGGTTGATGCCGGTGTGGGAAGGACACCTGAGGAGGAAGAGAAGAACCGCATCAAGTTGCTTCCGATTCCGCCGATGATCCGGATGGAAGGGTTTCTGCGGGAAGGGGCGCGGGATGGGTTCGGTGCGGTGGTTGTGGCTGGCGGTAGCGGTGATGGCGCTGTGTGCGATCTGCGGATGCAAGGTGGGGTCGAGCGCGGGAGCAGCGGTGGCGAGCCCGGTGGACAATGGCGCGATCGCGGACAACAGCGTTGCGGGGACGGTGACGATCAGGGGAACGCCGGTGGCGGGGGCGACGGTGACGCTGTTCATGACGAACAACAACACGATTGCGCAGACGGCGACGACGGATGCGAACGGCAACTACAGTTTTTCAGGCCTGTCGGCGACAGGGGATGTGGCGGGGGAGTATCAAATTTGGGTGCAGAAGGCGGGGTATGGGTTTTATCCGGCGCTGGGCGCGGGCGGAGCGGCCAGCACCGCGAAGGCGATGCGGTGGGATTACACCGGACAGTTCGAGGGGAATGGCCTGACGGATACCGGGATCTATTTCACGGTGATCGACTATGTTTCCCGGCCGGGCGCGCCGCTGACGGGCGCGAACTTTACGGCGTACGACGGGAGCAATCCTCTGGTGCGTTTGGCGGCGACCGGGCAGCGGGCGAGCTATGCGGACGGCGATGATGGGTCGGAGGCGAAGGGTGTGGCCTGGGGCGCGGGTTTGGGAGGAGCGTCCGGTGCAGCGCGGTTCACGGATAACGGCGATGGATCTGTAACCGACACGGTGACAGGATTGGTGTGGCTGAAGGATGCGGGGTGTTTGGCGGCGGGGACGTGGGCGGCGGCGATTGCGGAAGCCAATGGGTTGGCGGCCGGCGCGTGCGGGCTGAACGATGGATCGAAGGCGGGCGACTGGCGGCTGCCGAATCTGAACGAGCTGGCGAGTGTGGTGGATGTATCGGCGGCGCAGCCAGCGCTGACGGTGGGTCATCCATTTCTGCGGGTGTCGACGGGAATGTACTGGACGTCGACAAGTTATTTTGGCGGCGCGCTGGGATCGCCGAACGCGTGGGCGATCCGGATGGGCGATGGGGCGTACGTCAACGATGGGATCGAAAACCTGAAGATTGCAGGCAACAGCGTTTGGGCGGTGCGGGGCGCCGGCGGCGGCCTCGTCAAGCTGGCGGCGACTGGCTACTACGATGAGCCGTCGCAACAGGTAGCGGGCGACGATGGGGCGATCCGGGCCGGCGTGGGGTTGACGTATCCGCGGTGGATCGACAACGGAAACGGAACTGTCACCGACACGGTTACAGGTTTGCGGTGGATGAAGGAGGCCAACTGCATTGCGGACACATGGGCGAACGCGGTAGCCGAGATCGGGACGCTGGGCAACGGGCAATGCGGGCTCACGGATGGATCGGCGCCAGGGGACTGGAGGATGCCGAATCGAAATGGAAAGCCTCGGGGATCGCATGAACGGCAACGAGGCAGACGCGATGGACGCGACGTATGTGTGGAAGAGTGATGCTGCGTTGTATCAGGCGCCGGTGTTCGGGACATGGAGGGTGAGCCAGTATTACTGGACGTCGACGACGGACGCGGCACCGACGAGCCGGGCCTGGGCGGTGTTCAGCTGCGATTTTGGGGTGTACGACGTGCCGAAGGCGAATGTTGGGGTTGCGCTGGCTGTGAGGTGAAGGTGACAGGTTGCAGGTTGCAGGTGACAGGAGTGGGACTCCTAACGGAAAAGTAATTACCCAAAAGAGCAATCCTGTTTCGTTTTGAGTGCGCGTTTAATGTCCCCTGGGGATGAGTGCCGTAGCGGACGTGAGAGGAACCAATCCTGTGAAGCCGATGAGTACGGCGATCGAATCCCGCCTGGACTTGATTCGATCGAGCGGAAGAACACCCAACGAAGGTGGAATGGTGACAGCGATTGTGAACGACATGCAGGCTCTCCCACCACGGCAGATAACGACAGGAAAAGAGATCCGCGAACCGGCACAGGGTGCCTGTGTGGCGGCAGACGGCGGAAGCGGCGGCACGTTCCCGGTGCCGGAGCATCGTCCGCGTTCGGCGGCGGAGCTGGGGATTCGACGGTCGATTGTCGAAGAGCTGGCGATCAAGACGCTGTATTTGTCGGGCACGGTGTCGGCGCGGGAGCTGGCGCGGCAGACGCGGCTGAGCGTGAACGTGGCGGACGAGCTGGTGAGCCGGTTGCGAACGTCGCAGATTTGCCAGGTGACGGGCATGACGGGGAACCTGCCGACCGTGGTGCTGACCGATCAGGGAAGAAAGCGCGGCCTTGAACTGCTGGCGCAGAGCCAGTACGCGGGGGCGGCGCCGGTATCGCTGGAAAGCTATGTATCGCAGGTGCGCAAGCAGAGCGTGCGCAACCTGGTAGTGCGGAAGCCGGATGTGGAACGGGCATTCGGAGATCTGATCATGGATCCCAAGGTGCTGGGACAGATTGGGACGGGGTTAAACTCGGGCGCGTCGATTTTTGTGCACGGGCCGGCGGGTGTGGGCAAGACGGCGATCGCAGAGACGATGTCGCGGGTGCTGGCCGAGGACGATGTCTGGATTCCCTACGCGGTGGAAGTAGATGGGCAGATGATCTCGGTCTACGACCCGATGATTCACAAGCGGGTGAATCTGGACGCGGACACGCACGATGAGCGGTGGGTGCGATGCCAGCGGCCGTCGGTGCTGGTAGGCGGCGAGCTGACCATCGACATGCTGGATCTGCAGTTCAACATGAGCACGAAGTACTACACCGGGCCGGTACAGATGAAGGCCAACAACGGGGTGCTGATCCTCGACGACTTTGGGCGGCAGCGGGTGCGGCCGGAGGATTTGCTGAACCGGTGGGTGGTGCCGCTGGATCGCGGCATTGATTTTCTGACCATGGCGGGCGGAAGGAAGATTGAGATTCCGTTCGAGATGCTGGTGGTATTTTCGACGAATCTGGATCCGGCGGATCTGGTGGACGCGGCGTTTCTGCGCAGGATGCAGACGAAGATTCGCGTGGACACGGCGACGGACGATCAGTTCCGGCAGATATTCCGGCGGGTGGCATCGCGGCGCGGGCTTTCCGTGGATGAAGGTGCGCTGAGCGATCTGATTGGAACGATCCGCGAAGGCCTGCATGAGGAACTGCGGGCCTGCCAGCCGCGGGACCTGGTGAACCAGGTGTGCTGGGCGGCGCAGTATGAGGACCGGCGGCCGATTCTGGATCGGGCATCGCTGCTGGGTGCGGTGGAAGCTTATTTCCTGACCAGCAAGGCTTGAGAGCAGGGAGCAGGGAGCAGGGAATAGGGAGTAGGGAGTAGGGAGTAGGGAGTAGGCAGTAGGGAGTCGGGAGTAGAGACAGGGAGCAGGGAGTAGGGAATAGGGAGTAGCCAGTAGCCACTAGCCACTAGCCAGTAGCCAATAGCCAATAGTTAGTAGCCGATAGCCAGTAGCCAATAGCCAATAGCCAATAGTCAGTAGCCAATAGCCAGTAGGGAATAGTAGGCGCAGCTTAGAATGAAGCGCAGGGATGCGGTTTTTTTGTACCGTCGCTGCGCTTTTTCTTTTTGTGGGTGCGAGCGGGCGCGCCTTTGGAACGGGCCCCGGGAATGAAAGTCAGGCGCCGGGGCCGCCGGCGATTCCCGAACCGCAGACGGCGCCTTCGAGCGCTGTGCCCCCGGCGCAACCGGGCGGTTCAAATCAGATTCAAGGTCAGCAACCCGACCCAACAACGCTGACGGTGCGAACCAATTTGGTGGAGGTGCCGGTTCTCGTGAAGGCGAAGGACGGGCAGGTGGTGTTTGCGCTGACGGCGAATGATTTTGTCGTAACCGATGACGGAGTGGCGCAGCAGATTCGGCTGGAGGAGGACACGGATCGGCAGCCGCTGGCGCTGGCGATTGTGGTGGAGACGGGCGGAGCAGGGGCGCGGCATCTGGCGGACTATCAGGCGCTGGACGCGATTCTGGATTCGCTGGTGGGGAACGTGGAGCATCGGGTGGCGTTGATCGGGTTCGACAGCCGCGCGCACCTGGTGCAGGCGTTCACGCACAACACTGAGGACGTATCGGAGCGGTTGTCGCAGCTGAATCCAGGGGATGAGGGCGCGGCAATTCTGGATGGGATTGCGCGGGCAGTGGATCAGCTGCGGGCGCAGCCGCCGCAATTCCGGCGGGCGATTCTGCTGTTGAGCGAGACGCGGGATCAGAGCAGCACGACGACGCTGAATGAAGCGCTGCGCTTGATCAGCGATGCGAATATCACGATGTACAGCTTTGGGTTTTCGAGCACGGGTGCGGCGGTGTCGCATGAGGCGTCGAAGTTCGACCGGTCTGGCGAGCCGGGCCCGCAGCATGGATGTTTTAGCCGGGACGGGACCGATCCGGTAAGCATGGCGGAGTATCAGGGGCATTACAGCAAGCAGGTGCTGGATTGCATCAGCGATCTGGCGCCGCCGCTGCGGCTGGCGACGATGGCGTGGATCGCGGCGAGTCAGGGGTTGAGGAAGAATACGGCCGAATCGATAGCGGGGCTGACGGGCGGGGAGTTTTTCCATTTCCACGACGCGAAGGATCTGAAGGCGGGGCTGATTCGGATAGCGAACGATGTTCCGAACTACTATGTGCTGAGTTTTCGGCCATCGTCGGCGACGCCGGGACTGCACGGTCTGAAGGTGGAGATGAAGAACCGGTCGGGGATGGTGATGAGGGCGCGGAGCGAGTACTGGATTGACTCGGCGGAATGATAAGAGGGGTTGGCCTCGGCTCTCCGTTTCGATCGTTCGCAGGAAAACTTCAACGCTTCGAGATCGATCGGCCGTTCGCGGCGGCGAACGACCGATTCCCCTCGCGATGAGACTTCACGCAGAGAGGGGGCCGTTTGCTTCGGGGGGTCCTTCGACTCCGCGCCGGGACACTCTGTCGCACCGCTGGAAAGCTCGTGGCGGCGCTCCGCTCAGATGGGATTGTGGGCTGACGGGCTAACATCGTAGGCGATGCGATCGCACGGGATTTCGTTCACGATTGCGATGACGGGGATCAGCCGGGTGCTGTTGTGGCGGGATTGGCTGCTGGGACGGGTACGGCCGGTGGTGGATGGGTGCGCGGGCTGCGCGCGGGTGGAGCGGCACAGCATTGCGAGCGGAAAAAATGTTCTGGACGCGGTATGGGTGCGGCCGGCGGCGGGGCCGGTGCGGGCAGTGGTGCTGGTCTGTCACGGGATCGGGGAGACGGTAGGGCACTGGGTGCCGGTGCAGGAACTGCTGGCGGCGAATGGGGCGGCGTCGCTGGTGTTCGACTACTCGGGATACGGGCGCAGCACGGGACGGATTGAGGCGGCGCAATGCGAGCGCGACGCGGTTGCGGCGTTTGATTATCTGAAAGAGCTGACGGCGGGCGCAGGGCTGGCTGACGAGATTGCGGTGCTGGGATTTTCGCTGGGGAGTGGGATTGCGGCGGCGGTGATGGGGCGAGTGCGGGCGAGCCGGCTGGTGTTGTGCGCCGGGTTCACCTCGTTTCGGGCGGCGGCGCACTCGTTGGGGATGCCGCTGGTGCTGGGTCCGCTGGTTCCTCGGCTGTGGCATGCGGAGGAGTCGCTTGCGGGGTGCACGATTCCGATCCTTGTGGTGCACGGCGAAGAGGACAGGGCGTTCCCGGTGAAGATGGCAGCGGAACTGGCGGCGTGCTGCGGGGCGAAGACGATCTTCGTGCCTAATTTGCGGCATGCGGAGCCATACTACCGGCCGCAGGTGGAGTACTGGGGACCGATTGTGGCCTGGATGGCGCACGGCACCGGGTAGCGGGCGCCGGGCGGGCACAGATCCCCCGCCGCTTGAGATTCTTCTTGGCCATTCGCCGCGGCGAACGACCGATTCCCCTCCGCGCCTGCACTATCCGCACGAGGGCGCCGTGCTGGTACGGGGGGTCCATTCGACTGCGCGCGGATTGCGGCCGGTAGACCGCCCATCAGGATTGGTGGCCGCGCTCCGCTCAGGACGACGTTGTTGAACTCACGGACGCCAGTCCACGATCATGCGTCGCCACGAAGGCGGTGGATGGGGTCCGGAAACCTGAGGGCGGAGAAGCTAGTTGCGCGGGGACTCGAGGCCGGCAGGCATGAGCAACTGAGCGACTTCCTGCTGCGGTCCGATGAGCTCGACCTTGACGGGGGCGAGGCCCTGATCGCTGAAGCCAAGGACGGAGGCAGCGGCGCGGGAAAGGTCGATGACGCGGCTTTCCGGCACGGGACCGCGGTCGTTGACGGTAACGACCACCGACTTATGATTCCGCAGGTTGGTGACCCGAAGGACGGAGCCGAGGGGCAGGGTGCGATGAGCGCAGGTGAGCTGGTTTTCGTCGAACGGCTCGCCGCTGGCGGTGGTGCGACCCTGAAAGAATTTGCCGTACCAGGAGGCGATGCCGAGCTGGTACCAGTGATGATGGGTAACGATGACCTGAGGGTTGAGGTGAGTGGCAGGCGAAGCAGCCTGTGCGCCGGCAATGCCCAAAATGGTGGCAAGAAGTGCGCCGGCAAAACGGAAGGATCGACGAGGTCGAACGTTATCTGAAGTTGCGATAGCGGACATATTCCTCCTCCTGAAAGTGTAGGGTTCCGATGGAGGTAAGTCAAACAAGCAGAACCATTTAATTCAACGCTGCACTTGCATACCGAAGGCTTCTGTGATAGTCCGGAGAGCGTCGTGCGGACCGTCTGAAAAGCAAGAGGTCTTTCCCGAAAGCGATTGAACTGCAACTGCCCGGACGAAAGACCTGCCAAGTACGATGGCAGAAAGGGCCAACATGCTGCCCCGAGAACCAGGGAGGATCGCAGTTTGCGCTCCAAGACTAACGCTGTCAAGCACTTAACCGATCCAACAATACCCCCCGGAGCACTTACTGTCGCGGGTTACGATCCGTCGTCGGGGGCGGGGGTGACTGCCGATCTGGAAGTCTTTATGGCTCATGGTGTTCCTGGGGTCTCGGCCGTTACAGCGCTGACGGTTCAGTCGGGAAGGCGGGTAACGCGGGTGGAACCGGTAAGCGCCCGTTTGTTGCAGGAAACATTGGAGTTACTAGCCAAAGACGTAACCATCGCCGGGGTGAAGATCGGCATGCTGGGGACGGCGGAACTGGTGGGCGTGGTGACTAAATTCCTAGGCCGTTGGGGACTTTCGCGGGAGCGTGTTGTCCTGGATCCGGTCATTCGCGCGAGCTCGGGGGCGGAATTGCTGTCGGCGGAGGGGGTGCAGCGAGTCCGGGAAGAGATGCTGCCGCTGGTGGGGTGGGTGACGCCGAATGTTTTTGAGGCGGGGATTTTGGCTGGGGTGGAGGTGGCCGGGAAAGAGGGCGTGCCGGCTGTGGCGGCGCGGATTGCGGAGCTGGGCGGGGGCTCGGGGTCAGGGCTGAATGTGGTGGTGACGGGGGGGCATCTGGAGACGCCGGATGATTTTCTGCTGGAGGCTTCGGGGGAGGAGAGGTGGTTTCCGGGCCAGCGGGTGGAGGCTCGAGGGATTCACGGGACGCATGGGACCGGATGCGCGTTTTCGTCGGCACTGCTTTGCCGGTTGATGCTGGGAGATGGGAAGGCGGAGGCGGTGCGGGGTGCGAAGGAATTTGTGGTGAGGCGAATCCAGGGAGTCGGGAGTAGGGAATAGCCAATAGCCAGTCGCCAATAGGGAATAGGGAGTCGGGAATAGCCAGTAGGCGGGTGCGAATCGGAGTGCAAGAGTGGGTGGCGGGTTCGTTCAGTAAAAGAGGAAAATTCGATGAAGGTTCTGGTGGCCGTGGTGCTGACGGTATTGAGCGTGGAGGTTGGAATGGCGGAGAAGCCCGGACCGGTAAGCGCGGCGGATCAGACGGCGGTGACGCAGGGGAACAACGCCTTTGCGGTGGACCTGTACGGACGGCTGCGCGAGCAGAAGGGAAACCTGTTCTTCTCGCCGGCGAGTATCTCCAGCGCGTTTGCGATGGCCGATGCCGGGGCGCGCGGGCAGACGGCGGCGGAGATGGCGCGGGTGTTCCACTACACGCTGCCGCAGGATCGGCTGCATCCGGCGATGGGCGCGTTGCTGGCGGGAATGAACGCGGAACATGCCGGCTATGAGCTGCGGGTGGCGGACGCGTTGTGGGCGCAGCAGGATTCTCAACTGCTGCCGGACTACGTGAGCCTGATGCAGGCCGATTATGGTGCTGGACTGCACCGAGTGAACTTCAGGACGGGGGCGGAGGCGGCGCGGGGAACGATCAACCAGTGGGTGGAGAAAGAGACGAATGACCGGATCACGAAGCTGATTGGGCCGGGCGTGCTGACGCCGGATACGCGGATGGTGCTGACGAATGCGATCTATTTCAAGGGAACGTGGCGCGCGGCGTTCGAGAAGGGCGCGACGACGGAGGACGGGGATTTTCACGTGACGGCGGCGCAGACGGTGCAGTCTCCGCTGATGCACCGGACAGGTGGCTACCGGTACTACGACGGGGGGACGTTTCAGGAACTGGAGCTGCCATATCAGGGGGACGATCTGGCGATGGTGGTGGTGTTGCCGAAGCATATCGACGGACTGGACGCGCTGGAACAGAAGCTCACGGCGGCCGCGGCAGAGGAGTGGGTGGAGAAGCTGGAGCCGGCGGAGAAGGTGATCCTGACGCTGCCGCGGTTCACGATGACGCAGCAATTCGAGCTGAGCGGCACGCTGGCGGCGATGGGAATGCCGCAGGCGTTTGCGGCGTCAGCAGATTTTTCGGGGATGACGGGGAAGCGGGAATTCGTGATTGCAGCGGCGATTCACAAGGCGTTTGTGGATGTGAACGAGCAGGGGACGGAGGCAGCGGCTGCCACGGCGACGGTGATGAGATCGATGGCGATGCGGAGGCCGGAACCGGAGCCTCCGCCGGTGGTGTTTCGCGCGGATCACCCGTTTCTGTTCATGATTCGCGATGGGAAGACGGGCGGAATTTTGTTTCTGGGACGAGTGGAGGATCCCAGGAAGTAGGGGGCTGAACGATCAGGCAAAGGCTTTGGCGGCAGCTTCCGCGACGGCCTGATCCTGAGCGCCGAGGCCTCCGGAGACGCCGACGGCTCCGACGACCTGATCGCCGCGTTTGAGCGGGATGCCTCCGGCAAAGATCATGACCTTGCCGTTGTTGGAGGCATGGATCCCGAAGAACTGGTCGCCACTCTGCGAGTTTTCGCCGAGGGTTTTGGTTTCGATGTCGAAGGCGCGGGAGGTGAAGGCCTTCTTCTGGGCGATGTCGATGGAACCGATCCAGGCGCCTTCCTGACGTTCGAAGGCGACGAGGTTGGCGCCGGCATCGACGACGGCGATGTTCATGGGAACGCCGATTTCGTCGGCTTTTTTCTGGCCAGCGTGAATGACTTTGCGCGCCTCTTCAAGCGAGACGCCGAGGGGTTTTCCCGCCATGTTGACGGTCTCCTTTACGGTTTGAAATTGGAATGGGAATGGAGCGAGTGTAACCCACCTGTGTGTGGGATGTGGTCTGCCGAAGGGGAGATTCCGGTGACGGTTTGGGCCCGCGGTTGAGATTTTGTGAATCTGCTGCGGCTTTGGGGGATGGGTCGGTGCCGTGCCTGCCTCAATGCGGGCACAAAGGATAGGGCGCCCGGGGTTGAGAGATGCGGTCCTTTGACGCTTGAGTTTTGTCGGCCGCTGCGCGACCGATTCCCCTCCGCGCCTGAACTATCGATACGAAAGCATCGCGCTGCTGCGGGGGGTCCATTCGACTGCGCGCCGGCAATCATCGTGCACCGCTGGATAGTTTTTCCCCGGCGCTTCGCTCAGGATGACATTTGAATTTCTCGGCTAGATGGTGGTCCAGTCGAGGATGACTTTACCGGTTTGGCCGCCGATCATGGCCTCGAACCCTTTCTCGTAATCCTTGTAGCTGAAGCGGTGGGTGATGACGGGGGAGATGTCGACGCCGGCGGTGACGAGGACGGACATCTTGTACCAGGTCTCATACATTTCGCGGCCGTAGATGCCGCGGATGGTGAGCATGTTGAAGATGACTTTGCGCCAGTCGGTTTCCATGGGTTTGGCCGGGATGCCGAGGACGGCGATGCGGCCGCCGTGGCACATGTTGTCGATCATCTCGGTGAAGCCGGCGGGCGAGCCGGACATTTCGAGGCCGACGTCGAAGCCTTCCTGCATGCCGAGTTGTTTCTGGACCTGGGCGACGGAGGTGGTGCGGGGATCGACGGCGATGGTCGCGCCCATTTTGCGGGCGAGGTCGAGGCGGAAGGGGTTGAGGTCGGTGGCGACGATGTAGCGCGCGCCTGCATGGCGCACGATGGGAATGGCCATGAGGCCGATGGGGCCGGCACCAGAGATGAGCACATCTTCGCCGAGGACGGGGAAGGCGAGCGCGGTGTGGACCGCGTTGCCAAAGGGATCGAAGATGGCGGCGATTTCTTCAGAGACGCCGGGGTGGTGGCGCCAGATGTTGGTCATGGGCAGCGCGATGTATTCGGCAAAAGCGCCGGGGCGATTGACGCCGACGCCGGAGGTATTGGCGCAGAGGTGGCGCCGGCCAGCAAGGCAATTGCGGCAACGGCCGCAGGTGACGTGACCTTCGCCGGAGACGAGGTCGCCGATGTGAAAATCAGAAACGTTCGACCCGACGGCGGCGATTTCGCCGACAAACTCATGGCCGATGACCATGGGGACGGGGATGGTTTGCTGGGCCCACTCGTCCCACTGATAAATGTGGACGTCGGTGCCGCAGATGCCGGTGCGGCGGACGCGGATGAGGACGTCGTTGATGCCGTATTCGGGCTCGGGTACATCTTCGAGCCAGAGGCCGCGTTCGGCGCGCGCCTTAACGAGTGCTCGCATGGTTCTCCCTGAAAGGTGCGGGCCGGAAGGGCCCTGGTTGTTCGCGCATCGCGGCCCGTCGGATACGGATCGCCGCGCAGATTCCCTATTGAGGGTACGGCATTCTGCCGCGTCGCGGGGTGAGGCCCGTGGCGGTGAGTTTTCCCGCTGCGAACCGCCGGTTTTCGCTGCTATAGTACCGGTGCCGATGGAGGCCAGGGGGGTTCCGATGGGTGCATTGAAAAGGCTGTGCGTGGTGGGTGTGATGTTCACGCTGGCTGCGATCGCGAGGCCTGCGCTGGCCGCCGATCCGCCTGCGGATTTGTGCTCGCTGCTGGCTGCGTCCGACGTGAGTACGATCCTGGGCGGAACGTATAGCGAAGGGCCGAAGACCGTGGCTCCGGCGCCGTATGCCAACACGGTGACCGGAACGGATTGTCACTATGCAAGCGGCGGCAGCCAGTTGCTGTTTCGAGCCTATGCGGATCCGACCGCGGACGTGGCGACGGGTTTGTTTGCGAAGCTGAAGATGTTTTACAGTCCGCCGACGCCGGTAGCGGGGTTGGGCGACGAGGCGTATCTGGACCCGAGCCATGGGCTGCATGTGCGCAAGGGGCGGGTACGGTATTTTCTGAGCGGAGTGGCGGATGACAAGAAGCTGATAGGGCTTGGGCTGGTGGTGGCTGGGAAGTTGTAGTGGGATTCGAACAAGGGGCTAGTTGTGCAGAGTTGGAATCAGGGCAGGTTGGCTTCGATTCCGAGAGATTTCGCTACCCTGGAAAGGGCTCTGTCGCGAGTCCACAACTGAACGCCCCGTGTCATCATGCACGCAGCAAGCAGATGCACATCGGTGAGTCCAACGCCTTTTGAATACAGAGAATGAGATTCGATCAAGTGACGGACTTCGTCGATCTCGGCTACGTTGACCTGCCAAAGGGCGTCGAGGATGGCGAGTTTCCTATGGCGATTGTGGAGTGATCCCAGAGCGACATCGGCAGAGATGAAGGGGTGAACGGCAATTTTCCCGGTCCCAAGAAGGGCGGTCATGATTGGATCCGGGCTGCGGAGATGATCAACCCAGACAGATGTGTCAGCGAGGATCACAGCCGATCAGCCCTCGTCCGTTTGATATATTCCAACTCAGGTTCGGTGCCGCCCAGTGCTGCGAGTCTGCGCGAAGCTTCCAGGTGAATCAGAGCCTTCAGCGCCTCGCGCAAGAGAGCTGACCGTTCTTTGATTCCGGAATATTTTTGCGCCTGACGCACTAAGTCGTCGTCCAGTGTGACGGTTGCCCGCATCGTCATTCCTCCAGCCATCACCGATAATATCACCAAGTGGTGATGATTGTGGTGTCACATGCATTCATCCGGCCCAGTAGCTGCGGTCTAACGTGCGGTACTGGATGGCTTCGGCGATATGGGGGACGGTGAGGTTTTCGACGCCTTCGAGATCGGCGATGGTGCGGGCGACTTTGAGGATGCGGTCGTGGGCGCGGGCGGTGAGTCCCTGCTGGACCATGGCGCGCTCGAGAAGTTTCTCGGCGTCGGCGGAAAGCTCGCAGTGGGCACGAATCTGGCGGGTTCCCATCTGCGCGTTGGAGAAGATTTTTTCTTTGGCGGAGGCGAAGCGCTTACGTTGATGTTCGCGCGCGGCGAGGACGCGGGCGCGAATCGTCGCGGAGTTCTCAATGGCGGCGGCTCCGCGGAGTTCCTTGTACTGGACGGCGGGAACTTCGACGTGGATGTCGATGCGATCGAGCAGCGGGCCGGAGATTTTGGCGACGTAGCGCTGGATGATGGGCGGGGTGCAGTGGCACTCGCGCGACTTGTCGTTGAAATAGCCGCAGGGGCAGGGGTTCATTGCGGCGGCGAGCATGAAGGCGGCGGGGAAGGTGAGCGACATGCTGGCGCGCGCGATGGTGACGTGGCGGTCTTCAAGGGGCTGGCGCATGACTTCGAGCACGTTGCGGGGAAACTCGGGCAGCTCGTCGAGGAAGAGGACGCCGTTGTGGGCGAGGGAGACTTCGCCGGGGCGGGGGATGGCGCCGCCGCCGATCAATCCCGCGTCGGAGATGGTGTGATGCGGAGCGCGGAAGGGGCGCTGGGTGACGAGTCCAGCCTCGGCGTCGAGGATGCCGGCGACGGAGTGAATCTTGGTGGTCTCGAGTGCCTCTTCGAACGTGAGCGGCGCGAGGATCGATGGGAAGCGGCGGGCGAGCATGGTTTTGCCCGAGCCTGGGGGGCCGATCATTAATATGTTGTGTCCGCCGGCAGCGGCGACTTCGAGGGCGCGCTTGGCGGCCTGCTGACCGCGGACATCGGCGAAGTCGAGAGGGAAATGCTGGAGCTCGCCGAGGACCTGGGCGGCTTCGACACGAAAGGCAGGGGTTTGAATGCCGCCGGTGCTGGCCTGGTTGAGCAGGTCGCGGACCTGGAGCAGCGATTCGGTGGGATAGACGTTGACGCCTTCGACGACGGCGGCTTCGCGGGCATTGGCTTTGGGGATGACGAGGTTTTTGATTCCGCGCGCGCGGGCGGCGACAGCAACGGGCAACATGCCGGGGACGGGACGAAGGGCGCCGTCGAGGCCGAGCTCACCGATGAGCAGGAAATCGTCGAGGGCATTTTGCTGATGGAGCGCGCCGTAAGCGCCGAGGATGCCGACGGCCATGGGGAGATCGAAGCCGGAGCCTTCTTTTTTGATGTCGGCGGGGGCGAGGTTGATGGTGATGTGGGTGGGTGGGAGGTCGAAGCCGGAGTTGCGGATGGCGGCGCGGACGCGGTCGCGGGATTCGCGGACGGCGGCATCGGGGAGGCCGACGGTGGAGAAGTGTTCCTGCTCGGCTTTAAATGCGGAGAAGTCGACTTCGACGTCGATGATGCTGGCATCGATGCCGTAGACGGCGGCACTGTGGGCGGTGAAGAGCATGGGGGATTCTGCCCCGGAGTGTAGCAGCGGCGGGCGGGGATTTTCGGTGACGGCGGGGGCTGGATGGGAGGGTGGAGGCACGGAGGTAATGGTCGAGACGTGGGATGGAGCGAACAGAGGCAACGAGCGGGGTTGAGGGTGCGGTTTCCCGAAACGGTCCGGGGCGGAGTGGGTGGGAGTACTTTGGGATGGTGCACGGTTCTCGACGCATTGATCTTCGAACGGATGAGGACGAAGCTTCTTGCTGTGGGGTGAACCTGGCGGGGGCTGTTTTTGCTTTTGGTTTGCGAAGTGTAACCGGGCTCCGTCGTTGACGGCGGCGTGACGAGGGGTGAGGCGGGAGGCGGCAAAGGTAGCCGGCGTTGAGGTCGACACGGCGCGAGGAAGAGCGACACGGCATGACGAGGCGTAAAGCAGCCGTGACACCGGGTGAGGAAGCGTGAGGCGGGGTGAGGCTGTGCGAGGCGGCGCGAGGCGGCTGAGGCAAAGCGGCCTTGAAACAGCGGGAGGAAGTGAGGCGGCGTGAGGCGGGGTGAGGCAACGGGAGATAGCGTTGAGGCCGACCGAGCGGCAGGAAGAGCAACACGGCATGATGAGGCGTAAAGCAGTCGTGATCGAGCGCGAAGCAACGTGACGTGGGGTGAGGCGGCCGTGACGCAGGGTGAGGCGGCGTAACAAAGCGTGAGGCAGCCGGTGCTCCCCTTGGGGAGTCCAAGAGATTGAGGAGAATGCGATGAAAGCCAGGAAAGCGATTTTGATGGCAGGCGCCGCGGCTGCGGGAGTGGGGCTGCTGGGTGTGGGAACGGCGGCTGCGGTGGTGTTGGGGCAGGTGGAACGGCGAAGGGCACGGCGATTGGCGGGGAAGGTGGTGCTGATCACGGGTGCGTCGCGCGGGCTGGGGCTGGCGATGGCGGAGGAGTTTGGCCGGCGCGGAGCGAAGCTGGTGCTCTCGGCGCGCGATCCATGGGAACTGGAGCGGGCGCGGCAGTCGTTGGTGGAACGCGGGGCGGTCGAGGACGCCGAGCATGTGCTGGTGGTCCCGGCGGATCTGCGCCAGGAGGAAGATGCGCAGCGGCTGGTGGAGAGGGCGACGGAGCGCTTTGGACGCGTCGATGTGCTGGTGAACAACGCGGGTGTGATCACGGTGGGCCCGGTGGAGAATCAGCGGGTCGCTGATTTCCATGAAGTGATGGAGACGAACTTTTTCTCCGCTGTGCATTGCTCGCTGAGCGTGCTGCCGCAGATGCTGCGGCGGAGGAATGGGACGATTGTGAACATTGCTTCGGTAGGCGGCAAAGTTGCGGTGCCGCATATGCTGCCGTACACGGCAAGCAAGTTTGCCGAGGTGGGATTTTCTGAAGGACTGCACGCGGAACTGCGGTCGAAAGGCGTGCATGTGCTGACGGTGTGTCCGGGCCTGATGAGGACGGGATCGCACGTGAGCGCGCAGTTTTCAGGGGACGCGGAGCGGGAGTACCGGTGGTTTAGTCTGGCGGCGAATCTGCCGGGAATTTCGACGAGTGCGGCATGGGCGGCGAAGCAGATTGTGCGGGCGGTAATTGCGCAGAGGACGGAGATCGCGATTACTCCGCAGGCGATGCTGGCGGCGCGACTGGGAAACCTGGCGCCGGAGGTGGTGGGGCTGGCGATGAGCACGGTGAATCGACTGCTGCCGGCGCCGCTTGGGGAGACGGCGGCTGCGCAGCGGGGAGCGAATGTGCGGGGCATGGAGATGCTGCCGGCGGCGACGATCGGGGATGCTGCCGCGCGGCGCTACAACCAGAGCTGGTGAAGGTGAATGGGGTTCTTCGACCCCGGCAGGATCTAAAACCCTGCCTCCTGGGTCGTTTTTTGGTCGGATTGATGTCAAGCCCTGTTGCGAACCTCCTCCGCCCCTGTACGGGATCGAACGTATGCGGGTACCGGGCTGAAGGCTGGGTTCGATTGGAATCATTCACGTGGATGAGGGGTGTTGACTTCGCACAGAGGCATCCGCCGCTATTCCCAAAATCGGAACAGCGGTACTTTCGGCATGATGCGAGTGTGAATTCTGTGGAAGTGGGGGGGAAGAGGAGCTAGCTTCTTGCTGTGGGGTGAACCTGGCCGTCGCCCGTGGTTGGGGTGGGCGGGGACTGGTACAGAAAAGCGTCCCCTGTCTGGTACGGAAGAGTCTTCCTGTTCTGGTACAGAAGTCTCCCTTGTCTGGTACGGAAAAGTCTCCCTGTCTGAAAAGTCTTCCGGTCTGAAAAGTCTTCCTGTCTGCAAAAGTCTTCCTGTCTGCAAAGTCTTCCTGTCTGCAAAAGTTTCCCCGTCTGAAAAAGTCTTCCTGGGTCGAGTGGTGTCGCGAAGCTGTGCGCGGTCGGGCGTTCTTAGAAAGCACTGATCGTGCTCGGTGTCTCTATGTGCAGGTTACGGTCTGCCTGGCAGTGGCTCGGAAAAGCGGCTGGAAGAAAATGGTCCGCCATCGGCTAAAGCCGTGATCGCTGGGGGAGACTTGAGGGCATGGCTGGGAAGCCGTGCCCCTTCGAAATTATTCTTCCGCAGGGATTGAAGTCACTCGCTCAAGGGCCCGACTGAAAGTCGGGCCTTGTTATGAACCTGAGTGTTCTCGGACGAAAAGGTGTGGTCTCCCACCCTTTCTCCTCGATAGGGCATGAGGAGAAAGGATGGGGCACCCGGAGTGGTGTTCCACCCGCTCTGTGTGTTTTCTGTCAGGCGCGGTACATGCGGGCGGTGATCTGGCGGAGGACTTGTTCGAAGGCGGGGTCGCCGTTCAGCAGGGCGAAGGTTGGTTCGGCGGAGATGTTCAGCACCATGTAATCGTGATTGGCGATGGCGGCTTTGAGGTAGGTGACCGCCTCCTGTTTTCTGCCTAACAGGGCGCAGGTGCGGGCGAGCTCGAGGCCGGAGGCCTGGCCGCTGTCGAAATAACCTTGCTGAACCTCGCGGATGGCTTCCAGTAAACCGTGTTCGCCGCCGGTGGTGAATCCGCGCTGCGCGGCTTTGGTGACGGCGAGCAGCTGCTCATCGCCGGACATGCCGGCGAGGCGTTTGCTCTGGTCGATGAAGGTGCGGTAGTCCTTCTGGGCGAAGGCGATGCCGGCGAGGTAGCGGGGAGCGGAGAAGAACTCGGGTTCGGCCTGCTCAATCTCGCGAAGCTTTTGAATGGCGGCGGGCTGATCGCCGTTCCAGAAGCGGATGAGGGCCTGATCGGAGAGGATGGAGCGCGAAGCCGGATTGAGCTGCTGCGCTTTATCGATTTCGACCATGGCTTCCTGATAGCGGCCGAGGGTGAGCAGCGAGGTGGCGTACCAGTGATGGGCTTCTTCGTCGCGCGGATCGAGCTGGAGCGCGCGCTGATATTCGCTGAGCGCGGCGGGCACTTTCCACTCCCAGTAAAAGAGAGCGAAGGCGAGAGCGCGATGGGCTTCGGCGAGGGAGTCGTCAAGGGCCTCGGCCTTGCGGGCGGCCGCGATGGCGCGGGGAAAAGCTTCCGAGCGCGGCATGGAGCTGAACTCCGGCATGATGTCGTAGCACTCGGCGAGGCCGGCATAAGCCTGGGCGTATTCGGAATCGTGGATAACGGCCTGGGTGAAGGCATCGACAGCCTGGCGGAGGCTGCCCTCGGTGCGGCGGCTCCAGTAGTAGCGGCCTTTGAGGTAGAACTCGCGCGCTTCGGGATCGGGGACATGGTGGGGTGCGGTGCCGCGCGCGGCGTCGCGAGGAGCGCGCGGGGAGTGCCGAATAAAGCGAAGGCCAAAGAAGGAGACGGCGAAGACGGCAGCGACCAGAGCGAGAGCCCAAAGAATGGTGGCGGTGACGGAAGGGCTGGGTGCCGCGGGCGCGGACTCAGAGGCGGACGGGTCGGGGGACGGGACTTCAGGGGGCGGCACCGCGGGTGTGAGGGGCGCGGGCGGGGTTTCAGCAGCGAGGGGCCGTTCGTCGGATTTGCTGTTGACGGCTGCGGCGGAGGAATTGAGCCAGGCGGTGAGCTCGCTGGACCATGCGAAGACTCCACCGCGTTCGCCGGGCAGGCGGTGAACGGGAAGGCCGCGTTCTTTTTCCCAGCGTTTAACGGTGCGTTCGTCCCGACCAAAGAACGCGGCAATTTCTTTCCAGGAGTCGATGCGCCGATTTTCTGCGGTGCTCCCCACCGTCCGGGACGTCATAAGGGCTTCAACCTAAGCCACAAGACCTGCGTTGTATCCCTGAAATCGGGGCCGAGGTGGAAACAGTATAGCGAGGGCCGGGGGCTGGAAAAAGCTGAAATTCCATGAATAAGGGAGACAGTTGCGTCCTGAATTGTCCTGCAATGACCCATGACAGGGGGCGTTGAGCGGCAGAGGGGTGGATGGGGTCGGAAGAGGGATGAGCGAGAGGATGCGAGGGGATGTCACGACTTGCCACCTGTTGACCTTGCGTGTCTCTATGCGGGTGGCGGGCGATCGTGACAAGTTAAGCGTGCACCTTGAAGCGGCGGCTGACAGCGAGCATGGCCGCCGCGAATTTTTTCCAGCAAGGTGTCCAGACATAACTGGCGGTTGGTTATCTTCCGGTTCTCTCCCTGGGAATGCAGGCCGCAGCGAGAGTCGGTCAGCCATGGGAGAGGGCATCCATGCACCTATTGCGCGGGGTTATGTGGGCGATCGCCACGATCGCTTTGTTATCGACCTGTTGCTGGCCATCGCCGAAGATGGCGCGGGTGGAGTTTGTTTGGCGGCGGCCTTCGCGGGCTCGGCACTCCGACGGGGAGAAGCGCGAGCGAAGGTAAGCGCGGACAGCGAAAACCGAAACACCCAAAACCAGGGCGCAAGGGGCCACCTGATGAAAAGACTGCATCGCTCACTCGTTGTCGTTCCGGCGATCGCCATTCTTCTGGCGGGATGTTCTTCCACCTCAAAAGGCGCAGCGGGCTCATCGAGCGGGCCAGGCGGGGGTGCGGACTCGGCATCGGGAACGAAGGCGGATGGGGTGACGTATGTGAGCTCGCCGCCGTTGTCGAACCAGCTGACGACGGGAACGATCACTGACCCATCGCTGAACAACATGGTGGCGGCGACGCTGAAAATCCCCGCGGGATGGAAGCTGCAGGGGATCGAAATGATCAGTCCGTGCACGTTTGCGCCGTGGCCGGTATTTCGCGCCTACTCGCCGGACGGATTGATGCAGTACCGGATGGAGCCGGTGATCGGATGGCAATGGAATCCGAGCGGGCAACAGAACAACCGCGGATGCGCGAAGATCTCCGGAGCGATTTCCGCGGCGGATTTCCTGCAGTCTTACGTGGGGACGATCGAGGGCGGGGTGCATGTGATGGGGACGATGCCGGTGCCGGCCGCGTATTCGCAATGGGCGCAGGGACTGGCAGCGCAGGTGAACCAGAACAACAGCCGGTTGCCGCAGGCGATGCGGTCGACGAGCACAACGGACACGGCGGCGCTGCGCGTGGAAGTGATGAACGGGTCGTTTGTGGTGGAGGAGCGGCTGCGGGTGGCCACGGAGTGTTCGGTCAACAGCAATCCGGGACCGGCGAACGGCGGGACGTGCTGGGCGCGGGTGGATGTGCTGACGGCTCCGGAAGGAAAACTGGACGCACTGGTGCAGGTGGTGGACAGCAACCATCTGCCCGATGCAGTGGTAGTGCCCGAATGGCAGCAGGCGGTGCTGCGACGGCTGCAGCAGCAAAACGCGGTGCGGGGCGCGGCGGAACTGGCGGCGGGGAGGGCTGAGTCGGCTGCTTTCAGCCAGATGATGGACAGCGCGTTTCAGCAGAGCATACAGCGTTCGGCGTCGGAGCATGCGGCGTTCATGCAGCAGCAGGAGTCTTCGTTCGAGAGCTCGATGAACAACGCGAGGAGCTCAATGAACGCGCGAAGCACGGCGGCCTCGGACTGGGTGGACTACGCGCTGGATCAGCAGACGGTGTCGGGTCCGGGCGGGGACGCGAAAGTATCGAACCAGTATTCGCTGACGTGGAAAAACGGCACGCAGTGGTATCAGACGAACGATCCGAACGCGAACCCGAACGGGACACTGTCAGGAAACTGGACGCTGACAACGCAGGTGCATGGCAACGGACAAGCGAAGTAAATCATTTTTCACCAACGAGGGATTTCTGATGAAAATGCTGGGTCGCAGGTTGACGCTCATTCCCGTCGTCGCGCTATTGATTGCGGGCTGCTCTTCCACATCGAAACCGGAGTCGTCGGCATCGGGTTCGGGGACGGCTTCGCCGGACAGTGCGGGGGCTGCGGGGAGCACGGCCGGCGCGCCGACGACGGGAGGAAAGGCGGGGCCGGCGACGTACGTGCATGGAGCGCCGATTTCGACGCAGACGACGACGGCGACGATCACCGATCCGAGCCTGAACAATATTACGGCGGCGACAATGACGATTCCCTCGGGATGGAAGCTGGAGGGGATCGAGATGATGAGCGCGTGCACGTTTGTTCCGTGGCCGGTGTTCCGGGCCTACTCGACGGACGGGCTGATGCAGTACCGGACCGAGCCGGTTTTTGGGTGGAAGTGGCGGCCTAATATGCGCGGCATGGACACGACCGGGTGCGCGAACATCTCAAAGCCGATTGCGGCGGCGAATTTTCTGCAGTACTACCTGGGGACAATGCCGGGCGGCGTGCATGTGGTGGGCGCGATGGCGGTGCCGGGAGTGTATTCGCAGTGGGCGCAGGGGCTGGCGGCGAATGCGAATCAGAGCCAAAGCCGGATGGCGCCGGCTCTGCGCACGAACAACACGGCGGACACGGCAGCGCTGCGGATTGAAGTGGTCAACGGATCGTTTGTGGTGGAGGAGCGGCTGAGGGCGATGGTGGAGTGCACGGTGAACAGCAATCCTGGTCCGATGGCGGGCGGGGCATGCTGGGCGCGGGTGGATGTGCTGACGGCTCCGCAGGGACAACTGGACGCACTGGTGAAGGTGGTAGACGACGAGAATCTGCCGCACGGCGTGAATACGCAGCAGTGGATGCAGGCGGCGATGGCGCGGCAGCAGAGAGAGGCCGCCAACATGATGGCAGCGCTGACGGCACAGGAGAAGCAGGAGAGCCAGATGCTCTACAACCAGTTCCAGCAGATCATGGCGCGATCGGCGGCGGAGCATCAGCAGTTTATGCAGCAGCAGGAGTCGTCGTTTGAGAGCGCGATGAACAACGCGAACGCATCGATGAACGCGCAGACAACGGCGGCTTCAGACTGGGTGGACTATGCACTGGATCAGCAGACGGTGGCGGGGCCGGGCGGTCCGACCAAGGTCTCGAACCAATCGCAGGTGTGGACCAACGGGAGCCAGTGGTACCAGACCGACGGAAGCGGAGCCGATCCGAATGGAGTGCTGCCGGGGAACTGGAAGCCGGCGCAGAAGCTGCATGGCAATGGTCAACCAACCCAGTAACGTATTGACGGAAGAGCTGTTGGCGCACGCCGAGCGGCTTTACGTGATGGCGCTGATGAAGGGCGCACCGCGGCCCCGCGACTATGATGAGGAAAGCGGGGTTTCTGCCGAAGGTACGCGGGACGTGTCCGCAGAGGAGAAGAAGTGGCTGACCTGATGAGGACGTCGAATCCGACGCTGAACGACAAGGTGTTCCGTGGGTTTTCCGGAGCGGTCGGGGAGACGATGACGCTGGAGGGCACGGTCAACAAGACGGGGATCCTGCTGGTGTGTACGGTAGCGACGGCGGCGTGGACATGGCATCTGGCGCAAAACCCGGAGACGTTGCCGCTGGATTATCTGCTGTTGCTGGTGGGCGTGATTGGCGGATTGATCTTCGCGCTGGTGACGACATTTAAGAAGACGTGGTCGCCGGTGACGGCGCCGATCTACGCGCTGCTGGAAGGGCTGGTTCTGGGCGGGATCTCCGCATCGTTGGAGCAGCGGTATCCGGGAATCGCGATTGAGTCGGTGTCGCTGACGTTCGGCACGATGTTTGTGCTGCTGCTGGCGTACAAGTCGGGAATGATCAAGGTGACGCAGAAGTTCCGGCTGGGCGTGATTGCGGCGACGGGCGCGATTTTTCTGTTTTACCTGGTGGAGCTGGTGCTGGGATTCTTCGGCATCCACTTCACGTCAGTGAACGGGTCGGGGATGCTGGGGATTGGCGTGAGCCTGGTGATTGTGTGCGTGGCGTCGCTGAACCTGGTGCTGGATTTCGATTTCATCGAGAGCGGCGTGGCGGCCGGTGCTCCGAAGTATATGGAGTGGTACGGCGCGTTCGGGCTGATGGTGACGCTGATCTGGCTGTACCTGGAGATGCTGCGGCTGATGGCGAAGCTGCGGGGGAGAAGATAGGAACGGAAACAGGGAAATAGGGAATAGGGAATAGGGAATAGCCAATAAGGCATAGCCAATGGCGAGCAGGGTCCAGCGGAGGCTGGATCCTTTTATTTTGGGATGAGGCTAGCGGCGTTTGGCGAGGGGGTGGGTGGCGATGGCACCCTGGCCTTCGCGGATGGTGATGATCTGATCGGCGTTGGTGTTGGGGAGGTGGTCGGAGGCGCCGGAGGGCCAGTGGACTTCGATGGCGTCGGCTTTGGTGGCGGATCCGAGGCCAAAGGTGAGAACGAGTTCGCTGGAGGAGAGGTAGCTCGATCCACTGTGCAGGGTTTGCTTCTGAAGCGCGGCGCCGGACCTGACGGAGGCGACGGCGCCGATGCCGTCGCGATTGGATTTAGTGCCGATCAGCTTGATCCGCAGCGCGTGGTTGGTTGATCCCTGATTGAGGAAGAGCGCAGCGGGACCGGCGTTGGTGGTGATGACGATGTCGGGTGCGCCGTCGTTGTTGATGTCGCCATAGGCAGCGCCGCGGGCGACACGCGCTGCGTCGAAGGACTGGCCCATGGAGGCGGCGACGTCTTCGAATCCTTTGCCGGAGAGGTTGTGGTAGAGATGGGGCGGTTCGGAGAAATGGATGCGCTGCTGGATGCGCTCGATCGAGTCGTCGAGGTGGCCGTCGGCGATGTAGAAGTCGGGCCAGCCGTCGAGGTCGTAGTCGAAGAAGAAGCAGCCGAAGCCGAGGGTAAGGAGGCTGGAGCGGCCGACTGCGGACGAGGGCGCGGTATCGACGAAGAGGCCGTTGCGCTCGTTGTGGTAGAGGGCGACCATCTGATTGGAAAAATTGGTGACGAGGAGGCTGGGGTAGCCGGAGCGGTCGTAGTCGGCGGCGTCGATGCCCATCCCGGCGCGGGCGACGCCGTCGTCGGAGTAGGCGATGCCGGCGGCGACGCCTTGCTCGGTGAAGGTGCCGTTGCGGTTGTTGATGTAGAGCTTGTTCGGTTGGGTGTCGTTGCTGATCGCGACGTCGGGCCAGCCATCCTGATTGGCGTCGAGAATAGCGACGCCGAGGCTTTTGGAGCCAGTGTCGTAGAGGCCGGCTTTCTTTGTTACGTCTGTAAAGGTGCCGTTGCCGTTGTTATGCCAGAGGCGCGCGGACTGGCCGGAGTAGGTCTCGGGGGTGCAGTAGGATTTCGTCTTGCCATCCATGGTGCAGTAGCGATCGGAGGCCGGGGACCACTGGACGTAGTTGGTGACGAGGAGGTCGAGGTGACCGTCGCGATCGTAGTCGACCCAGGCGGCGCTGGCGCTGAGCTCGGGTGGAGTGGCGAGGCCGGCTTTTTTCGTAACGTCGGTGAATGTGCCATTGCCATTGTTACGAAATAAATGATTCTGACCATACACTGTTACAAATAGATCGTCGCGGCCATCGTTGTCGTAGTCGCCGACGGCGACGCCCATGCCGCACATGGGGATGGCGAGGCCGGCTTTCTGCGTGACGTCGGTAAAGGTGCCGTCGTGATTGTTGTGGTAGAGCGCGGGCGTGGTGGCGCGGCCAGGATGGCCGGGCCAGGCGGTTCCATTGACGAGGAAGATGTCCTGCCAGCCGTCATTGTCATAGTCGATGAAGGCGACGCCGGGGCCGAGGGTTTCCGGCAGGAATTTTTTGCCGTAGGCGCCGTTGTTGTGGGTGAAGTGGATGCCGGCTTTCTGCGTGATGTCGGCAAACTGGATGCGCTGGGCGGGCGACGGGGACGGGGCGGAGGAGCCGGTGAAGGCTGGGAGGAGAGTGGCGAGGAAGACGGTGCAGAAGAAGGCGCGAAGGGGAAGCATCCAGAAGATATGGTAACGGGTGGGATGTGGGAGGGTACTCTCTCACCGCGTGCGATCCTGTCGGCCGCTGCGCGACCGATTCCCCTCCGCCCTGGAATTACGGGATGACGAGCACCCTCGTGCTACGGGGGTCCATTCGACTTTCGCGGGGGAATATGTTCGCGCACCGCTGGGAAGATTCGTGGCCGCGCTCCGCTCAGGATGACATTTGATGCTTACCACTCCAACGGACGCTTAGTGGGCGGGTTGGAAGAGGGCGAAGACGGCTCCCTGGGGATCGGCAACGACGGAGTAGTTGAGCTGGCCTTCGACGGTGGTTGCGGGGACGATGATGCTGCCGCCGAGCTCTTTGACTTTGGTGGTTTGGGCGGCGCAGTCGGCGCACTGGATATAGGGGAGCCAGTGAGGCACGACGCTGGGCGGGAGGTTACGGGGCTCGGGAAATCCGCCGATGTACTGTTCGCCGTTGACGATGTGGAGATAGCCGGTGGCGTCTTTGTCTTTGCCGGGGAGAAATTTCCAGGTGAAGACGGGACCGTAGAACCTCATGGAGCGATCGCGGTCGGGAGTTTCGAGGTCGGCCCAGCAGAAGGCGTTGTTTTCGCCGTAGATGCCGGCGCCTCGGTGGTTGCCGGGCTGGAAGATGGCGACGATGGCGCCGACGGGGTCCTGCAGAACGGCCATGCGGCCGACGTTGGGGATGTCGAAGGCAGGGGACATGGCGCTGCCTCCGTGTTCGAGGGAATGGGCCACGGTCGCGTCCGCGTCATCGACGGCGATGTAGAGCAGCCAGTTGGGCGGAATGCCGAGCTGGCGGTCTTCGGGCTTCATGACATAGGCGCCGGCGGCGTCGCGGCCGTTGAGGCGGAACATGGTGTACATCATGTCGGGGCCCATGGGTGAATCCTGCGCATCCCAGCCGAGGAGGGAGGAGTAAAACTGTTTTGCGCCGGCGGTGTCGGAGGTGGAGAGCTCGAACCACGCGAAGTTGCCGGCAGGATGCTGCTCGATGTTGGGCATGGCGGAAATTGTAGGGCTTTTGGTGGAGGGCGGGGAAGTTTACCAGGTTACGGGTTGCAGGTTGCGGGTGGGGCGTTAGTCTGGGAATGAGATGGTAGCGAAGGCGAAACAGGTTCGGCTGACGGCGCGGCAGCTGGAGCGGATTGCTCGGGCGCTGGCGGATCCGCGGCGTTATCAGATTCTGGAGCAAATTGGGAAATGCGGCGGCACGTTGTCGTGTTCGGCGGTGCGGGAGTGCCAACCGGTGACGGCGGCGACCTTGTCGCACCATATGAAGGAGCTGGAGACGGCGGGGCTGATCCGGATCGCGCGCGAGGGGAAATTCGCGACGCTGGAACTGGATCGAGCGGTGTGGCAGGCCTATCTGGATCATTTGAAGAGGATTTAACAGCGCGGCTGAACCTTTTGGCTGGGGTGCTTCATCTATTTGACGGTTAGACAAGTATCTAACTATCAAATTGAGCCGGAGGAGGCAGCGATGAGCAGACTGAACAAAAAGGTTGCGGTGGTGACAGGCGCTTCAAAGGGCATTGGCGCAGGGATTGCGAAGGGACTGGCGGCCGAGGGCGCAGCGGTAGTGGTGAACTACGCGAGCAGCAAAGAAGGCGCGGACAAGGTGGTCGCGGAGATCAAAGCCAAAGGCGGCAAGGCCATTGCGGTACAGGGCGATGTGGCGAAGCAGGCCGATGTCGAGCGCTTATTTGCGGAGACGAAGAAGGCGTTCGGGCGGCTGGATGTGCTGGTGAATAACGCGGGCGTCTATGAATTTGCGCCGCTGGAGCAGATCACGGAGCAGCAGTTCCAGCGGCTGTTCGGAACGAATGTGCTGGGGCCGATTCTGGCGACACGCGAGGCGGCGAAGTATCTGGGCGAAGGCGGTTCGGTAATCAATATTGGATCGGTGGCGAGCACCTCGGGTCCGGCGACGAGCGCGGTGTACTCGGCGACCAAGGGAGCGCTGGATTCGGTGACGCGCGCGCTGGCGAATGAACTGGGTCCAAAAAAGATTCGGGTGAACTCGATCAACCCGGGGCCGGTGGAGACCGAGGGCGTGCATGCGGCGGGCTTCATGGGCAGCGATTTTCTGCAGGGCGCCATCGCACAGACGCCGCTGGGGCGGATCGGACAGCCGGAAGACTTCGGGCCCATCGCGGTGTTTCTGGCGTCGGACGAGTCGGGATGGCTGACGGGCGAGACGCTGCTGGCGAGTGGCGGGTTGCGGTGAGGCAGGGAGAAGCAAAGGCAAGAGCAGGGAGTCGGGAGTCACAAAGGCAAGAGCAGGGAGTCGGGAGTCGCAAAGGCAGGAGCAGGGAGTCGGGAGTCGCCAGTCGGGAGTCGGGAGCAGGAACGGCACGAACTGGGAGCGGGCACAGGGATCAAAACAACCGGGCACACAGGGTGCGGCGCCTCGCTCAGGACGTTGCTGAGTGTTTGCGGAGGAGGACGCGGCAGTCGTTGCGCCAGTGTTCGTCGATGGCAATGAGTTCCCAGGGGACGGCGGGAGCAAAGGCGCGGAAGACGGTTTCGTTGGCGGGGTGGATGTGGAGGGCGGGGGCGACGCAGGTGAGGAGCGGGGCTTCTGGCGACAATTCGACGCCAGGGAAGTAGCCGCGGCGGGTTATTTCTCCAGCGCGATGGAGCATGCGGATGCGGGTCCAGTAGTCGAGGGCCTGCAGCGGCAGGTGGAGGTCGTCGTCGGCCTTGAGCTCGAGGATGGCGAGGCGGCCCGGTTGGGTGACGGTGACGAGGTCGAGCAGGGTACGGCTCGCCGATGCTGAGGCGAAGAGCTGCGAGTAGACGGGGCCGGCGCCGAGGGTGGGGTCGAGCACGGAAAGATCGCGGCGGAGCACGGATTCGAGCCAGCGTTCGGGCTGCAGGCGAAAGAGAGGATCGCTGGTCGCAGCGGCGGCGTGGCGGCCTTGAAAGAGGCGATCGGTGAGGTCGCGGAAGAGGTCTTCGGTGGTTTCGTCGAGGGCGGTTTCCGACGGTCCGGCACCGAAGAAGATTTCATCCTTATGCATGAAGGAGCCGGGGACGAGGCCGTGCCGGATGCGGGCGTACTGGAGTCCGTGGAGAGAGAAGCCGACTTCAGTGGCGCCGCGCGGGCGGATTTCGGTGGCGGCGAGCAGTCCGGGACCGAGCAACGATTTGAGATGGGCGATGGCGGTCGAGGAGCGATCGAGCGCTGCCTGCGGATCGAAGGCCTGAGGTAGCTGAATGGCGAGGTTGCCGTCTTCCCCAAGGGGGCTTGGCGTGAGGTCGGCGGAGGAGTCGAGCTCATAGAGTTCCCATTGCGCGAGAGCGGGATTCATCCAGGCGAGGCGGGCGCGGGTGGTGGCGACGAAGCCCTGCGGTACGACGATGCGGAGTCCGTGGAAGAGGCGGCGTCCGTTGGCGTGCTGGCGGCAGTAGTCGAGCCAGAGGATGCCGAGGGTGAGGACGCCATCGATGATGGCGGGCGGTTCTTCGGGTCCGACGCCGATGATGGCCCAGGCACTTTGACCTTTGCTGAGGGTGCCGCGTGCGTAGGCGGGGCCGAAGCTGTGCTCGAGGTCCATGGCGGAACGGAATCCATCGGAGGTCCAGCCGGCGAAGTGGGTGGCGAGGGCTTGCTCCAGGGTGCGCAGGTAGCGACGGCGGGCGGTGTCGCGGGCGGTCGGGGTGCGGAAGTCGGGATCGGGGACGAGGGTAAGGGTTTGCGGCTTGCTTTGGCCGAAGCGGTGCGTTTCGAGGCGGAGGGTATCGCGGCGCGGCTGGATGGCGGAGATGGTGCGGACGGTATTGCGTTCGTCGGACCAGAGGTGAAGCAGGCAGCGGCCGTGGTCGGCGGTAATGGAGCAGTGGGCGAGGCGGAGGTCGAAGAGGAGACGGCCGTCTTCAAGGATGGCGGCGTGGGGATGGTCGGCGAGGAAGCCCTGGATGGAGTGGGCGAGGAGTTCGGGCCTGGAGGCGGGGCCGGCGTGGGCGGGAGGCGGCATCTGCTTCGATGGTCCGCGCCCGCCTGGGTGTGCGGCAAGCGAAAAGCTACCAGCCCTTAGCCTTTCGTAATTCGGTGATGTGGGCGACGTGGTGGCGGGAGTGCCAGGCGTAGAGGGAGACGGCTTCCGCGAGAGACTGGCCGCCGTTTACAGGATGCGTGTAGCCGCGCTGCCACTGGTCTCCGGTGAGGGAGCGGAGCAGGAGCACCCAGCGGGCGTGGAGAGCTTCGAGGAGCTGGAGGGAGAGATCGATGGGGGCGGTGCGGGCGTCGGACAGTTCGGCCCAGATTTTTTCGTCGTAGGGCTTGATGGTGGGCCAGTCTTCGGTGAGGGCGAGACGCATGCGCACGTAGGCGTTCATGTGGCTGTCGGCGATGTGGTGGACGAGCTGGCGGACGGTCCAGCCGCCGTCGCGATAGGGGGTTTCGAGCTGGGCGTCGTTGAGGCGGTCGATGGGGGCGCGGAGATTTTCCGGCAATGCGGCCAGAGTGGCGATATGGGCGGGGTGGTCGGTGACATTGGCTTCGGCGCGGCGAAATTTTCCGACGGGGAAGCGGGGATCGGCGGCGGTAGGGGCAGTGGGCGTGCTCATACTTCGCAAGGTACACCGCAGGCCTGGGCGGGACAAGGAGAGCTTGCGGGTCGCGTGAGGCCAGTTGCGATCAGGTGGCGCGCTGGGCTTAGGCGGTATCGAGATAGAGAGGGCTTCTGCTGGGGAGGGGCTGGTTTTCCATGGGCTTTTGCGTCGAAAGAGGAGGAAATGCAGGTCCATTCGACTCGCATCTGAATTGCGGTTGCGCCAAAGGCGGCGCAACGATGCGGAGGCTTCGCTCAGGATGACAGATCTCACTCAATGCCGGGCATTGGGCGCCGGGAACCGATATGTAGATACAGCCTAGGCGGGGCGGTGGTTGGGGGTCCCGTTGTGCGGGCGGTGATGCCGGTGGTGATGGTGATGCGTTGAAGCAAAAGCTGAAGCGGTGAAGGCCAGCATGCAGCAGAGCAGAAGGAGCTTCTTCATAGTTATGAGAATGGCACGAATGGGTGTCGACTGTCCGCAGAAATCTGATTAAGAATCAAGGTAGGCATACAACGAACGGGTTAGTGTAGAGCTAAGGGCGCGGATCGCGCGGAAGAGGGCCGGGAGTGGAACACAAGCGGTATTTCTTTGAGAAGTTTGGGATCACGGAGCGGCTGCTGGAGCGTTGCCTGGGTGAGGCTTTGTCGGCGGGCGGCGACTATGCGGATCTTTACTTTGAGTCTGTAGCGGCGACGTCGCTGGGGCTGGATGAACAGATTGTGAAGTCGGCGAGCCAGGGCGTGAGCGCGGGTTGCGGCGTGCGGGTGGTGAGCGGCGAGCGGACCGGGTATGCCTATACCGATGAGTTATCGGCGGAGCGGTTGCTGCGCGCGGCGCGGACGGCGGCGCTGATTGCGAATGGGCCGGCGAAGCAGCCGGTGCAGGGATTTACGGAGACGGATGCGCCGAGCTTGTATCCGGCGACGGGCGCGGAGATGGATGCGGATCTGGCGGCGAAGCTGGAGCTGGTACGAAGAGCGGATCGCGCAGCACGGGGTTATGACCCGAGAATTACGCAGGTGCGGGCGAGTTATGCCGATGAGCTGCGGCGGATTCTGATTGCGGCTTCGGACGGAACGTACGCGAGCGACACGCAGCCGCTGGCGCGGATGAGCGTGTTCGTGATCGCCAAGGATGCGGAGCGCACGTCAAAGGGCAGCTCGGGCGGCGGGGGGCGGGTGGAGATTGGCTACTTCACGGGGGCGAAAGGGCCGGAGCATTTTGCGGAAGAAGCGGCGCGGACGGCGATTTTGCAACTGAGCGCGGTGGCGGCGCCAGCGGGCGAAATGGAAGTGGTGCTGGGTCCGGGATGGCCGGGGGTTCTGCTGCACGAAGCGGTGGGGCATGGGCTGGAGGCGGACTTCAACCGGAAGAAGACGTCGGCGTTCGCGGGACTGATTGGCCGGCCGGTGGCGAGCAGCAAGGTGACGGTGGTGGACAACGGGCGGATGCCGTCGCGGCGGGGATCGCTGAACGTGGACGATGAGGGATCGGCGACACAGGAAACGGTGCTGATCGAGAACGGCGTGCTGAAGGGATATCTGAGCGACAAGCTGAGCGCGCGGCTGATGGGGATTGCGAGCACGGGCAACGGACGGCGCGAGAGCTACCAGCAGATTCCAATGCCGCGCATGACGAACACCTATATGTTGGCGGGGGACGATGCGCCGGAGGACATTATCCGCAGCGTGAAGCGTGGGCTGTACGCGGTGAACTTTGGCGGCGGCCAGGTGGACATCACGAGCGGGAAGTTTGTGTTCTCGGCGTCGGAGGCTTATCTGATCGAGGACGGGAAAGTGACGGCGCCGGTGCGGGACGCGACGCTGATCGGGAACGGGCCGGAGGCGCTGAAGCACGTGTCGATGGTGGGGAACGATCTTGCGCTCGATGAGGGGATTGGGACCTGCGGCAAGGAGGGACAGAGCGTGCCGGTGGGTGTGGGAATGCCGACGGTGAAGCTGGACCGGATGACGGTGGGGGGCACGGGCGGGCGATAGCGCTTCGTGGCCGGACTGCAAGGGGATCCTGATACGAGCCTGGCTTGTTGGCCGTTCGGTGCAGGCCGTTGTTCTTCTGACGGGGAATCTCAGGATGATGCGAATCCAATGTGTGCGCAATTCCGACGATGCCTGATTTTCATTTGTGATGATGATGGTTTCATCAAGGAGTGGACGAGACGATGAGTGGCGGGTTGACGGTTCGCAAAGACGGAGAGCTGGATTTTTTGTCGCTGGGAGCGCTGGTCCATCGGCTGGATCCGGGGATCATCCCGTTTCGCAAGGCGGCTGAGTGCCGGATTCACGTGAGCGGCGGCGAGTTCAACGTGGCGGCGAATTTGTCGGACTGCTTTGAGAGGAAGACGGCGATCGCGTCGGCGATGGTGGATTATCCGATCGGCGACCTGATCGCGGAGCGGGTGCGGGCGATGGGGGTGCGGCCGTTCTACAGGCACTTTAAGCACGACGGTGTGACCGGGCCGAACATGGCGACGGTGTACAGCGATCGCGGGTTTGGCGTGCGGGCGCCGGTGGTGTTCTACAACCGCTGCAATGAAGCGGCGGCGCAACTGAAGCCGGGCGATTTCGACTGGAAGGCAATTTTCGCGGGCGGCGTGCGCTGGGTTCATTGCGGGGGAATTTTCGCGGCTCTGTCGCCGACGACGGGGCAGCTGGCGGTGGAGATGATGACGGCTGCGAAGAACGCGGGCGCGGTGACGTCGTTCGATCTGAATTTTCGCGAGAAGCTGTGGAGGATTTCAGGCGGCGCGGATCGCGCGGTGGAAGTGATTGCGCGCATTGTGGAGCACGTGGATGTGCTGGTGGGCAACGAAGAGGATCTGCAAAAGGGGCTGGGGATTGAAGGGCCGAAGGTCGAGGAGAAGGCCAAGTCGAAACTGGACCCGGCTGCGTTCCTGGGCATGATCGATAAGGTGGTGAAGAAGCACCCGCAGGTGAAGGCGGTGGCGACGACGCTGCGCGAGGTGCACTCGACAAACCGGCACAGCTGGAGCGCGGTAGCGTGGGTGGATGGCAGGACGTATACGGCGCCGACGGCGGAGCTGGATGTTTACGATCGCGTGGGCGGCGGGGACGGGTTCGCGGCGGGATTCTTTTATGGATTGCTGACGGGGGCCGATCCGGAAGAAGCCGTGAAGCTGGGCTGGGCGCACGGCGCGCTGCTGACGACGTTCCCGGGAGACACGACGATGGCGACGCTGGAGCAGGTGAAGGCGTTTGCGCAGGGCGGGTCGGCGCGAATCCAGCGATAGAGCAGGTTACAGGTTGCAGGTGAGGTCGAGCAGCGTTCAACGTTCGGCAAGAGCGGAAGAGCGGTTCCAGTAGACTGAGGGGACTGGAGGGCCGATGGCCAAGGTAACGATACTGTTCGGGCTGTTGCTGATTGTGCTGGGCGTGGTCGGGTATGTCGGGACCGGATGGAAGGCGCCGACAGCGCTGATCCCGATGTACATCGGGATCGTGTTCACGATCCTCGGATTTCTGGCGCGCAAAGGGAGCCAGAAGAAGCGGATGCTGGTGATGCACATCGCGGTGACGCTGGGGGTGCTGGCGTTTCTGGGGACGGCGAAGAGCATCTGGGACTTTATCCAGATGGAGCGGGGCGCGGCGATTCTGCGGCCAATTGCGGTGGAAGACAAGGCCGTGATGTCGGTGATGATGCTGATTTATGTGCTCCTTTGCGTTCGCTCGTTCATCAAAGCGAGGACACTGCCAGTAGCCAGTAGGGAATAGCCAATAGCCAGTAGGGAATAGCCAATAGCCAGTAGGGAATAGCCAATAGGGAATAGCCAGTAGGGAATAGCCAATAGCCGATCGCCAGTTGAGAACCGCGAGTGTGAGTCAGCAGTTATGGCAATGGGTTCGATTCCGAGAGTGAGCGGGGAGCGGAGCGGCGGGCGCGGTGCGCGCGCGCGGGCCGGGGCGGATCTGCCGAAGAAAAAGCCGGACCTGAAGAAGGTGATGCCGGAGATCTGGAAGCTGGTTCGGCCGCGGCGATGGCTGCTGGCATTCGGCTTCTTCCTGATGCTCATCAATCGAGTGGCGGGGCTGGTGCTGCCCTTCTCGACAAAATTTCTGATCGACCATGTGATATCGCCGCTGGGTGGGAATCCGAAGCTGCTGATGCCGCTGGCGGGCTTGGTGTTTACGACGACGGCGATCCAGGCAGTGACGTCGTTCTCGCTGACGCAGCTGTTGTCGAAGGCGGCGCAGCGGATGATCACCGAGCTGCGGCAGCAGGTGCAGCAGCATGTGGGGCGCTTGTCGGTGGCCTTCTACGACCAGAACCGGACGGGGCTGCTGGTGTCGCGCATCATGAACGATGTGGAAGGCGTGCGGAACCTGATTGGCACGGGCCTGGTGGAATTTGTGGGCGGCATGCTGACGGCCGCGATGGTGTTCAGCTACCTGGTGTACAAGCAGCCGAAGATGACGCTGATTGTTTTTGGCGTGGTGGGTGCGTTCGTCATCATCCTGCAGCGCGCGTTCAAGACGATCCGGCCGATTTTCCGGGAGCGGTCGAAGATTACGGGTGAGGTGACGGGGCGGCTGACGGAGAGCCTGGGCGGCGTGCGGGTGGTGAAGGGGTACCACGCCGAGCAGCGCGAAGCGAGCGTGTTTACGCTGGGCGTGATGCGGTTGCTGGACAACGTCATGAAGTCGCTGACCGCGACGAGCCTGTTGAGCCTGGCGGCGACGACGGTGCTGGGCGTGGTGGGCGGCCTGGTGATGCTGATTGGCGGGCATCAGGTGATCGGGCATCGGATGACGACGGGCGGCTATTTCCAGTACACGATGCTGCTGGCCTACATGATCGCGCCCATCTTCCAGGTGGTGAACATCGGGACGCAGCTGACGGAAGCGGTGGCGGGGCTGGACCGCACGATGGAGATCCTGGGCGAGAAGGATGAATTCGCCGATCCGGCGCGGGTGCGGACGCTGGATGAGATTGTGGGCGATGTGCAGTTCGAGGACGTGCGGTTCGCGTATGAGAAGGACAAGCCGGTGCTGCACGGGATTTCGTTCGAGTCGCGGCCGGGAACGGTGACGGCGCTGGTGGGGTCGTCGGGATCGGGCAAGTCGACGATCATCAGCCTGGTGTGCGCGTTTCACAAACCGGACGAGGGGCGCGTGCTGGTGGACGGCATCGATTTATCGACGGTAAGGCTGGACAGCTATCGGTCGCAGCTGGGCGTGGTGCTGCAGGAATCGTTTTTGTTCGATGGGACGATCAAGGAGAACGTGATGTTCTCGCATCCGGAGGCGACGGATGAGGAGTTCCTGAATGCGTGCCGGATTGCACGCGTGGATGAGTTTGCGGAGCGGTTTCCGGACGGGTACGAGACGATTGTGGGCGAGCGCGGGGTGAAGCTGTCGGGCGGACAGCGGCAGCGGTTGTCGATTGCGCGCGCGATTCTGGCGAGCCCGCGGATTCTGATTCTGGACGAGGCGACGTCGTCGCTCGATTCGGAATCGGAGGCGATGATTCAGCACGGTCTGAGTTACTTAATGCAGGGGCGGACGACGTTTGTGATCGCGCACCGGCTGTCGACGATCCGGAGAGCGGAGCAGATTCTGGTGGTGGAAGGCGGCATGATCGTGGAGCGCGGGACGCACACGAGCCTGTACGCGCTGGGTGGACGGTATTACGACCTGTACACGCGGCAGCATGGCCTCGAGGAGAATCTGTTTCTGGCGCCGGGCGAAGGTGATGTGGTGGAAGAGGAAACGAAGTAAATCAGGTTGCAGGTTGCGGGTTTCAGCACCGCAATCGCCGCTCTCTCCACCTCCTTAACCTGTAAATTCGCCCTATCTGTAACGGCGATTGTTACAACTGTTCCGACCCGCATGCAGCGGCGTTGAGTTGGTTGGGATTTGTTCAATCCCACCCTGCCGCGCGGAAAAGCCCCGCGCACCAGGATGGGGCACCCGGCTGCGCTGGGCACTTCAGGCGGCGGCAATCAAAGACATCACTCGCGTTTTGATTTGTTTGTTACGCCAGGGCGAGCTAGTGTTGCGGAGTGTGGTGGAGAGAGTCGACGAGACCCGTGCCGGTGGTGAACCAGACGCCTGGCTTTGATTGCATGTAGGTGATGAGGTCGTCGAGGTGCTGCATGGGGGCGCGGTGTCCTCCGAGGTAGGGGTGCAGGGTGAGGATGAACAGGGTGCCTTCTTTATAGGCTGCGTCGAATTCTTCTTTATAGAGCTGGAAGAGCATATCGGGTGAGGGCATGTGGCCTTCGGCGCCGAGGTACGGAGTTTCGGTGAGGGTCCAGTCGATGGGAAGCTCGACGATGCCGGTGTCTTCGCCCTTCTGGAGGATTGTGTAGGGGACTTCGGAGGAGCCGAGGCTGGAGTCGTAGACGAATCCTTTTTTACGGAGGAGATCCATGGTCCAGGAGCTGAAGGCCCAGGAGGGCGCGCGATAGCCGGCGGGTTTTTTGCCGGTGAGGGAGCTGATGCGGGCGATGGCCTTATCGAGGAGGCGCTCTTCTTCGGCGGAGCTGTCGAGGCCGGGTGGGTACTCGTGGATCCAGCCATGGATGCCGATTTCGTTGCGGCCGCTTTTGAGGAGTTCGGGAACGAGCTCGGGGTGGATGAGCGAATCGACGCCGGTGACGAAGAAAGTGGCGGGAACCTGATGGCGGTTGAGGATTGCGAGGAGGCGCGGGGTGCCGGTTTGGGCTCCGTAGTCGGAGGCGGACAGGGCGGTGGGCGAGGTGATGCCGTCGCGGAGGAGCGGGGCCTGGGTATCGTCGTCAAAGGTAAGGAGGACGGCGACGCGGGCGTGATCAGGCCACGAGGGCGGCTGGAGTTTGGGGCCCATGGAGACGGCGTTGACCGTGTCGAGGAGCTTCTGGTCCGACCATAATGTGCCGGGTTCGGTTACAGATTGCGGCTGGCGAGGCTGCTGGGCGTGGAGCAGGGTGGGGAGAAGCAGGAGCGGGAAGAAGGCGCGCATTTTTGTTTTTGGAGCATAGCATGGGTGGCGCCGGGGATGGACGAGAGAAAAATTCAGGGGAACTTCGAAGGGGTTCGTCCGTCTGAAAGGGTGCACGCACCGCTAACGACCGGGCCGCGCAAGGATGGACGACACGATGACTGCAGGACCTGATTTTCTATCTGCTTTGAGTGCGAAGGTTGAGAAGGCGAATCGGCTGACAACAGGAAGTTCTGGCTGGGTGGCGCTGGGAACGGCGTTGCTGGCTCTGGCTGCGGGATGCGGCGGAGGCGGGATGGGCTCGACCGGAAGCGGCGGTGGGCC
>DATAZC010000181.1:0-11122 GCA_036272255.1 Acidobacteriaceae bacterium | reverse complement strand
GAAGCGCATGAAGTTTAGGAAACTCGGCCGGATTGCCCTGGCCACGGCGGCATCCCTTTTTATCGGGTTCGGAACTCAGTCCTGCTACTACTACACCGAGGCGTACATCATCGTCACTGGTTCGCAGTACAACCAGGTGGGCTCGTACCGGGAACAGAATCAGACTGGCATCCTGCAGGCTGGGCCGCATACCCCGCTCAGTTCAGGTGGCTCCAACCCCGTCCGCGCGCTCCTGCTCAACGGCGGGCGGTACGTCTATGTCCTGAACCAGGGAAAACCCACCACCAATTCCGATGGATCCATCACCTGGAGCGGCGCCGCGGTCTCCCTCTTCAGCATCGGCGGCGATGGCTCGCTCTCGTTCCAGCAGAATTACTTCAGCACGGGAACCGGTTCCCTGCGCATGGCGCTGGCGACGGGCGGCAATTACCTCTATGTCCTCGATGGATATCAGCCGGGATCGACGCCCAACACAACGCCTGCTTCCACCGCCGTCAGTGCGTCTACGCCCTGCTATGACTCCGCCAGCGGCGTCTATCGTCCGGCCGGCGATATTACCGTATTCAGCATCGATCCATCGACGGGCCGCCTGTTCCTGGTGCAGAACACCCAGCAGCAGAATGCCCTCGGCACTCCGCTGACGTATTTCCCTATCGGTTGCGGAGCCATCGATTTCCACCTGCTCTCTACCTATCTGTATACGGCTGAGAACAGCGACCCTGCCAACCCCACCAGCGCAGGTCAGGTCATCTACGCTTACAACGCGGGCAGCAACGGGCAGCTCATCCAGGTTCCTGGCGGATCCCAGCCCATCGTTGGCGCCACCAACATCTCCGTCCTCGGCGCCAGCGCTAACGGCTCATGGCTCTACGTACTGGATAACGGAACGAATTCGATCTTCACCTTTACGCAGGGTGGCAACGGTCTGCTCTCCGCAATTTCCGGCGGTTCGGCTTCCAATGCGCCGAATACCTCCGGCATGACGGCGCTGACAACCGACAGCAGCTCGAAATACCTCTACGTCACGAACACGCAGTCCACGAGCCTGGGGGCGCCTCAGAGTGTGATTTCCGCGTTCAACATTACGCCGAGTACCGGTGTACTCCAGCTGTTCAGCGTGAACCAGGTCAGCAATGGACCCACGTTTGGCGTCGGATCCGGTCCCGTCTGTATCTTCGAGGATCCGTCCCATCAGTACATTTACACGGCAAACTCGGGCTCGAATAACATCACGGGCTCCGAGCTGTTCCCCAACGCCGGGACTCTGACCAACCTGTCGAAGGGATCGACCTTCGGTACCGTCGGGACTCCGACCTGGTGCCTCTACAGCTCGAACACAAACTGATGCGCGCAGGAATTCGGCAAATGCAGTTCAGGTACATTGGCAGGCGGCTTATGGCCGCCGCCTCGATGGTTGGGTTGACGCTGCTCGGCATTTCCTGCGGCGCCAGCAACACCATCGACTTTGTTTACGTCACCAGCAACCTCCAGAATCCCGGACAGATTAACGTCTTCGAGGTGAACTCCCAGTCCGGCGCTCTCCGTCAGATCGCCGACTCGCCGTATCCTTCCGGAGGCCGCAATCCCGTCGATGAGGTCGCTTCGCCCAACGGGAAGAACCTGTACGTGGTCAATCACGACGACAACACCATCGTGGAGTTTGCGATCGGAACGGACGGCAAGCTGTATCCTCTTCAAACCGTCAACACGCCCGGCACCGAGCCGGTTGCCGTCGCTATTAATTCCGCCGGCACCGCGCTCTACGTCCTCGATTACTACGCGCCCTCGGCTCCCGGCCAACCGTCCTACACCGACCTCAATCCCGGACCCGGCGCCATCGTCGTTTACCCCATCAGCCTGAACTCCAGCTCCGGCCTGGGAACCATTGGATCGCCTCAACCCATCGGGGCCTCCAACTACCTGCCCGTGCAGTGCTTCCCTACCAGCCTCACGGTTACCCCCAACGGCAATTTCGTGTACGTCACCAATACGAATGCCGTTGTCGTCACGACTTCTCCTCCGGTCACCGGAACCGTGCCGACCCGGCCGGCTTCGTGCCCAGCCTCCGGCACCGTCTCGGCCTTTGCCGTCACCTCGACCAGCGCGACCGAAGTTCCGGGCAGCCCCTTCACCACTGGGACCGGTTCGCAGCCGACCGGCATCGTCGCCGATCCGGATAATGCGTCGATTTACGTCACCGACAGCGCACTCAACCTGCTCTATACCTACTCGGTTCAATCGAGCGGCGCGCTCGCTCTGGCGGGGAATACGGCTACCGGCAATTTACCGATGGGCGGCACCGTTGTGTCTCCGGTGTCTTCCAGCAAATTTCTCTATATTTCGAATTACACCGACGGATCGCTGAGCATTTACAACCTTATTTCCGGCCTGCCCGTGCTCATCACCACCAGCAACGCCGGCTCGTCCGGACCGCTCTGCGTCGCAGCCGATCCGAATGCCGACCGCTTCCTTTATTCCTCCGACTACATCGGTGGCACCATCGGGGGCGCTGAGCTGGATCCCTCTACCGGCACGTTGATCACGAACCAGAATTCCCCCTACGCCACTTCGGGACAGCCTACCTGCGTGGCTGCCATTACGCACGCCGGCGGCAACAAGCATGGGCTTTAAGGCGGCTCGTATGAGATTTTCCGCCCACGGTGTTTCTCCGGCCCGCGTGCCGGACTCTAGAATGGAAAGTACCTCCCGCATGGGACGAAGGAAAAGCATGAAGTTGACAGGAATCGGTCAGGGTTTGCTGGCCGCCACAGCGTCTCTGGGACTGGTCTTCACCACGACCTCGTGCAGTCCCAGCCAAACCATCGACTACCTTTTTGTCACCTCCAACAGCACCACCTCCACCTCTGGGGCCAACGGCCAGATCACCGCTTATCACGTTGACTCCCAGTCCGGCGCGATCAGCCCGATCGCCGGCCCTGCAGTTTCCTCTCAGGGAGCCAATCCCGTCGCCGAGGCCACGTCGCCCAACGGCCAGTATCTCTACGTCGCGAATCACGGCAGCAATAACATTGCTCAGTTCGCGGTCGGCACCGATGGCCAGCTTTCGTTCGGCAAGACGTACGCCACGCCGGGCTCCGAACCCGTTTCGATCGCCATCAACGCCGCCGGAACCCTGCTCTTCGTCCTCGATTACTACGGCCCCGGATTCAGCGACACCACTCCGGGCCCCGGCATCCTGGTCGTCTATCCCGTGAATGCCGATGGCTCCCTCGGTTCCCCGGTCGCCAGTGGCGGCCAGCCCTATTCGGCCCTGCAGTGCTTCCCCACCGGTGTGGCTGTTTCGGCGAATGGCAACTACGCCTACGTCTCCAATACCAACGCTGTGGTCGTGACCACTTCTCCGCCCACTACCGCCATGCCACCCGCACTGCCCGCCTCCTGCCCCGCCCAGGGCACCATCTCCGGCTTTACCGTTGACTCAACGGGCGCGCTCACCGCGATTCCCGGAAGCCCCTTCTCCGCAGGCACCACGCCCACCGGCATCGCCATCGACCTGACCAGCCACTTCCTCTACACCACGGACAGCGTTCAGAATCAGCTCATCGTCTACAGCATCCTTGGTGGCGGCACCCTGGTCCCCAGAACCAATGGTCCCTTCACCACAGGAACTTTCCCGGTGAACCTCACCATCGATCCGCGAGATCAATACCTCTACGTGAGCAACTTCAACGCATCCACCATCACAGCGTTTACGATCTCGCAATCGACCGGCCAGCCTTCCGCGCTTGCCACTTCGTCGTTTTCAACGGGCGCTCCCGGTCCCAGCTGCATCCTCGTCGATCCAGCCTTCGGGCGCTTCCTGTATGTTTCCCTGGCTCAGACCAATGCTGTAGCAGCTGCACAGGTGAATCCGAATACCGGTGAGCTGACCGGCGTTCAGAACTCTCCCTACTCTGTGACCGGAAAAGCCACCTGCGTCGCGGCCATCGCGCATGGCAACCACGCCACCCAGCACGTCCCCGTCGTTGCCGGCCAGTAAACGGAACGACAGCCAACAGGAAAAGGCCGCCGGCATCGGCGGCCTTTCTCTTTGCTCAGAGTTTCCCTCTCAACTCATGCTTCCGTCATAATCCGACGCTCTTGCGGAAGTCGCGCACTACGTCTCCGGGATCGCGATGCCCGTCGTCGACCTCCTGATTCATCTCCCGCATCTGCTCCGCAGTCACCTTTCCTGCCAGCGCTTCGAGAGCGACACGTATCTCCGGCCACTGCTCGAGCGCTTCGTCCCGCACCAGAGGGACCGCCTGATACGGCGGAAAATAGTGCTTGTCGTCGGCCAGAGCCGTCAGCCCCAGCGCCTGGATCGGCCCGTCGGTGGAGTTCGCCGCGATCATGTCCACCTGATGATCCTCCAGCGCGCGATACAGCAACCCCAGATCCATCGTCCGTGGCGGCCCCATGAACTTCAGCCCGTACGCTGCGCTCAGTCCGCGCAATCCGTCCGGCCGCTGCTCAAATTCATAGCCCACGCCCAGCCGCCATTGCGGCGTGTAGCGCGCTGCCTGGCCGAGCTGGGTCAAATGCAGCCGCTTCGCATCGTCGCCACGGATCACCATGGCAAATGTGTTCTCAAAGCCGAGCGGCGGCCCCACGGTAATTTGATACTTTGACTGATACAAATTCCGCACCGTCCTGAGCACCCGGTCCGGGTCGCGATCGAGCGGCTGTTTCAGGATCGCCGTGAGCGCCGTCCCCGTGTATTCCACATAGGCGTCGATCCGTCCCGCCACCATAGCCTGCTGGCAGATGTAACTTCCCGCAAGATAGAAGCGTCGCTCGACCGTGAGAGGCGACTTCGCCTCGATCTCCTGCGCCAGCAGTTCCCCCAATACAACCTGCTCAGTGAAATTCTTGGCGCCAATCACAGGATGATCCGGCCTCGGCGGAGAACATCCAGCGACCACCGCACAAACGGATACCGCCAGTGTGAGAAAGGCCAGCTTCATGGCGCCGGGCTCGGCCCGGGCACGCGAAACCATCGCTCCATCAGCCCCAGCCCTCCATCGCAAGCCAGCGCCAGCAGCGCGGCAGGAATCGCCCCAGCGAGCACCAGTTCGTTATCCACCGATGCTACGCCGCGAAAAATCAGCTCACCCAATCCTCCCGCGCCAACTGCTGCCGCAATAGTCGCGATACCCACACAGGTCACGGTCGCCGTCCGCAGGCCCGCCAGAATAAACGACGACGCCAGGGGCAGCTCCACCTTGAGAAACCTCTGCGTGTCGGTCAGCCCCAGTGCCTGAGCCACTGAGAGCAGCGAAGGATCGATGCTGCGGATCCCGGTATAGGTATTGCGCAGGATCGGCAGCAAGGCATACGCCGTGAGCGCGATAATCGCCACCCGCGCCGCCCGATCTCCCAACCAGGGAAGCGGCAGCAAAAATCCAAACATCGCCAGTGATGGAATGGTCTGCAGAACGTTGGCCGTGCCAAGTACCGGCCTCGCCCATTGCGGCCGGCGCGTCAGCCACACACCCAGCGGCACCGCGATCGCCGTTGCAAACAGCATCGCCGCCAGCGTGAGCCACAGGTGTTCGAGGGTGAGTTCAAAAATCTCATCGCCATACTGCGAGAAAAAATCGTTCACGCGCGTTTCTCCCCTGCAGCGCTGAGCTCGCCGCGATGAAACGCCCGCACGTAAGCCTCGACAGCAGGCTCTCTCGACTGCAAAAACTCCTCCGGCGCAAGATGGGCTATCAGCTTTCCCTCTTCCAGCAGCACGATTCGATCTCCAAGATAGAGCGCCTCATCCAGATCGTGCGTTACCAGCAAAACCGTCTTCCTGAGCCGCGCCAGCAGATCGCGCAACATGTCCTGCATTTCCGCGCGCGTCAGCGGGTCCAGCGCCCCGAACGGCTCATCCATCAACAACACCCGCGGATCCGCGGCCAGCGCCCGCGCCAGTCCCACCCGCTGCCTCTGACCGCCCGACAACTGATGCGGGTACCGCCCCGAGAAAACCCGCTGCTCCAGGCCCACCACGCCTAACAAATCGCGTGCCACGTGAACGCGGTCCTCGTGCGGACAACCTTGTGCCTCCAGCACCAGGGCCACATCGCGCTCCGCGGTCATGTGCGGAAACAACCCGGTCTCCTGGATCACGTACCCGATGCTGCGCCGCAGCGCGATCAAATCGGCGCTCCGCACGCTCTTGCCGTGGACCAGCACCTCGCCTGAGATCGGGTCGACCATCCGATTCACGGTTCGCAGCAGCGTGGTCTTGCCCGAACCGCTCCGCCCCAGCACTGCCGTCGTCGTGCCTTCCTCGACCGCAAAGGAAATTTCGGTCAGTAGCCGCCGGCCCGCCATCGAGAAACCAACATTGCGAAATTCAATGCCTGCGCTCATCGCAGCCCTCAGTGTAGGTGCGAACACCCGGAATTGCTTCTCAAAAGTTACGACCGCTCACTACCGCCATGCAGGGGGTTATCCTTTGACGGGGATTGTTTGGAATTTGCCGCAGTGCCTTCGCCCGCACCCGTGAATCAATCGCCGCTCGATAATAATTACGACGTTGTCATCCTGGGTGCCGGCGCTGCCGGCCTGATGTGCGCCATCGAGGCCGGCCGCCGTGGCCGCCGCGTCATTCTGCTTGAACACGCCGACCGCGTCGGCAAGAAGATCCTCATTTCCGGCGGCGGCCGCTGTAACTTCACCAATCTGCACTGCCGCCCCGACAATTTCCTCTCCGCCAATCCCCACTTCGCGAAATCCGCGCTGGCTCGCTACACCCCGGCAGATTTCGTCGCCCTGGTCCGGAAGCACGGCATCGCGTACCACGAAAAGACGCTGGGCCAGCTCTTCTGCGACGACTCCGCCCAGCAAATCGTCGCCATGCTGCTCCGCGAGTGCGCCGAGGCCGGGGTTCAGGTGGTCGTCGGAACCAACATTCGCGAAGTCCGCCGCGACGAATCCGCCTCGCCCGGCTTCACTATCGCCACCGACACCGATTCCTGGCGGAGTGCAGCCCTGGTCGTGGCTACCGGCGGCCTCTCCATCCCGAAGATGGGCGCTACCGGCTTCGGCTACGATCTCGCTCGCCAGTTTGGTGTGCCCATCCACGAATGCCGCCCGGCTCTCGTGCCTGTGGTACTCGGCAACCCCGAGCATGCCCGCTTCTGCGATCTCAGCGGCGTATCGGCCGACGTGTTCTCGTCGATCGGCAAGCGCCGCTTCCGCGAAAAGCTCCTCATCACGCATCGTGGACTCAGCGGGCCGGCCATCCTGCAAATCTCGTCTTACTGGCAAACAGAAGAAGCGCTCGTCATCGACTGGGCTCCTGGTGGGGAGTTCCTCGCGCCCCTGCGCCAACCCAACGCCCGCCGAGATCGGTTCGCAGCACGGAGTGCGTTCCGGACTCTTCTGCCTGCACGCCTCGCCGATCGTCTGCTTGAAGTCGCCAACCCGCAGTCCTGGACGAATCGCGCCCTCGACGACCTCGAGCGTCACCTGCACGCGTGGCGCTTTACACCCATCGGCACGGAAGGCTATGAGAAAGCCGAAGTCACCGCCGGCGGTGTCAGCACCGACGCGCTTTCCGCGCAGACCATGGAGTGCCGCACCGTGCCCGGTCTTTATTTCATCGGCGAAGTCGTCGACGTCACCGGCCAGCTCGGCGGATTCAACTTCCAGTGGGCGTGGGCCTCGGGCGCAGCCGCCGGCCGCGCTGTCTGATCCCCAGAGAAGAAAAGGCCGCCCGGTTGGGGCGGCCTCGGCTTTTTAGACTGCGCTACTTGCCGACCACAATCACTTCAACGCTGCCCGGCACAATCGTCGGACGCGGACGCGGATTTTCCGTCGTCGCTGCCGGCCTCGGCCCAAACTCCGCCGTCACCAAATAAACATGACTACCATCCGGATCCACCGTCATGGTCCGCGCGCCGCGCCTGGTGGCCACATCCTGCGCCACCGAGAAATGATCGGCATCATCCTCGTGCACCACCGTCAGCGTTCCGCTTTGCCCATTCGAGCTGAAAGCGAACTGACCGCCCGGCGAAAATCCTGCGGCATCCGGGCCCTCCCCAATCGCGGGCGTTGCCACCACCTTGCCGCTCTCCGTGTCGACCACCGCCATCTTTCCGCCGTCGCACACCGCGAACAGCCGATGATGCGGAATGTCAATCGCCAGCCCCGACGGGCTATCGCAGGCGGGCCATGTCGCGACCACCGTGTGCGCCTTAGCGTCCAGCTTCACGATCTCGCCCTTGTCCTCGATGTTGTCGTAGACAAACCCGGCACCGTCGGAAACCGGGAACTCCGGCTTCCCCGGCAGCGCCACCGTCGCCAGCACCGTGTTGGTCGCGGTGTCGATCACCGTCGCGTCATGGCTGCGCCCATTAAAGGCCCACACTGTCTTTGTGTAGGGATCGAACACCGCGCCATCCGGTCCTGTGCCAGCTGGAATCGTCTTCTCAATCGTGTTCGTGGAGCGATTGAATTCCGCTACCTGGTTCGCACCGCCGTCGGTGATATATCCATGGACGCCATCCGAAGAGAAGACCACGCCATGCGTTCCGTGCAGCCCGGTAATATCCGCCACCTGCTTGCCCGCGCCGGTGTCGACCACGATGACGTGATTGCCCCGAGTGACATAGAGCAGCTTCGACTGCGGATCCACAGCCAGGTAGTCCCATCCGCCGTCGCCTCCGATTTTCCATTCGTTGACGATGTGGAAGGGCCGCCCGCCCGCCCCACCCTGGCTCCACGCTGCTCCTGCGCTCAACATCGCACTGCAAACAACGGCAGCGATCGACACAACTCCGCAGCAATTCTTCATCTCTGGCTCCCCCTCGTGAATAAAGCGGAGCCAGATTACTCTCGGTTGCTGAATTTTGACTGAAGACTTTCCGCTGAGGATTGAGCCGCAGGAGCGGGGTTCAGACTATGCGCCGTCGTCGGCAATGAACCGCCGCAACACATCTGGCAGCCTGGACACGTTGCGCGGGAACACCGCATCGCCAGCGAGTCCACTCGCGCCCAGGCTTGCGTCGGCCAGATAGCCGACAAACTGCCCGGCGTTGCTTCTCTTCACGCGCAGCGCAGCCGCCACGGCTGGCTCCACCGCGTGTTCGCCGGTCACTTCGAGCAACACCACATCAAATGGACGCTCGTTCAGCAGCGAGTCAACCTCTGCATACTTCCCCACAAACTCGACGGCGAATCCGTTCTGCTCCAGAGCACGATGCACAGTAGACCCATGGCGCTCCGAATCGCTCGCGAGAAGGATCGAAGGATCGCCCAAACGCTCACCAGAAGACTTCTTAGGTCGGGTCATCATAGCGGACATACGTTTTCCTCTCCGTGATAGACCTGGTGCGTTGAATTCGTTTCCGCGGCCTCTCATCCTCGGCGCCCCAGGAACTTTCCAACGCCCGGGCAAATATTCCATCGAGGAGAATCGCGAAAATCCAAGTCAGGATTCGGGGCCTGCTAACGTAATGGATCCCCAAATCCGCGCAGGCCTGGGAGAAGTGCACGGGGGATTCCAAAGGCGGCCACCGAGCATAAGTCACGACAAGGATGCAGCTTAACGCCACGATGAGGAAAAGCAACCAATTCCGCACTGGAACTTCCGCCCTGTATTACGGCAAATTTTCCCGCTGCCGTCGTGCGCTTTGGACCCTCGTCAACTCCCATCGCATCGAATAGCTGGGATATTCTCAAAAAGTGCACGTTCAGCCCCAATTAATTCAGCAGTTTGCAGCCTTCGTCTCGCCTGCGACAGCGGCCGAAGAAGCCTTCAACTCGACCTACGTCAAGTTTTCACTCCTCGCGCTCAGTTCAATCTTTTTCCTCGTTGACCCATTCGCGGCCATCCCCTCCTTCATCGCGATCACGAATGGTGTGGAGCCGGCGCGCCGCCGCCGCATGGCCTGGAAAGCCGCCCTGACATGCTTCATTGTGCTGATTTCCTTTGCTTTAGCTGGCCAATTCATTTTTGCGCTCTTCGGCATCAAGCTTCCGGCGTTTGAGATCGCCGGCGGCCTCATCCTCCTGCTGATTGGAATCGACATGATGGAGGCCAAACGCTCTCCTACCCAGGAATCGCAGGACGAGACCCAGGAGGCGGCCGCCAAAGAAGACGCGGGAATCGTCCCCCTCGGCATCCCCATGCTGGCCGGCCCTGGAGCCATCTCAAGTGTCATGGTGCTGGTGGGCCAGGCCCCGAACCACTGGCAAATGTTATCGATTGTCGGTTCCATCGCCATCACGGCGCTGGTCAGCTACCTGGTTCTCAATGGCGCCGACCGCATCCGTATCTTTCTCGGTGAGACCGGCATCCGCATCCTGGTCCGGATTATGGGACTGCTGCTCGTGGCGCTGGCTATGCAGTTCTTTGTCAATGGCTTAACGGACTTAGGCGTCATCCACCGGCACTGAACCTGCGCCTGGTAGCGGACCAGCGAGGAGGGCGTTGGCTGCATGCAATGCTTTTCCACCGATTGCACGCTTTTTCCTCAACTTGCGCCTGGCAGCTCCGTCACGTAAGATCACTCAGTCGCCGTTCCCTGCCGATTTGCACAATTGCAATCAGGCATGGTAAGGTAGACAAGATTGATAGCAGTGGCAGGGCTTCGCTAGAGGGTGTTTGTTCCCCGGTAGTGATGAAAAGCGAGGCAGGATCTGTTCGACAGTCGTTGCGCTTCATGCGCACGGTAAGCCAGACAGAACAATCCATTGCAAGACAGGGTTCAGGATGTTGTTCGTCCTGAAAAATCCCTTCGGGCGGCCAGCCGCCCCCGCGAATACTGTTCGCGGCAAGGTCTTTCTAAGTTTGGCGCTTCATGGAGCTCTCCGGGACAGGAGAGTCTCACGAACGCGCGAGCAGCACTTGAAGCAAAGCGATTCACTTCGCTACTTGACACGAGTGCCCGAGTTTGGATAATCTCGGAAAGTTCGCGCAAAATTGAAGCGCAACAAGTTCGAGGACACGCAACGGGCGTTAAAACCGGTTGCTTATCTTCGATCCAAAGCGGCCCGCTCAGGCGGCAAGCCGTCAGGATCTTTGACAATCAGGATGAACATGCCAGTCGTGAGAATACGGAAAGATCAGGTTTGATCATTCTCACAATGTAGTGCTTCATCGCCTTTCGAGCGCGAT
>DATAZC010000180.1:0-1600 GCA_036272255.1 Acidobacteriaceae bacterium | reverse complement strand
CAGACCTCAGCCCCTGCGCACTTCGCGGATCAGCGAGCCATCGGGTGCTCGCAACTCGACGGCCAGGGGCATGCGGCCCATGGCGTGAGTGGAGCAACTGAGGCACGGATCGAAAGTGCGGACCACGGCTTCGACACGATTCAGCATGCCCTCTTCGATGCGATCGCCGTGGACGTAATGCCGGGCGGTTTGTAGGATGCCGCGGTTCATGGCCGCGTTGTTGTGGCCAGTGGCGATGACCAGATTGGCCCAGACGATGAGGCCGTTCTCGTCGACTTTGTAGTGGTGGATCAGGGTGCCGCGCGGCGCCTCTGCTACGCCCACGCCCTCGAGGTTGTTGACGGAGGCGGTGGCGCGGACATGTTTTTCGAGGATGGCTTTGTCAGCCAGGAACGATTCGATTTTTTCGGTCGCGTGCAGCATTTCGATGAGCCGCGCGTAGTGATAGTGGAACGAGCTGAGGATGGGCCTTGGGGACATGGCGCGAAACGCGCGCCATTCCGTATCCGCGAGCGGGGTATCGCAGCGATCGGCGAGGTTGAGGCGGGCCAGCGGACCGACGCGGTAGGTTCCGCCGGGATAGCCGAGCGGTTTGTAGTAGGGAAACTTCATGTAGGTGTAGGGCTCAACCGCTTCGCCGATGAAGTCGGGGTAGTCCGCGGGGTTGAGATCGGCGGCGATGACGTTGCCTTCGGAATCGATGAAGCGCAGGGCGCCGTCGTAGTACTCGGCCAAGCCGTGTTCGTTGACCAGGCCCATGAAGAGGGTGGGGAAATTCGCGAAGACTTCAATCTCGGCGGAGAATTTTTCGATGGCGCCTTTGAACCAGCCCAGAGTTCTCTGGATGGCAGCGCTGGCGGCGGGGATCATGCCGAGGAGCTGGTCGCGCTTTTCCGCGCTGAGCGGTTCGTTGACGCCGCCGGGAACGGTCCAGCCAGGGTGAATGCGCCGGCCGGCGAGAATCTCGATGATGCGCTGGCCGAACTGGCGCAGGGCTACGCCATCGGCGCCGATGGAGGGATGGGAATGCGCGACGTGGAGAATGCTGCGATCTTCGGCGGGGGCATCCATGCCGAGGAGCAAGTCGGGGGAGGATAGGTAGAAGAAGCTGAGGGCGTGGGACTGGATGAGCTGCGCGAGGTTCAGGATCTGGCGCAGATTGGCGGCGACGGGAGGAATTTTGACGGCGAGGATCGCGTCGCAGGCTTTGGAAGATGCAACCAGATGGCTGACCGGGCAGATACCGCAGATGCGCGCGGTGATGTTCGGCATCTCGTAAAACGGGCGGCCTTCGCAGAATTTCTCAAAGCCGCGCAGCTGGGTTACGTGAAAGGTAGCATCCTGCACGACGCCGGCCTCGTCGAGCTGCAGGGTGATTTTGCCGTGGCCTTCGAGGCGCGTGACGGGGTCAATAACAATGGTCCGAGGCATGGTCTCCTGCCTTCCTTCAGCCGAAGTGGGCGACGCCGCCCAGTGAGGGTACGTGGCCTGCCAGCAGCTCCGACAGCACCTGATAGATGGTGTCCGCCGACGGTGGGCAGCCGGGAACGTAGACATCGACGGGCACGACTTCGTGCACGGGGCGGACGCGATCGAGCAG
>DATAZC010000179.1:0-3668 GCA_036272255.1 Acidobacteriaceae bacterium | reverse complement strand
CAGCTCGATCGTGTACAGCGTTAGCGGAATGCGCGCCGCGAGCCGCTGCTCCATCATCTGCCCCTTGTTCAGCGGCTGCACCAGCGGCCCCGCCTGCCCGTGCGGATTCACGCGATTCTGGCCGTAGTTCACGGCGTCAGGATTGTCGTTGATCGTGCCTGCGCCCAGCGTCTCATCGGCATTGATCGTCGCAACGTTCATCCCTTTCGGCAGATCGCACATCCGCGTCACCTTCTTGGTGTAGACATCGGCCTTGTACAGCGTGATGACGTGCGTCGCCGGGTCGGCCTGGCTGTAAAAGACGGAGTTCGTCACGCGCCCCGCGATGATCGCGTGAAGACCGCCAAACCGGAACTGCTGGTTGTCCTCACTTGCGGGACGCGGCGGATTCGGCACCACCAGCCACGTCTTCTTCGTCGCCAGATCCAGCGCGTGAATGCCGTCCGGCGCCGAGTAGATCATTGTCTTCAGGTCGGGCGTGTACGCATTCACGTTGAAGTAAAAGCCCGACGAGCCCGGCTCATCGGTCATCCGCCACACGCGGTGGCCCGTGTCCTTATCCACCCATGTTCTCGGCGGAACCTTGCCGGTCGCACTCGGTTTTAGCGCTTCCTGCTGCGCGAGGCTACCAGCGGAAAGTGCGAAGAGGGCGGTGAAGGCGATAACAAATCGGCGAATCGGAATATTCACGTTCAGTACGCTCCGGCAGGCTCATTCCCCGGAAAATTTTCCGCGCCCTTCACAACGGCGCAGACGAAACTTTACCGGGCGTTCGCTTTATACATGGTACGAACGTCATTTGGAAATAGTTTCGTATTGGAAACCACCGAAATTCTCGAGCCATGGAACGGTCAATGTTGCCGCAGACAAGCCGAAGTGGCGGCGGCGGAAGGGATGCACGGTGAGACAATCGGCGGATGGGCCCGCGCCGTTTGCTATGCGTTTTGCTGCTTCTCCACTCCTTCGCGATGGCGGCGCAGAGTGCGGCATCGACGGAGCTGGATTCGGATAAGGACGGCCTCGGCGACAGCCTCGAGCAATCGCTCCTGACACAGTTTTCGCCACGGTTCTACATCGGCCAGCAGGATTGCGCCGGGCTTCCCGCGGCGTTCCAGCCGGGCCTGCTCCAACCCACTCCTCAGGCAGAGGATGGGACGGTATACGGTCAGGTGTTTCCGGTGAAGGTTGCCGGAGCGACCAGGCCGATGGCAGAGATTCACTTCTACGACCTGTGGGGTCGCGACTGCGGCGCGCATGGCCACGTATTCGATGCCGAGCATGTGGCAGTGCTTGTGGAGGCCTCTGGTCCTGATCTGAGCACTGCAAAATGGAGGGCTGTCTACTGGTACGCCGCGGCGCATGAGAACACCGTCTGCGACGTCAGCCAGCTCGCCAGAGCTTCCGATTTGGCAGCCGAGCAGGAAGGTGCCAAGGTGTGGATCTCGCCCGGCAAGCATGCGGCGTATCTCGCGAAGTCGCTTTGCAATCATGGCTGCGGTGCCGATCTGTGCGAGGCCATGAAGCCGATGCATACGAGCCGGATCATCAACCTTGGCGAGCCCGGACATCCAATGAACGGATCGGACTTCGTTGCATCGACGGCATGGCCGCTCGAGCAGAAGATGAGTCACACGAACTTTCCTCCGGAGCCGATTGCAAGATTGAATGCGTTGCCGCCGGGAGATATTGGATGGTTCAACGTGGGACGGCATCCGGCTCAGGGTGTTATTGCGGTCAGCTACACAACAGGAGAGGCAATCGCCGGCAGCGGACAGAACACGGACGCGGCGTTGGCGCTGGCTTCGGACAAGACGGGGAACGCGCTCCAGAAGAGTTATCGGAATACCAGGCACGCGTTGGGAACGACAGTGCGGGACGTCGATAAAGCTCTGGGTGGAGACCCCTCGAAGCCGCCGCAGTAGTTAGTCCAGAAACCGGCTGGTAATTCCGCCGTACGCATCGATCCTGCGGTCGCGCAGGAACGGCCAGTGCTGCCGCGTCACCTCGACCTCCTTCGGGTCGAGCTCCGCGTACAGAATCTCTTCCTTGTCATGCGACGCCTTCGCGAGAATCCGTCCAAATGGATCCGCGATGAATGAGCCGCCCCAGAACTCCAGCCCTGCGCCCTCCGGCCCTTTCAGCAGAGCTCCATCCGGTAGCTGCACATCGCCGTGCTCATGTCCCACGCGGTTCACCGAGCAGACGAACACGCCATTCGCAATGGCATGCGCACGCTGAATCGTCTGCCACGCGTCGTATTGGCGCTCGCCGAACTCCGCCTTCTCGCTCGGGTGCCATCCAATCGCGGTAGGGAAGAACAGCGTTTCCGCGCCCTTCAGAGCGGTCACGCGTGCGCCCTCCGGGTACCACTGATCCCAGCACACGAGCGTACCGATCGGCCCCGCCGAGGTCCTCTGCGCCTGAAAGCCAAGATCGCCCGGCGTGAAATAAAACTTCTCGTAGTACAGCGGATCATCCGGGATATGCATCTTGCGATACACCGAGACGATGTTATCTTTCGCCGCGTCGCCCGCATAATCCAGCACTGCCGCCGTGTTGTGATATAGACCTGGCGCACGCCGCTCGAACAGGCTCGCAATGACGACAAGCTTGTGCTCGCGCACCACGTCGCTCAGCGCCTTCGTGGAAGGCCCTGGGATCGGCTCCGCGATATCGAACAGGGCGTGGTCTTCACGCTGGCAGAAGTATTGAGCTCGAAATAATTCCGGAAGACACACCAGCCGGGCGCCATTTTTCGCAGCCTCGCGCACGCGCGCCGCCGCTTTCGCGAGGTTCGCCTCGGTCGAGGCCTCGCACGACATCTGAATAAGAGCGACGCGGGTAGCAATCATCCAAGACCTCAAGCGCGAAGATGCGCCAGCTTTGTACGCGCGGCGAATTCGAGCACCTCAACGTCGCGCGTAACCAGTGTCATTCGTTCCACGCGGGCCGAGGCAATCAGAATCCGGTCCGCGGGATCTTTGTGAATCGGTGCCGGAAGATTCACTGATTCGATTGCGATCTCCGGGCTGAACGGAAGGAGGTTAATGCCCGGTTTTGAAAGTGCTTCCTCTGCCCATCGGTGCACGCTTGTGTTCAAGCTCAACCGTGCACGCTTCACCAGCATGGCCACCTCCCAGATGGAAATCACCGAAACGTAGAGCGCACCCTCCGCCGCCGCCCGGTGCAGAATCGGGAGCGCTGACTTCTTCACGTCGCCGGAGATGCCCTGATAGCGCAGCCAGATATGCGTGTCGAGCAGTAGCCGTGGGCTCTTACTCGTCGCCAAAGCCCCAATCCTCTCCGGTCGGCCCGATGATGTCGCCAAGCTCAACAACGGTTCCGCGCATCGAGCCGTACAGGGTTGGAGCTTCCACCGGCACTGGGATGATCTGGACTACGGGACGGCCGCGCCGCAGGATCGTCACCGGACGCCGGCGCCTTTCCACCTTCGCGATAACCGATGAAAGATGTGCCTTAGCCTCTGCAACTGAAATCCCCGAGGTGCTGTCTCTATCGCGTTTCACTGTGGGGCGCGCCATCTTGGTCATCTCCGGATGACTATCTTACCATGAGCCAAATGCAGAAGGCGCTGGCTCAAAACCAGCGCCTTCCTGTCCTCGCGCGCTGAAAATCTACTTATCGTCGAAGATCAGAATCGCCGCGGC
>DATAZC010000178.1:0-20294 GCA_036272255.1 Acidobacteriaceae bacterium | reverse complement strand
GATTTTCGCGCCCAGGATCGATGGCTCCGCCGCCATCCCGTACTCCATCCACCACGATGGAATAAAGATGATGTCCGGAAACTCCTGCATGATTTTCAGATTCGACTGGAACCACAACTCCGGATCCAGAAAATAATCCAGATGCTTGATCCCGAGATAGCCAGGAATCCACGGGCTGTCCACGATCAGCGCCATCGGGATCTTTTCGAGCTTTTCCCGGCGCACCGCCCGCTTAAAAATCTCCCATTGTTCTGGCAGCATACTTTTTCCTCCCGGTTATCCTCCGAAACCAGCAACCTTCGGCCAAACCATAAAACCAACGATGAAAACGACTGCGCCGGCGGCCAACCCCACATGCCCACACGGGCCTCATCGCGGATATTGTTTACAATAACAACAAATGCTCAGGCAAAGCCATGATTTTCTACTTGAGCCGCTCCCTCCTCCGCGCCAAAACCTCTGATTGCAGAGGAATACCCGCCGCGTCGCACCCGCGTCGCCCTCAGGTCTTTTGCCTTCCGAGAACCCGGTTCTCTCCCGCCGCCAACGCCAGGATCGCGCCCAGCGCTATAACCGGCACCGCAAACCCCGTCCGCAACGATCCCGACCGCGTCGAAATCAGTCCCGTCAGCCATGGCAACACCGCACCCCCACTGGCTGTTACCGCAAATACCCACCCCGTGTTGCGATGATCCTGCACCCGCGCCAGCATCCGCGATACGCCAATGGGAAACACAGGGCCAAACCCCGCTCCCGCTACCGCCACTGCCACCAGCACCGCCGCCGCCGACTGCGGTACCACCAGCATCACCGTCGCAATCAGCGCCACCGCCAGACCCGGCAACAGAACCACGCGCTCCTTCACCCCTTCGAGCGCAACCGACCCCGCCCATCGCCCCGCCAGCAGCGCCATCCAGTACAACGAAACCATCAGGCTCGCGTGTACCAGCGTCATCCCGCTAAAGCGATGCGCGTATGTCGTGATCCACCCGCCCACCACCGTCTCCACGCCGACGTACAGAAAGAGAAACGCCGCGAAGAACGCCAGCACCCCCGCCTCCGACACCAGCGAAGCACGCTTCCCAATCGCGACTCCGAACTCCGGCTCACGCCACAGCGGCAACAATGCTGCAAACATTCCCGCCGTTCCCAACGCCATCAACACCAACAGACCCTGCAGAAATCCGTTGCGCTCTGCCGCCGCGATCAGCCACGGACAAGCCACCGCGCCCATCCCCCACCACAGATTCACCAGCGAGATTCTGCGCGCGCGCTCCCCTGCCGCGCCTCCCTCCGCGGTCATCGCAACCGTCAGATTCGTCGCCGTTACCGAAAGACCGATGCCCATGCCAATCAGCGCAAACGCGGTGAGCGCCAGCGCATGGCCCAGCGAGGCCGCGGTCTTCCCCGCTACCGCCAGCAGCAAAACCCCGGCCGTCATCGACGCGTAGCCCAACGGCAGATTCCGCCGCAAGCAATGCGGAGAGAAAATCGACCCTATTGTCGAAGCCGCGAATACCGCGGCGAAAAATGCGCCCGACTGCACATCCCGCAGCCCCCACCGTGCCGCCATCACAGGCAGCAGCGGCCCCGGCAGCACCGTCACCATGCCGCAAACCACAAATCCAAAACACAAAAGGGAAAACCGCGGCCGGCTGGTCATCGCGTGCCGATTCTACCGCGCTCCATCGGCGCTGTTCTGAACCCTGAACGCTGTCTGCTGAGCGCTATCTTTTCTTCATCCTCGCCGGATTCGGCGGCAGCGTCGATTCACGGATAATCAGCTCCGGCACAATCGGCACCTGTTCGGGATAATCCTTCATCCCCCGGATCCTCTGCAGCAGAAGCCTCGCCGCCGTATGACCCATGTTGCTCAGCGGCTGTCGAATCGTCGTCAAACTCGGCGTGTGGTACGCCGCCCCCTGAATATCGTCGAATCCGATCACCGAAACATCCTCGGGCACGCGCAGCCCATGATCGCGCAGCGCCCGAATCGCCCCGATCGCGGCAATGTCGTTGTATGAAACCAGCGCCGTGAACGGCCGTCGCGCCGCCAACAGACGCGGAACTACGGGATAGCCCAACTCCGGCGACGACAGATTCTGCTCCAGCTGCACCACAAGCTCCGGCTGCACTTCAATCCCCAGATCCTTCGCCACCGCCATCAGGCTCTTCCACCGATCGTCGGAGTCCGAACTGAACGTCTGCCCGCGCATGAACGCGATCTGCCGATGCCCCAGCTGATACAGGTGCCGCAACATCAGATCCGCAGCCCGCGCATGATCCAGCACGATACGCGTCACACCCGGCAGCGGCTTGTGCGCAGCCACCGCCACCACCGGCAGCGGCAGACTATGCTGCAGCGCCGTGTCGATCGCGATGAACCCCTCCACCGACCGGTCCATCAGCAACCCCGGATACTCCTCGATCAGATCCGCCTTCCGCCGATGACTCGCGGTCAGGTAAAAATACCCTTCCTCGATCAGCACTTCCTCGATGCCGCTCATTACCAGCACCGAGTAGCCGTCGCTCAGTTCCGGAACCAGCACTCCCACCGAAAAACTCTGCCGCCGCCGCAATGACCGTGCAAAAAAGCTGGGCCGGTATTCGAACTTCTTCGCAGCCGCTATCACCCGGTCCCGCGTCTCCTGCGGAATCGATCGCACCCCCGGCGCGTTGTTCAGCACCAGCGAAATCGTCGCCGGCGAAAGATCCAGATAATCTCCCAGGGTGCGCAGACTGATTGGCCTCGGCGGCAGGAATTCCGACCTCGCCGCTCCCTCTCCCGATCCTTCTCGCCCTGTTCCCGCTTTCTTCGCCGATGTCTTCCTGCGTTCGGCCATGACCCTCGTTTCAGCGATCAGCCCAGGTTTCTGCAACTAAAATGGCAGACGCCTTGCCACCGCTTGGATTCGCGCTATTCTTATATCACCCCTTCACCCAAGAGGCCCGTTTTTCCTGGAGGTTGTGGGCCCCGGGAGCCTCCCTCAACCGTGCTCAACCGCGAAGAAAAGTTGCCCGGTGTTCGCCTCGCCGCCATCCAGTACGTCGTCGCGGTCGTCATGGCGATTCTGGTCTTCGGGTTGTGGCGCCTCCAGGTCGTCGGCGGTCAGAATTACCACGCTCTCGCGGAAGCCAATCGCATCCGTAAAGTCCCCATCCTCGCCCCCCGCGGCAAAATCTTCGACCGCGAAAACCGCCTAATCGTCGACAACTACCCCTCCGTCTCCTGCTTCCTCGTCCGCGAGCAGGGCCACGACATCACCCCCGACCTGCCCCTCATTGCGCGCGGTCTCCACATGACCACCGACCAGATCGACGCGATCCTCAGGCGCTACCGGCTCGCTCCCAAATATCAGCCACTGCCCCTCCGCCAGGACATCACGCCCGACGAAGAAGAGTTCATCGAGGCTCACAAAGACGAGCTGCCCGAGCTCGATACCATTCAGGAACAGCGCCGCCTCTATCCTCGCGACGGATTCGCCGCTCAACTCATCGGCTACGTCGGCGAAGTCAGCGAGGAGATGCTCAATGACCCACGCTACGCCCTCTATGAGCCCGGCGACGTTGTCGGCCGCTCCGGTTTGGAAGCCTCCTACGACGGAATCCTGCGTGGCGAAGACGGCTCAGAAGACGTCGTCGTCGACAGCCATGGCCGCGAACTCGGCCGCCTCGGTACCGAGCCCGCCAAGCCCGGCCAAAGCCTCCGCCTCACCATCGACCTCGACATCCAGCGTGCCGCCGAGAACGCCCTCGGGGACCATAACGGCGCAGTGATCGCCATGGATCCTCACACCGGCGAGATTCTGGCCCTGGTCAGCCGCCCCATCTTCGATCCCAACGATTTCTCCGTCCACATTACCCGTGACCGCTGGAACAAGCTCATGACCGATCCTGCGCATCCCCTGATGGACAAGGCTATTCAGGCCCAGCTCGCCCCTGGTTCCACCTTCAAGACCATCATGGCTTTCGCCGGCCTCCAGGAAGACGTCGCTCAGAATTTCAAGGTCGACTGCACCGGCGGCGCCACGCTGTATGGTCACTTCTTCGCCTGCGACAAACGCCACGGCGAGGTCGATATCGAGCACGCCATCCCCTGGTCCTGCGACACCTATTTCTACGAACTGGCTGTCCGGCTCAACATCGACACCATCGCCAGATACGCCCACTCTGTCGGCATTGGCGAGAAGACCGGCATCGACCTCCCCGACGAAACCACTGGAACCATGCCCTCCATCCAGTGGAAATTGCGCACGTCTCACGAGAAATGGTATGCAGGCGAAACCGTCTCCGTTGGCATCGGCCAGGGCGCCGTCGCCGTCACACCCGTTCAGTTGCTCAGAGCCATTGCCGGCATCGCATCCGGCGGCGTTCTCCATCGCCCGCACGTTGTCTTTCCCAGTGAGTTGAGCCCCGAAATGCGTCAGCAGATCCTCGACAATTACCCAGGCTCGGGCGATGTCACCGTCCAGGAATCCACCAGCACATGGCAGATCATCACCGACGGAATGTACAACACCGTCAACGGTCCCGGTGGCACGGCCTTCCGCTCCCAGCTGCAGGGCATCGATTTTGCAGGGAAGACCGGCACAGCGGAAGTTGTCAATCATAGTGCCGGGGTCAAGAGCCTCGGCACTGGCAATGAGCGCGCGAACGCCTGGTTCGTTGGCTTAGCGCCCCGCCGCAATCCTGACATCGCGGTCGTCGTCCTGAACGAGCATGGCGGCTGGGGCGCGGATGCCGCTGCCCCCATCGCCGCACGCGTGATTGAAGCTTACGTCGACAAACAGCGCCGCCTCGACCACAACCTCATCGCGCAGCAACCGAAGAAAATCGAAGTCGGCGCCCTCTGGTCCAACCCCGGCGCACCCAATTCGATGGGCGGCAAACCTCTTCCCACCGCACCCGGACAAAAGCCCAATCCCGATCTAGCCTCCATTCGCGGCGGACACTACACCGTCCCCACCCAATAAAAGGTCAGGCTGACCGGAGTGCCACATAAAAACAAATGTCATCCTGAGCGGAGCGCCGCCACGAACCCTTCCGGCGGCGCACGATACCAGATCGGCGCGGAGTCGAACGGACCCCCCGAAGCAGCAGGCAGTTCGTCAGTCCGGATCTCGTGGCGAAGGGGAATCGGTCGCGAAGCGGCCGAAAAAGATCTCAAGCGCTGCGATGGCCCTTCGCAGCGCGAGGGCTTGGTGCGCAGCGCCAACCGCCGTTCCTGCCTTCCCTCAAACACCACATCTGCCAGACCGCCACGGCAGTCGCTGAGGCGATTCCCTCCTTCATCCCAGCGCCCGTACAACCGCCGCCACCAATCCACCCAAATCATGCGGATCAGCCTCCGCCGCCGGCTCCCAACCGTTGTCCCGCAAAGTCCGGCTCGTAATAGGCCCAATCGACACCGCACGCATTGCCTTCGGCACTTCAACTCCCGCCGCCTGCGCCAAATTCAGAAAATTTGTAACCGTCGATGAGCTTGTAAACGTCGCCGCATCCGGAACCTTCCCGCCATCTCCGAAAATTGTGCATATCGCTGTGACAGATTCTGCTGGAATTACCGTCCGGTAAGCATCCACCACATCGACCGTCGCCCCACGCCCGCGCAGCGCATCCGGAATCACATCCCGCGCCACCGTGGCCCGCACCAACAGCACCCGCTGCCCCCGCATATCGCTCTCCAGTGCCGATACCAGCGATTCCGCCACATATTCCGCCGGAGTCACCGCCACCGTCAGACCCAAATCCTCCAGAGCCTGAGCCGTAGCCGAGCCCACTGCCGCAATTTTCAACCCACCAAACACATCAGCAACGATCCCCAGTTCCCCCATCCGCCCCGCCAGAGCCGCCACTCCATTCGCGCTCGTCACAATCAGCCACCCATACTGTGACAAATTCCCAAGCGCCCCATCCAGTTCCGCAAAAGACTCGGGCGCAACTATTTCAATCGCCGGAATCTCCACCACCGACGCCCCCAAAGCTCTCAGTTTTTCCGATAGTTGCCCCGCCTGATGCCGCGCCCGCGTGACCAGTATCCTCCGGCCCGCCAAGGGCAGTCGATCCTCGTCTCGCGATTCCGTTTTTGTATCAGGGCACGAGTTCACTCGTGCCGTTCCTCCGCCAGATGAAAGAGGGGCTTTAGCCTCAGCAGGCTTTTCTCTCATGCCACGCCACTATGCCCCAGCCACCGACCCGGGGTTCTGCGTCGCTCCAGCACCCAGCAGCCGAGCCGCACCCTGTTCCAGCAACCGTCCCGCCACGGTGCGCCCCAACGCATGGGCCTCCACAGCAACCTGCCGATCCAGCACCAGCCGCAGCACCTCCGAGCCATCCGGAGCCGCCACTGCCGACACCACGCTGTATCCCTCATCGCCCTGGAAGCAATGGATCCCAATCGGCACCTGGCACCCGCCGCCCAATCCCGCCAGCGCGGCCCGCTCCACGGTCACTGCATACCGTGCCGCCTCATCGTCCAGAAACGAAAGCGCACTCAGCGTCCGCTCATCGCCTGCTCGCGCCTCAATCGCCAGCGCGCCCTGCCCAGCCGCCGGGCAAAGAATCAGCGGCGAAAAACATTCCCGCCGATGCGCCGTCAGCCCCAACCGCTCCAGTCCCGCGCTCGCCAGAATGATCGCGTCCACCTGCCCCTCGGCCAGTTTCCGCAGCCGCGTGTCCACGTTCCCGCGAAACTCCACGCATTCCACATCCGGTCTCTGCGATTTCAGTTGCGCCTGCCGCCGCAAACTGCTCGTCCCAATCCGCGCGCCCTGCGGGAGCGCCTCAAAGCTCGCGTACCGCACCGACACAAACGCGTCCCGCGGATCCACCCTCTCCGGGATCGCCGCAATCGTAAACGGCTCCGCCAGCTCCGTCGGCAAATCCTTCAAACTATGCACGGCCAGATCGATGCGCCCCTCGAACAGCGCCTCCTCAATCTCCTTCGTGAACATCCCCTTCGCGTCGCGATCCGTCCCGCCCACCTCGGCGAATGGCACGTGCTGCATGGCATCGCCCAGCGTTTTGATAATTTCAATGGCGACCTCATGCCCCGCCCTGCGCAGCCGATCCGCAATGTGGTTCGCCTGCCACAACGCGAGCTTCGACCCCCGCGATCCAATGCGCACCACGGCCCCTGCCGCTTTATTTCCTGAATTGTCGTGTGGATTCGTCATGCAGGTCAGAGATCAGCCTATCGCGTCCCTGCTCGCTATGTCTTAGGATCCTCGTCGCCGGGCTCGTCCGCAGCTCCCATCGTCTTGTGCCCGTACTCTCGCTCGAACATCGCGCGGATCGTTTCCAGCGCTGCGCCATCCCCATCCCGCGCCGCCGACTTCAGCGCCTGCAACGGCATGTGCATAAATTTGTTCATCAGCCCTCGTGTCAGCAGCTCTACAGCCGTCTGCTGCTCCGGCGTCAGGGACTGCAACAGCTGCCGCTGCCTGTGCAACTCCGCCTGCCGCAGTTCCTCTGCCGTCCCCTGCACATCCACCAGCACCGGCGTAATGTCGATCGTCCGAATCCGACGCCGGAATCGCTCCGTCTCTTCCGCGATAATCGCCTCGGCCCGCGCCGCCTCTTTCCCCCGATCCACCAGGTGCGAAGCCGCCACCTGCTGCAGATCGTCAATGTCGTACAGGAACATTCCCTCCAGCTGATTCACCTTCGGGTCCACATCCCGCGGTACTGCAATATCGATCACGAACACCGGCCGATTCTTCCGCCGGTGCAGAATCTGCTGCGCCGCGGCAACCCCAATAATCTGCTCCGCCGACCCCGTCGACGTGATGATGATGTCTGCCTCGTGCGCTCGCTCGTCCAGATCCTCAAACCGGATCGCCTGCCCCAGGAACTGCTCCGCCAGCCGGATCGCGCGATCATACGTGCGGTTCGCCACCATAATCGAGTCGGCACCATGCTGCATCAGGTGCCGTGCTGCCAGCTCGCTCATCTTCCCGGCCCCGATCACCAGGATCTTCTTGCCTTCCAGCGATCCAAAAATCCGCCGCGCCAGATCCACCCCGACCGACGCAATCGAAACCGACGACGAACCAATCTCCGTCTCCGTCCGCACCCGCTTCGCCGCCGAAAACGCACCCTGCAGCAGCTTGTCCAGCGGACCCTTCACCGCACCCAGCTCCCGCGCTACATTCCACGACTGCTTTACCTGTCCCAGAATCTGCGCTTCGCCCACCACCATCGAATCGAGGCTCGCCGCCACACGGAACATGTGCCGCACTGCCTCTTCATCCTGATACCGGTACAGGTGTGGTTCGAGCGCCGACCGGTCCAGAGAAAAATGCTCCGCCAGAAATCCCGGCAGCTGCGGCTCCAGCCCGTTGTGCGCCACCAGCAACTCCACCCGGTTGCAGGTCGAAAGGATCATGGCCTCCTTCACGCCCGGCTCCGCCAGCAACGCGCGCGTCGTCTCCGGCAACGCATCGCTGCCGATCGCCAGCCGCTCGCGCAGCTCCACCGGCGCCGTGGTGTGGTTCAGACCTGTGACCAGGAATCTCATTTCAGTCCAAACCCGTGAGCGGAACTATGAACGCCGTTCAGCCGATTCGCCGCCCACACGCAAAGCATCACCACAAAAACACTGGACGCAACCCACGCCGCGCGCCGTCCGCGCAAACCCACACTCCGCCGCACAAACAGAATGACGACGTAAAGGCCCCACATCAGGAACGACAGCAAAACCTTCGGATCGGCAAAGTACCCGATCCCCACCTGCTCCTGCGCGATTACCGATCCGGCAAACAGCCCCACCGTCATGCACACAAAGCCGATCTGCAACGTGCTCTGCGCAATCTGATCCATCGTCGCCAGCGGTGGCAGCCACGTCAGAAAACCGCGCGGCCGCGTCTTCGGACGCGCGCCCACGCCCGCCTTCGCCCAGTCCTTATTCTTCAGTCGCTTCTCCTGGATCAGATACAGGAAGCTCGACAGGATGCTGAACGCCAGCGCCGCATACGCAATCAGCAGCATCACCACGTGGAACGCGATCCATCCGTTGCGCACCATCGGCGATCCAAACGTGTAGCGGTCCGGTCCAATCGCCGGAATCACCGTGAGCAGGAAAGCCAGCGGGAGGGCAAACAACCCAAACGTAATCGTCCGGTAAACGAAAAAGGTGAACAGAAAAACCCCGACAATGGCCAGCGCCAGCGTCGAAACAATCTCCACCGTCATCACTGGAATCAGATGATGCGCCGCCGCCAGCATCTCCACCGTCGCCACCAGATGGAAGAACCACCCGCCCATCGCCACCGGCAGGCAGTAACGGTGCCCCCTCGGACGGTTTCCCAGCACCGCCGGTATCGCCAGCAGACTGGCGACCCCGTACAAACCTGCCGCGATGCGTAACCAGAGGAGAAACATGGGGAAATCTCAGGGGGGAAGCGCAATCCAGGGATTACCAAAAGTATAAATAAAGCCCAGGATTCGAGCCCCACCGCACTCATTATCCGAACCCTGCCCCGCCTCGAATGTGAGCTAAATCACACAGGCCGGTCCGAACCCGCTTTCTGATCCCTACTGCATACTTCCCGTTCCCTGACCCACCTGGCCTGGAAACAGCCGCTCCGGCTTGCCCCCGCCCAGATCGACCACGCTCCCCAGCAGCTGATTGAAGATCGCAGCATCGCTGGTCTCGAGCACCCATCCCACCAGATGCCCCTCGACCGCCACAACCACCACGCCCATCATCTGCTCGTCGCCGGTTTGCAGATCCGTCCCTGTCAGCGGTTGCCCCTGCGCCGCACAAAAACTGGTCCGATGTCCCTGGATCCCATACGCCGCCGGCTGCTCCAGCGGCATCATGCCCATCACCGTCGTCCCCTGCTTCACCAGATTCCTCAGCAGCGGATCGATCGTCTTTTTGTTCCTGAACACCTGCGCAGGAAAACACCGCGCGTCGACGTCCAGCAATCCGACCCGCACCCACACTCCGCCCGCCTTGCCGCTTCCCTCGTTGCCCTTTCCTACCGAGAGCAACACCTTCGTGCAGGTGTCCGGCTTGGGATGGCCAGGATCTGCCTCTTCATCCCCGCCATACATCATGCGCCGTCCCACCAGCGTCACTTCCGCCGTATCCCGCGGCGTCAGGTCCGCCGGGTACTGAAACGTCAAATGCAGTTCAGGATTTGTATAGGTCTGGACCGCAGGCGATCCCGCAGCGCCAGCCTGCGCCGCGCCGGTTACCCCCGTCGTTTGCGCTCCAGCCGCAACCGCCACCAGCAACACCGCGCTCCACCCCAGCTTCATTCCCGCCAGCTTACCACCCCATCGTCGCGCTCAGCGAAGCGCGCCCCGAATGAGACAATATCCCCTGTGCCCCGTCTTTCCAGCGGCGTCCTCGGCTTCCCCGATTTTCGCGGGTTCACCCGCGCCCTTATTCTCTGGAACCTCGGCTCCTACTTTGGCCTCCTGATCCTCGGCGTCGTCGCGAAGAATCTTGCGCTCGGAATCACCGCGTTCCTCTCCCTCGATCCCGACCTCGTCCTCCATCATCTCTGGATCTGGCAGCTCCTCACCTACTGCATCATCCATCCCGGCTCTGCCATCCTCGGCACCGCTTTTGAGCTGCTCTCCCTCTGGTTCCTCGGCAGCATGCTCGAGAGCATGAATGGCGCCCGCTGGCTGGCCGAGCTTTTCTTCGTCTCCGTCTTTGGCGCTGGCCTCTCGGCCGTTGCCCTTGCCCTCATCCTGCCCGGTACCGGCGTCGTCCTCTACGGCTGCTTCGGCGGTATCTTCGGCCTGCTCATCGCCATCGGCGTTCTCTACGCCGACACGCCCTTCATGATGTTTCCCTTTCCCCTCACCATCAAGGCCAAATACCTGGTCGCCGTCTACATGCTCATTGCGCTGGCCATGCTTTTCTCCGCGCAGCGAGCCTTCGCCTTCGCGCAACTCGGCGGCGCCCTCTTCGGATTCCTCTACCTCAAATTCTCCCCGCGCCGCGGATTCGCCATCGCCGGCAGCGAATCGGTCTACGGCCTCCGCAACCGTTACTACCGCTGGAAACGCCGCCGCGCCGCTAAAAAATTCGAAGTCTACATGCGCAAACGCCGCGACAATTAAGAGAAGAGCCCAATCATCCGTGCCGGACCACCCTGGATCCTGCGAAACAAACCATCAGTCCGTTCGCTGCTTACAAACGCGCTATCCAATCTTCCCAGGCGGTCGGACTGCTGCCCAGATCGCGTCCGGCCAGATCGGCGAGAAATTTGTGAGCCAAATCGCGTTGCTCCTCGTGGCCCGCGCCCAGGTAAGCGATCACGAGACGCGCTCCGCCATGTTCCAGGAGTGGCCCTGCCAGGGCGGGAGCGGCGCGGGTCGCAGCGAGTGCTTTCAGCACGAAGGGAAATCCGAACAGATCCGTACCGTGCAGGAGGGGAACCAAATCCGGGATCGATGGCCGCCAATCGACGTTCCGAGGGAGATACGTTGACAGTGAGCTGAGTGCCTGCAGGCAAGTCACGCTCACGAGACTGTTAGGGTCCCGAAGCCCTGAAACCAGGGCTCGCCAGGCGCCATCTTCGGAGGAGAAGTTCATCAGCACGATCGCGGAAAGCGCCCTGGCAGCGGCGTTATCAGACCGCGCCAGAATCTGTCGCGCGTAATCCAAATCCGCTCGCTTGTGCAGAAGACGAATCGCGAGCCACCAGGATTGAGGCGTACCGTCAGATAACTAGGGTCGCTCTGCAAGCGCGCCAGGTAAGCCGCGGCCATAGTCCAAAATTCCGCCGCCAAGGAAATCCGGGCCTTCGGCAATCTTGCTGAGGTCATTCCATTCCGTAGGCGGGGAGATATGCGCGGATGGCTGAGGCTTATACCTGATCTCGGCCGCGCGCTCAGGCTCGACAACCGTCACGATCGTGTTCCGATGTCCGTGATCCGAGTACCCGACCACCGAAGCCTCGGGGAACCCTAGCTTCTTCAGATCAATGGCACAATAGTGGAGCTTATCGGGAGACGGTAGCCTAAGCGCTCCTGAATTTCTTGTGGAGTCCATTTCTCGAGCCCCAGAAACTCCACCGACCCGGTTGATGTCTGAACGATCTGCGCGCAGGCACTAAAGACAGCTAAGCCAGCAGCCGCAGCGCAAAGGACCCTGGAGCTATTTACCCGCATAGTAGCCGCTCCCTCGTCCGGCGCGACCATGATACCGTCCGGCGCATTGTCAGGCTTCGCACTGCGCCCACTGCTGGAAAGGCCTCGACTGGCGTCAGGTCGTGTTCGTCGCGCACAGCAACCCTGTCCCTTAGGTTCGGGATGTGAGCTAGCCGGAAGCATCACGCACACCCCTCTCAACCATGCGCCAACCCTAAACCCGGATCAGCGCAATCCCCGACTCCGCATCCATCTCCTTCCGCAAATGCTCCGGGCTCTCCGTCAGCACCACCTCGCAGGTCGGCCGCACCCTCGCCTCCAGCAAGTGCCCGCCATGCGCCGACCCATCCCGCCGGCCTACCACCACGTGCGCATGCACCTGCGGCTCGCCATCCTTGAGCGCAATATCTCCAATCAGCGACAGCAGCTCCACCTGCTCGTCCAGATCCACCGCCGTCTCATACTTCTTCGTCTCCCAGTTGAACCACCCCAGCTTCACCGACTCCAGCGCCCCAATCGCCTTAAAACTCGACCCCGCCAGCTTCTCCGACTGCGCAAACTGCTTCAGCCCCGCCGCCACCTCATCCCCCGTATCGAAAATCAAAACCCAGGTCCGTGGCTGTTCGTCCACCTGCTTGGTTCGCATACGCTCCTCCGCACTCCTCAGATGCGGGCACCGCCACCGTCGCGGCCCCCATCGTCTTCACCCCAATCGCCACCCCTGGCGAAAACCCGCTCACTCCCACCTCAAACCCCACACACACCTCAAACCCCACTCCAGGAGCAAGGGACGGCCAGGTTCACCCCACAGCAAAAAGCTTCGTCTCATGCAACCCAAACATCCATGCGATTCGTCTCCGGAGCCTGCCCCAAAGTACCGCCCTGTCCTGTTTCGGGAAATCAAACTCCTCAGCTCCTCCTATGCCACATCCTGCCACCGTACGGCTGCCCGTCCCCTCCCTTCGATCACCTGGCGCCCCCATTTGCCCCCTCTCTCTCCCACCCATACAATCAATCTCGGACCTCCTCCCTCTATGAGCGATCAGCCCGAGATCAATCCGCCGTCGGTTTCTCCGGAGTGGGCGAAAACCGAGCTGGCGCGGCATCCCCAACGGCCTTACCCCATGGACTTCATCGAGCGGATTTGTACCGATTACAGTGAGATTCACGGCGACCGCTCCTTCGGCGACGATCCCGCGATGGCCTGCGGCATGGCCCGCTTCGACGGGCGGGAAATCATGGTCATCGCCAACCTCAAGGGCCGCTCCACTAAAGACAAAGTCAGCCGCCGCTTCGGCATGCCCAACCCCGAGGGCTACCGCAAAGCGCTCCGCTGCATGAAGATCGCCGAAAAGTTCTCCCGCCCCGTGCTTTCCCTCATCGATGTGCCTGCTGCCTATCCCGGCGTCGGCGCCGAAGAGCGCGGCCAGGCTGAAGCCATCGCCCGCAACATGCGCGAAATGTCCCGCCTCCGCGTTCCCATCATTGCCGTCATTACCGGCGAAGGCGGCTCCGGCGGCGCGCTGGGCCTCGCCGTCGCTGACCGCGTCCTCATCTTCGAAAGTGCCATCTACTCAGTCATTCCTCCCGAAGGATGCGCCGCCATCCTTTGGCGTGACGCCTCTTTCAAAGACAAAGCCGCCGAAGCCATGCGCATCTCCGCCACCGATGTCCACGGCCTCGGGTGCGTCGACGACATTGTTCCTGAGCCTCCGGGCGCCGCCCACGCCGATCCTTCCGCAGCCGCCGAGTTCCTCGCCGAAAAGCTCCGCTGGCACCTCAACGAGCTCACAGCCCTTCCCCTCGACGAGCTTCTCCGCCGCCGCTACGACAAGTTCCGCAACATCGCCCAGTTCTACACCACCTGATCGCAGGCAGGCATCGAATTAGCCCTGATGATTTTCTCCCGGCGCACCTCACTTTTTAACGGAGCAACCGCGTGAGCTTTCTCCAACGCCTCTCCGCGCTGGTGTGGTTCCTTGCCGCCGCCGCCTGGTTTCTCTTTTCCGACCTCGTCGCCTTGCGCGCCGCCGAAGGCCTGAGCTCCGGCGATTTCGAGGAGCCCGTCTACCGCATCCTTCTCCTCTTCCTCCTCATCACCGGCTACTGGGCCGTGAGCCGCATCGGCCAGCGTCGCATGGATTCCGCCAAAGCGACCGGCCTCGTTCCCCGTGCCGGCTGGGGACGCGAGTTCGCGCTCGGCGCCGCCCTCGGCTGGGCCGGCGTTCTCGCCTGCGTTCTTCCCGTTGCCCTCATCGGCGGCCTCGTCATCACCACCTTCACCAACGCCCACCAATACTTCGTTGCCGTTCTCGACCTCATCGCGCTGGCCGCCGGCACTCTGGGCGTTGAAATCGCTTTCCGCGGCTATCCCTTCCTGCGCCTCGTCGAAGCCATGGGATCCGGCCTCGCCGCCTTCTTCATGGCCATCATTTACGCCATCTGGCGCACCCACGCCGCTCCCACCACCACCGCCTCGGTGCTCGTCTCCTTCTCTCTGGGACTCGCGCTCGCTCTCGCCGTCCTGCGTACGCGGGCTCTCTGGGTCAGTTGGGGACTTCACTTCGCGTGGATCGCCACCATGAGCATGCTCTTCGGCCTGCCCGTCTCCGGCTCCATGGGCTACTCGCCCGTCGTCGCCACCAATGCCAACGGCCCCGCGTGGATTACCGGCGGCAGCCAGGGCCCCGAAGGCTCAGCCTTCGCCGTCCTCGTCTCGTTGTTCCTGCTCTACTTCGTGGTCCGCGTCACCGCCAACCTGAAACACCAATATGGCTACGCAGAAATTATTCCCGGCGGCATTCCCGTCGACATCGACGCAGCCGCCCGCGCACAGCATGAAGCGGCCATGGCGCAGGCTCCGCCACCAGAACCCTCCCTGGTCCAGATCCTTCCAGCGCAGGCCGCCCCACCTTCGTACCCCCCCCCAACGGCGCCAAAAATCGAGCCAGCAAGCGACGAGCCGTCGCCCGCCGGCTCAGCCCCACCTGAACCGCCTTCCGAATAGAAGCCCTTCAACATCGCCGCAAGAGCGGATCGACACGACGTTCCGCGTTCAGTCACGCGCAACGCGAAAACAGGTCAACCGGACCTTAGCGGAACCCACCCAGCAGGTAAACCACCAGCAGGATCAGCAGAATGGTGCCCAGCCCGATGCCGGCGCCGCCCCCGTAGCCCCAGCGGCTATGCCCGTAATAGCCCCCGCCGCCTCCCAGAACCACAATCAGAACGATGATCAGAATGATCAGCATGAACCCACGCTCCTCTTTCAGGGGGATACGCCAGTCTGGCGTCCCACTAAATTGATGTTCAGTGCGACTTGGATGCGCGGCTGCCAGGAATCGTTCACACTGCTTTTGCAATCGCAGGCTGACTCTCCGATCGGCGTAGCTCTCGACGATTGACGGCTCCCGACAGGACTCCCCTTGCATTCACAGGGGAGCCGTGCGAGACTTCCCATGAAACCACAGGGGAGCACATGGCATCCTCCAAACTCGACCTCTTCCGCGGCACCCTCGACGTCCTCATCCTCAAAGCGCTGGTATGGGGCCCGATCCACGGCTACGCCATCACCAGTTTCATCCGCCGCCAAAGCAACGACGCCCTCCTCGTCGAAGAAGGCACCCTCTACCCCGCCCTGTGGCGACTCGAAGAGAAAGACCTCGTCGAAGCCGAATGGGGGCTCTCGGAAAATAATCGCAAGGCCAAGTTCTATCGCCTGACCGCAGCCGGCCGAAAGCGCCTGCACCAGGAATCCCGCAACTGGGAAGCCTACGCCGCAGCTGTCGGCAAAGTGCTCGGCGCCACCACGCCGCATGTACCCGAGGAGACGACATGAAGAGCGTTCCGCTCTGGCGGCGCTTTGCGCGCTTCTTTGGCGCCGATCCGGCCTCCGATGTCAAAGACGAACTGCGCTTCCACCTCGAAGCCAAAGCCGAGGACCTGATGAACCAGGGCTGGCCGGCGGACGCAGCTCTCCGCGAAGCCGAACGCCAGTTCGGCGACCTGGTTGCCGTTCAGCGAATCGGCGAACGCATGGGAGAAGAGATGGAACGTCAAAAACAGCTCCGCGATTACTGGACCGATTGCATCCAGGATGTCCGTTACGCCTTCCGCACCTTCATTCGCGATCGCGGCTTTGCCGCGGTGGCGATCCTCGTTCTCGCTCTCGGCGTCGGCGTTAACGTCGCGGTCTTCAGCGTGGTCGACGGCCTCCTGCTGCGCCCCTTACCGTTTGCGGATTCGCAACGGCTGGTGTGGTTCAAAGGCGGCAAGAGTCTCGATGAGAAAATCCGCGTTGCCGCAGGCCTCTCCGGCGAAACCTACACCGTCGATGCATTCCAGGAATATCAGCGCAACAATCAGTCGTTTGAAGCTCTGACCAGCTATCAGACCTTCTACGGTTCGCAGGCCTACAAACTCACTGGCGCCGGCGATCCCAAACAGGTGACCGCCATCGAGGTCGCCGACAATTTTTTCCCCACCCTCGGCGTCGATCCGGTTCTCGGTCGTAATTTCTCGCGAGAAGAATCTCTCAAAGGCGGCCGGCCCGCCGCACTGCTCAGCTATTTCTTCTGGAAAAACCAATTCGCCGGCGATCCCGCCATCGTGGGCAAAGCCATCACTGTTAATGGATCGCCCGTCACCGTGGTGGGCGTCCTTCCCGCCAGCTTCGATTTCGGCACCGTCTTCGCTCCCGGCATGAAAGTCGATCTCTTCGTGCCCGCTGTGATGGACTTCTGGCGTGGATGGGGCAATACCCTCGCCATCGCCGGCCGCCTCAAGCCTGGCGTCACCGTGGCCCGGGCCCAGGCGGAAGCCGACAGCCTCTTCCCCCATCTCAAATCGCTGCATCAGGACTGGTACGAAGATTACGCATCCACCCTCACCACCCTGAAAGACCACGTGGATGGAAAGCTCCGCCGCTCTCTCGTTGTCCTGTGGTCGGCGGTGGGCATCATCCTGCTCATCGTCGGCGTCAACCTCTCCAATCTTCAGCTGGCGCGCGCCGCGTCGCGAGCCAAAGAGTTTGCGATGCGCGGCGCTCTGGGCGCGGGGCGAGGCCGCATCGTCCGCCAGCTCCTGACTGAAAGCCTCGTCCTCTCCCTTGGCGGAGCCGTGCTGGGCCTGGTCTTTGCCTGGGGCATCGTTTTCTACCTCGCCCACCAGCAATCCATCGTGTTGCCGCTGCTGAGCACCATTCGCGTCGATGGCGCCGCGCTTGCCTGGACGTTTCTCATCGCCCTCGCCATCGGCCTTCTCTTCGGACTCGCCCCTGCCCTCAGAATCTCCGGCGCTCATCTGCAGAGCGCGATGAAGGAAAGCTCCGGCGGCATAGCCTCCGGGCGCAGCCACGAGCGCTTCCGTTCCGCCCTCGTCGTATCTGAAGTCGCGCTTGCCTGCATTCTGCTTGTAGGCGCCGGCCTGCTGCTGCGCAGTTTTCTTCACGTCCTCGAGGTCGATCCCGGCTTTCATCCCGACCACGCCGCTGCCATGACGGTGGACCTTCTGCCGGCCGCCAAACCGCCGGAGCTGGCCGCGCGCGTCGCCATGCTGCACGCCATGATCGACCACGTCAGCACCGTACCTGGCATCGAGTCCGCCGGCATCGTCGACATGCTGCCTCTGGACCGCAACCGCAGCTGGGGCCTTGATGCCGTCGGGCGCAGTTATCCGAAAGACAGAAACGACGCTGTCTTTGTCTATCTGGCCACACCCGGATACATCGGCACCATGGGCATGCGCCTGGTCGCGGGCCGCGATTTCAGCTGGCAGGACACCAGCGACGCCCAGCACGTGATCCTCATCAACGAAGCCTCCGCGCGCCGTGAGTGGCCCGGAGAAGACCCCATTGGAAAAATGGCGAATGGCGTCGACAAAAATCCCGTCCGCGTCATTGGCGTCGTCGCCGACGTTCACGAAAGCAGCCTCGAAGAAACATCCAGCCCCGAAGTCTACATTCCCATCACCCAGAACACTGACGTCGAGGGCGCTACGCTCGTCGTGCGCACCCGGCTTGATCCTTCCGCGGTTTATCTCAGCGTCCTGAACGCGCTGCATGCCGTCGATCCGGGCCAGCCGGCCACGGAATTTCGTCCGCTGCAGTCGCTCGTGGACCGCTCCGTTTCACCGCGCCGCTTCTTCGTCCTGCTTGTCACCATCTTCGCCGGCCTCGGCGCGCTGCTCGCCGCGCTCGGCATCTACGGCGTCATCTCGTACTCCGTCACGCGGCAGACGCGGGACATTGGCGTGCGCATGGCTCTTGGATCGACGCGCGGTCGGGTCCAGCGCGACGTCCTTTTTAAGACGTTGCGGCTCGCGGTGGCCGGCATTGTGATCGGAACAGCAGGATCGATCGCCGCGGCTCGCCTGATCGCATCCCTGCTCTACGCCACGTCGCCATGGGACTCGAAGACCTACGCGGCGATGCTGCTGCTTCTAACCGTCGTGGCCTTGATCGCCGGATACCTGCCCGCGCGCCGAGCCTCGCGCATCAACCCACTCGCCGCGCTGCGGAGCCAATAGAAACCCAAGGCCGGTTCCTTCCTTCCTGAGGCTTCAGTTGCGGAGCTGGCAGATGCGCGCGAGTGCTCTTGAGAGGGGGGGTGGGGGGCCCCCTGGGGGTGGAATGCGGGAGCGTAATTGAATCTGCGGGAGTTGCGATGGATATCGCTTCGAGGGCTAAGGCAAGCGGCTCGAAGCAGATCAATTGGCTGGTGACTCCGAATGACGCATTGCCGGCTTCGAATGCAGCATTCATGGATGGGAACGAGAGATGTGATTGAGAAGAAGTCAGTAACCTTCCGGCCGTGAATGCTGCATTCGTGGACGCGAGCGAGGGGAGGGCCGCGTTTTGCCGGAGGCGGGAGGTCTCCCGGTGGTGATTGGCAATCGCGGCGCAGACCATGAACGACTCTCCTTTCCAAAGGAAAAGGGCCGCCGCAGCGACCCTTTTTCTTTTCCACTCTATAACTCAGAATAGCAGGTTGAAGGAATCAAGCTGCCAAATTTGTTTGGGGTTTTTGGCTTGGAAGCTGTTTGGAATCAGCAACAACACTTCGGTACCGTATGCTGAATGCTTGACAAATTTTCCACATTCAGGCCGCCGTGGGGACATGAGTTGTCCGCCCCTCTTGATCTACAAATGGCGTTCGCGGGCAAGGGCGGGTTTTGCGCCGACGGGGGGTTGAGCGAGAGCCGGCTGCTCAACCGGGCAGCCCACGAGATACCGGATCGGCACCGGTCCACCGCCCTGGTCCCCGATCTGCCAGGTGTAGTGCGGGGCCGACAGGCCAGCGGTCAGATCCCGCAGGTCTTCGAGGGAGTAGCTGCGGAGACACGAGAGCACGCCGTCGATCCACAGCACCGCCGGCACCACCGGCACCACGCAACTCCAGAAAAAACGGTCCCATCGAAACGGGCGCGCCACCAGGGCCGCGCGAAAGGCCAGCAACGGCACTGCGGTGAGCGCCACCAGAGTCCACGCATTGGGCCGCGCCCCTTCAAAGACCGCAATGCCTTCGCGCTGCGCGAACGCGTCGGCGAGCATGGCTCGCGCCGCTTCCGGATCGAAGTGATGGAACGCCGAGAAAATCGTCCGGAAGCCGCGCAATTCCGCCGGCACATGCCGCGCGTCGACGGGCTCCGGCCAGGAGGTGAGTGCACCGCTCGCCTCGCTGTTGAGGCGGGCGTTGGGATAAAAATCGGTCAGGAGAATCGGGATCGAGCTACCGTTCGCGACCTCCGGATAAAGGCCCAGCCACGGGCCGCCGCCGCCCGAGCACAGGTCCACGACGCGATCGGCACCCGAGTGCCGCACCGCCTCACGCAGGCGCGCTGCAATCGGATGATAAGTGCGGTTCTGGTTCCAAAGCGTTTCGAGCGCCTCGGTGACCAGGTCGCGGAGAAACGCCGGAAACCAGGGTTGGTCGTGAATCTCAAACCAGCGCTGCCGCCGCATGTCCTATTATTTCGCGGAAACCGCCAGCGGGTCGGGCGACCGCCCCAAACCGAGCGCATCCATGGGCGGAAACATGAGCGAAAACGCGGTATCCTCCGTCATTAGGGCAGACGTAAAGATTTTTCCCCGAGCCGGACGGAACCCGGCGCGAGGGCCAGGATTAGGTTGGATGAGTTGTTTTGAAGGTCAGCTCGCCTCCTGGGTGGCGCCTGCTCGTGAA
>DATAZC010000177.1:0-25925 GCA_036272255.1 Acidobacteriaceae bacterium | reverse complement strand
CCGTATTTCGCCGGATCGAGCTTCACGCCCTTGAGTGCCTGATCGCGCACCGTGATGGTTTTGTTGGAGAAAAACTGGAAGAGGTTCTCCCGGGCATCCGCGCGCGACGAAGACCCGCGAATGATTTTGATCACGTTGTCGAGATGATCGAGCGCGATCTGGTAGCCGAGCAGGATGTGCTCGCGCTCCTGCGCCTTGCGCAGCAGGAAGGCGGTCCGCCGGCGAACGACGTCCTGCCGGTGTTCGATGAAGATGCGGATGGCTTCGGGAAGCGGCAGCTCGCGTGGCTGGCCGTTGATCACGGCCAGGAAGATCATGGAGAAGCTCTCCTGCATCTGAGTGTGCTTGTAGAGCTGGTTCAGGATGATCTGCGCTTCGGCTCCGCGCTTCAGCTCGATCACGATGCGCATGCCGTCGCGATCGCTCTCGTCGCGTACGTCGCTGATCTCGTCGATGATCTTTTCGTTGACCAGCTCGGCAATGCGCTTGATGAGGACGTTTTTGTTGACCTGGTAGGGAATCTCGCTGACGATGATCGATTGGCGACCCTGGGGCATGGTTTCAGTCGCGCACTTCGCGCGCACCAGGAAACGGCCGCGGCCGGTTTTGTAGGCCTGCGCAATGCCGCCCTTACCGTAGATGAATCCGCCGGTGGGGAAGTCCGGACCCTGGACGTGCTTCAGCACTTCGGCCAGACCGGCGTGCGGATTGTTCACCATCTCAATGGCGGCGTTGATGACTTCAGTGAGATTGTGCGGCGGGATGTTCGTGGCCATGCCGACCGCAATTCCGTTCGACCCGTTCACGATGAGGTTCGGAATGCGCGTGGGCAGAACGTACGGTTCGTAGGTGGATTCGTCGTAGTTGGGGACGAAGTCCACGGTTTCCATCTCGATGTCGGCCAGCAGTTCGCCGCTGATCTTTTCCAGCCGGCACTCGGTGTATCGCATCGCCGCCGGCGGGTCGCCATCGACCGAGCCAAAGTTGCCCTGGCCGTCGACCAGGGGATAACGCATGCTGAACGGCTGCGCCATGCGCACCAGCGCGTCGTAGATGGCCGAGTCGCCGTGAGGATGGTAAACACCCATGGCCTGGCCGACGACCTTCGCGCACTTGGTGTACTTCTTGTTCGACTGCAGCCCCATCTCGTGCATGGTGTAAAGAATGCGGCGATGCACGGGTTTCAGGCCGTCGCGGGCATCGGGCAGCGCGCGCCCGATGATGACCGACATCGAGTAATCGAGATACGACCGCCGCATCTCGTCTTCAATGTTGATGGGCACCAGATTCGCGGCGCCCGGGCCGGTGGGACCCGTGGGTCCGTCGCTGCCGTTGCCGCCAAGGGGAAGAAGAGGGTTCTGTTCGTCTGCCATAATTTGTCGTGGACCGGGTCACGCCGGAAAGGGCCAGATGCGAGGTGTGACCGAAAGGCTTATCTTTATGATACGGGAAGAGTTAGACACGCACAAGGCAGGTTAGGCGTTTGCTTTCAGGGCTTTGCGGGCAGGGGTTCCGCGGAGTTAGATTCTGAGGAAAAAATGGGCCTGTTTTATCGTCGAAAATAGCCGATTTTGGGCCCGCCGGCCGAGCTGATTTCCGGGCGGTATAGTGGGACGAAGGTTGCTCGATCTCTATGGCGAATGCACTGGTTACCGGTCCTCCCGCGACGCTGATCTTCAACGACTGGTACCCTGCGATGCGCAGCGAAGCACTGCAGGGCAAGCAGATGGTGACCGCCATGTTGCTTGGCATTCCTCTGGTGTTGGGCCGCCGCGAAGATGGACGCCTGTTTGCCATGCGCGACCTTTGCCCGCATCGCGGCATTCCTTTGTCGTGCGGCTGGTTCGACGGCAAATCGCTGACCTGCAAATATCACGGCTGGGTTTTTGAACCGGTCTCGGGCCAGTGCATGGAGATTCCATCGCTGACGAAAGACGACACGTTTCCGCGCAACCTGCATGGCATGGCGTATCCGTGCGAGGAGCGCGACGGCTACGCGTGGGTCTATGTGCCGGAGGCGGGGCGAGGGCGCGTGAAGGCGGAGGATGCGGCCTCGAATCCGGTGCCGGAGCTCCCGAAATTCAGCGAGCGCTATCGCAGCGAGCACCTGACCGCGGACCTGCCGTGCAATGTGGATCACGGGATTATCGGCCTGATGGATCCGGCGCACGGGCCGTTTGTGCATCAGTCGTGGTGGTGGCGCAAAGAGGCGAGCATCCACGAAAAGGAGAAGCGCTTCGAGCCGATTCCGCAGGGTTTTCGCATGGCCACGCATGCGCCGTCGAAGAACAGCGCGCCTTACAAGCTGCTGGGCGTGTATGGCGAGCCGATCACCACGACCATCGATTTTGTGTTGCCGAACCGGCGGTACGAGACGATTCGATGCGGGGAAAAATGGTTTTCAAGCCTGACGACGGTGACGCCGACAACGGCGAGCGCGTGCCGCATCGACGTGTATGGGGCGTGGAACGTGCTGTACCACCTGCCGTTCATGACATCGATCCTGCGCTTCTTCGGCAACATGTTTGTGCGCCAGGATCAGCTGACCATGATCCAGCAGGCAGAGGGTCTGAAGTACGATCCGGCGCTGATGCTGATCGATGATGCGGACAAGCCGGCGAAGTGGTACTTCGCGCTGAAAGAGGCGCGGCTCGACGCCGAGCGGACGGGCCGGGCAATGAAGCATCCGATGGACGGACCGGTGACGCTGCACTGGCGAAGCTGAGAAGAGCAGCGATTAGGGAATAGGGATTAGGGAATAGATCGCGAGCAGCGGTTGAGTGTGTCGGCGACCAACGAACAGGAAAGCCGTTCAAAGTACCTGCGGTATTCTGCTCACGAAAAAATCTAAGCCTCTCAGGAGGCGCTAGACAGAAATCTTCGTGAGGGATTGCGGCTCGGGCGTTGTCCTGGCGCTTTCTTCGGCGATCTGGGCAGGCTCCTGGTGGGCGCCGTTGCCGTTTCCGTTAGGTTCATCGACAGCAATGGCGTCGACAGCAATGTGCATCTGCTGGCCAAGATCCTTCATCTTCCCGAGCCACTCGGGTGAAGGCGGCTTATCGCGATGATGGCGGTAGGTGTCGTACCAGAGGTTCTGCGCCTGCCATAGGTTCACATCGAAGGGCAGCTCGCGCATGGTGCGTGCTACGAGCAGAGCGTCTTCGACAGCCGCCTGGTTTTCGGGGCGCTCGTACAAAGCCAGCATCACGTCCTTCATCTTCCGGTCGACGATGAATCCGAGGAGTTGCTTGTCGAGAGTGACCTGATCGGACTTCGCTAATCCCAGCCAGGAGCGCACCTGGATAGCGTCGATGGGTTCGGCTTCGAGCGCGCGGCGCAGACCCGCGTTGATGGCGAAGGTGGCGGCGACGGTGAGAGCTTCCGGCCGAGGCAGCTTGCTTTGACTCAGGAAGTGCAGCAGCGAAGCCTGATTCTCATAAATGGCGGAGAGGCTCGATTCCACCTCTTCCAGCGTCGAAGTCAGGAGAATCTCGAGGATGCGTTTTTGCTCGTCGCGGAAGAGCGAGCGCAGCGAATAGGTTTGGCTGTCGAAATGGCGATCGAAACAGCGTACGACTTCGGGGAAATCGCCGAGGTTGACTGCGGCTTTCGCCTCCTCGACGAACTGATCGTATTCCGCGGACTTCGCGGGGTCGAAGCGCTTCACCACCGCGGTGATGTTCTGATCGCCGAAGTGCAGAACGCCGAAAGCGACGGTCTCTGCGGCTTCCGTGATTTTCGAACAGATGAGCGCCTGTCCGATGGCGAGGCGCACGCGGCCGGACACCACCGAGTCCCACGCGAGGCGGCGCACCGAGTAGCAGAAGATGTCGGCTTCATCCGGATAGCTGGTGAAGATGGAACTGATCGCGTAGTGAGCGGCGACGTGCTCAAGGCCGACCTGCATAGAGCGAGCGTAGCGGTTATAAACGGCGGCCCCATCCTGTTGCTCGGGCATGTTGCTCTTTGCGCCGGCGAGCCGGTCGACAAATTTCTTTTCCAGCGTGGCGGCGCGTTTGCCGAACAGCTCAGCGGCCAACTGCAGCACGCGGCCGGCGTAGGCGATCACCTGCACGGTTTCAATGCCCGAGATGTCGTCGAAGAACCAGCCGCAGCTCGTGTACATGAGCATGGCGTGGCGCTCCAGCTCCATCAGCATGAGCGCGCGGGTACGTTCCTCTTCGTTGAAATCGTAAAGCGCGTGCTCCTTGAAAAAGGCATCGCGGAAGGCACGCGAGCGGTTCAGAACTACGTTGATGTAATCATTGCGAGCAGCATCAGGATCTTTGAAGAGGCGGATGGCAGCTTCGTGAACTAAAGGTGCGACGGCGTCGCGCAGGTTATCGAGCGCTTCGCGCAGGGGCGCGCGCCATTTCTGGTTCCATCCAGGGCGGCCGCTCGAGCAGCCGCAGTCTGAGCGCCAGCGCTCAATGCCATGCGCGCAGCTCCAGGAGGTGTCTTCGACAATTTGCGCCTCGAAGCGTGGAGGATTCTTCTCGAGAAACTCGCCGTAGTTGGTCAGGTGAACGGCATTCGGATCGGTACGGTGGTTCTGGAAAGAGTGCAGCACCCACGCGAGTGCCATTTCGCCATATTTATGGTGGTGACCGTAGCTTTCGCCGTCGGTCGCGACGTGGACCAGCTGCGATTCGGAGCCGTCAGTTTTGAAGCCGCCCAACAGACGCTGGGCGAAACCCTCACCGCTGTTCAGCAGACCTTCGAACGCGATGGCGCGGGAGCGGGGACCATCGTAGAAGAAGACGTTGATCGTGCGGCCTTCCTTGAGCCGGACTAAATAAGGATGGGTGGTGTCGACCGAAGTGTTCGGCGTCTCGATCCAGGCGGGTTCGGCGGCCTCTTTTCCGGTCCTTGTTGCGGAACTAGCGGCTGACGCTTTCAGGGATCGTACGCGAGCACACTGATGAGGCGCTAGCAGAACAAATCCAATGCCGTTCTGAGCGAGAAGATCGAGCGAGTCGGAATCTACCGCGGTTTCGGGTAGCCACATGCCTTCCGGCATCCGCCCGAAGCGATAGCGGAAATCCGCGATGCCCCATCGGACCTGCGTTATGCGATCGCGGGTGTTGGCCAGCGGCATGATGAGGTGGTTGTAGACCTGCGCCATGGCGGATCCATGGCCGGAGTAACGCTTCTGGCTGCGGTGGTCCGCCTGGACGATGGTTTCGTGAACCTGCGGCGCGTTCTGCTCCAGCCAGGAAAGCAACGTGGGCCCGAAGTTGAAGCTCATGCGCCCGTAATTGTTGAAGATGCGGATGATCTGGTTCTGCTGATCGACAATGCGGGCGGCGCCGTTGGGCGCGTAGCACTCCGCCGTGATGCGGTCGTTCCAGTCGTGCCAGGGAGCGGCGGATTCCTGCGCCTCGACCGTCTCGAGCCAGGGATTCTCACGGGGTGGCTGGTAGAAATGGCCGTGGATACAGATGGTTTTTTCGGCGCTCATGGCTTTGCTGGTCGTTCCATCTTAATGGACCGGGCGCGATCAGGATGCCGGACCCATCCGGCCGCGCCCCTTCTGACGTATGGTTATCGGCACATTTCGCTTGTGCGACAATAGACCTGTGCGGATGTGTGCCCGGCCGGGCACTCTCCGGGAGAATCAACATGTTTGACAACCTGTTTAAACCCGAACACCTGATCATCATCCTGGTGATCGCCCTGCTGATCTTTGGCCCCACCAAACTGCCTGGATTGGGCAAAGGGCTGGGCGAGGCATTCCGCGGATTCAAAGAAGGCATTAAGGGCAATCCGGACAACGCCGATGCGACCAAGCAGGACACCACCACCAAGTCGGAGAGCGTGACGCCGCAGGTAAAGTAGGGCTCGTCGTTCGCGAGGGTATCAAGCCGCATCTTCGGATGCGGCTTTTGCGTGTTCGCCGGATTTACTTTCTGATATGCTCGGCAGCCGCGTCGGCGTCAAACGCATCGGCGGCAAGCGGCACGTTGTAGGACGCCTTGAAAATAAAGCGCTGGCTGGTCATGTCGCCATTGTGGAGCCGGGTGATGGCGAAAGGAGTCTGGATTCCTGTGACGTTGTGGTAATCGTCGTATTCCTCTACCTCTTCGTTCTTGTCCTTGTACATCGGGTCGCGCCAGAAGTAGGTGCGGCGCAGCGGCAGGTGCGTCATCGCGTCGATCTGGATGGTGATGGAGTCGTTCGCAGAGTTGAGCAGCGTGACCTGTTGCGCCAGATGACGTTCGGCGAGCGATTGGCCTTCATACATCAGCACCGTTGAAGGGTCTTTCAACCAGACCCGCACGGCAGCTTCGATGGAATGATCGTGGCGCCGGATGGCCTCGGCGCACTGATCTTTGGGCAGCGGATTCTTTCCGCGGAAGGTGATCTCCCAGCAGTTCTTGCCGGTGAAGATCTGGGTCCAGTTGTGCTTGTCGTTCTTTCCCTCGGTCAGGTCAATACGTTCGCTGTCGGCTGTGTGCCAGTCCCAGTAGCGGACGGTGGCTCCGGTCGGCTTCCCCTGGTAGAAACCGGCAATGCGGCCATCGACGTAGCTGTTCTGCTGGTTGAGCCACAGGTCGCCGCCCAGGGCCAGCACCATTTCATTCAGAGCAGCGCGGGCCTTTTTGCTGCTGGAGTCTTCTTCGGCCGTGGCCGGCGGGGCAACGTTCGAGGCGGTGGGTGGGGCATCGGGCGATGCAGTTTGTGCCCTTAAAGTGAGGCCGCAGGGAAAAAGAAGCAGGGCAGAAAGGGTAAGAACGGAAATCTTTCGCATGGGCTAGCCGACTAAAACAGCTCCTCCATTAACATTGACGATCTCTCCGGTCATAAAGCCAGCAAGCGGCGTGCACAAAAAGAGGATAGGGCCGGCGATTTCAGCTGGATCGGCCACCCTTCCGAGGGGAATGGTGGACATAGCTCGATCGCGGGTGCGAGGGTCGGCCATGGCTGGCGCGGACATTTCGGTGTTGACCCAGCCCGGAGCGACACAATTCACCCGGATGCCATGCGGGGCCAGTTCCGTTGCCAGGCCTTTGGTCATGCTGATGACGGCGCCCTTGCTGGCGGCGTAGTCGGCGTGAAAGGCTTCGCCTCGCTGGCCGGCTGTGGAACTGACCAGGACGATGTGAGCCTCGCCGCCTGTCGGACCTTTGGTCGAGTTTTGTTGCTGGAACTGAGAGACGGCGGCCTGGATGAGACCGAAGACGCTGTCGAGGTTGGTGGAGAGGGTGGTCCGCCACTGGTCGTCGGACATCGTAGCGATGGGAACGTCCTCAGGGGGCCAGATGCCGTGATTGGCGACAAGAATATCGATGCGGCCGAAGTGCTTCACTGTATGACGGACGAGAGCTCGGCCGTCCTCTGGCGTGGACAACTCCTGGGCAAAGGCGGCACAGGCGCTGGAACCGCCGCATTCGGCGACCAGAGATTCAGCGGCAGCCTGGGCGGAGCGGTAGTTGAAGGCGACCCGGGCTCCAGCCTGGCGAAAGAGTCGGACGGCGGCGGCTCCAATGCCGCGAGAGCCTCCGGTAATGAGAGCGACCTTGTTTTCGAGGGAAAGAGCGACACCGGACATGGAACCAGCGTATCAATGAGCGGCGGAGTCCGGGAGACCTGGTTCGTCACGGACCCTGGATTGCTCTCGGAGTTTCAAACTCGCCGGTCCTATACTGGCCGACATGCGTCTCTGTCCATGTTTTTGTGGGTTGCTCCTTGTCTCCGCTGCGTGTGCTCTGCCTGCGCAGACCATGACAGTCAGCTTTCCGGCTTCGCTGTCGCAGGAGCCAATCGATGGCCGGGTGCTTTTTCTGTTGTCGAACGATCCGAGCGAGGAGCCGCGCATGCAGATCGACGACACGCCGCGTTCTCAGATGGTGTTTGGGAAAACGGTGGACGGCCTGAGGCCGGGCGATGCCGTGACGATTGACGAGACCGCGGCTGGGTATCCGGTGCGGTCGATCAAGAATGTTCCGCCGGGCGACTACACGGTGCAGGCGGTGCTGAATATATATGAGACGTTCCATCGCAGCGACGGCAAGACGATCAAGCTGGCCCCGGATCGCGGGGAGGGACAGCACTGGAACCTCGCTCCAGGGAATCTATACAGCACGCCGCGCAAGGTTCATGTGGGTCCGGGTGCACCACCGATTGCGGTAACCCTGGATAAAATGATCGGGTCGATTACGCCGGAGCCGGACACAAAGTATGTGAAGCATCTGCGCATCCAGAGCGCGCTGCTGACAAAGTTCTGGGGGCGGCCGATGTTTCTTGCCGCCATCGTTCTGGTGCCGGAAGGGTTCGACGAACATCCGGAGGCGCATTATCCCGAGATGATTTCTGAGGGGCATTTTCCTGAAGGCGTGGATGAGTTTCGAACCAGGCCGCCCGATCCAAACCTGAAGCCTGACTACTCGGAGCGCTTTCACCTTGCGGGCTACAACCGGATCCAGCAGGAGGAGGCCTATAAGGAATACAAGAAGTGGATCAGCCCGGGATTTCCGCGGATTTTGGTCATCCAGATCCAGCATGCCAATCCTTATTACGACGATTCGTACGCGGTGAATTCAGCGAATCTGGGACCGTACGGAGACGCTATTGAGACGGAGTTGATGCCAGCGGTCGAGAAGCAGTTTCGCGGGATTGGTGAGGGATGGGCGCGTTTTCTCTACGGCGGATCGACGGGAGGATGGGAGTCGCTCGCGGTGCAAATGTTCTATCCGGACCGTTACAACGGAGCCTTTGTAGCGTGCCCGGATCCGGTGGATTTTCACGCCTATATGACGACCGATCTCTATAACCAGCCCAACATGTTTTATCTTGAGGGCGCGAACAAATGGGTGGAACAACCTGCCATGCGCGACTACCTGGGACATACGCTGATCAGTGTGCGCGATAACGTGGCGTACGAGGCGGCGCTTGGCGATCACGGGCGCTCGGGCGAGCAGTTCGATATCTGGCAGGCCGTGTACGGGCCGGTGGGTACCGATGGCTATCCGCAGCAGATTTTCGACAAACAAACAGGGGCGATCGATCACTCGACCGCAGCGTATTGGCACGATCATTACGACCTCGATGCGATCCTGCAGCGCGACTGGGACAAGCTGGGGCCGCAGCTGCAGGGCAAGCTGCACATCTATGTGGGGTCGGACGACACATATTTCCTGAACGATGCCGTGTATCTGATGGAGGATTTCCTGAAGACGACGGGAAGGCCGGGACACGGCGTTCCGTATGAGGGCGAAGTAAAGTATGGCCCGCGGGCGGAGCATTGCTGGAATGGCGATCCGACGCTGCCGAATGCGTATTCGCGGCTGCATTACAACACGATGTACCTGCCACAGATTATGGAGCGGATTGCGAAAACGGCGCCGGCAGGCGCGGATATGACTTGGAAGTACTGAGGCAGGCCTCGACTTGAAAATTTATTTTCGGGGCGGATTCGCCGGTTGTTGGCCCTGACTGGCGGGTGGAATAATGCCGTTCTGCCGCAGGTACTCCGCGGCCTGTCCGTAGTGGTCCGAGGCGTGAGCCAGGCTGAATGAGGCCAGAGCGAGACGTGTATTCATCGATGGAATCGGCGCGTTGGCGACGGGCGTGAGCTCGTTGCTGGTCGTGAGTGTGGCAAGGGCCTGGTGACCAAGGGCGAATGAGTCTTTCAGGTATTTGACGATTTGCGCTTTGGACTGGATGTCTTCTGGTCCATTGGCTGCGCCGCTCACGTTCACTCCGGGTGGCGGATCCTGCCCGAGGATGGCGCTGTAGAAGACGAAGTTGGCTGTGGCCACGTGCTTCATTTCCAGCGCAAACGTTCTCACGCCCGTGAATTCGCCGCCGACCGGGGCGAACGAATACTTCTCTTCTGGCATGGCCTCGGCGGCCGGCACTAACTCACCTTCGACGATCTTCAGCTGGCCTTCCATAACCGACCCGACGGTGGGTGTGGCGGGCGGCTGGTTCGGCTGGGCGAAGGACGCCAGAGAGCCGGCGATCCAAACCAGCGCGATGGCGGTCGATCGGCGGAGGGTGTTTGCTGTGAGAGTTCTGTTGCCTGGGAGAGTATTCCGGTGGGCCGCGACATTCATATCGTTTCCTTTGGCTGAACATTAGATACCGCACATCGATGCGCCTGCTGATCAGGATCGCTCATGGGGATCGAGGCAGAAGGTCCACTTTGTCCGAAGCCGGGAATACCAGTTCAGGAGGGATTGGTCCCCTCGCGTTTCGCGTGTCCCTGTAAACTTAGCTTCTGGCTATGTTTGAGAATCTTTCAGAGAAGTTACAGCGCGCTTTTAAGAATCTGCGGGGACAGGGTTCCGTCACCGAGGAAAACATGCAGGAGGCGCTGCGCGAGATTCGAGTAGCGTTACTCGAAGCCGACGTCAACCTGAACGTTGTCAAAGAATTAATCGAGCACATCCGCGAGAAGGCTTTGGGGCAGGAGGTGTTGACCTCGTTGTCGCCGACCGAGCAGGTGGTGAAGATTGTCCGCGACGAGTTGATCGCGATCCTGGGCAAGGACGTGGCGCGATTCCAGTTTGCCTCGCGTCCGCCAACAGTGATCCTGATGGCCGGCCTGCAGGGGTCGGGAAAAACGACGACGGCGGGCAAGCTCGCGGCATGGCTGCAAAAGGGCGGGCATCGCCCGATGCTGGTGTCAGTCGACGTATACCGGCCGGCGGCGCGCGAGCAGCTGCGCGTAGTCGGTCAGTCGATCAAGGCGAATATCTACCTGGGCGATGAGAAGGGCGAAAAAGCCGGGACACCGTTGGTGGAGCGGCTTGCGAAGGAAGCCCGACGCGAGGCGGTAATCACTGGCTGCGACACGCTGATCGTCGATACGGCTGGGCGCCTGCACATCGACGAACAGTTGATGGATGAGATGGCGAAGCTGAAGGCACTGCTCTCGCCGCAGGAGATTCTGTTCGTGGCCGATGCCATGACCGGCCAGGACGCGGTGAAGTCGGCAGAGGCGTTCCATAAGCAGCTGAGCCTAACCGGGACCGTGCTGACGAAGATGGACGGCGATGCCAGGGGTGGCGCGGCGTTGTCGATCCGGCACGTGACGGGACAGCCGGTGAAGTTTATCGGTACGGGTGAGAAACCGGATGCCTTTGAGCCTTTTCATCCGGACCGGATTGTGAGCCGGATTCTGGGACATGGCGACATCATGGGCCTGATCGAGCGGGCCGAGGAGAAGCTCGACAAGAAGAAGAGCGAGGAGTTTGCGCGGAAGGCGCTGTCGGGCGATGGGTTTTCGCTCGAGGATTTTCGAGATCAGCTGCGGCAGATCAAAAAGCTGGGGTCGCTGGAAAGCATTATGAAGATGCTGCCCTCCGTGGGACCGCTGGCCGGGATGCAGCAGATGGCCGGGCAGGTGGACGAGAAGCAGCTTTCACGTGTGGAAGCGATCATCAATTCGATGACGCAGAAGGAACGCGATCACCACGAGATTATTTCGGGAAGCCGGCGGAAGCGCATCGCCAACGGCTCGGGGACGACGGTGCAGGAAGTGAATCAGTTGCTGCGGCAGTATGCCCAGATGCGGAAGATGTTCAAAGGGATTGGCAAGGGTGGCGGGATGCTGCAGCGGCGCGCCATGGGAATGCTGGGCGGAATGCGGGGAAAGTGAGGGCTGAAAATGAAAGATGTCAATGAAATCGAGCGTCTTCGCCGTAGCGGAGCAACAACAGCGGCCATGGTTGCAGTGCTGGCTGTCTTCCCAACGGTGACCATGACCCATCATCACCTGTGGTTAGGTTTTGTGGGTATTGGTATGCAGGTGGTGTTGCTCGCAATCGCAATGAGTCAGCTGGCGAAGGCGAAAAAGCTGGCAGCAGAACAAAAAAAGTAGGCGAGCAGGGAAGACTGCGTTGTTCCTTATTCAAACAGCTTGGGGCCGGAGCCGGACGAACGCGATTTGCGCACGGGTGGAGCAGAGAGGATGCCGAGCAGGTCGCGCAGTTCGGTGCGGACTTTCTGGAGTTTTGCTTTGACTCGAGCCGTGCTGGCGCCGCCTTCGATGAGAGGTAACTGGGGAGAATTGGAGGAGCGCAACTCGCGTGCTTCCTGGGCGAGAACCTGGCGCGCGCCGGCAATCGTGTATCCCTCTTCATGGAGCAGGCGGCGAACGCGCATGGCCATTTCCACGTCGCGCTTGCGATAGAGGCGCTGGCCGGTGCCGCTTTTGTTGGGGCGCATCTGTGGGAATTCTGTTTCCCAGAAACGCAGCACGTACGTTTCAACGCCGCAAAGACGCGCAACTTCCCCGATGCGGAAATAGAGTTTGTCAGGGATGATGGGTTCGTGCCGGGAGCGACGCTGGGCTGCGTTTTTGGCCATCGAGAGTGAGCACGAAGCCGCGGAAGGCCGCGGCTCTCTGACGCAGTATAGGTCACTCAACGGCGCGCGGGTGAGGAAAGTCGACAAAGTATCAGCGATTGTTCCCGACGGGCGCGCGGGCCGGGGATTTGGGCGGAGCGGCGCGGAGATACTGCGCCGGCCAGGATGCAGTTCCGCCGAGGGCAGCAGCGGCATGGAGCGGCCAGTACGGGTCGCGCAGGAACTCTCGGGCGATGAAGATGAGGTCGGCCTGGCCGGTGCGAACGATGTGTGCGGCCTGGGCGGGATCGGTCATCATACCGACCGATCCGGTGAGGATACCAGTTTGCGCGCGGATTGCTTCCGAGAATGGCGTCTGGTACCCGGGGCCGACCGGAATAGCCAACCCAGCCACATTGCCGCCGGAGGAAACGTCGATCAAGTCGACGCCGCGATCGCGCAATAGCACAGCGAGGCGGACAGATTGTGGAAGGTCCCAGCCGCCCTCTGTCCAGTCGGTAGCAGAGATGCGGACGAAAAGCGGGCGCTCGCGAGGCCAGGCTTCGCGGACAGCGGTAACAATGTCGAGCACAATACGAACGCGATTCTCAAGACTGCCGCCGTATTCGTCGTTACGACGGTTGCTGAGCGGAGAGAGAAATTCGTGCAGCAGGTAGCCGTGGGCGGCGTGAATCTCGATGACGTCGAAGCCGGCTCTGTCGGCTCGGACGGTGGCGGTGCGGAAAGCCTGGGTGATGGCGTCGATGCCGGTGTGGTCGAGTTCGTGGGGCTGAGGGTAATTCGGCGCGAAAGGGATGGCGCTGGGAGCCAGAACGTTGGACCAGCCGCCGGCTTCAGGAGGGACGGAGCCTTCGCCGCTCCATGGGCGCCAGGTGCTCGCTTTGCGTCCGGCATGGGCGAGCTGAATTCCTGCATGAGATCCCTGGGAGTGGAGAAACGTAGTGATGCGAGCGAGGGGCGCGATCTGCTCATCCTTCCAGAGGCCGAGGTCCTGGGGACTGATGCGGCCCTCGGGCGTGACCGCCGTGGCCTCAGTGAAAACCAGAGCGGCGCCACCGACAGCGCGGCTGCCCAAATGGACCAGGTGCCAGTCGTTGGCGAAGCCGTCGTCACAGGCGTACTCGCACATGGGCGAGACGACGATGCGGCTGGCGAGAGTAATCGAACCAATCTGGAGAGGGGAGAAAAGCTGCGCAGGATTTTGGGAGGTCATGCAGGTTCTTGGATGAGGAACGCAGGGTTTGGTCGCTGAAAGGGATACGCCGGTGTGGAGCGGCGAGCGATCCGATTGGAGGGGGAGGTTGGCCTGTGGCAGAAAAGAGAGGCTTCGCTCGGAACGAAGCCTCTGCGGAGAGCCGGGTATGCGGGGGAGGGCTTGACTTGGTTTGCCTCGGTGGGAGCTCTTCTCCCTAAGCTCCCGGATGTCAATCCTCTACTACATCCTGGCCAATAGCCGTTAAGCCATCTATAGATTGGGGCTCTCATTCGGATATGTCAAGGGAAAAAGCGTTCAAAGCCGGTGGCCGGTGGCTGGTCGCACGTGGCCAGGCGTTCGAAAGCGACAGACGAGAACGCAGAGTGGGATTATTTGCCAGCGTTGGCGGTGACTTCGTACTGCGCGGAGTAGTTTTGTCTGCCGGGCGGCAGCGGATTCATGCGGTAGAGCACGAGGTCGTTGCGGTCGGGATCGTCGAAGGCAGGGAAGTCGGCGACGCGTTCGAGCGAATACTGCGTTTGAATGTCGACCAGGCTTCCTGGATCGACGTCATTCCAGACGGCATACCAGCCGGGCTGATAGACGTGCATGCGGTAAGGGAGGTCCCATGTGCCGTAGTCGTCACAAATGGCGGGTTGGCCAGTGATCAATTGGATGTCATCGCCGCTGATGGAGAGGAGCAGGCGGTGCTGGTCCGGGTGCTGATCGATGTAGCGCGTGACGCCTTTGGCTGCGTTGATGAAGGTGTATTCGGGATGGAGGAGGTAGCCGGCGATGCGGATGACGCCGGCGATCGAGACCACCGCCATGACCACGAGGGCCGAGGCGCCGATGACGCGAAGGAGTCGTGGGCGCGAGCCTCGCAGGAGATCGGCTGCGCCGAGAGCGAGGATGAAGCAGAGCGGGTAGAGGATGGTTTCGTAGTAACGCGGCTGCGGGCTGTTATGCCAACCGGCAAAGAAAACGTATCCAGCAGCTGCGAGCAGAGAGGCGATGGTCAGAGGGTTTCTCCACAAGGTCCGAGCGGAAGCAAGAGACATGGGAGCGCCGGCGGATCGCAGAGGAATCAGACCCAGCCCCAGCACCGCGAGCACACTGATGCAAAGGGTGGATGAGATCCAGAGTGAACCGTGAAGACCCCACCAGAACGCGGCAAGCCAGCCGTTGAAGGTTGTGGGCTGCGGCCAGTGGTTGGCGTCGAAAAGGTATTGATAGTCGATGCGGTAATGCGGGCGGACCAGCAGAAAAAACCAGCCGCACCAAGGGAGAGCCGCGGCGGCTGCGGCGATTGCGAGCGCGCGGACGGAGGCCCAGCGGAAATCAAAAGCTCCGGCGATGAGAAACAACGTTGAGGGGAGGATGAAGATGGCGGTGGTCTTGGTGAGGATCATCAGGCAGATGAGGACACCGATCGCGACCAGTATGGTTGCTTGCGATCGCGGCGATGCATGGCGCAGGCGCAGTGCGAGCAGCCAGGAAACGAGCAGGAAACAAATGAGCAGCGGCTCGAGAATGGCAAGGCGACTGAAGGCCCAGAGGAACGGGCTCGTTGCCAGGAGGGTGACTGCGAACAGAGCCGCCCAGTGTTGGGCCTGTGTTCGAACGACAAAAAAAGCGAGGAGAAGGTTGAGGCCGAAGATGGAAAGGCCGAGGATGCGATCGGCTACGAGGCTGACGCCGGTGAAGTGAAAAACGGTGGAGAGCAGGAGCGGCCAGACCGGAAGCGCGACGGCTGGATTGAAGTCTCCGTGAAGGTACCAATGGCCGGTGAGGTAGTAGCGGATGGCGGCATTGCCGTACCAGCCCTCGTCGGTGTACTTGGAGTAGTCCATCCACGGGGAGTTATTAGGGAAGTCGGCCAGGAGATGGGGGAAGTGCAGGCAGAAGAGCGCGAAGATGCCGAGGGCCCAAAGAGCATATAGCCAACGCAAGGGCGCTTTTCGGAGCACGGGCGGACAGGAAGGCCGCTCGTCTCTGGGAGCGAGCATCGGGCGGAGCGGAGCTTCGAGGGATGTCTCGCGAAGCTGGTCTCGCTGGCGTTTGAACTCCCGAGCTCGAGGCATGGGCCGCCTGCTCCTTTGGAAGCAATAAACGCCGAGGCGCCGCTTTAGCTGCGCGACCAGTAGCGTTTATTTGCAGGGTTCAGAGCAGTATACAGAGCGGCTGACGGCGGCAGGGTGCCGACTTGCGCCTGCTTTGTGGCGGAAATAACTGATCCCGCTCCTCTTTGATGAGGAGCGGGATCAGAGAGTGTGCTTACTGGACGGCGGCCATGACGCCGAGGGTGTGGATCTGGCTTCCAGCGGAACCGGTAACGCTGACTGCATAGTTGCCGGCCGTCGCAGAGCCGCTCGCGGTGACGGTAAGGGTCACCGCGACGGAGGTGTTAGTGGGCGAAACACCGGTACCGCCGCCACCACCACCGCCCACTCCGCCGCCACCACCGCCGGAACTTGAGCTGCCTCCGCCGCAACCGACGCCGAAGCCGATGATGCACGCAAAGAGGAGGACGCCAAGCATATTACGGAAGGCCCGGCGCTTTGCCGGAATCGTGAGCAGGAGGACGCAGGCGAAAACAGCGCCTTCACCAGTGAGGTAAAGACTGTGTCGGCCACTCTGGTGATTGCGCGGGGCGCTGCGCAGATCGAGGCCGGCGGTGGCCGACGATGTCAGCGATGCGGAACTCTGGCTGAGCGAGCAGGTAACACCCGTGGGCGACCCGATGACCGAGCAGGCCAGGTTCACGGTGCCGGCGTAGTTATTCGTAGGCGTCACATAGACCGTCGTGGTTGCGCTGGAACTGGCCGGGACCGGCACGATGCTGCTGGCCGCAGTGAGGGAGAAGTCGGAAAGCGGATTGGAGATCGCATTGCCGCTATTGAGAGTGACGGCGGACCCGTTGTAGGTAGTGTCGCCGCTGTACTGCAGCGTGACGATATTCGAACCCTCGAAGAGATTCTGACTGGTGAGCAAACCTGTGAAGGTTGACGCATCGCCGGTGCCGGGCGTCAGAGCAAATTGCGCTGTCGTTCCCTCTCCGGAGGGGAAGGCGTAGATGACTCCGGTTGGTGCTGGGTGACCGCTCTGTCCAGTGACTGTGCCAGTGACGGTGATTGATGTCGTGGGAGAAATACTGCCGGTCATGCTGGCCGTTACGCTGGAAGCCTGAAGGCTGGGCGCAGCCGTGATGCCGATGGATCCGCTGCCCGAGACGGAGTTGTAATTGCTGTCGCCCGCATAGCTGAAATTAAGGGTGTAGGTACCGGCAGCCGCGCCGGAAGGAATTGTCAGGACGCCGATGCCAACCGGCTGGCCCGAACTGGGATCGACGCCGGCGGACAGCGTCAGCGTTTGCGAACCGCCGCTGACAATACTGCTGGGGCCAGTGAGAGTAATGCTGCCGGTTGGGGCCAGCACCCGGGTGGCGGCCGCGACGCCGTAATTGCTCTCAGTGCTATCGTTTGCACTGTTTTCAACGAGGACGTCGAAATAGGTCGTTTGTCCACCGGTGAATGAAGTGCCGGTGCAACTGGCGCACTGATTAGAGGCACCGGCATAGATGTCCGGCGTGTCCTTAACAATCGTGAAGGTAATCGCCGAAGCCGAGGATTTCTGGTAACTGGCGTCGCCGGCGTAGCTGGCGGTGACGGAATGAGCGCCAACGTAGAAGGGGCCGTTGAACTCGGCGTCGCCTTCTGTATTGAGGGTTGCGGTGTTGATGGTGGTTCCGTTATCGGCAAAGACGACGGAGCCTGTTGGGGTGGTGTAGAAGCTGCAGGCGGCGGAAGTGCTTTGCGTCGTGAAGCAGTTGTTGTAGTAGGACGTACCGAAAATCTGAGCCGCCAGCAAAGCCTGGGTGCCATACGGAACCGCGGTGGTGCCGGACGAAATCGCAACACTGCCGCTGCTGGTGGTGCCAGTGTTGAGGATATTGAAGTACACCGTGCTGGCCTCAGGGCTGACGGTAATCTGCGTCTTCGCGGAATCGCTGGGAGCGTTGGAACTGTCGCCGCCGTAGTGGCCCCACACGTTGTACGTCCCGCCCGGTAGATAGTTGACGTTGCTCGACGAGAAGGAGCCGTTGCTGAGGGTGAAGAGCGACTGGCCTTGCTGGCTCGGTGTGGTCGAGTCGGTCATCAGCCCGACATCCCCGGTGGGTGTCGGCGAGCCCGTCACAGAGCCATTCACCGTGATGGCCGTGCCATGAGCGAATGAAGTGGAGGATGGCGTCAATGTGGTGGTTGTCGATTTGAAAGTGACATTGCCCCAGTCGGCGAGAAGCACGCTGGCATCGACCGAGCCAAGTCCGGTAGCGAGGTCATAGCCTGCGGTTGCGTTGTAGTCCGGGGTGGTACCGGTGCCGATCTGGCCTTCTGTAATTCCATTGAAAGTCACCGGATTCGAAACGGCAATGCAGTTCAGTGAGCCCGGTTCACAGGGGACGGAATTCGAGCCGACCGTAACGTCGTGAAAGGCGGCGCCAAACTGCGTCTTCAGCGGATAGAGGACGAAATCGGCCTGACCCTGACGACCATACTTTTGATTTACGAGCGCCATGATGCCGGCGAACGCGGGCGCGGACGCGGACGTGCCGCCGACACCGTAGACCTGGACAGGGCCACTGGAGTTGGGCTGGCAATCGCCATCCTGATAGCAGACGGCGTAGTAGCTGTAGTTGGGACCGTCGGCTGCGAACAGTGAAACGTCGGGGATATCGCGAACCTTGTCTGCAGGAACGCCGGTTCCTGTTTGCCAGGCAGGCTTGGCATAGCCGGTGGTCGTGCCCGTGCAGGCGCCGGTAGAGGAACTGTAGCCGGCTGCGCACACGGCAGCGCTGGAGGCGCCGCCGCTGCCAGCGCCGATGGTGGTGATGCCATAAGTATTGAGGTAGTTGGAAGCGTTCAGGCCATATTGGCTGTTATTCCACGGCTGCTCCGGAATGGTCGTCAGCATGGAAACGCCCGGGGTATTGGAGCCGGTGGTGCTCCAGTACGTCGCGAGATTGGCGAGCGTGAGTGTCTGGTAGTTGCTGTAGTAAAAGTCTGTACCGCCCACAGCGACGTTGTACGGTGTCGAAGCAAATCCGCTGATCGCCGCGCCGTTGACGGCATATTCTTCGCTGTCCGGGTTGTCGCATCCGGCAGAGCCGTTGTCGCCCGTGGACACTGTGACAGTGATTCCCTGGGCGGCTGCCTGTTCCCACAGGGATTGTTCGATGAATTGGTTGGTGGACCCAAGATCAGACTCGCAGTCGCCGAAGCTGGCGCTGATGACCGGAGCAAGGTTGCTGTAGACGGCGTTTTCAGCGGCGAGGTACAAGCCGCTTTCCAGTGCCGTATCGGCGGCGATGACGAGATCGATAGTCGCTTTGGGCGCCACGGCGCCAGACCACTCGACGTCAAGATACGCTTCGCCGGAGGCATAGTTCAGGCCATCGGGATTGTTGATTCCGTCTACGCCGGGATCGTTGCCGTCGATGATGACGTTCGGCGGATTGGTGGGCAAGCCGAACAGGGTGCGGAACTGATTGACGAGATCGATGTTGATGTTCGACTCGTTGATGATGGCGATGGTCTGGCCGCTGCCATCGTAGGTGGTCCCTGTGTATTTGGAGTTCAGCGAAGCATTGGGCAGATCGTACTGAACGCCGAAATCGCCGGGTGTCATGGCGAAGTTGACGCCACCAATGGTGGGATAACCCTCCCCCCCGTTGACGGTCCATTCCGGTTTGGCTGTTCCTGTCTTCGGATCGAAGCTGGCTTTGCCGAGCAATCGGGCGTGGCTTTTTAGGTGGAAGTTGTTGAGGGAGACGAATCCGCCGACAACGGGGGAAAGCGCGGCGGGGATATCGGGCTCATTCGCGGCTGCGTAATGCATGTCGCCGTTGGCCTGATATTTGTGAATTTCAGCGTGAAACGCCTCGCGGAGCTGGGCGACGCTGCCCGTAAACTCGATGACCTGTTTGCCCGGCTTGACTCCGGCAACTTCGAAGCCGTGAGAGGCGAGCCATGATTGCACGGTGGCAATGTCTTGATCGGAGGGGCCGAACTTCTGGCCGAACTGATCGGGCGTGAGCCATTTGTGATAATTCGCGCTGCCCGGGGTATGCGCGTCGGAGATGAACTGCTGCAGGGCCGCTTCCTGATCCGGACTGCGTTTGAGCACCAGGTGCATGCGCGTGAGCGGCATGGAATCGGGGGCAGCTCCTCGATCATTTAAGGCACTGGCCAGCGGGTGCACGTAGCCGTGGAGCGGAACGCGGGAGTTCTCATTAATAACGCTGACAACGCGGTTGGGAACGACGACCTGGCTGGTTTGTCCCAGGAGTGCGGCGCCGAACAGAACGACTGAGGCAGAAATTACGAGAGAGCGAATCGAGCGGACGATCGAGGAAAACATGGCCATCCTTGTGAAAGGCGAGAGGGAAATTCGTGCGCCGCTACGATCCGCGGCGTGGCACCAGTATCGAAACTCAACGGATCGATGCGTTCCATCATAACCCTGCTCTGGTGAACGCAGATCCGGAGAGACCGGCAGGTTTTCATGTTGCGATCGGACCTCAGGCCTGACGCGCTGCCGGCATGGATCGAAGGGGATCCCTCCCTCGAAACGGGGAGGTTTTCTGGAGCCCAAAAGGAGCCGGAACACAGGCACTGCGATGCATTAGACAACCATTGGTTGGATTAGTTGCGGTGGAACCGACGAATCCTCGAACGGACGAGTGAATATAAAACAGCGCTAGTCACTGCCGTCACTATGATTCAGGGCGAGCCATCGTCCTGAATCGTAGTAATGAACGACGGTGGAGCGCTCCAGTCGGGCATCATCGATAGCGTCATGGTCGATGGGCGCGGCGCGGCGAAACTCCGGGTATGCGCGCAGTTCGGCGACGGAGCGCACGGAGATTCCCCAGGAGGAGCCAAAGACGGAGCTTCCGGGCTCAGCACCCAGCCAGGCGTCATCGGGTTGGGTGCGCAGCGACACGGGAGATTCGAACTGACCGGAAAAGAAGACCAATAGACTGGTTACCCCCTGCGAAGCACAAAGCGCGGCCCAGTCCCTGCTGCCAGGCGCGCGGAAGGCTCCATGAATGACGTTTTCTGGCTGTTTAGCCTCAAAGCTTTGCGGGATCATGCACTGGCGGCGGATGAGTTCGGCGGCCACCGGCGAGGGAAGGTTCGGAAAGGACGTGACGGGCAGCAGGCGGATGCGATAAACGATTTTAGTGCCGGTGGGGGAGAGGGTTTCCCCGCTCTCAATTCGTTCTTCGTTCGGCGACAGGTTCTGGCCGGCTGAGAAATTCGGAGGCGCAATTTGCCAAAGGCCTGCAAGCAGCGAGAGGAAGACTCCGGCGAGGGCCGCACGGTTCATTGCGAGCCGAGGATATTCGGATAAGAATTGTCGTCAAGCCAGGCGGCGGCGGAGCGGAGCAGGTCGTGGAAATAGGCCAGGCCAGCTTCAGGAAGACGCACGACGAAGCGCGGCTCGCGAAAGTCGTCGATCTCCGGAATCGGTGCGACGCCATCGAAGAACGTCTCCTCCTCCGGAGAATTTTCAGCGGGATCTCCCTGGACGGCGATGGAGAGGCCTTCGCGAAAGCAGTAATTCAGCCCGACGAGGCGCTGATCGAGACGCTGCAAGGCAGGTCGAAAGCGAGCGAGGCGAAGCCACGCGTCGAACATGGTGAGAGCGCCGATCATCTCGTCGACATCGCAGGGAACGCAAACGGCATGTTCGCCGTCGGTCATCCAGATTTCAAAGCCCTTAGCGAAACTGCCGGCGAGCGGATCCTCATGGGAATCCCCCGACGGTGTAAGAGCCTTCTCGTGTTCATCGGAGTCTGTCGACGTTATTGCGTCGACGGGTCTGGGTGGATCAATGAGGTTCACTGCGAGAACAGCGGTAATGCGAATGCGATTGCGAAGATGCGTGTCGTCGTGACCGGGGGCTTCAGCAATGTAATTGCGCCGCAGCACGGCGGCCCCTGGCTTCTCGAGAAGGGCGCGAAGGCGGGTCGCGGGAACTGGATGCGGCAAGGCCGGCACTTTCATTTCGAGACAGGGCATGCTTAGCCTCGCAGGGGGTCCTGACTCGAAAGTATACGCAAGCCAGATGCGGGATTCCGGGAAATTAGGCGCGTCTGCCTGGTCGCATATCAACGGATGGACTTGATTCGAAAGGGACCGCGACCCTGCATGTGGCTGCCTTTCGTGCAAGGAACAGATGGGGGATTCTGCATGGAGGAAAGTGCCGGAGTGATGGGGTGCCGTTGAGCGCAGCGTCTGAGAGAATAGTCACCGGTGCGGAGATTGTCGTCTAAAGAACGCGCCGAAGGAGTCCTGAAAATCCATGCGACTGGGAATCGTCATCATGGCCGCGGGTAAAGGCACGCGGCTTAAATCGAAGCGCGCCAAAGTGCTCCACGAAATCGGCGGCAGGTCGTTGGTCGAGCATGTGATTGCATCCGCAACTCAGGTGGTGCCCCCGCAGGACATTCTGGTTATCGTAGGACATCAGGCGGAGGCCGTTCAGGCGGCGGTTCACGACACAGGCGTCCGCTTCATTGTGCAACTGGAGCAGCGGGGCACGGGGCATGCGGTCCAAACCGCGGAGCCGGGCACTCGCGAGTACGACTACCTGATCGTGTTGTCGGGAGACGTACCGCTGCTGCGGCCGGAGACCATCATCGCCCTGCGGGATTTCCACCTGCAGGAGCGAGCAGCCATGACGATTCTGACCGCTGAGCCGGCGAATCCCTTCGGCTACGGGCGGGTGCTACGGCCAACCTCGACTGCACCGGAGGTAACGGCGATTGTCGAGCAGAAGGAACTGAAGCCCGACCAGCTGGACGTGCGGGAAATCAATTCGGGAATTTATGCGTTCCGCCGGGAAGTGTTGTTCAAACACATCGGACAGCTCAATGCGGAGAATCAACAGAAGGAACTTTATCTGACAGATTTGGCGCGGATCATGCAGAAAGCAGGCGAGCGGGTGGTTGCGATCAAGGCGGCCCAGCCTGAGGAGGTGTTGGGCGCTAATACGATCGCCGAAATGATGCAGCTCGACCGGGAACTACGGTTGGCGACGGCGCATCGGCTGATGGCGGCGGGTGTGACGATCCAGCAACCGGAGACGGTGATGATCGACGCGCGCGTGGAAGTGGGTCCGGACACGGTGATCGAGCCATTTGTACAACTGCTGGGCGAGACGCACGTGGGAAGCGACTGCCGCATTCGCTCGTACTCGGTACTGGAGAACGCGTCGGTTGGGGATTCGGTGATGATCCTGCAGTCGTGCGTAATCGCCGAATCGCAGATCGACAAAGGAGCGCGCATTGGACCGTTCGCGCATGTGCGGCCCGGCTGCCACATTGGCGAAGGCGCCCACATCGGCAATTTTGTGGAAGCGAAGAAGACACGTTTGGGCAACGGGTCGAAAGCAAATCATCTGACGTATCTTGGAGACGCCGAAATCGGCAGCGGTGTGAACATCGGGGCCGGTACGATCACATGCAACTACGATGGGGTTGCGAAACACAAGACTGTGATCGGAGACCGGGTTTTCATTGGCAGCGACAGCGCGCTGGTGGCTCCAGTTGTGATTGGTGAAGGTGCCTATATTGGAGCGGGATCCACGATCACGAAGGATGTTCCTGCGGATGCACTGGCTGTCGCACGCGCGCGCGAAGTGATCAAAGAGGGCTGGGCGAAGAACAAGCGGGCGAAGAGAGAAGAGTTGAAATAAGAAGTCGACTCAGGGTAAACAGAACGCAGAATCAGGCTGCTTCCTCACCACTGTCGCGCATAGCCGCGAGTTGCGCACGGAGCCGCATTCTGGCTGTCAGTGCGGTGCGCAGCACAACCGATTTATCCAGGCCGAGCAGTTCCGAGACACGGCTAGCCGGATAACCTTCGACATCCATCAGCAGAAAAACGATTCGCTCGCTGGAGGGAAGGAACCGGATGGCTTCTTCCAGTTCAGTGCGGAGAATGTTGTTGCGCTGTGGGAGATAACCGGCGGTTGGAGGCGGCAGAGGGCTTTCTTCCAGAAGAACTCGTTGATCGCGGAGTTGTTCGAGCAGCGCTTGATCAACGATGGCGTGGTCCGGCTCGTCTTCCCGGAGGAACGCTCGAATAAAGGCCCCGCGAAGGATATCCTCGGCCTCCAGTTCGCTCCCCGTCATGTAGTAGGAGACGGAAAAGACGCGATGGCGGTGACTGTCGTAGATGTCCCGCTGTCTTTCTTCGAGGCTCTGAGGAGCCATCTCACGGGACGCCACTTTTGCGAAGTGCCGATCGATTTCAAACAACATGCTTTGGGCCGCTCTGGGGATAAAGTCTGGCAGAAGAAGCTTAACATGAACCTTCGATGCAAAATTACACCGTTTGGGGGAGGGAGGGAGCGGCAGATTTTGGCGCAAAATACTGTTTTACGGTTAGTTGTAGCCTCAGAACTGAGGCAACTACTGTGCGGGCCGAATTCCTGGAACGAGGATGCGCGGAGGGGTGACCCGAAATGGTCCTCCCTGGTTCCACGTTCCGGGAATAGTCGCTTAGCGACAAATCCGTCACGATACGATAGAGCGGAATTCTTACGGGTCTCGAACAAATTCAATGTTTTGAGCCGGGCCGTCAGGCTGGAGGAACAGTGGCGTCAGAGCGAATCCTGATTGTGGATGACGAACCCTACGTTCGCACTCTGATGGCTGCGATGCTGGAGAAATCCAACTACACTCCGGTGCTGGCCTCGAACGGTCTCGAGGCTATCGAGCACCTGGAGCACGACCCCCCTTACGATCTGATTCTGTCCGACATTGTGATGAACGGCCTCGATGGCATTGGGCTTCTGGAGCGCATTCGCGAGGCGCAGCCGGACACACCGATGGTCATGGTAACGGCGATCCACGACGTAGGTGTCGCGATTTCCGCGATGCGCAAAGGCGCCTACGACTACCTGCTGAAGCCATTCGAAAAGGAACAGCTGCTGGTGACGGTGCGGCGTGCGCTCGATTACCGCCGGCTGGTGCAACAGAATTCGGTCTACAGGCACAACCTGGAGCAGTTGGTGTCTGCGCGTACCGAAATGCTGCGGCAGGCGATGGCGGATCTCGAACGCTCCTATGACATCACCCTCGAGGCGCTGGGCGACGCCCTGGATCTGAAGGACGCGGAGACGGAGGGCCACTCCCGTCGTGTAACCGCCTACACGATTGCGTTGGCCCGGCACTGCGGCGTGGAAATGTCGCAGACTCGAATCATTGCGCGCGGCGCCTTTTTGCATGACATCGGGAAGATGGCTATTCCAGACGCCATCCTGCTGAAACCCGGGAAACTGGACACCGAGGAACAACGGGTGATGCGCGAGCATTGCGCCCGCGGGTATCAGATCCTGCGCAAGATTCCGTTCCTCGAAGAGGCGGCGGATATCGTCTACGCCCATCAGGAGCATTACGACGGCAATGGTTATCCCCGGAATCTCAAGGGAGAGGAAATTCCGTTAGGGGCGAGGATTTTCGCGATTGCCGACACGATCGATGCCATCACCTCAGACCGGCCCTACCGCAAAGCCCGTTCCTATGATGTGGCCCGTGCAGAAGTGGAAAAATGCGCGGGAACCCAATTCGACCCGAACATCGTCGAGGTGTTTCTGGGTTTACCGGACAGTCTGTGGGAAGACTTGCGTTCGGAAATGACCCGCCATCCGCGCTTCTCTCCATTATCATTTGCAGGGGCGATCGAAGATCTGAAAGTCTGATTATGACGAGCGCCTGGAGTGCAAAGTGCGGCCCATGCCTGTGCTGGAAGACAGAGTCGTCGCGGCAAAAATGAAGTCCGTACCGTTCTGGGACCTGGAACGGGGAGAACTTGTGCGCCATCGCGAGTTCAACAACTTTGTCGAGGCCATGCACTTTGTGAACCGCGTGGCGGAGCTGGCCGAGGGTGCCGGCCACCATCCCGACATCGACATACGGTACAACAAGGTGCGGTTGGCGCTGACGAGTCATGACGCGGGAGGCCTGACGGAGAGGGACTTCGATCTGGCTGCTGGAATTGACAGTCTCGAGTGATGGATGCAGAGGTTCGCGTCTGACCAGCAAGTGTATCGGCAGCTCGCATCAACCTTTATTCTGGATCGTTGTCTGGATGGGCCGAGGGTTTTTTCCGGAGTTCATGCTGTTGGCGCAACCGGGAAAGAGTCTGGCGGTTCCAGAGGACTACAGCGAGGCCACCGACCAAGGCTGAGCCCGCTATGATCGCGCCAGTGAGAAAAGCCTTGAGTTTGGTATCGGATGTGGAGTGAGATGCGTCTTGTGATTGATTTTGCATGAGATAGGCGGACTTCAAGAGGTTCCAGGGGACTAGTAAATGCCCCAGGAAATATTAAATTGTGTATG
>DATAZC010000176.1:0-3408 GCA_036272255.1 Acidobacteriaceae bacterium | reverse complement strand
TCGCCGGCGTGGGCTCCCAATGCGGTGAAGCCGAGGATGGTGTCGTCCTGCATGCTGATGAGGGCTTTGAGGAAACCTTGCGTCTCGCCCGTGGTGCGGGTGCGCAGAACGGCTTCCATGGGCAGTTTGGCGAGACGATAGCCGATACCTTTCTGCCGTGCCTCCAATTCGCCCAGGCCAACGTGCGCGAGCTCGGGATCGACGAAGAGGCATGAGGGCACGAGGCGTCCGGTGGTGACGCGTGTGCGTCCGGCGAGTGTTTCGCGGACGATGCGGAAGTCATCGAAGGCGATGTGCGTGAAGTGCGGGCTGCCGGCGCAGTCGCCGACGGCGAAGACCTCGGGAGCTGTGGTCTGAAGCCGCTCGTTGACCTGAACGAATCCGCGCGAGGTCAATGCGACGCCAGTCTTCTCGAGGCCAATGCCGTCCGTGTTGGGAGTACGGCCGGTGGCAGCGAGTATGTGGCTGCCGGTGAGCTGCATCTTCCCGCCGGAGTGATCGATGTGGAGTGTGACGTGTGCGCCGGAGCGGCCCTCTATCCGCGTGATTTGTGCGTCGGTGAGAATCTCGATGCCTTCGTTGAGAAAAATCTGAGTCAGGGCCTCGACGATGTCGTCATCTTCGCGCGGCAGGAGGCGCGAGTTGTGGTCGAGGATGGTGACGCGGCTGCCAAAGCGCCGAAAGGCCTGCGCAAACTCGAGCCCGACGTAACCGCCGCCGAGGATGATGAGATGCTCCGGAAGCTCACCGAGCTCGAGCGCCTCGACGTGCGTGAGCGGCTGGCTTTCGGCGAGGCCGGGAACGTTTGCGATGGTGGCGCGTGAGCCGGTGCTGATGATGATGTGCTGCGCGGAGAGGGTGCGGATGCCTCCGCTGTTGAGCGCGACTTCGATGGTCTTCGGAGCGACGAAGTGTCCAGTGCCGAGAATGAGTTCCGTGCCGGTCTGATGAAAGCGGTTCTCGTGCATTTTGACCAGCCCGTCGACCATGCTGCGTTTGCGCTCGCGCACGACAGACATGTCGACACCGGGCTGTGGTGGATGCAGCCCGAAAGAAGCTGCCAGTGTGGCAGTGTGGGCGACGTGCGCGGAATAGACAACGTTCTTGCTGGGGAGACACGCGATGTTGGGGCAGGAGCCGCCAATGTAACGGCGTTCGATCAGCGCGGTCTTTTTGCCGGAGGCTGCCAGATTCCAAGCGATGTATTTGCCAGCCTCTCCACTGCCGAGAACGAGTACATCGCGTTGTTCCACCTGAGGCTGAGAGCTGGGCATGTGTGCGTTTCCTTTTTGCTGGGCTATTTTTTGCGGTTGCGCAGCCAGAGCTGGTATGCGCCCCAGGCGGCGATGGTGCAGACGTCGCGGATCTGGCCAGTGCGTAGTTTTTCTTCGAAGGCGGTGATGGGCAGGCGGACGACCTGCATGTCGGCTTCTTCGTAGTCGCGCTGGTGGGGGCCGGGCGTCAGATCTTCGGCGACATAGATGTGCTGGCGCTGGCGGGCGAAGCCGTAGGCGATCCACATCCAGGGGAGTTCGGTCATGCGGCCGGCGACCAGGCCGGTTTCTTCGCGCAGCTCGCCGCGCGCGAGCTCTTCCGGGTTGTCGATCTCCGATTCCCAGCCGCCCTGGGGCAACTCGAGGGCGCGTTCGCCGATGGTGTAACGGTATTGTTCGACGAGCCAGATGTGATCGCCATCGATGGGAAGGATGGCGGCGCAGTCGTGCTTGTCGACGACGCCGTAGATGCCGTGGGTGCCATTGGCGCGCTCGATCGCGTCTTCGCGGACGGTGAGCCAGTGGTTGCGATAGACCTCGCGGGAGGAGAGGGTACGGATGGCCATGAAGTCAGGATGCCACGGAGTTGCCGTCCGGTGGTGACCGCGCGGACAAATGCGGGGCTGGGTTCGCTTCCCTTTTGGTCGCTCACAATTGGTTCCGTTGATGCAGGACAGGAGAAGGGGCAGCGTGTTTTTCATGAAAAATCCACGCCTGCTAAGGCGGAATCTGCAGGAAACTTGCTGGCGGCGCTACATTTGGGGAGCTACAGGGTTTTCAATACGCAGGCGAGCGGCACTTACATGACGTTGTTTCTTACGTGTAAAGCATTATTCCTGTAGCTTGGAGCGGCAAGCGGAAGTTCATGTGGCCTTTCGTCAAGAAAAGGCCGCACCGAGAGAATCTCCGCTGATTTGCAGCAGCAAGAATAATGCTTCAGGGTGCAACGACAGCGGGGGCCAGCTCATCGAAGTCCACTGCAAATGCAGTTTTATTGCAGTAATGGATATGCAAGAGGAAAGGCAAGGAGGGTACATGCGAGCAAGACTGGGAACGATGGCGATACTCATCGGTCTGGGATTCATGACACTCGGAGTAACCGGAGCGAAGGCGCAGGAAACGCCGCCGCCTCCGGGATTCTACAACCAGCCGTGGACGCAGCCACCGGGCTCGTACCGGGACGATGTATCGCGGCGCGGGTTTCATGATGGGATTGAGGGCGCGCGGAGAGACTTTCAGAATCATCGTCCGCCGAATGTGAACAACCGCGATGAGTACCGGCATCCGCCTGTCGGGGGCCGAGCGCGGCACGCGTACCGGGCGTCCTTCCGCCAGGGGTATCAGGTGGGTGTGCAGCGCATTTACAGCGGGCGGCGGCGTTAGTAAACGATCGCAGCCTGAAGTGGTTTTGAAGTCTGGTGTGGTTGAAGAGAGACCCGCGTTGCGCGGGTCTCTCTTTGTTTGCATAACGGTTCGCTTTTCCATCGAGCCCGTGCTGCCGTGTCGTGCCGGGTGGGTAGATCGAGAATAACGATTGGTGCTTTGGCCGGCGATGATACCTTGAGGGACGCAGCCGTGGACGGAGGTAAGGGACGATGACCGAGCGGATATCGAGGCGGAGGTTTGGGCAGTGGCTTGGGCTGGCGGCGGGAGCATCGGCGCTTCCGGATGTGGCGGAGACGGGGCGCGCGCAGGCTATGCCGGAACGCAATGCTGCGCCGCGGACGTTTCCTGAGGGATTTCTTTGGGGGTCGGCGACGGCCTCGTACCAGGTGGAGGGCGCGGTGCATGCGGATGGCCGCGGGCCGTCGATCTGGGACACCTTTTCGCACACGCCGGGCAAGACGCACAACGGCGACACGGGCGACGTGGCGGACGACCACTACCATCGCTACAAGGAAGATATCGGGTTGATGTCGGAGCTGGGTCTGGCTACGTATCGATTTTCGATTGCGTGGCCGCGGATTTTTCCCGCGGGAACGGGCAAGCAGAATCCGAAGGGCTTTGATTTTTACGACCGCATGCTGGATACGCTGCTGGCGGCGAAGATTGCGCCCTACTGCACGCTGTACCACTGGGATCTGCCGCAGGCGTTGCAGGATAAGGGCGGCTGGCAGAACCGCGATACGGCGAA
>DATAZC010000175.1:0-5507 GCA_036272255.1 Acidobacteriaceae bacterium | reverse complement strand
TACCGATCCGTCTGGGCCAGGAGTTTGCGGCATATGGCGTCGCGGTGCGCAAGGCAGGCGAGTTTTTGCGGCAGGCGGGCGATGGGCTGCGGGAGTTGGGGCTGGGCGGGACGGCGGTGGGCACAGGGCTGAATACGCATCCTGAATATAGAACCAGGGCTGTTACGAATTTGGCGCGGATCGCTGGGCAGGCGCTGTATCCGGCGGAGGATTTGCGGTGGGCGATGCAGTCGCAGGCCGTGATGGGGCAGGTGAGCGGGGCGCTGCGGGCGTTGGCGCTGGAGATGATTCGCATCTCGAATGATCTCCGGCTGCTGAGCTCGGGTCCGAATACGGGGCTGAACGAGATTCAACTGCCGTCGCTGCAGCCGGGATCGTCGATTATGCCGGGGAAGGTGAATCCGGTGATGGCGGAGCTGGCGGCGATGGTGAGTTTCCAGGTGGTGGGGAACGATGCGGCCGTGGCGCTGGCGGTACAGGCGGGACAGCTGGAGCTGAACGTGATGATGCCGGCCATGGCTTATAACGTCTTGCAGAGCATTACGATCATGGCAAACATGCTGCGCGTGTTCACGGAGCGCGGCGTGGCGGGGATCGAAGCGAATGAGGAGAAGTGCCGGTATTATGCCGAGAGCACGATTGCGCTGGCGACGGCGCTGAATCCGAAGATTGGGTATGCGAAGGCAGCGGAGCTGGTGAAGGAGTCGGTGGCGAACGGGGTTTCGATTGTGGAGCTGGCGCGGAAGAAGAAGGTGCTGAGCGATACGGAACTGGATGAGATTCTGGACCCGATGAAGATGACGGAGCCGAGTGCGAGCAACACGGCGGGGAAGGGAAAAGCCTGATGGCGAAGATTGTGTTGTCCGATGATGCGAGTTGCTGGCCCGCATTGCCCTACGACGCGTGGAAGGACACCTGCGCCACGCTGCATATGTGGACGCAGATTGTGGGCAAGGTGCGCCTGGCGCTGACGCCGCTGGTGAATCACTGGTGGAATGTTCCGCTGTACGTGACGGCGCGGGGACTGACAACGTCGCGGATTGCGTATGGAGCGCGGGCGTTCGAGTTGACCTTCGATTTTCTGGCGCACCAGCTGGTGCTCGAGACCAGCGAGGGCACGGTGAAGACGCTGGCGCTGAAGCCGCAGACGGTGGCGGATTTTTACGCGCAGTGCATGGAGATGCTGCGCGGCGAAGGGATTGAAGTGAAAATCTGGCGGATGCCGGTGGAAGTGCCGAATCCCATCGCGTTTGATGAGGACCGCGTCCATGCGGCGTATGACCCGGCGATGGCGGGGAAATTCTGGCAGGTTTTGCTGAGTGTCGACGCGGCGTTCTATCAGTTCCGGTCGGAGTTTATTGGGAAGGTGAGCCCGGTCCATTTTTTCTGGGGAAGCTTCGATCTGGCGGTCACGCGATTTTCGGGACGGAAGGCGCCGGAGCGGCCGGGTGCGGATTCGGTGACGCGCGAAGCGTATTCGCATGAAGTGAGCAGCGTGGGATTCTGGCCGGGGACCGAGGGCGCGTCCGACGCAGCCTTCTATTCGTACGCAGCTCCAACGCCCGAGGGATTCGCCGCGTCGCGGGTTCGGCCGGCTACGGCGCGCTGGGATACGAAGCTGGGCGAGTATCTGCTGGCATATGAGGATGTGCATACAGCGGCGTCGCCAAGCCGGGCTCTGCTGGAATTTTGCCGGAGCACCTATGAAGCGGCGGCCCGCTTTGGGCAGTGGGATCGAGGCGCCCTGGAGCGGACGGCGTGAGAAGCAGCAGGCAGGGGAAGCAAAGCAAGGAGGAGCAATGGCGGCAGGATGTTCTCATCTGGGCGAAATCAAGTTCACCAGCACGGCGACGCATGTGTGCGAGGAGTGTGTGAAGAAGGGTGACCGCTGGGTGCACTTGCGGCTGTGCCTGGAGTGTGGGAACGTGGGGTGCTGTGACTCGTCGAAGAACAAGCATGCGACGAGGCACTTCCACGCGACGAAGCATCCACTGATGCGGTCGGTGGAGCCGGGAGAAAGTTGGGTGTGGTGCTACGTGGATGACATGTCGCCCGGGGAGATCCGCCATGGGGAATTTGTGGCGGGTTGAGGACCGGCCGCAGTCGGCAATACCGTGGTGCGAAAGGGGGGACTTGAACCCCCACGCCCTTTCGGGCGCCAGATCCTAAGTCTGGTGCGTCTGCCAATTCCGCCACTCTCGCACGTCGTTTTGCATGGCCATTGTTGCCGGCTGGGTCGGGAGTCCCAGGAAGCGACCGGTTGCGGCGGCCTCTGTGGGTCGGGAGCCATCTGCATTGTACTTGGCGCAGGAAGCGCGCGGAACGCACTCCCAGAAGGACGAAACGGGGTGGTGCAGGAGGAGACTCTCGCCGGGAGCGGAGTCTCCGGAGAAACTTGCCGCTCAGGCGGCTGGTGCGATGAGCAGGGCCTCGATGGAGGGAGGCGGCACGGGCTCGGGCAGCGAGGTTGGCGCATAGCGGCCGTTCGCGATATCAACAAACACCTTATTGGCGGTGTCTTCGGTACGTGTGGTATCGATGTGCAGTCTCCGGACCGCCCGCATGACGATGGTCGCGAGAAGGAATCGATTCTCGATTTGGAGTCCGGCTGAATACACCAGATTGGATCGCATTGCTACCTCTTTCCCCGGTTATGGCGCGTTCGTTGCAAGAGCCGGGCTCGACGCAGGGTTCCCGGGGGCGGGTACTCTGCCGGGAGAGCTTTAGATTCCACGAGATACGCGGAATCCGTCGTACGGGACTGGCGTACGCAGCTATCGAGGGCTGGCTAGAAAATGCGATCGATCCTGGAGCCGACCGATTCTGTTACCAGCATACGCTGGAAGGGCGATTTAACCTCCATCTTTCTTTGCCTGTTGAGCCTCTGAGGGTTACCAGGGGTAGGCGCAGGGAAACAATGCTATACTGTGCTCGATCGTCGAATCCGATCTGGTTTCTTGCCTGTTCCTGCTTATCGCTTGACTCGCAATAAACGCTACATTGAGTTCAGCGATACATTCAGCAACAAGGAAAATGAAAATGGAACAGGGAACAGTGAAATGGTTTAACGACGCCAAGGGCTTTGGATTTCTGAGCCGCCCGAACGGCGAGGACGTATTCGTCCACTTCTCCGCAATTCAGAGCAACGGCTTCCGTTCGCTCCAGGAAGGTCAGGCGGTCCAGTTCAACGTAGTAAAGGGACCGAAGGGCTGGCAGGCAGAGAACGTTCAGGCCCTCTAAACCAGGGAACAGGAAGGCGGGAAGAATCGGGACTGCGGTCCCTTGATTCTTCCCGCTTTTTCTTTTTTGGTGGAAATCCGCGTTGGGAAATCAGCTCTCGGCTCGCGAGATCTGCTCGGTAATGATCTGGAAGTGATAGCCCATGACGGCCATGGTCATGGCGGCGCCGAAGGATCGGCGATACCGGGTGGCCGCGAGCAGCAGAAACTTCCAGTAGCTCAGTCTGGCCCGGCCGAAGACGCCCTGGCGGACGATGGAAAGAAACATGGCGCGCAGATTGGCGAGCGTGACCTGGGATCGATAGTGCGGGCGGCAGCGGCTGAGACACGCGCGGACGCGGTCGTAGTAGGCTTCGCGGCTGTAAATGCGGCGGAGCACGGAGCGGTATCCCTCGACCAGGGTAGCGGCGTTCATGCGGGGCAGAAAGTTGAGCTCGCAGCCGGTATTGTTGCCGCCGCCGGCGTGCAGGATGCGGCCTTCGCGCGATAGCCGGCGATGGAGCTGGGTGCCGGGCATTGCTTGCAGGAGCCCGACCATGGCAATGGGAATGGCGCTCTTCTGGATGAAATCGACGAGGCAGTCGAAGACGTCTTCGCGGTCGGTATCGAAGCCGAGAATGAATCCGCCCATGACCTCGATACCGTATTCCTGAATGGCGGCAACGCTCTCGAGCAGATCGCGGCGGGTGTTCTGCAGCTTCTGCGTGGCGACCAGGCTGGAGACGTCGGGGGTCTCGATGCCGAGAAAGACGGAGGCAAAGCCCGCGTCTTTCATGGACTGCATGAGTTCGCGGTCGTCGGCGAGGTTTAACGAAGCTTCGGTGATGAGGCGGAAGGGGTGGTGATGGTTACTTTGCCACTCGGCAAGCGCCGCGAGCAATTCGCGGACGCGGACTTTGTTGCCAATGAAGTTGTCATCGACGATGAAGACAGGTCCGCGCCAGCCGGCAGCAAGGAGCTGATCGAATTCAGCGAGCACGTGCGCGACCGGTTTGGTACGCGGGCGGCGTCCATAGATCTCGATGATGTCGCAGAACTCGCAGTTGAAGGGGCATCCGCGCGAGTACTGCACGGTCATCGTGCTGTAGTGCTTCATGCGGATGAGGCTGAGATCGGGCAGGGGCGTATGGTCCATCGCGGGGCGCTCGGCGGATTCGTAAACCTTGCGAGCGGTGCCGGCTTCGAGGTCGCGGGCCAGATCGGCGATAAGGTCTTCCGCTTCACCGATGACGATGTGGTCGGCTTCAAGTTCGGCAGCGGTGAGGCTGCTGGTGATGGGGCCGCCAACGACCGTGCGGATGCCGAGTGCGCGACAGCGGCGAACGATGGACAGCAAATGATCCTGCTGGACGTGCATGCCGCTGAGCAGGACGACGTCGGCCCATGCGAGGTGCTGATCCCTGAGGCGCTCGACATTGGTGTCGATGAGGCGCTTGTCCCAGGATTCAGGCAGAAGCGCGGCCACGGTCATGAGGCCCAGCGGGGGTTGCGCGGCGCGCTTGCCCTGGAACGACAGTGCGTAGCGGAAGCTCCAGTACGTATCGGGAAATCTGGGATAGATGAGCAGAGCGTTCATTCGAACCTCAAAGGAAGAGGAACGCAGGGAAGCGGGGAGGGCGTTCTTAGCGTGGTCTGCGTGCCTGGTTTCCAGTTTGGTCCTTGGCATAGCGCATGCGCGGGCAGGATACAAAACAATTACAAAAGGCCCCCCATCGAGGGGAGCCTAAAGTAACGAACGCAGCTTTCGAGCGACGCAGGAAGAACGTGAACTAGTAGCGCGAGCCTCCACGGCCGCCGCCACCACCGCCGCCGGAACGGCGATTGCCACCGTAGCCGCCTCCACCGCCGGAGCGATTGCCGCCATAGCCGCCGCCGGAGCGTCCGCCGCCGAAGCCACCGCCGCCGGTTTTGGGGCGCGCTTCATTCACGACGAGGGCGCGGCCGCCGAACTCAGCGCCGTTCAGGGCCGCGATGGCCGCCTCAGCTTCGTTGTCGTTGGTCATCTCGACAAAGGCAAATCCGCGCGATTGGCCGCTGTCGCGATCCGTGGCCAGGCTCGCGCTTTCGACGGCCCCGTGCGGCTCGAACCATTGACGGACATCGGCTTCGGTGGCGCTGAAGGCGAGATTTCCAACATAGAGCTTTTTCATTGGCTTTCCTTTTCCGTTAGGGCTGTTTCGGCGGCAGCAGGGTTGATCTCGGAGAGCGGCTCGGACAAGGGCACAAGTTCCGTAGTCGAATCGGGATTGTCGGATTCCGAACCCGACA
>DATAZC010000174.1:0-21228 GCA_036272255.1 Acidobacteriaceae bacterium | reverse complement strand
TCAACGGCCGCGTCTATACGCACGACCTGCTCGACGACGCCATTGACGCCTCAACAAACGGCTCCGCCCCCATCACCCTCACCTACGTTGCCGACGACTACATCCACACTGCTACTGTCGACTACCACGGAGGCCCGCGCTATCCCCACCTCACGCGCGACGACTCCAAACCCGACTACCTCGATGAGCTGATCAAGCCTCACGTCACCGCCCAATAACGGAAGAGCCTACGTCTCGTTCGACGAGACGTGGGCTCTCCAGGCGCTTTGCCAGCTTTTTAGTTCGCGGTTCCCGTTCCAGGTCGTCGCCTGACGGCGAACATTTCGCGCCTGGCCCCTGTCGCCTGCTCCCTGTAACCTGCAACCTGTGACCTGCTTTTAGAGCCACCCCTTCATCGTGCCGGCATCCACCAGGCCCGCCTGCTGAAACGCGAGCTGCCCTCCGCGAAACACCGCGAAGTTTGGAATCCCCTGCACCTGATACCGCGCCGCCAGCTCGGGATATTTTTCCGTGTCGACCTTCACCACGACAGCCTTGCCCGCCGTTTCCCGGGCTACCTGCGCCACATGCGGAGCGGCCATGCGGCACGGACCACACCACGCAGCCCAGAAATCGACCAGTACCGGCACCTTGCTGTCGCGCACAATCTCGTCGAACTCCTCCGTCGACACCTCCACCGGCTCCGCCACCGCCGGCAGCGGACTCTTGCACGCCCCACACCGTCCCGTATCGGCCAGATGCTTCCCCGGTATCCTATTCGGCTTCCCACACGACGAACACTTACGAATGACGCCCATAACTTAAATCCCTTCCCAATGTCAGCCACCAGAATCGCATCCGCTTCTTCAGCCTCCCCCAACATCCGAGGACTCGAGGTCGAAGCACAGCGACGCCCATTGGATGCGCACCCTGCCCTAAAAGAACGAACGGATGAAAGCTCGCAGCCACTCAAGCCTGATGCCCAACCGGACGTCCAGGGTTTCGAAAATAACGAATGCCATCCTGGCGAGTGGGTCAGGCGCGAAGCGCGGCCGCCCGGAGGGCGAATCTCGGGCGAGTGGCCGAGCGGTCCCCCTAGTTTTTGGCTCTCGCGACCTGTTCGTAGACCTCGATGTACTCCGCCGCCGGTCCAGCCCAGGAATGATCTTCGGCCATGCCGTTCCGCATCAGGGTTTGCCATGCCGCCTTGTCCGGGAAGACGCCCAGCGCGCGCTGGATGGCCGCGAGAAAATCCTCGGCACCCAGCCCGCTGAACTTGAAGCCCGTCCCGCTCCGCGCTTCGGCGTTCCACTCCTCGACGGTGCTGTCGAGGCCGCCCGTCGCCCGCACCACCGGCACGGTTCCGTATTTGAGCGCCACCAGTTGTCCCAGCCCGCACGGTTCGTACCGCGACGGCATGAGGAACATATCCGACCCGGCCTCGACTTTATGCGCCAGCATGTCGTCGTAGCCGATGCGGACCAGGATTCGCCCGCTGTGCCTGGCCGCCAGCGAGCGCAGCAGATTCTCGTAGTACTCTTCGCCGCTGCCCAGCGCCACCAGCACCACGTTTTCGCGCATCAGGGGCTCGGCAATTTCGGCGAGTACGTCGATGCCCTTCTGGGTCGTCAGGCGTGTCACCACGCCCAGCACCGCTGTCGCGTCGTCGATGGGTCCTGCGCCGAAAGCGTGAATCAGATCGCGCCGGCATTCGGCCTTGTTGCTCAGATTTTCGGGCGAGTAGTGCGCCGCAATGTTGCCGTCTGTGGCAGGGTTCCACTGCTCGTAGTCGAGCCCGTTCAGGATGCCGGTCAGGTCCGCGGCCCGGTTCCTCAGCGCTCCATCGAGGCCCTGACCGTACTCCGGCGTCTGAATCTCTTCGGCGTAGCGCGGGCTCACGGTCGTCAGCCGATCGGCGTAAACGATGCCGCCCTTGAGATAGTCGAGCTGGCCGAAATATTCTGCCCGCTCCATCGTGAACACCTCGCCCGGCAACAGCAGCCGTTCCACGGTGTTCGCGGGATAGAGCCCCTGATAGCCGGCGTTGTGAATGGTCAGTACCGAGCCGCGATTCCGCAGGACGGGATCGAAGTAATAGAGCGTGCGCAGATAAACCGGCAAGAGAGCCGTCTGCCAGTCGTGCACGTGAAACAGGTCGGGCGCTCCCAGCAGCTTCGAGGCCTCCAGCACCGCGCGGGAGAACAGCGCGTACCGCTCCCAGTTATCCTGGTAAGCGCCCGCCGGGGTTCCATAGAGAAACTCGCGGTCGAACAGCTCCGGGCAGTCGATGAAGTACAGCTGCACTCCATCGTGGACGCCGCCATCCAGCACCGCGGCAAACCGGTTGTAGTACTGGAACGGAATGGTAATGCTGCGAACCGCGTACTTCTTCTCCGGCGCCTGCTCGCGAACCTGCCGATAGTAAGGGATATAGACCGACACGTTGTGGCCGAGACTGGCAATCTGGCGCGGCAGCGCGCGAATCACTTCGCCGAGGCCGCCGCTGCGTGCCCAGGGCGCGCATTCCGACGCCGCAAAAACGATCTGCATGCAAGGAGCTCCTGCTGCGTAAAGTCCGTTAGAACCAAAGGTGAGTCTAAATTGTTTGCGTTGACGACGCGCAAGGCCGCCCGGTTCGCTTTCAGCGTGACCCAGGCCGCACAATGGTTAAAGATGCCCGAATATCAACAACGACCCGAACTTGGCCAAAACTTTCTTACCAACCTCACGGCCCAGACCGATATCGTCGATGCGCTCGGCGACCTTTCGCAGCGCACCGTCGTCGAAATTGGCCCCGGCGGCGGCGCCATCACCTCTTTGCTCGCGGCGCGCGCCGAAAAACTCATTGCGATTGAACTCGACCGCGACCTCGTTCCCCGGCTCCGGGATCAGTTCGCCGATCGCCCAGCCGTTGAGATTCTTGAACAGGATGTCCTTACCATCGATTTCGCCGCGTTGCGGGAGAAAGCGCGCAACATGAACGCGATTAATCCCGACGATAAGCTGCTCGTCGTCGGGAACTTGCCCTTCTACATCACCACCGACATCCTGCTTCATCTTTTCCAGTTCACCGACGTCATCGAGCGCGCCGTCCTGATGGTCCAGCGCGAGGTGGCCGACCGCATCGCCGCTCATCCCGGCACCAGCGATTACGGCATACTCTCCGTCACCACGCAGATGTACACCCGCATCGAAAAGCTCTTCACCCTGCCGCCCACGGCGTTTACGCCCATGCCCCAGGTGCACTCCACGGTGGTGCGGCTCATCATGACGCCTCGCTTCGAAGAACTGCGCGTCAACCCTGAAGCCTTCCTCGCCTTCGTCCGCACCTGCTACGCCCAGAAGCGCAAGATGCTGGTCAGGAACCTGCGCAATGCCGACTTCGACCCCGATGCGATCGCCAACTCTTTTGAGAGCTGCGGAATTTCGCCGCTGGTCCGCGCGGAAGAACTCGATCTGGCCAAAATGGCAAGCCTGTTCCGTTCCCTCACCGAGCGCAGGCGCTGACATTTAGCCTCTCAATGCATCTGCACGCTGCCGTCGGCCCGTGCGCTGATCCGGCGAAACAGCCAGGCCAGTCCAGCCGCGGTGAAGGCCACCAAAGCCGTCCAGCGAAAGATATCCACGAACGACCACACCAGCGCCTGCCGCTGTAGCTGCATGTAGAGCGCGGCCAGGGCCGCCGGCTGTCCGCCCGCGTGGCCCAGTTGCCGGCCGTACCAGGCGCTCATCCCCTGGGTGTACTGCTGAAATACGCGCCCGGCCTGCGGCACCGATGCCGCGATGCGGGTCTGGTGATAGCTCATCCGCCGCACCAGCACGGTGGACGCAAGCGAGATCCCGATCGATCCGCCAACATTCCGCAGGAGATTGAAAATTCCGCTCGAGTTTCCAATCTCCTCATTGCGCAACGTAGCCGTGGCCATGCTGCCGATGGGCACAAAAACAAAGCTCAGCGCGAAGCCCGTCATGATAATCGGCACCAGCATTGTGGTCGGCCCAATCCCTACATTGATCTGGGCAAATGCGATCGAGAAGCAGCCCACCATCATGAACCCGCAGAACAGCAGCCAGCGATTATCAATTTTGTGGCTGATGATGCCCATCAGCGGCAGCCCCAGCATCGACCCGATGCCGCGCGGCGCCACCACCAGTCCCGCCGTGAGCGCCGTGTACCCCAGCACTTCCTGGTAGAACAGCGGCATCATCGCCACGGTGATGTAAATCGTGAACCCCAGCATGAAGATCAGCAGGCATCCCACGCCGAAGTTGCGATTCCGCGTCAGGATTCTCAGATCGACCAGCGGCTGCTTCGCTGTCAGCGAGTGCCAGATGAACCAGACCAGCGAAACCACCAGGATCAGCGCCGCCCACCGAATCCACACCGCGCTGAACCAGTCGTCCTCCTGACCCTTGTCGAGAATCACCTGCAGGCATCCGGACCACAGGCACAGCAACCCGAAGCCCAGGTTGTCGAAGGGCCCGGCCTTCGCATTTTTGATATAGGGCGGATCCTTCACAAACCGGCTGATCATGAAGACCGCCAGCACGCCGACGGGAATGTTGATGTAGAACGCATACCGCCAGCTGAACGAATCCGTCAGCCATCCGCCGAGCGTCGGTCCCAGCACCGGAGCCACCACCACGCCAAAGCCGAACAGCGCCATGGCGGCGCCGCGTTTCGCCGGCGGAAAGCTTTCCAGCAGGATCGACTGCGATAAGGGCTGCAGCGCTCCGCCCCCTGCGCCCTGCACAATGCGTGCAATCAGAATGAACGCCAGGCTCGGAGCTGCCCCACACATGAAGGAGGCAATCGTGAACAGGATGACGCAGGAAATCAGGAACCGCTTCCGCCCGAAGCGCAGTGCGAACCAGTTGCTCGCCGGCAAAACCACCGCGTTCGCAATCAGATAACTGGTCAGCACCCACGTGGCTTCGGAGTTCGAAGCGGCCAGGGATCCCGCGATATAAGGAAGCGCGACCGACGCAATCGCGGTGTCCAGGACTTCCATGAACGTCGCCAGCATCACCGAGATGGCAACGATCCACGGATTGCCTGCGGGAACCTCCGCGGCTGCGGCAGAGTTCTGCGACGGCGGCGCAGCACCTGCACCCGCGACAACAGCAACAACCAGAGGTTCGACCAGCGTCGCCATTGCGCTCCTCCAGGCGACGCTTCAGACTACGGTTCGGAGACAGGGTGCGGCTGTGGCGTTCATCACAACCACGGAACCGATGGAATGTCCCTTCCTGCCCCGACTTTCCCTGGCACGACCCGCTTTCCAGGGTAGACAATTTTTCCGAGGACCCGTACGCTGGACCCTCGCGAGCATCCCCGTTTTCTAAAGCCACCGAATGCGACTGTCGTTTGTTGGATTTGCCTGGAGAAACGTCTGGCGCCGCCGTCTCCGCACCGCGCTCACGCTCTGCGGCATCGGCATGGGAATTGGCGCCTTCGTCGCACTCGTCGGCTTTTCACGTTCTTTCGAGCACGCGTGGCTCGAGATGTATGAAAGCGCCGGCACCGATCTCGCCGTCGTGCAAAAAACGTTCCTGAACACCTCGGTGGATCAGGACGTCGCCGTTACGCTCGGGAAGATTCCGCAGATCGCGACCGCCGCACCCATGATCTTCAACATGATGGCCGTCACCCCCGAGGTGAATACCCTGGTTTACGGGTGGAAGGCCGATACCTTCGAGTTTTCCGCGCTCAACATCCTCTCCGGCCGGCACTTTCGCGAAGGCCAGCAGGAAGCGCTGCTCGGCGAACTCCTCGCCGGCAGCCTGAACAAAAAAGTCGGCGACACCATCGATCTCCAGGGCTCCTCCTTCACCGTGGTTGGCATTTATCGCAGCAACTCGGCGCTGGAATCAGGCGCCATCATTCTGCCTCTCGACGAAATGCAGAACCTGTCCGGCATGACCGGCAAGGTCAGCGCCTTTCACCTTCAGCTCAAGCCTGCGCCGCCCGGCATCTCTCCGGACCAGTGGAGACAGCAGGCCGAGGACGCGGTTGAAAAGCAGCTTCCTGGACTCCGCGCGATTCCCGCGGCCGAACGCGCCAGCAATAATCAGCTCGTGGTGCTCGCGCATGCTGCTGCCTGGGGAACGTCTCTGATCGCGCTGCTGGTCGCCGCGCTCGGCATCGCCAACACCATGGCCATGTCGGTGTTTGAGCGCACCAAAGAGATCGGCGTTCTCCGCGCGATGGGCTGGTCGCGAGGCCGCATCATGTTCCTCATCCTGATCGAAGCCTCAGCCCTCGGCGCTGCAGGAGGCCTCGTCGGCATACTGCTCGGATGGGGTGCGCTGCATGCACTGGCGATGCTGCCGCAAACGGCCAGCATCGTCGCCGCGGGGCTGCCGGTCATGACTCTGGTGGAAGGTCTGGCGATGGCCGCACTGGTCGGCGTGCTTGCCGGCTCGATTCCGGCGTGGCGGGGCGCGCAGCTTTCTCCGGTGGAGGCGCTCCGCCATGAGTAGCGCTAACGCGGCTCCGCAGCCATTTTTGATTGAAGTGCGCGACCTGAAAAAGAGCTACGAAAACGGCACGATCGAAGCTCTGCGCGGTGTCTCGCTCGGCATTGCCGCTGGAGACTTCCTCGCCATCACCGGCGCGAGCGGAAGCGGAAAATCCACGCTGCTCCATCTGCTCGGCGGACTCGACGTTGCGACGGAGGGCTCGGTGCTCTTTCGCGGCCAGCCCCTCGGCACAACGCACAACGGAGCGGCGACACTCGACCTCGACACGTATCGCGCGCGCTACGCGGGTTTCATTTTTCAGTCTTTCCACCTGCTTCCCGCGCTGACCGCTCTTGAGAATGTTCAGGTGCCGCTGCTCGGGCACGGCGGAGATCGTCACGCCAATCGTGAAGAGAAAGCGCGCGCTCTGCTCGTCGAACTCGGCCTCGAGCACCGCCTGCGCCAGTACCCAACGCAGCTCTCCGCAGGCGAGCGCCAGCGCGTCGCCATCGCGCGCTCGCTGATCCACGACCCACAGGTGTTGCTGGCTGACGAGCCCACCGGCAATCTCGACAGTGTCAACTCTGCAAAGATCCTCGAGATCCTGGCCCAGATCCAGCAACGGCACGGCACCACGCTCATCATGGTCACCCACGACCTGAACATCGCGGCTACGGCCCATCGTCACGTTGCCATGCGGGATGGTCGCATATGCAATTGAGTCTCCGCCTCGCCGTTCCGCTGCTGGGGTTGGCCGTGGTTTGCGGTTGGCAAGCCGCCGCGCAAACCGCGACACCGACGGGATCGCTCAAGTCGGTTCTCGCCTCGGCGCGTGCTCGCGTGGAGAAGTCCGATGTCCGCGCTTCCGGTCACCTCGTGCAGGTCGCCGCGAACGGCTCACGCATCAGCAATTCTCTTGCGCTCGTGTCCCATTCCTTTCCTGACGGCCTGCGCACGATGATCACCGTCACCACGCCCGATCACAGCCGTGTGCGTTATCTGCTGCTGCAGGACGGGAGCGGCCACGCGTCGATCGAAGCGCTTCGCAAAGGCGAAACGACGCCCACCCGGCTCGCGCCGGAGCACTGGGGCGACGGCGTGGCCGGGACCCTCTTCTATCCCGAAGACTTTGTTGACGGCCAGTTCTTCTGGGCGAAACAGACCATGCTGCCGGCGGCAAAGTATGGCGCGCGCGATTGCTTCGTTCTGAAAAGCGAACCGGGCCCCGGCCAGCCCACACAATACGCGTCGGTCACGACATGGATCGACCAAAAGACCGGCTCGCCCGTCTACGTAGAGGCGGTGCCCAGAACCGGTGGTTCCACCAAACAATTCGTCTTCTACGATCTTGAACACATCGGCGGCCTCTGGCTCTCGCGTCAGGTCGAAGCAAAACTGAGCGGCAAGCCGGGCTCGACGATTCTCCTCATCGATCACGGCTCGCCTCACGCCAACCTTCAGCGCAAAGACTTCAGCCTGACCGCGGCGGGAAGCGACTCCGCTCAATGATTGCGATCATCGCCGGCATCTCCTGGGCCCTCGTTATCGCTCTGCTCTCTGTCGTCGCCTTCATGGCTCTCCTGCTTCTCGCCGGGTTCCTGTATCAATGCATCGGCGGGATTATCGATTGCCGACGTCTGCGCACGCGCGGACGCCTGGTCGACATCGGCAACGACCGGCGTCTTTATCTCGTCGAGAAGGGTCCTCGCGATCGGCAACCCACCGTCGTTTTTGAATCCGGGTTTGGCGCCACCAGCCTGAACTGGGCGCACATTCAGGAAGCGCTGGCCCCACACGTCCACACCGTGGCCTACGACCGCTGCGGTCTCGGCTGGAGCAGCGCGTGTGTCTCCGAGCGCACCCCTACCCACGTTGCCGCCGAACTACGCAACCTTCTCCACACTGCAGGGATCGAGCCGCCTTATCTGCTCGTCGGTCATTCCTTCGGCGGACTCGTCATGCAGCGCTTCGCGCTCGATTATCCCGAAGAAGCAGCCGGCCTCATCCTCATCGATCCGATGCGCACTGAGGAATGGCCGCCGGTGAACGAGGCCGCGCAGGCCCGGATCGCACGCGCGCAACGTCTCACGCGTGTGGGAGCCACCTGCGCCCGCCTCGGCCTCACCCGACTCGCTGCACGGTCCCACCTCTGCGGCTCCGCAAGGCTGTCTGGATTTCTGATCCATCTCGCGGGCTCACAAGGCGAATATCTGGGGAGCCGCCTCAATACCGAAATTGGCAAGATGCCGACAGGGGTGCGGCCCGCCATCGCCGCGCACTGGTCCGCGCCCCGCTTCTATCGCGGACTCCTTGCACACCTGAACGCTGTGCCGGCCACCGTCACGGAGATGCATCATGTCGAGCCCATTCGCGACACCGCGGTCGCCGTCCTCACGCCGGCCGGCGCGGCTCCAATGGAGGACATGCTTGCCTATGGTCCCAACAGCTGCCACATCGTCGCGGAAAACAGCGAGCACTGGATCCATCTGGACGAGCCGGCACTCGTCGTCCGCACCATCCTCGAGTTCGCGGCAGCCCCAGCGAACCAACACCGCGAACGCACCGTTGTCGCCGCCCGTTAAGCTGCAGAGAGCTTCTGCCAACGTCCTGCAAGTTGTACCCTGATGCATGCTCATCCGTCCGGCTCATCCCGCCGACCTCGAGCCCCTCGCCGATCTGCTTTACGCCCTCTGGCCGGAGTCGCCGCGCGAAGAACACCATCGGGAGCTGGCAGGAAAACTCGCAGGGCGCAACACCTCGACTCTGCCTGCGATCTACTTTGTCGCGGAAAGCGCTGGGCACCGGATCATCGGGTTTCTTGAAGCCGGCCTTCGCTCCCACGCCGACTGCTGCGACACTGCGCATGCGGTCGGGTACATCGAAGGATGGTTTGTCGAGGAGAGCTACCGTCGCCAGGGCGTGGGCCACAAACTCGTAACTGCTGCGGAGGAATGGGCCCGGAGTCTGGGCTGCCGGGAAATGGCGTCCGACGCGTACATCGATAACGGCCTGTCGCAACGTGCGCATGAAGCGCTGGGGTACGAGCCGGTCTCGCGCAGCGTGCTCTACCGCAAGGAGCTTTAAGGAAGGCGGACCGGCCTGAGGAAAACTTGTCCCTGCAAAAGCCTGTATCCTGCTCGAAATAACTCCGTCGTTACCAGCGGGGATTTTCCGTCTTTCCGGCCAGAATTCCGGCCTTCCCCGGATGGTAGACTCGGGGCAAATCGTCCCAATTCAGTACACAATGGCGGCGCGGAACAGAATCCGCCGCCCGGAAATGGAGTACCACCGTGGCAGATGATCGTCAGCGCGCCGTAGACCTGGCGCTATCCCAGATTGAAAAGCAGTTCGGCAAGGGTTCCATCATGCGCCTCGGCAGCAAAGAGGCGGTCGTTCCCATTGCCGTCATCTCCACTGGTTCGATTTCATTCGACGCGGCGCTTGGGGTCGGGGGAGTGCCGCGCGGCCGCGTCATCGAGATTTTCGGCCCTGAGTCGTCGGGCAAGACGACGATCACGCTGCAGATCATCGCGGAAGCTCAAAAAGCGGGCGGCCTCGCGGCCTTCGTCGACGCGGAACATGCGCTCGATCCCGCCTATGCCAAGAAGCTCGGCGTGGACATTGATAACCTGCTCATCTCCCAGCCCGACTACGGCGAGCAGGCGCTCGAGATCACGGAAGCCCTCGTCCGCTCCGGCGCCATCGACATCCTGGTGGTCGACTCTGTTGCCGCTCTTGTCCCGAAGGCCGAACTCGATGGCGAAATGGGCGACTCGCATATGGGCCTGCAGGCCCGCCTCATGTCGCAGGCGCTGCGCAAACTGACAGGGACGGTTTCCAAATCCCGCACGAGCCTGATCTTCATCAACCAGATTCGCGAGAAGATTGGGGTCATGTTCGGCAATCCTGAAACCACGACGGGCGGCCGGGCGCTCAAGTTTTATTCCTCGGTGCGCATCGATATCCGCCGCACCGCAGCCGTCAAAGACGGCGACGTCGTAACCGGCTCCCACACCCGCGTCAAAATCGTGAAGAACAAGGTGGCTGCGCCCTTCCGCGAAGCCGAGTTCGACATCCTCTACGGCGAAGGCATCTCCCGGGAAGGCGATGTGCTCGACCTGGCCGTGACCCATAACATTGTGGAGAAGAGCGGCGCCTGGTTCAGCTATGCGGGCGAGCGCATCGGCCAGGGCCGTGAGAATGTCCGCCAGTATCTGAAGGACAATCCGGAAACCTTTACCAAAATGGACACGGAACTGCGCAAAAAGCTTGGCATCGGGGTGAAGGCGGTGGCCGAATCTGCGCCGGCCGTTCCACCGGTGCCGCCCAATGGGGCGGCTCACGCGCAGGAGGCGGTCCGCGCTTCGCGGCGCCAGTAAATCCATTCCAATCAGGCAGAAGGCCCCTTACGGGGCCTTTTTCCGTTTCCGGTCCTCCGCGCGTTTTGGGGTCGGCCGCGTGGTTCGCGCTCGTCCGTCTGAGACATCTTTTTATCTCCGTTTCCCATCCCAAGCAGCAATACTTGTCAGAAAACAGGGGCTTGAACGATGACCCTGCTTTGTTTTGCGGCCTTGGCTCATGACGCGTCTCACGAATCCGCCGGAATTCGCGACACCCCCTGCTGACCCGGTCGGCCATTCACGCCTGCTTCCCCCTCCTGGCACGCACAGCGCTCACTTCTATTCAAGCGACGATCTTCTGATTGCGGAGATCAGCCAGCGACTGGGATCCACCCTCGCCGCCGGAGGTTCCGCCGTCGTCATCGCCACGCCGGCCCACCGCCAGGGCTTCGAGAAACAACTGGTTGCCCGCGGCCTCGATCTGATCCGTATTGCCCAGCAGGGACGCTGGCTCAGCGTGGATGCCGAAAGCACCCTCGCGAAATTCATGGTCGAGGGCTGGCCCGACACCAAACGCTTCGCGACGATCATCGGCGGCATTATCGACCGCCTCACGGTAGCCGCCGGCGTAACCGACGCGCCCCTTGTGACCGCCTACGGCGAGATGGTTTCGATCCTCTGGGAAGAGGGCAAGACCGGGGCGGCTCTTCGTCTCGAAGAGCTCTGGAACGACCTGGCCCTCACCCGCGCCTTCCACCTCTCGTGCGGCTGGCCGCTGCGCTTCTTTTTGCGCGATACCGACGGCGTCGTCATCCAGCGAATCTGCGCGGAACACAATCAGATTGTCCCAGGCCAGGGCTACGACAGCATGAGCGAAGACGAGCGCCGCCGCAGCGCCGTCCTGTGGCAGCTGAAGGCTCAGGCGCTGGAAGAAGAAACCAGCCAAAGCCGGAAAACACAACAGACGCTGGAACTGCGCGAATCGGAGCTACGCGACTTCCTCGAGAACGCCGCCATCGGGATGCACTGGCTGGCTCCGGACGGAACGATTCTGTGGGCAAACCGCAGCGAGTTGGCGTTGCTCGGCTACCAGTCGCAGCAATACATAGGCCACGATTTCTCCGAATTCGCGGGAGATCCAGGCGCGGTCTCCATGATGCTGGGGCGGCTGCGGGACCGCGAGAGCATCCGCGGCTTCGAACTGCGTCTGCGTGCCAGCGATGGCTCAATGCGATGGGTTCGCATCGATGCGAATCCCTGGCTGCACAACGGGGAGTTGCTCCACGCCCGCTGCTTTGCTCTCGACATTGGCGAGAAGAAGCGGGCAGACGAGGCGCAGATGAAACTCGGCGCCATCGTTGAATCGTCTACCGACGCCATCGTCAGTAAGGATCTCAACGGAATTATCACCAGCTGGAATGGCGCGGCTGAGCAAATCCTCGGCTATAAGGCGGATGAGATCATCGGCAAGCCCATCACCACGGTGATCCCTCCTGAAATGCATGGGGACGAGACGGAAATCCTGCGCAAGATCCAGGCAGGAGAGCGCATCGAGCATTTTGAGACCGTCCGCGTGACCAAGAGCGGGGAGCGGATCAACGTCTCGCTTACGATCTCGCCGGTCCGCGATCCGCAGGGCAAAGTCATTGGCGCCGCCAAAATTCTGCGCGACGTCACCATGCAGAAGAAGCTCGAAAACGCACTGCATACCACGGAGCGGCTGGCCTCGGTCGGGCGCCTGGCCGCCACCGTCGCGCATGAGATCAACAATCCGCTCGAAGCCGTGACGAACCTGATCTATCTGGCTCGACAGGATCCCGATTTGCCCGAGTCCGCTCGCGCCTGCCTGATCATGGCTGACGAGGAGCTACAGCGCGTATCGCACATCGCGCGCCAGACGCTCGGGTTCTATCGCGACACATCGGCGCCGGTCTGGATCGACGTACCCGAAGCCATCGACGAGATGCTGGCGATCTATCATCGCCGCCTCTGCTACAAGCAACTGGAGCTGCGCAAGCGCACCACTCCCGGGCTGAAGCTGCGCGCGCTGCACGGCGAATTCAAGCAAATTGTCTCGAACCTGATCACCAACGCCATTGATGCTTCGCCCCTGGGACGCGTCATCGAGGTGCGTGCGCGCCAGGCGATACACCCCTTCACAGGCGCTCCCGGCGTGCAACTGGTCGTCGCCGACCAGGGCGTCGGCATTCCTGAATCGATCCGCCGCCAGATCTTCGCGCCCTTCTTTACCACCAAGAAGGACGTAGGCACCGGCCTCGGCCTGTGGATCGTGAAAGGCATGCTCGTGAAGTCCGGCGGCTCCATCCGATGCCGCAGCCGCGTCGCTACGACCGACGGCGGCCGGTCTGGAACGATCATGATGGTGTTCGTGCCCAGCGAAGTGGAAGCCGCCGATCAACAAACCGCCGCCTGATTGCTGCCGCTACTGCCTTCGTCCCAGGCTGAGCGAGAACCGTACTCCCGTTCGGAAATTCAATGGCATCGAGGGATAGCCGATGGGTCCAATGTGCTGATTGCTGGTGAGGTTGTCGATCTGGGTATACAGCCCCATCCAGGGCTTCCACTGATACGTAGCGCCGAGGTCAATCTTCGTCCAGCTGTAGTCGAGGTTGCGATTCGGCAACAGGAGTGAGTTGCCGAGATTCACGTCGTCGCCGCCCAGATAGGTTGAATCGTCGCTGCGGCTTGCGTACGCCGCCTGGACAACACCCGACCACCGCTTCCCGTTGTACGTCACGCTCGTGAATCCGGTATGCGGCGGCCGGCGAAAAGGCCGTGCACCCACCAGCGGCGCGTAATTTCCGATCGGGATATTCGGGTAGTTCGGATTGGTATTTGGAGTTCCTCCTGCAGCGGCTGCGGCATCGGACGAAAAGGAGTGCTGCACCACCGCGTCCAGATAGGTGTACCCCCCGCGCACAAAGATGTTCTTCCCCATCCCGTATTCGAACTCTGACTCCACACCCTGCGCCTGATAGGAGAGCGAATTCAGATCCAGCTCATAGGCAAAATTATTGTTGAGAAACGATTCGAGACTCTTTTGCTGGGCCGGGGTCAGGTTCGGCAGCAGAGTGGGCACCAGCGAAGCGGGGACCGCCTCGATTTGATTGCCGAATTCGTTGTGAAAATAAGTAACGCGCGCGATCACTTTTTCGCTGAACAGGCTCTGCTCGATCCCGCCGTCGTACGACCGGGACGTCTCCGCTCCAATCGGGGCAATTCCGTATTGGGCAATCGTCGATTGCCCTCCATTCGTCTGCAGGAACTTATAGAGCGATCCAAATTGCTGGTCGAGTGTCGGCTCCTGGTAGCCCTTCGCGAAGTTCACATTGAGGCGCGTACCGTGGAGCGCGCCCTTGCCAGGACGCACGACATACCACGAGGCGCCTCCGCGGGGTGTGCCTGCGAGCCCGAACAGCTGGTTTTTCTCCACCCCGCCGGCAGCGGTATAGAAGAAGCGATTCTTCAACTGCCCCCCGACCTGCGCCTGATAGTCGTAGTTGGTCCGCTCCGTATTTTCTCCGAACGCGTAGACCGGCTCGCTCTCCATTCCGCGTTCGTCCTCGAAGCGAAAGCCGGCGATCACGCCCAGGTGCGGGCCGTGCTGGTAGTTTGTGTCGGCGTAAAGATTGTCGCGATTCGAAGCGAGCGCCAGATGATACGGATAAATCGATCCAAATACCGTGCCGTAGTTGAGCAGGGCCTGACCGCTGGTGGAATAGCCGTTGGCACCGAGCACCGACACATCGTTGCCGTAATAATTGCCCGCTCCGTAATCGGTACCTCCCAGCAAGTTTCCCGCCGGATACCACTGCTCGGATTCTTCGCGCTTCCGGATCAGTCCGTACCGCACGGTTGCGTGCCAGTTGTCGCGGATGGTGTGGTCGATCGTACCCGTCCCGTACGTATCCTGGTCCAGCTGCTTGCCATCGTTCGCCAGGTCGTAGAACGAATACCCGCCATTCCCCGAGGGCAAGCCGGTGGCTGCAACGTTCGCCCGGCCGGTCACGCGAACCTGTGTCTTTGCGGACAAACTCCATCCCAGGTTCGCTACCGCCGTGTGATCGTGATAGCCATCGTTGGGCATGGCATTCTGGGTTTGCAGGCTCGAAGCGCCGAGATAGTAATCGAGCTTCCGCTTAAGCCCGGCCAACTGCACCTGGTTCCAGTAGGTTTTGAAGCTGCCTGCATCGCCTTCGTACAGGAGCGATGGAAAGGGCGTGCTCCCCTTTGGTGTGGTCAGCGCTACCACTCCCGCAGCGGCGTCCGACCCGTACAGCACCGTATTCGGCCCGCGATAGACCTCGACATCCTGGAGACCCGTAGTGGTGACGTTGCTGAAATCGAATCTGCCGCCCATGTCTTCAACGGGCACTCCATCCATCACCACGCGATTCGCCGTCGAATTGCCGCCGCGGATGAATATTGACGTTATGCCGCCTCGCTGGCCCTGTTGCACGACATTGACCCCGGGAACCTGGCGGAGCGGATCGGCGATCTCGGCGCGGTTCATGAAATCCTCTGCGCTCAACTCGGTTACGGAGCCGCTGACCTGGGCCTGCGGCTGCGGCACTCCTGTCGCCGTCACCACCACCGATTGGCGCACCCACTCCGGCTCCAGCACCACGTTCTGCTCGACGTTGTCGAAGCGCCCACCGTAAAAGCTCTGCGTCTGGAGCTGGCGAAATGAAATTCCCGAGGCCAGCACATAGAACTGGCCTGACTCGGCGCTCACCAGGGTGTAGCCTCCATCCGGCCCGGTCTGGCCGCTCAGCAATACGCGGCCGTTATGGATGAGGGCGACGGTGGCGCGGGCAATGGGATAGCCGAGTGGATCCGTGACCGTCCCATGCACGCTGACTGCATGGAGTGGCGTCGTGGAGGCGGCCAGCAACAAAACGGCCGCCAAAGAAAGTCGAACGATTGTCAGGAAACGGCCCCGGAGCCGCGCGAAAAAGTTCATCGAATCCTCCGTTCCCCTCGGAACGCGGTAGTGAGCTCGTTTGTGGAAAACAAGCCCGGCAAACGGGACCGGTCTCCTGACTTGCGCACTATTCTTCCGTCCAAACCCGGAAGAACAAAGCCTGGCCGCCTTCCCGAAGCCTTCGCTTCAGTGGCACTTCGGCCTGGCCCTCCCTGCATCTCCCTCTGACCTGACGCAGGAACACACGCTTACAGTTGCGGGGCAGTGGCGGATTTTCACCGCCTTCCCGATCATCCCATCGCACAAGTTTTTCGTCACCGCGAACACGTATGCGGGTCGTTCCCGCCACGCCTTCGCGCCGATCCGGAACAACGGTCCGGATTCACCCTTATAAATCCTCCGGTTCGGTAAGTCAAAGCGGTCGTTCATCTTCGTGCGTGCTCACCCTTCTCCGCACGCGGGCGGAGGGTGCGGTGCAATCTCCGCCAAGGCACGCCAGGGCAGGGTCGCCTGTCGAAATAGTTGGATCGATTCCAACCGGCCAGCGATATACTCGCTGGACTATACCCGACTGAAGTTCGCTTTTGCTGCCAGGGGTGCCATGGATGCACGTTCCACCGACGGCGGAATCAGGCCCAGAGTCCTCATCGCCGATGATGAACGGATCATCGCCGATACGTTGGGGCTGATTCTCACCCAGAATGGTTTCGAGGCCGCTGCCGTCTATGGCGGTCAAAAGGCCATTGAAACGGCGCGCCATTTTCATCCCGATGTCTTCCTCGCCGACGTGGTGATGCCTGGAATGAGCGGGATCGAAGCCGCGATTCAAATTTCATCCATGATCCCCGGATGCCGGGTTCTGCTTCTCTCGGGCCAGGCGGCTACGTCCGATCTGCTGCGTGATGCCCGGGTCCGCGGCCACGACTTCGAAATCCTGCTCAAGCCCGTTCACCCTGAACAAATCCTCGACCGCCTTCGCGCCTGACGGCCAGGGGCCGACAGCGGCTCCACGATTCATTGCGAATCGCTGTTCTGTACCTGGGCCCTGATTTGCCCCCACAACTCCTTCAGTCCCGCGCCTGTTTTCGCGGAACACAACAGGAGGCGGTCTGCCCCAAACGCCTCGACGAGCGCCGCCAGGGCCCTGGCCCGGCCGTTTCCCGACAGGCGATCCGCCTTCGTCCCGACCACCAGAAAATCGCGTCCCGTACTGGCCAGAAACTGGACCAGTTGTGCATCGCTGGCCTTGGGTGGGATGGTCGAATCGACCAGGCACACGCAGAGCGCGAGAGAGGTTCGATCCCGCAGATACGGTTCGATAAACTTTGGCCACTCCGCCGAAATCGATTTCGAGATCTTTGCGTAGCCATATCCCGGGAGATCCACAAACAGGAATTGCGCCTTCTGTTCCGGCTTCTGCTTCCAGGAGGCATCGGCCAACTCAAAAAAATTGATGGCTCGCGTGCGGCCAGGCGCCGAGGAGACATGCGCCTGCTTCTCCCCCAGGAGCGCGTTGATCAAACTGGATTTCCCCACATTCGAACGCCCCAGAAAGGCGATCTCGGGCGCGCCCGGCTTAGGAAAATGCTCGGGCGCCATCGCCGATTTCAGAAACTTTGTATAAACATTCTTCACCCGATGAGTGTAGCCGTCCGCTTTTTGAATCCCTAATCGCTCATCTGGCGGTTTCTATCCGCTATAGTGGACGCACATTACGGAGCCGCCCATGATCGCCGGATGCAACCGCTTCTGTTCCCTGTTCATCGCCATCCTGCTGCTACCGATCGCCCTGAGTGCTCAGTCGGCACCGGACGCCATCCGGCAGGTTCTCATCGATCAGCAATCGTCGTGGAACCAGGGCGACATTGTCTCGTTTATGCGCAGCTACGACGACTCGCCCCAGACCACTTTTATCGGCAAAACCATCGCGCATGGCTATGCGATGATTCTGGCCCGCTACCAGCGGACCTACGCCTCGCGTGACGCCATGGGCCAGCTCGCTTTCAGTGAGCTCGACGTCCGGATGCTGGGCGACGACCACGCCGTGGTCACGGGGCACTACCATCTGACGCGGTCCGAGGCCGGCGGCGGCGATGCTTCCGGTGTCTTTTCTCTCGTCTTCGAGAAGAAGGCGGGGAGCTGGAAGATCGTTCTCGACCACACCAGTTCGTAGTTGCTGGGCAGAATTTTGAAGATTGAGGAGCCCGCGAGCGCGAGCGCGACGGCGAGCACCCTCCCAAAATTTCCATGCTCCGGAAAAAATTGCCAGGCAAAATCCGGGAAAGCCGGTAATAAGTTCCAAATGGTTGTCCGATGGTTACCAAGGTTTTCTTGCCATGCCTGTTTTTACCCAAAAAAACCTTGATTTCCTCAATTCCGACTGTACTATGCGGTCAGTACCTAACTTGACTCCTCCCGACCGGCCAAAGTAGTTACGGTGGTAACTATTGGCCCCATGAGCGATCTGCCCTGAGGGTAGAACCGCCCTAAGCGAATCTCCGCGCGATCGAGGTTCGAGGCCTGTACGTTGGCCCGGCGCCAGGCGTCATCTGCAAGCCGGCAAGACCAAATTTACGTTCAGGTGTCGCGCTCGATGAATTTCCGCCGGACCGCTTTTTTCGTCCCTGCATTCCTGATTGCACTCGCCTCCACCGCTTTCGCCAATCCAACGGTCAGCAGTCCTGGTAATGGCGCGACCGTGTATTCGCCGTTCAACCTTACGGCGTCGGCCTCCTCCTGCTCTGGGGCAGCCATTGCGGCCATGGGCTACTCGCTCGATAACAGCAGTGCCAACACCATCATCAACAGCAGTTCCATCAACACCAGCGTCTCGACGTCGACGGGATCCCATACCCTGCACGTTAAGTCGTGGGGGCAGGGTGGCGCATCCTGCGTCACTGACGTTGCCATCAACGTCTCGGGTGCTGCTCCGGCGGTCGCCTCTTCGGAAGAGGTTGGCGTCGGCAGCCCCTCCAGCGGTGCATCGGTTAGTTCGCCCTTCACGATCTCGGCGAGCTCTTCCAGCTGCGGCGGACACTCCACCGCGGCCATGGGCTACTCGTTCGACAGCAGCCCCAGCACCACCATCATCAACGGCAGCTCGATCAACACCTCGGTGAGCGCCGCCAACGGCGCGCATACGCTCCACGTGAAAGCATGGGGCAACGGTGGCGGGTCCTGCGACACCGACGTTCCCATCACGGTGAATGCGCCGGCCAACGCTGCCGTCGTTCCCAGCTCAGCGATCAGCGTCGCCAACATCGATAACCTGGGCAACTGGGTCGCCGTCAACGACAGCGCCGCGCAAGGCAGTTCCAACGGCACCACGAGCCTGGTGGGTTCGCCCTCCCGCAGCGGCTCCGCCCGCAAATTTGTCACCAACTACTGGAACAGCGGCAACGAGCGCTATTACGTCTCGTTCGGCGACGACACCAGTTCCTCCAACTTCCTTTACGACACCTGGGTCTACATCCAGAGTCCCTCCACGTCGCTGGCCAATCTGGAGATGGACATGAACCAGACCATGCCCAACGGCCAGACCGCCATCTTTGGCTTCCAGTGCGATGGCTGGAACAACACCTGGGACTACACCGTCAACAAAGGGACTCCGCAGATTCCGATTGATACGTGGGTGAAGTCGAACCAGTACTGCAACCCGCGCAGCTGGAGCACCAACACCTGGCACCACGTTCAGGTGGCCTATTCCCGCGACGGCTCTGGCAACATCGATTACCAAACGGTCTGGCTCGATGACGTGGCGCAGTCCATCAATGCGAAGGCCAACTCCGCCTTCGCGCTTGGCTGGGCGCCTTCCCTGCTGACGAATTTCCAGGTCGACGGGATTCTGACCGGGACTGCCACGGTCTACATGGACAACCTGACGGTCTATCGCTGGTAAAGCCTTTCAACCCCGCAACAGAGGGCATCAGGCAAGAGCTGATGCCCTTTATTTTTTGCGGACGATGAAATGTGCGGTGTGGCGTTGTTCCTGTAGCCTGTGGCCAGCACCGAGCATTTCGATGATGCCCGCTCATCAGCAAATTTCCGAACAGGCTCTCTTCGACGAGCTTTGCTTTTACACCCTGGCTCATCCTGATCCGGCGTTTCTCCATGAGAACAGCGCGGACGCATGGCGCGCCCAGCATGTCGACGACGGGACCAAGCCGATCACGGTGGTGTTCGCCGTCATCGGGCTCTATCTCTATCTTGAAAAAGGATTCACGGGCCGGCAGGTACAGCTGGCTCACATGGGCATGGCGAAGCACCGCAAGGCGTGGCCTCGTCTTCCGCTGCCGACTCGACAAGCCGGCGTCGGGGTCGCCGACGTGGTTGCCGCGCCGCCCGGCACCGAACGCGATGCCATGATTCACAACTGGTGCGTCGCAGTCTGGGAGACGTGGCAGCCTGCCCGCGAAGCTATTGTGCAGATTGCGAGGACCGAACTCGGCGTGAGGTAGTCTGCGGCCTGCTCTTCATCGATAGACTTCCGGAATAAAACTCTGCTCGTGCATCGGCGGCCGGGTGTACTTCTTCTTGTCGAGCGGCGGCAACTCCAGCTTCTCCGGCGTGAGATCTCCATATTCGATCCGGGTGAGCAAGTGCTGCATCAGGTTCAGGCGCGCCCGCTTCTTGTTTTCGGCGTTCACGACGTTCCACGGCGATTGCCGGGTGTCTGTCACCGCAAACATTTCATCCTTGGCTCGGGAATAATCCGCCCAGTGGCGCCTCGACTCCAGATCCATGGCGCTGAGCTTCCATCGCTTTGTCGGATTCTCCATCCGCTCGCGGAACCGGCGCTCCTGCTCCTCATCGCTCACGGAAAACCAGTACTTCAGCAGGATGATGCCGGAGCGGATCAACATCCGCTCGAACTCGGGGCAGGTGTGGAGGAACTCTTCATATTCGGCCTCGGTACAGAAGCCCATCACGCGTTCTACCCCAGCGCGGTTGTACCAGCTGCGATCGAACAGGACCATCTCTCCTGCCGCCGGCAGATGCGGCACGTATCGCTGGAAATACCACTGCGACTTCTCGCGCTCCGTGGGTGTCCCCAGCGCCACCACACGGCAAATCCTGGGATTCAGGGTTTCGGTGATCCGCTTGATGGCTCCGCCTTTGCCTGCCGCGTCACGCCCTTCAAACAACACGACCACCCGCAGCCCTTTGTGATGAATCCACTCCTGCAGCTTCACGAGCTCAATTTGTAACCGCCGCAGTTCCTTTTCGTAATCCAGCTTCCTGCCGGCCGCCCCGTCTCTTTTCGCGACGTCCTTCTCTTCCAGTACAGCGCCGTTTTTGCCGCCCACCCGCTCACCTCCCCAGATCCCTCAGGATCCTTATCGGCAGTCTTTCGAGTACCCTCTAGCTGTGAGGTTTCAACAGGTTGTCCATCTGATCGAGAACTGGGAAGCTGAGTTTGCGAAGCAAAGCGACTCAGGAGACCAGATGGACTACCACCAGAATGCCCGACTGACGATGCACAGTCGAGAGCAGCTATCCAGA
>DATAZC010000173.1:0-15856 GCA_036272255.1 Acidobacteriaceae bacterium | reverse complement strand
TCGTCTTCTTGTGCACATCCAGTCCGATGTAATACATATCGTCTCTGAGGAGCCTCCGAGGTTGTTCTCTGAATCAGCTTGCCGCTGAGTTCAGCTTATGCAACGCCTCGCGCTCCTCCTCGACTTAACATTCAAACAATACGGAAATCAGAACTGATGAACACCAACCATGGTGTATGCATACCCCCTGCTTTCACTCGGACGTCGCCTATAATCCGGACGGGAAACCTCCATGGAACCCGATATTCCTCCGAACCATACCGTCATCCGAACGAGTCGCTTAAGACCTTATGGGTGGTTCTAGTCGTTGTCGCCATTCCGGACCTGTTGCATAGCGAATGTTCCATGAACATTTGGCTGGCAGAGGGCATTGGGCGGCGTGTTGTCTAGCGAAGCTCCCACTCCGACTTGACGACGCTGAGACAATCAGTGCGGATACTCCGGAGAGCTCGTGGAACAACCTGCACGGTCATGGCTATTGTCTGACGCTGGCAATTCTGTCCTATGTGCCTTGAGCTGGATGACCTTGGGCGCGCTGGCGCTCGGTGCCTCTGCCGCGGCAGTGCTGCCGTCGGGAGAGACCTATCTGGGGAATTTCGCCAACACTCAGAGCAGTTTTTTGGATCATCTTCGCGATCATCTCGGCGATGGTTATTGGGGAATTCGTTCTCTGGTGCAGCATGTTGTGGTTTTGCGTCCGTTATCTGACGGGCAGCCCGGTGAAGAAGACCCTGTGCCTTATGAGCCAGTTTATCGGGTTCTCAATCGCATCCGCAGCCTTGTACTTTTTCGTTTACAGATCGCAACGGGAGAGGCTCGATCGCGCTGCGGCATCTGTTATCTGACAACAGCGACCGCACTCTCTGGAGCGAAAACCGCTGGAAGGTCAGCATCACGGAAATCACCAGCTCGACAAAGTACCCGCGCCCGCTCGTCGGGGTGAAGACAAAACAAAGACAAAACTCTCCGCCGCAAGTCGAAATCAATGACTCAAAAACGCTTGGCTCGCCGCTTTTGTGTCAGGGCAGACTAAAGCAGCAATTGAAACCGAATAACTTGTTAATTCTCAAATTGTCTGGATTGTCAGGATTGTCACAATTGGCGGCTTGGTAAGGCAAACTAAGGCAAACTTTCCGCCCGGTCCTACGGCAACAGTCTCATCTTTGTTCGTCATGCAGAGAGACGATTGTGCGCCGTTCGCTCTCAGGATCAACTCTGATTGTGATTCGGCGTCCGGAAGGAAATCGTTTTGCGCATTGATCGGCGGTTTGACTGAACAGGAAGGGAATTTCAGCCGAATCTCCATCAGAACCAAGTGTACCTACGAAGTCATAGGACAGCGTCAGGATCGGGCACCAGTCAGACTCTCGCGTTGCTCGAACAATGGTGGCCTGCAACCGAGGCCATTTCGAACTTCTAATCAACCAGAAAAATCGAATAGTGCTCTTCACGATGAATGCGACGTAGATGTCAATTACCAGTCCGCCCATAGGATCGACCTGCTGCGCCGCCTCGACAGCCTTCATTTCGAACTAGTTGTGGACGGCGACTCAAGCAAATTTCTGCGTCATCGGGAAGCCTGCGTTGACTCCAGTTTCCAGACCCATTCAGATTTGGTAAGGCAAAATTAAGGCGCTTTTTCGGATTATCCCATAAAAGCCTGTGAAAACAAAGGCTTTGCGATAGATCCTTGTAATCAGGGCACGACTTCAGTCGTGCCGCAAAAGTTCCTGATGGACGTGGGCTTTCAGCCCCCGTGCTTCGTAACAGGGCCCGACTTTCAGTCGGGCCGTAAAAAACGACGGCGCGCAGCGCCTTCCTAGCTGCCGAAGGCCTGGGTCCCCATCGGCCCGTTTTGGCCAAATGGAGTCACACGCCATTCCAGGAGTCTCCCGTCGCGCAAGCCCGGCCGGCCACGCCCCTCAGAGCCGTCAACCTTCGCGTTACCCCAATCAGGTTCGTAACAGGGCCCGACTTTCAGTCGGGCCGTAAAAAACAACGGCGCGCAGCGCCTTCCTTGCTGCCGCAGGCCGTCCCTGGGGACTCCCGTCGCGCAAGCGATGGGGCCGAAACAACGCCGGGGTTCGCTGCGCGAACCCCATCCTTCATCCCCCCATGACCTCCGTACCGTGACCAAAGACATCCACTTCGGCTGCCCCCGCCGAAGCCGCCAAAGGTGGAAAATCTGTCAAGCCCCAGAACGAAAATCCAAAGTAATTACTCAACAAAACAAAAGACTTACCGGCCAAAAACCCAAAACAAATTTGGCAGGTTTACACCCTGGATTTGGTATTCTGAAAATAGAGGGAAAGAATCAAAAAGGCGGCCATCCGGCCGCCTTTTTGCGTTCCCGTCCGGCTATTTCCCGGTCCGCCCCTGAGCGAGCCTTTTCATCCCGAAAGGAGGAACCGCGTGTCCCACTCCGCCACCATCGCAGCGACCCCACGCGCCATCATCTGCAGCAACGATGGCATTCGGGGCACGAATGCCGCATTCGGGGCCTCCCGACAGCAGTTCAGGGGTACCCACGAAAAGACATTACTATGCAAACGCAACAAAACAGACAGGAAGGGGAAACAACCCAGGGGGAGGGGGGAGGCTCAGGGCTCCCGGACAGGCGGTCTTTAGCCGCGCTCGGCAGCAGCCAGATCCGTGACCTCGCGACCGTAAACACCGATCAGCGAATTCCAGCGCACGTAAATCAGTTCCTCAAGCATTTTGATTCCGTCGCGCAGGTAGCTGATCCGCGACCGCTCATCGTGGCCCCACGTCACCGGGACCTCCCGGATGCGGTAGCCGCGCTTCAGCGCGATAAACAGGATCTCCGGATCGAAGCCCCACCGCTCGATGCGCTGCAGCTGAAAGATGGTCTGCGCCGCGCTCCGCCGAAACGCCTTGAATCCGCACTGCGTATCGGCAAAAGGCAGCCGCATGATCATGCGCGTGACCACGTTGAAGCAGCGGCCAAAAAACTGCCGATAGAGCGGCTGGTGAATGGTCTGCCGGCTGGTCTGGAGCCACCGCGACCCGATCGCCACATCCGCGCCGTCGCGGATCGCGTCGAACAGCAACTCCGCCTCCGGCATCGGCGATGAAAGATCGGCGTCGGTAAACATCACCACGTTGCCGCTCGAGTGCAGGATGCCATTGCGCACGCTGAACCCCTTGCCGCGATTGGTGCCGTTACGGATCAGCCGCACCCGCGCGTCCCTGGCCGCGAACGATTCAACGATCGCCGCCGTCGAGTCGCTCGACCCATCGTCCACCACCAGCACCTCGGCGCTCCAGCGCTTCTCGTCGAGCGTGCGCAGAACTTCACCCAGCGCAGGCCCGATGCGGGCGCTTTCGTTGTATGCCGGGATCACGATGCTGTATTGAGGGTTCACGTCGATGCTCAACCGTTTCAGTTATCCGAACAAACTACTCTACATTGGACAGCTTTCGACCAACTGCGGTCGCAAAACGTTCAGGCTGGCGGGGGGATTACGGAAGTCATTGTACACCTTCCCCTTCCAGTCCGCCAACCGCCATTTTCAGGCAAAGTGCTAAACTCCCCCTTATGGAAGAGCCACTTACACCGCTCGCTGGCGCTCCACCACCGCCTCCTGTCTATCCAAACCCGCCTAAGCGCAGATTGTGGCTGTGGTTCGTCGTTGGCGGCGGCCTCGTCCTGGCCTTCCTCGTCGCCTGCTCGGCGCTCATCTACTCCGCAGCCCGGTCTTTCGGCGGCTCCGATGACGGATTCGCGGTCGGCGACAGCATCGGCGTCATCGATATCGACGGCGAGATCCTTTCCGCGGAATCAACCGTCGACCAGCTCCGCAAATACGACCAGGACAGCGACATCAAGGCCATCATCCTGCACATCGATTCGCCCGGCGGTGCAGCCGCGCCCTCGCAGGAGATCTACCACCAGGTCCTCAAAATCCGCGACGAAAAGAAGAAGCCCATCGTCGTTTCCATTGAGAGCGTGGGAGCCAGCGGCGCCTATTACATCGCTTCGGGCGCCAATAAGATCTACGCGAACGACGCCAGCGTCGTCGGTTCCATCGGCGTCATCATGGAGTGGACCAACTACGGCGACCTGTTGACCTGGGCCAAAATGAAGCCCGAAGTCATCCATGCCGGGACCCTGAAAGATGCCGGCGACCCGACCCATGCCATGACCCCCGAAGAACGCACCTACTTCCAGGGCCTGGTGGACAACATGTACGGCCAGTTCGTTACCGACGTGGCCAACGGACGCCATCTGCCCGTCGATAAGGTCCGGTCGATGGCGACCGGCCAGGTGTGGACCGGCCAGCAGGCCCTGCCGCTCCAGCTCATCGATAAACAGGGCGGATTCCGCGACGCGCTTCTCGATACCGCCAAATCGGTCGGCATCTCCGGCGAGCCCAGCGTGGTCAAACCCGAGGTCCACCACAAAGGCGTGTGGGACCTGATCTCGAATGCCGACGACCTGGTCCACCAGCCGGCCAAACTGCTCGAAAGGCGCCCGGGGTTCTATTTCCTCTGGAGGTAGGCTGTCACAGAGCAAAATCCCGCAAATAGTTGACTTTGCAAGCTAAACGGATTGCATCTACTATGGTGAGCAGAGGGCTAACCCAAATCGGAGCCACCCCCACCATGACGAAAGCCGACCTTGTCGAAGAAGTAACCAAGCTGGGCGACCTGACCCGCCGCGACAGTGAAACCATTGTCGAAACCATTTTCGATTCCGTGATTGGAGCGCTTCGCTCCGGCGACAAAATCGAAATTCGCGGCTTCGGCAGTTTTCGCATCCGCCAGCGCAAGCCGCGTATTGGACGCAATCCAAAGACCGGCACCAAGGTTGAAGTTCCGGCGAAGAAGGTTCCTTACTTCAAGCCAAGCAAGGAACTGCGCGATCTGGTGAATCCTGGTGCGAAATCGACGGAGGCGCCGGCAACACCTGCAGCAGGCGGTTCCGACGCAGGCACCGCTGCCTGATCGCAACGGCTCTGCTGCCGACTCGAAAACCTCTTCGTCTTATTTGTAGATCAGCCTGATCTCGACCTGCGTCGCGGGACAGGCGACCTGCACCGCAGCCGCCTGAAACGAAGGCGCCGTCAGAGTGACGCGCGGATTGTTGGAGAACCCGAAGCCTTCTTTTGGAATGCCGAAGAAGTTGCGATCCAGTTTCATGTTGGAGTTTTCATCGTGGATCACGACAACGCCGTAGCGCCCGGCCGGCACCTGGAAATTCTGCTCCGCCTGACGATCGGCGATCGGAAACCCGCCCTGCACGATCGCTTTCGTGCGATTGTCCGGCCATCCCACCGGCGATCGAAACACCACGCCACCCGCAGCCCCCTTATTGTTGCGGAATCCGGTGATGTGGACCCGAAGCGCGCATAAAGGCTGGCCGTTCGCCGGCGCGGAGTAGTGTCCGCGTGGATCGCGTTGCTGCGAAGCGGGCAAAGCCAGAACGGCGAGCACCAAGATTGTCGCGACACCTAAAGTCACAGTGGTTTGGACGCCCGCAGAGGTCGCGCGACAGCCTCCGTTTTGTTGTTGAATTGTCATTATCCGTACACCCCCGAATCGGTTAGGGTGTTGGGTTAACAGTTTTTCGCTTGAGAGAATCTTCTTATGAGTGCAGCATCTGTCGAAACCGCTTCACCCGCTACAGAGAAAGCAATATCCTGGCCCATTCGCCGCATCGCGGTGCTGGGCGCAGGAACCATGGGCTCGCGCATCGCCGCTCACATCGCCAACGCAGGATTTCCGGTGCTGCTTCTCGACATGGCCCAGCCCGGCCATCCGAACCGCCTCGCGACCCAAGCCCTCGAAGGCCTGAAGAAAACGAAGCCCGCCGCTCTGGCGTCTCCTGAATTCGCAGCGCGCATCGGGATCGGCAATTTCGACGACGATCTGCCCAAACTCAAAGACTGCGACTGGATCATCGAAGCGGTTGCCGAGAATCTTGAGATCAAGCACAGCCTGCTGGGTCGCGTTGCGCCGCATCTTCGTCCTGACGCCATCCTCACCACCAACAGCAGCGGCCTTCCCATCGCTGACATCGCGCAGGCTTTGCCACCGGACCTGCGCCGCCGCTGGTTCGGGACACACTTCTTCAATCCGCCGCGCTACATGCAGTTGCTCGAAGTCATCGCCACGCCGGAAAGCGATCCCGGCGCAGTCGCGGCGGTCTCGCGCTTCGCGGAAATCGATCTTGGCAAATCGGTCGTGCCCGCGAACGACCGGCCCAACTTCATCGCCAACCGCATTGGCGCGTTTGCTTTGCTCAACACCATCCGCGTGATGCAGCAACAGGGTCTCAGCATCGAAGAGGTCGATGCACTCACGGGCCGCCCGCTGGGCTGGCCCAAAACCGGCACCTTCCGCCTGGCCGATATGGTTGGGCTCGATGTGCTGGGCAGCGTGGTTCGCAACTTTGCAGCAAACACCAAAGACGAACGCTCCGACGTCCAGTTGCCTGGATTTCTCGACCAGATGCTCGAACGGAAATGGTTTGGCGACAAAACCGGCCAGGGCTTTTACAAAAAGCAAAAAGGCGCCGAAGCCGACGAACGCCTCGCTCTCGACCTCGCCACCCTCGAATATCGCGCCGCACAAAAGCCGAGGATTCCCGCTCTTGATCTGGCCAAGAACATCGAGTCGCTGCCCGAACGGATCCGCGCTCTGCTCGGCGCCAATCCAGAGAAGGACAAGGCCGCCGCGTTCTACTGGCAGATCCTGCCCGACCTATGGCTTTACGCCGCGAACCGCATCGGCGAAATCAGCGACAGCGTCGCCGACATCGATCGCGCCATGCGCACCGGCTTCAATTGGGAACTTGGTCCCTTCGAGATGTGGGACGCTGCCGGCATCAGCGACACCGCAGCGAAACTGCGCGCCCAGGGCCGCTCGCTTCCACCGCCTCTGGAGAAGCTTCTGGCCGCAGGTGGTTCCTCCTGGTATCGCAACAACGGCGCAGAGTATTTCGATCCCCGTTCCGGCGAGTATGCGCCGGTCGAATCGGCGTCCGCTGTCGTCACTCTGACCCGCGCGAAGCGGTCGGGGGGCGTGGTTGCGGAAAATCCCGGCGCGTCCCTGATCGACATCGGCGACGGCATCGGCTGCATCGAGTTCCACACCAAGATGAACGCGCTCGGCGGCGACATCGTCAGCTTCGTCCGTCAAACGCTGCGGCCTGACAGTGACGCCGTCCGCCAGTTCCGCGGCTTCGTCATCACCAACGACGCCGCCAACTTCTCAGCCGGAGCGAATCTGGTCCAGCTTCTTCTCGCTGCGCAGGACGAGGAGTGGGACGACATTGACCTCTACATTCGCGCTTTCCAGGAGATGACCCAGGCCATCAAATTCTGCCCAAGCCCAGTCGTTATTGCGCCCTTCGGCCTCACTCTGGGCGGCGGCTGCGAAGTCACTCTGCATGGTGCAGCGCGCCAGCCGCATCTCGAGCTTTATATGGGTCTCGTCGAAACCGGCGTTGGGCTGATTCCTGCCGGCGGCGGCTGCAAGGAGATGACGCTCCGTGCCACCGAGATGGCCACCGCGGCCGCACCGACCGCCTCTCGCAGCGATTCGGTCGAGTTGCATCACGCCATGCGCACGCTGTTTGAGAACCTCGCACTCGCGAAAGTCTCCACATCGGCGTTCGAGGCTCGGGACCTTCGCCTGCTCCGGCCTTCCGACAACATCACGATGAATCGCGATCGCGTCCTGCACGACGCGAAGTCAGGTGCCATGGCGCTCGCCGACGCTGGCTATCGGCCGCCGCTGCCTATTACGGATATTCCCGCGCCGGGTGAGAGTGTGCTCGCTGCACTCCGTCTCGGCATCTACATGCTGCGCCAGGGGGAATACGCGAGCGACCACGACGTCACTGTCGCGACGCATCTCGCGACCATCCTGTGCGGCGGCAACATCACGCCCGGCACGCCGGTCAGCGAGCAGTACCTGCTCGATCTGGAGCGCGAGCACTTTCTTTCCCTCTGCGGCGAGCGCAAAACGCAGGAACGCATTGCGCACACACTGAAAACCGGCAGGCCACTGCGCAACTAGGAGTTGTTATGAGAGAAGCTGTCATCGTCAGCGCAGTCCGCACCGCTGTCGGCAAGGCCTCGCGCGGAGCCCTGCGCACCACTCGTCCCGACGACCTCGCAGCCATCGCCATCCGTGGCGCGCTCGATCGCGTGCCGCAGCTCGATCCCAAAGAAATCGACGACGTCATTTTGGGCTGCGCGATGCCCGAAGCCGAACAGGGCTTGAACCTCGCACGCATCGCAGCCTTTCGCGCTGGCCTTCCCAACGAATCTGCCGCTATGACCATCAACCGCTACTGCGCCTCGGGCCTGCAGGCCATTGCTCTTGCCGCCGAGCGCATTCGTGGAGGAGGCGCGGACGCCATCGTTGCCGGTGGCGCGGAATCCATGTCGTTCGTGCCCATGGGCGGCAATAAAATCGCCGTCAATCCCTGGCTGGTCGAAAATTATCCTGGTTCCTACCTCTCCATGGGACTCACCGCGGAGCGAGTCGCAAAGCACTACAACGTTTCGCGCGAAGATTCCGATCGGTTTTCTCTCGAAAGCCACAAGAAAGCGCTCGCCGCCATCGAGGCTGGCAGGTTTCAGGATGAAATTGTGCCTGTCACGGTGACAATGACCACGCCCAACGGAAGCACCCGGCCGAAGTCATCAACAACGGAATTCCGCGTCGACGAAGGCCCTCGTGCCGACACGACCTACGACGCTCTGGCCAGGCTTCCCGCCGTTTTCCACGCAAAAGGCACCGTCACCGCCGGCAACTCCTCGCAAACTTCCGACGGGGCCGCGGCCTCTGTTGTCATGTCCGCGGACCGAGCCGCGCAACTCGGCATCCAGCCCCTGACCCGGTTTGTCTCCTTCGCCTACGCCGGGTGCGATCCGGAAGAAATGGGCCTGGGCCCCCTCTACGCCGTCCCGAAGGCCCTCAAACTCGCAGGCCTGACCCTCGATCAGATCGACGTAATCGAGCTGAACGAGGCGTTCGCCGCACAGGCGCTCGCGGTGATCCGGCAACTTCGCCTCGACCCGGCGAAGACCAACGTGAACGGCGGAGCCATCGCCCTCGGTCATCCACTTGGGTGCACCGGCGCCAAGCTCACCGCCACGATCCTGCAAGAGTTGGAGCGCCGCAAAGGACGCTACGGACTCGTCACCATGTGTGTCGGCGGCGGTATGGGGGCAGCAGGGATTTTTGAACGGTTGGCATGAGCAGTCACCACATGCGACCGCACGAGTCAAGACTCCACCGTCGGTTCGGCAGATTTGCTCCTTTTGTCGGAATTTCGCTCCTTGTAATCGCTACTCTGGTCATCGGGCCGCGCATCTACAGGCGCTGGCTCCGACCCGACTACTCATGGCCATCCTTTACCGCGCGCGTGCTGGAGACGCGGATTTCGCGGGCGGGTTCGGTCGACAACCGATATGGAGGGATAATCGATTATCGAATCGATGTACATGCGTCGTGGATCGAAAATGGTGCGCCACAGGAAGCCTGGATAGCGACGACGAAGACTTCTGCCGATCAGAACTGGCTGAACTTCTGGCTTTCACAGCACGCCCACAAATCGTGCACGGTTCGTCGCAATCCTCGTAATCCTTCAGACATGTTTGCAATGATCGAATAGCGCCGGGCGTACCATATGTCTGCATCTGAACCATCAAAGGCTGGAGATTCAGCGGCCATGGCGACATCGACCCTTCCGAAAATGATTCCCGGCGGCCACTTCCTCCTCATCAATGCCGCTCCTGAAGACATCTTCACGCCCGAGGATTTCTCCGAGGAGCAGCAGGAGATCGCCCGCACTACCGCGGAGTTCGCCGAGAAATCCATCGTGCCACGCAGTCCGGAAATCGAGGCGAAAAACTTCGCGGTCACGCGCGAGCTTCTGCTGGAAGCCGGCAAGCTGGGGCTCATGGCGGTCGACGTCCCCGAGCAGTACGGCGGCCTCGCGCTCGACAAAGTCACCTCCGCGCTGGTCTCGGACCGCATCGCCGTCTCCGCCAGCTTCTCGGTCAGCTTCAGCGCCCACACCGGCATCGGCACGCTGCCTGTCATCTGGTACGGCACGCCGGCGCAGAAAGAGCAGTACCTGCCGAAGCTTGCTTCCGGCGAATGGATCGCTGCCTACGCCCTGTCGGAATCGTCGTCCGGTTCCGACGCGATGAACATCCGCGCCCAGGCGCGGCTCTCGCCTGACGGCAAACAATACATCCTCAACGGCGAGAAGATGTGGATCTCCAACGCCGGCTTTGCCGATCTCTTCATCGTTTTCGCGAAAATTAATGGCGAGCAGTTTTCCGCGTTTCTCGTCGAACGCAACACCCCGGGCCTCACCATCGGCGCTGAGGAGCACAAGCTCGGCATTCGTGGCTCCTCCACCTGCCCGCTAGTCTTGTCCGACTGCGCCATCCCTGTCGACAATCTCCTTGGAGAAGCCGGCAAAGGCCATCACATCGCCTTCAACATTCTCAACGTCGGCCGTTACAAATTAGGAGCGGCCACCCTGGGCGGCGCTCGCAGCACCCTCCGCAACGGCCTGCGCTACGGCAAACAGCGCATAGCCTTCGGTAAGCCGATCACTTCGTTCGGACTCATTCAGGAAAAGCTGGCCGACACGGCCGCTGGTATCTTTGCAGGCGAAGCGCTGGTCTACCGCGTGGTCGGCGCCATCGATGCGGCGCTTTCTCAGTTGGCCCCCGACGCTTCCCCGGCTGAAGTGCAAAAACGCATCGAGGAGTACGCCGTCGAGTGCTCCATCGTGAAGGTCTGGTGTTCTGAGATGCTCGACCGCGCCGTCGACCAGTGCGTCCAGATTTACGGTGGCTACGGCTACGTCGAGGAGTATCCCGCTGAGCGTAATTACCGCGACGCCCGCATCAATCGCATCTTCGAAGGCACCAACGAAATTAACCGCCTCATCATCACCGGCTTCCTGCTGAAACGCGCTATGCAGGGACGGCTGCCGCTGCTGCCGGCTATCGGCAAAGTCATGGATGAGGTCATGGCCGGTCCGTCTCCACGCCAGGAAACTTCCGGGCCGCTGGGCACAGAAAAGGCTCTGCTCGCCAGTGCCAAGAAACTAGGCCTGTTCTGCTCAGGGGCAGCGAGTCAGAAATATCCGACCAACCTGCAGGATCAGCAGGAAATTATGGGAGCGCTGGCGGACATTCTCATGGAAATCCTTGTCATGGAATCGGCAATCCTGCGTGCGGAGAAGTTCGACGGCCGCAGCCCGATCGCGCTCCAACTGGCACAGTTAAGCGCGGCCCGTTCGTTCCGCATCATCCGGGATTCCGCCGAGCGCGTTCTGGGCGCGATTGCCGAAGGCGACATGCTCAGCACGCAGATGGCGATCTTCCGCCGTCTGTCGAAACACGATCCCATTAACACGGTCGCGATTGGACGCGACATTGCGGAAGCGGTGATCGTTGCCGAACGCTACCCGCTGTAATCCGGTTCAGGATTGGGGCGGACCCTGCGCCAGCAGTCCTTCGACAAGCACCCGCCATTCTTCTTCGAGCGCCGCGCGATAATACATCCGGCCGGCGCGAAGGTACCAGTAGTCCGCGTTCGAAAACGAGCCCTCGCGCCGATGCAGATAAGCATGAACAGCCATGCCTTCTGTGCTCTCCAGCTCGTCCACCAGCTCATGCGCGCGCGTCCAGTCGCCTCTGGCATCCCACCAAAGCGCGGTTAAAGGGACAGAGAGGCCCGAGGGTGGTTCACCCAATGACAGTGCTGCCTGGAATTCGTTCGGCGACATAATCGAGCTGCGCCTCCTCCACGCGGCACGATGGGTTATTGCAGAATTATTTTTCCAATCGTGGCCAGCTGCATGTTCGAAGTGCCTTCGTAGATCGAGCCAATCTTGGCGTCGCGGTAGAACTTCTCCATCGGATAATCCCGAACGAAGCCGTAGCCGCCGTAAATCTCCACAGCCTTACTCGCAACTTCTTCAGCCACCCGTGACGTGAACAGCTTGGCCATCGCCGCTTCTTTCACAAACGGGACGCCCGCGCCCTTCATGCGCGCCGCGTTGTATACCAGGTTGCGCGCCGCTTCGATCTGGGTCGCCATTTCCGCCAGTTGGAACTGCACAGCCTGAAATTCCGCAATCGCTTTGCCGAACTGCCTGCGTTCCTTGCTGTACTTCACCGCGAGCGACCAGGCGCCTTCCGCCAGGCCCAACATCTGTGCCGCAATCCCAATCCGGCCTTCGTTCAGCGTTTCGATGGCAATCTTGTAGCCCTTACCAACCTCGCCGACCACGTTTTCCTCCGGCACGCGGCAATCGTCGAAGAGCAACTCGCAGGTCGACGAAGCGCGGATGCCCATCTTGTCTTCTTTGTGCCCGACCGAGAAACCTGCCGTGCCGCGTTCCACCAGGAACGCAGTAATCCCTCGATAGCCGGCATCAGGATTCACGGTGGCGAACACCAGGAACATGTCCGCTTCCATGGCGTTGGAGATCCAGAGCTTGCGGCCGTTCAGTACAAAGTGTTTTCCGTCAGCACGGGCCTGAGTGGTCAGCGAGAACGCATCGGATCCGGAACCAGCTTCGCTCAAGGCGTAGGCGCAGACTGAACTCTGCGCCATCTTCGGAATCCAGAGGCTCTGCTGCTCCGCGCTGCCCCAGCGCAGAATGGCATTCACCGCCAGCGTATTCTGCACATCGACGATGACGGCGACCGCAGGATCGACACGCGAGATTTCCTCGACGGCAAGCACCGCGCTAAAAAAGGAAGCTCCCGCACCGCCCAGTTCCATCGGCGCCTCAATCGCCATCAGACCCAGTTCAAAGAGCTGCCGCAGAATCTCCGGATCGAGCTTCTGCGCCTCGTCCATTGCACGTACCTGCGGCGCGATCTCCTGCTGCGCAAACTGGCGAACCGTATCGCGCAACAGCGACTCGTCCTCGGTCAGCGAGGTCAGCGGTGGAATGTTTTCGACGGCCGGCTCGGTTTGGGGCATCGGAATACCTCGCATCCAGCTGTTGTGCAACGCTGGATGCCAGGACTGAGCCTATCCTGGGCGCGTGATTCTTTGCTACGTCCGGAAGGGGATTTTCTTGGCGAGCTTCGTGGGTCAGCGCGGGACTACTACAGCCGCGTCGAACCCGGCGTTTGTCTCCTGTGTCTCTTCGCCCATCACCAGAGGACGCATTCCGCTGTAGCCCGGCATCACTCGGAGCCGCTTCAGTATTTTTCTGGTCAGCCCGGTCAGCGGTTGCTCCGGCAGATCGAGCACCGGCACCCACACCCGCTCGGCCTCATCCCTTGCCAGCAGTTTCTGCTCAGTTATGGTCAGGCCGTACACGGTGACGTAGTAATTCGTATTCGTGATGGAGTGGCGCACCGTCAGCAGGAGCATGTCTTCGCTCTCCTGGCCTTCTTTGACGCCAGGCAGTTCCCACATATTCGGCATCTGCGAAGCATCCGGCGGACGCCGCTGCAGCAGGACTTCGGATTTGGGCCATTGCCGACGCTGCACCAGGGCCAGCGCCGTCTTGCGGCTCAGCATCTTCTTGGTACGCGCAACAGCGTGCTCTCCGCGGGTTGCGCAGCCTTCGCGCACCGGGCATGCAATGCACAGCGGCTGACGCGGCAGGCACACGGTTGCGCCAAGCTCCATCATTCCCTGATTGAAATCCCCCGGCCTCTCGGGATCGACCAGATGCTCGGCGGCACGCCGCAGTTCTCCGCTGCGCGCTACGCCCGGCACCGGCTCATGTCCGAAATAGCGGGTCAACACGCGCTCCACGTTGCCGTCGACGGCGGCCACTGGCTCGCCAAACGCGATGCTGGCCACGGCTGCGGCGGTATAGACACCCACACCTGGAAGCCGGCTCAGCGCTGCTGCTGTCTTAGGAATTTCTCCCGCGTGTTCCGTCATTACGGCTCTGGCTGATTCATGCAATGCGCGCGCGCGCCGGTAGTAGCCCAGCCCACTCCACAGAGCGAGTACTTCAGATTCTTCTGCCTGCGCCAGCGACTGCAGGGTCGGGAAGCGCGTCATGAAACGTGTGTAGTAGTCGATGACCACGGCTACGCGTGTCTGCTGCAGCATCGTCTCGGAAACCCAGATCGCATAGGGGTCGCGCGTCTGGCGCCACGGTAAGTCCCGCGCATTCCTGTCGAACCATTGCAGCAAGTTGTGGCGAAAGTCCAAGATTTCTGCCTCTGTTCCCACGAAGATTGTAGGTTTGATTCCAGCCACTTTTGAGGCATTAGGCAATCCCACAAAAGGCGGAGCCTTCGGCCGGCTGCCCCTGACCTGTCGAATCAACGTGTTTGCCGCGCGAGCCTTCTTCGTAGTCTTCACTGCGGCTCCCTCTCCTGTAACCTGATCAGTTGCCGTATGGAATCGTTATCCTTCATTCGTCGCCTGCCGAAAGCCGAGCTGCATCTGCATCTCGAAGGTACAGTAACCCCGCAGACTCTGGTGGAGCTGAGCCTGCGTCACGACGGCGCGACGCTCGATCTGGCCCACGCGCGGGCGCTCTACGAGTACACCGACTTCACCGGGTTTTTGCTGGCCTTTAAGGCGGTCAGCGAACATCTTCGCACCGCGGACGACTATGAGTTGATCGCCTGGCGCATGCTCGAGCGCCTCGCCGGACAGGGCGTGGTCCACGCTGAGGTTTATGTCTCCGTCGGTGTCGTCTATTACTGGCGCCGCTGCGAGTTCGAGCCGCTCTTCCTCGGCATGGAACGCGCCAGAGTCCGCGCTGAGTCCGAACTGGGCATTTCCGCTTACTGGATTTTTGACGCAGTACGCCATTTCGGCCCCGAAGAGGCGGCCCGTGTCTTTAGGAAAGCGGCAGAGCTGCGATCTCAATTTTCTTCCATCATTGGCATCGGCATCGGCGGCGATGAGCGGCGCACCGGCGCCGAGCCTTTCCGCGAACTCTATGCCGAGGCACGCGAAGCTGGCCTCCGGCTGACCGCTCATGCGGGCGAAACAACAGGACCCGAAAGCATCTGGGGCGCGCTGAACATCGGCGCGGAGAGGCTGGGGCATGCGCTGTCGGCGGTTTACGATCAGGAGCTGATGGACTTACTGGCCGAGCGCCAGATCCCGCTGGAAATCTGCGTGACCTCGAACCTGCGCACCGGCTGCTGCCCGCAACTTGAAAACCATCCGCTGCGCCGCTACTTTGATGCCGGCTTGATGGTCACCCTCAACTCGGATGACCCAGCCCTTTTCCAGAGCGATCTGGCGGATGAATACAGGGTCGCCCGCGATCACTTTGCCTTCACCGATGAGCATTTGCGTGAGCTGGCGTCCAACTCGATCGAAGCCAGCTTCCTGCCCCCGGAACAGAAAGTAACGTTCCTTCGTTGTATCGAATCCCTCCAATGAAGTATGGAAGACGCAACCCGGCAGGTATATAAACGCTCATACCATGGGTCCAGGTGTCACCTGCGCTATCATGGAGCCATGGCGCCCTGGGGAATGCGCATGTTCCGTCAAAAAAGCAAGACATCCAGTCTGGTTGAAACCCTGCTGCCTGAGTCGTCCAGCGCCTTGCGCGCCATCGGATGGACCTCAGTTGCACTCGCCGTTACCGCCCTCGGCCTGTACGTGGGCCGCGAACTCCGCATCCGCTATAAGTTCAAGCGGCGCACGCCTTCAGACTTCTTTGCCCATGCGGGTGAGGAGATGGGCGCGGAGTACGGCGTAGGCGTCTAGATGTGGAGGCTCAACAGGTTGTTCCGGTCGAGAGCTGATCGGCTGACGGGTGGCAACGAACCGAGACTAGCATGGGGTCGATGCCAGTTGTACTGGTGCAGCCAGGGGCGAAGCTGCTGGCTGCGTTCGTCGGAGT
>DATAZC010000172.1:0-4894 GCA_036272255.1 Acidobacteriaceae bacterium | reverse complement strand
CACCACCAGGGCATGTCGCTGCTGGCGGTGCTGAACCTGCTGCACAACAACATTGCGCAGGAGTGGTTCCACGCGAACGCGAACCTGAAGGCGACCGAACTGCTGCTGCACGAGAAGCCGATCCGCCAGTCGCTGCTGCTGGCCGAATACAAGGAGTCGGGCAGGAAGCGGTCGGCGGCGTAGTTGCGACGTGTCTTAGTTCCGGCGTGTAACGTTAGCCCACCCCTCCCCCCTCCCGGTACGGGAGCTTGGTTTGTAACTTCCTTTGTTTCATTTGTTTAGATACGCTCCCGTGGCTAAATTCGTCCATTCAAAACACTTATCGCTAAATTCTTCCAGCCATTGGAGTTAGAGGCGAGCCTGCGGGCTTGAGAGCGTGGGTGGCGGCCATTGCCGGCGCGAATGGCAGGAAGCTTGAGCAGTGCTGGCGATGGATGGCGAGCACCTTCTGCGCGCGCTGCGGATCGGTCGACCAGGTACGCGACACCTCCTCAATGAAGACTTCGCCGTTGCTGGCCGCCAAGGCGCGAGCGTAGGCGGGATAGCTCGGCTCCAGGCGGCGCAGCAGCGCCATGCGGGCGCGGAAGCAGGCTGCCTGATCGGCGAAGCGGGCCCATTGCGCGATGACGGTGACCCAGCGGCCGTGGAGGAACTCCTGAGTGGGGAGGGCGAGGGTACCGCTTGCCTCCATGCCCGATTGGGTGTGGCTTTGCTTCTGGCCGAAGAGGTTGTTGGCCTCGCGCGCGAGGCGCGACTGGCCCCAGGTGGATTCGAGCCCGGCTTCGCAGGCGGCGTATTCGGGGAAGATGTGGCCGGCGGCGCGCGCGGCGGTGCTGGCCTGGTGGAGAAAGCTGTCCTGGGGAGTCATCATGTGGCTGCTCCTTTGCGGGGAAAATGAAAAGGGCGGAGCCCAAAACAGATTTCCCATCACCATGCACCACTGAGTTGCGAGCAGAGCGGCTTTTCTTAAAGATAAAGCCGGGTCAATCTCTTCTGCTTCAGTATGCACCTATGGGAAATCTGCTGGTGGCTTCGCCCTCTGTCTGGGTTTTGATTCGCTATTTTTATTGTTTCAAGTTGGATGGGGTGATTTGGCAGGTTTTTGTGCGGTGATTGCACGGAGGTACCGTATTTCGACGAGTCCGCGGGGCGGAAAAGTCAGCAAGGAACCCGATGCGCAGTGCCAAGTGATTCAATTGCAGCGTAGTTAGACAGCAACCCGGAGGGGGGATGGAGACAGAGCGTTGGTCCGCTAATCGCATTTTGAAGGTGGTCGGCTTTGGCCTGCTGGCATTTGCAATCACCGTTCTCGCCGGCGGTATCTGGAGCGCCCTGCTCGTTATCAATCTTCGGAGCAGCCCTGCGCTACCTTGGTCCGTTCCCGCGATGGCGCTCGTGTTGTGGCTGACGTGGAGCTACCTCGGCGGGAGGGGATGGCCGCGACGCACCTCCGAAGCGCGACGACGCTACCTGCGTGCCAACAGAAAATCAGGCCGTACGTATCTCTGGGCCTGGGTTGCGGGGGCTCTCTGTGTGGTTGCGCTGGCTGGGTACTGGATCGTGCTGTTCCAATTAGTCAAGATGCCACCCAACCTGTTCGCGGATATGTCGAGCTATCCCCAGATCACTGTGGCGCTCATGATCGTGATGGGGTCGTTGGTTTCTCCTTTGATGGAAGAGGCCGGATTTCGCGGATATTTTCAGGTTGCACTCGAACGCGAGGTCCGCGGCTCACTCGCAATCGTGATCGCATCAATCCTGTTTGCGCTTGCGCATGGCCTGACACAGGGTTTCCTGTGGCCTAAGCTCCTTTTCTACTTTCTAGTGGGTATCGCATTCGGTGCGATAGCCTACCTCACCAATTCCATCCTGCCTGCCATCCCGGTTCACGTTGTGGCGCTCCTGATCTTCTTCACCGTGGTGTGGCCGCACGACGCCGCCCGACGGCTGGTTTGGGATGGTGGGACTGACAATTGGTTTTGGATACACGTGGCACAAGCGATCGTATTTAGTGGGCTGTCAGTTTGGGCATTTCAGCGGCTGGCGAAGGTGAGCATTCAAGACCCACACGTGGAAGCGAAAGCAGCTTAGCTGCTCCCAAAGGGAGACTCCTATTTTTTTAGTTGACAGCGGTAAAACAACTGGCGTAGATTCCTATTTTATTAGGAGATCGCATGGCGGGACGCAGGGGTGGCTCTGGCAGCGGATCCGAAGGGATGACGCCGCTGGAGCTGAAGATCATGCAGGTGCTGTGGCGGCTGGGGCCGAGCCCGGTGCAGGCGGTGCAGCAGGAGCTGGATGGCGAGCTGGCGTACACAACCGTGCAGACGATGCTGAACGTGCTGGAACGCAAAGGCCGGGTGACGCGGCGGCTGTGCGGACGCGCGTTTGAGTATCGCGCCGCGGTGACCGAAGAAAAGACGCTGGGCACCGCGGTGGCGGATCTGGTGGACCGGATGTTTGGCGGATCGCCGGAGGAGCTGGTGATGAGCCTGGTGAAGTCGCGGCAACTGGACGCGGGACGGCTGGCGAAGCTGGCCGAGCGCGTGGATGCGGCGAAGGCTGCGAAGAAGAACCCACGCGGGAGGGACCGCAATGCATGAGATCTGGATGCATGAACTTTTGACCACAATAAGTGGATGGCTGGTGAGCTATCTCACGCACTCCGCGGTGACGCTGGCGGCTCTTGGCGCGGTGGCGTGGCTGGGCGACCGGCTGCTGCGCAGGGTTGGACCGCTGGCGCAGCATCGGATGTGGGTTGGCGCGTTGCTGGCAGGAGCGGCGCTGCCGTTGCTGCCGGTTGCGACACTGATCCGCTGGTTCAGCCACGCGGATGCGCGTGCGGTGGGTGGAACGGCTACGGTTACGTATTCGATGATTGCCGCAAGGGCCGGGCAGTGGAGGATTTCGCCACTGCTGCTGGAGATGCTGGCCGGGGCGTATCTGCTGGCGGTGCTGTTCTGCGTGTCGCGGCTGCTATGGCGGTGGCGGCGCACTCGCGCGATGGCGCAGCGGGCTGCGGCGCTGACGCTCGACCCTGCAGCGGGTGCGCTCGTGGAAGGCGCGGCGCGGCGGTTCGGCGTAGCGGCGCCGGAGATTCGCTGCTCCGCCGAGACGCGCGGACCGGTAGTGCTGGGCTTGCGGCGGGTGCTCCTGCTGGTGCCGGAAGGATTCTTTGCGGCGAAGGGCTCCGAGGACGTGGGCGCGGCACTGGCGCATGAATGCGCACACCTGGCGCGGCGTGATTTTGCGAAGAATCTGATCTACGAATACGCCTCTGCGGCGGTTGCGTATCACCCGGCAACCTGGATGATGCGGCGCCGGATTGCCGAGACGCGCGAGCTGGTGTGCGACGAGATGGCGGCCGGTGTGGTGGGCGACCGGCCGAAGTATGCGGCTTCCCTGCTGCGGCTGGCCACGGCGATGGCCCGGGGCGCGGCGCAGACTGTCTATGCGAATGAAACGCAAGCTATCGGAGTCTTCGATGCCGACATCTTGGAGGAACGCATTATGCGATTGACGACGGATTTACCGACGGTGAGCAGAACACGAAAGATTGCGATGGCGGCGGTGGCCGCCTGCGCGCTGCTGGTGGGCGCAGGGACGGCGATGGCGCTGTCATTCGACGTGACGCCGCAGGATGGCGCGGCGGCAGGGACGGCGCAGGAGAAGGTCTACAAGATTGGCGGAGATGTAAGTGCTCCCGTGCTGACTCATGCGGTGGACGCTACATTTCCGAAAAATGCAGGGAGAAAAACCCGCAAAGCAGGCTGGCATGGCGTCTCCGTGATTAGTCTGATCGTAAACAGCAAGGGAATGCCCGAGAGTCTTAATGTGGAGCGATCTTTGTCGGCCGATTTCGATCAGCAGGCGATGGACGCAGTTCGCCAGTATCGCTTCAAGCCTGGGATGAAAGAGGGCCAGCCCGTCGCGGTGTCCATCAATATCGAGGTGAATTTTTCCCGCTACTAGCGATGCAGCGGTCTTTCATCGCCAGGAAATACCCCCGTGCGCCTTTGCCATGTAGGCTTTCCCTGGGGGAGATGTGCGTCCTATGGGTGATGGAACGGACGCTCCCGGCGAGGGATGGCGATGAACGCTGTGATTGTGGATTCGTTTGCGAAGGCGCCGCGCTATGGATCGTTTGCCGATCCGGTGGCGGAGGCGGGTGAGGTGCTGGTCCAGGTGGAAGCGGCCGGTCTGCACCCGATTGTGAAGGCGCTGGCCAACGGCTCGCACTATGGCAGCACGGGCGTGCTGCCGTTCATCCCGGGAGTGGATGGCGTGGGCCGGCTGGAGGATGGGACGCGGGTGTACTTCGGCGCCTCGCGGCCGCCCTTTGGCACGTTTGCAGAGCGCGCGGTGACGAATGCGGCATTGTCGGTGCGGCTTCCGGATGGGCTGGACGCGGTGACGGCAGCAGGGCTTGCGAATCCGGGGATGTCGTCGTGGGTGGCGTTGCAGTTTCGCGCCAAGTTTGTGGCGGGCGAGAGCGTGCTGATACTGGGTGCGACCGGCGCGGCGGGACTGCTTGCGGTGCAGATTGCGAAGCGGCTGGGTGCGCGGCGCGTGATTGCGGCGGGAAGAAATGCGCAGGCGCTGGCATCGGCGCGAGAGCTGGGAGCGGATGCGGTGATCTCGCTCGAGCAGTCGCACGATGCGCTGGTGGCGGCGTTTCGCCGCGAGATTGTGGAGCATGGGGTGGATGTGGTGCTGGACTACCTGTGGGGCGAGCCGGCGGAGTGCATGCTCGCAGCGATTGCGCAGAAGGGTCTGAGTCACGCGGCGTCGCGTATTCGGTATATAGAAATCGGGCAGAGCGCGGGGGCGACGATCACGCTGGCAGGAGCAACGCTGCGCAGCTCCGGTGTGGAGCTGCTGGGGAGCGGATTCG
>DATAZC010000171.1:0-24245 GCA_036272255.1 Acidobacteriaceae bacterium | reverse complement strand
TCTGGATAGCTGCTCTCGACTGTGCATCGTCAGTCGGGCATTCTGGTGGTAGTCCATCTGGTCTCCTGAGTCGCTTTGCTTCGCAAACTCAGCTTCCCAGTTCTCGATCAGATGGACAACCTGTTGAAACCTCACAGCTAGCTCGGTGCGAGAAAACGGGCGAAGAGGCCGCGTCGGCGAAATGCCCGGCGCGGCCCTTTTCATTTGTGCGGGGAACCGCGATGCGATTCCTGTTGACCATGATTTGCCGCCGCCTTTGGGTGATTATGAGTGCCGCGTTTACGCCCGCGCTTTGTCCACAACGGCGCGCCCCATGCGCCGACGGCCAGCAGCGCGCCAAACACCACAACCGCGTCAATGCTCTCTCGTCCCTGAAAGGTCCAGGTCGATTCCTTGATGTTCAGCCACATCGCGAATTCGTCCAGCGTGAGTGCTGCGCCGATGCCATACAGAATCGCAATCAGCCGCCCCAGAAACAGCGATCTGGGCGTCGAATCCGTCCCGATCTCACCTACCATCGCGTAGCCGGAGACCAGCAGCAGAACGATGCCCCATACGAGGTGGTGGATGTGCATTCCCCCCATCACCACCCATCCGAAGGGCCCGATGTTAAAGATAATGAGCAGCACCAGCACCCGCACGCCAACGAAGGTGATGGCAAAGCCCAGTGCGGCCAGAAACAGCCGCCGACGCGGCCGGTCCGGAATTCGCTCATGCAGAATGCGTCCCGCGCGCGTCAGGTGCAGCAGGAACAGCATCACCGAGGTGCAGGACGCCAGGAAAATCAGGACTACCCAGGCTGCTGTCCAGTGCATGATCACCATTCTGACAGCGTGCTTCACCAGCGGGCTAGTCATCAGCCGTGCAACGGGTGCCATCGTACAAACAACCCCACCCACTTCCATCGGCATGTACCGGTCGGCGGAACAGATCCCGCCCCGGATTTTCAATCCAGTTTGGTAGTCGCCGCCTGCTTACGCCTTGTGAACAGCGGAGAACCCCACGCGCCGATCGCCAGCAGAGCGCCAAACAGGATGACGGCGTCGATGCTCTCGCGTCCCTGGCGCGTCCAGTACGCGTCCGCGCTCAGATTCAGCCATAGCGCAAATTCGTCCAGCGTGAGCGCCGCACCCATGCCGAAGAGAATGGAGATCAGACGGCTCGCAAAGATCGAGCCCGGGGAAGAGCCGGTTCCGACTTCCGCCAACTCTGCATAGCCCACGATGAGCAGCAGCAGAATCCCCCACACCAGGTGATGGATGTGGCGCCCACCTACCATCACCCACCCGAATGGCCCCACGTGGTGGACAATCGCGTAAACCAGCAGCCGCACCCCCAGAAAGGTCACGAAGAAGCTCACCGCTGCCTGGAACAGCCGCCGCCGCGGCCGGTCGGGAATGCGGTCGTGCAGGATGCGGCCGGCGCGCGTCAGGTGCAGAAAAAGCATCATCCCCGCGGCCGAAAGGATGATAAACAGCAGCAGAATCAGGGCTCCGGTCAGATGCATAGTCCTCCATTCTCAACCCCGCCCGATAGGATGCACTCCGCCTCTATAATCAGACTGGGGCACTTTTCCCTGAAGCCTCGGGACCACTCTTTTGAGCGACGAAATCATCATCCGCGGTGCGCGGACCCACAACCTGAAAAACATCGACTGCTCGATTCCCCATGGGAAGCTCACCGTGGTCTCCGGCGTCTCCGGGTCCGGCAAATCGTCGCTCGCCTTCGACACCATCTACGCCGAAGGCCAGCGTCGCTACGTCGAGTCGCTTTCCGCCTACGCCCGCCAGTTTCTGGAGCGCATTGAGAAGCCCGATGTCGACCTGATCGATGGTCTGGCCCCGGCCATTGCCATCCGGCAGAAGAATTCGACCCGTAATCCCCGCTCCACCGTCGCCACCGCGACGGAAATTTACGACTATATGCGCCTGCTCTGGGCCCGCTGCGGTGCCGTCCATTGCACCGTCTGCGGCGGCATTGTCCGACGTGACACCGTTGACGAGATTGCGTCCGCGATCCTCGCGCTGGGCGAGGGAACTCGCCTTCACGCCATCTTCCCGGTTCAGCCGCTGGCGACTACCCCGACCCGGCCCGTGTCCGACACAACTGCCGAACCCAAACCCGCGCGTCGGACAAAGAAGTCTGCCACAAAACCCGCCGACAAAACCGCAGGCGCTTTGTCGGACGCGCTCCGGGAGCGACTCGGCGATCTGCGTAAACGCGGCTTCAACCGCCTCTACCAGAACGGTACAATTTACGAATTCTCCACGCCGGAGTCGCTGCTCGAGATCAACTTCGCCCTGCCGGTCTTTGTTTTAGTCGACCGCATCGCGGTCGCGTCCGACAGCCGCGCTCGTATTGTCGATGCCGCCGAAATCGGCTACCGCGAAGCGGGCGAGATTCTCTACGAAGTCGTCCCGCGCGACCCCGCGTCCGACACGGGCCCACGTCAGCGCCTCCGCTTCTCCGGCGCTTTCGAGTGCAAGAACTGCCATCGCCAGTATCGGGAGCCGGAGCCAAGCCTCTTCTCCTTCAACAACCCCTATGGTGCCTGCCCGCGCTGCCAGGGATTCGGCAACACCATCGACTTCGACCTCGACCTTATTATCCCGGACAAGTCGAAGACCCTCGACGACGGCGCAATCGATCCCTGGAACCGCCCGAAATACCGCTCGTACCTCACTGATTTGCGCCGTGCAGCGCGCGCCAGCGGCATCCCCCTCGATGTTCCCTGGTGGGACCTGACCGCGGACCAGCAAGCCTTTGTCCTCGACGGCCGTGGGACATTCCCCGGCGTCCACGGCTTCTTCGCGCTACTCGAACGCAAGAAGTACAAGCTGCACGTCCGCGTCATGCTCAGCAAGTATCGCGGCTACGCCCTCTGCCCGGAGTGCAAAGGCCAGCGTCTGCGCGCTGAAGCCCGCGCCGTCCGCATCGGCGAAGAGGGCGGGGAAGGCCGCAATATATGCGAGGCAGCCTCCCTCACCATCGGCGCCGCGACCCGCTTCTTCTCCAAACTGACGCTGACGCCGATGCAGGAAGAAATTGCCGGCAGCATCCTCGACGAGATTCGTCAGCGTCTGACATTTCTCGACGCCGTCGGGCTCGACTACCTTACCCTTGACCGTCTCGCCTCTACGCTCTCGGGCGGCGAGTCCCAGCGCATCCAGTTAGCGACATCGCTCGGTTCGCGTCTGGTCGGCGCGCTTTATGTCCTCGATGAGCCTTCCATCGGTCTGCATCCTCGCGATACCGACCGGCTCATCCGCATCCTCAATAACCTGCGCGACCTCGGCAACACCATTCTTGTCGTTGAACACGATCCCGACGTCCTGCGCTCCGCTGACTACCTTCTCGACCTCGGCCCCGGCGCGGGCGAGTTTGGCGGCAAAGTCCTCGCGGCCGGAACCGTGGACGAAGTCGCTGCCAATCCAGCCTCCATCACTGGACGCTACCTCAGCGGCCACCTCACCATCCCTGTCCCCGCTCGCCGCCACAAGTCGGGATCGTCGAAGGAGTGGTTGCGCCTGAAAGGCGCACGCGCGAATAACCTCAAAGGCATCGACGTCGATATTCCTCTCAACCTGCTGGTTGCCATCACCGGCGTCTCCGGCTCAGGTAAATCCACGCTGGTGCACGAGGTCCTCTACAAGGCGGTGGCGCATCGCCTCGGGCGCATCGAAGGCGGCGATCCAACCAGCGTCTACAAGGACATCAAGGGCGTCGAGCGCCTCAACGACATCGTCCTCGTTGATCAAACGCCCATCGGCCGTACGCCGCGCTCCAACCCTGTTACCTACATCAAGGCGTTCGACGCGATCCGCGAGCTGTTCGCAGCGCAGCCGGAAGCACAGCGCCGCGGCTATGCCGCCGGCCATTTCTCCTTCAATGTACCCGGCGGACGCTGCGACGTCTGCGAAGGCGACGGCACCGTCACGGTCGAAATGCAATTCCTGGCGGACGTGGAGCTGCCCTGCGAAGAGTGCGGAGGTACACGCTACAAGGCCAGCACCCTCGAAATTCACTACAAGAACCGCAGCATTTACGATGTCCTGCAGATGACCGTTCGTGAGGCCCTGCGCTTCTTCGTCGGCCATCCCAGGATCGTCGACAAACTCGCTGTCCTTGAGGAAATCGGCCTCGGCTATGTGCGCCTGGGTCAGTCGGCTACCACGCTCTCCGGCGGCGAGGCGCAGCGCGTCAAGCTGGCCGCCCATTTGGCCTCGACCCGTTCCGACAGTCGCGGATCGGACGGCAAGAAGGGGGGCAGCCGCGTCCTTTACATCCTCGACGAGCCCACCACCGGCCTCCACTTCGACGACGTCGGCAAGCTGCTGATGGCCTTCCGCAAGCTCATCGACAGCGGCGGCTCCCTCATAGTGATCGAACACAACCTCGATGTGATTAAGTCCGCCGACTGGGTTATCGACCTCGGACCTGAAGGCGGTTCGGCCGGCGGACAAGTCGTCGCCACCGGTACGCCTGAAACCATCGCCAGCAACGAGCTTTCCCACACCGGACAATGGCTCGCCCGTGTCCTTGTCGGACACGCCGCTGAGCCGGTCCCCGAGGCGCAAAGCGAGGTATTTCAGTGAAGCGGTTTCCGCGCAATCCCAACCCCGCATGTGCTTCGTGTCGGACAATGTCGGACGCGGCCCTTCGCTCCATCCGCGGAGCGATTGGCGCGATCTTCCTGGCCGGCATGACCGCGATCGCGGTTGCCCAGCCTGCGCCGCTGCCGCCCGGCACCAGCAGCGACCAGCAGCAGGATGCAAGGCCGCAGACCCTCGGTCCCCTCGATGACATCGAGTCGGCCATCGAAGCCAAAAACTACCCCCTCGCCTCCAGCCGCCTCGACATTTACCTCTCCGCCCGTCCCGGCGACGCGCGGGCGCTTTTCGACCGCGGTTATATCGAAGACGCGCAGGGTCACGCCGACGCGGCCGAAGGCTGGTACCACAAGGCCATTGCTGCCGATCCAAAACAGTTTGAATCGCGGTTGGCTCTCGGCCTGCTGCTGGCCGCCAAAAACGACCCCGCCTCGACCCAGTCCGCTCTCGATCAGCTTCAGGCTGCCGTTCAGTTGGATCCAAGTCCACCCAATCCCGGAGCCAAAGCTCAGGCCGACCGCGCCCTGGCCCGGTTGCTGCGAACCTCGGATCCCACCGGAGCGCGCGATGCGCTGGTGGCTGCACTCAAGCTCACTCCGGAAACTCCGTCGGACACGCTGCTGGCGGCGGAGATTGCCGAATCCGCTGGCGATGCGGAGATTGCCGAGCAGCAATACCGCCACGCGCTCCAGTCCGATCCGAACAGCTCCGACGCCAGCGCCGGCCTGGCTCACCTGCTGATCGCCGAGAAGCGCTACGCCGACGCGCAGCCGCTGGTTGACGCCGCCCTGCGCCGCGATCCCGAGGATCCCGCGCTCAACGCCCAACTCGCCACCATTCTGAATGCACAGGGGAAGCAGCCGGAGGCGCTGGCGGTCCTCGAAAAGCTGCACAAACTTCAGCCCGACAGCCGCAGCGTCGCCTCCATGCTGGCCGACGCTGACTTTCAAGCGGGCAAGCTCGACGAAGCGGACGCGCTCTACCAGCAACTTCTGGCCCAGGCGCCCAACGACCCCGCCCTGCTCGACGCTCATGGCCAGATCCTCATCCGCCAGGAGCGCTACCCGGACGCGATTGCGGCGTTTCACAAAGCCGCCGCCGCCAGGCCCGGAGACGTCGAAGCGTGGTCGGGCATCGCCTTTGCCGACTCTGAGACCCACCAATACCAGGACGAGCTGGCTGCTCTTTCCATGCGATCAAAGTTTGCGGAAGAAATTCCTGCGACGCTGTTCCTGTGGGCAACTGCGTACGATAATCTCCATCAAAGCAAGTCAGCGGCAGACTACTATCATCGATTTCTCGCCGCTGCCCAGGGAAAGTTTCCCGACCAGGAATGGCAGGCAAAGCACCGGCTCGCCGCTCTTGGCAAGTAGGTGCTCAGGAAGGGTTCCACGCAGCGCTTTGTAACGGCGGCCGGTCGAGGGTCACCAGTTACTTTGGGTTGATCGTATCCGCCATAACCATCAAGTGGATTGGCGCAGAGTACAGGTTCTGCTGTATTGTTTTCGGAACGCACGACCTCGGAGGTTCACCATGAGGTTGATCGCTGTCCTCGCCGCTTCTGTACTTCTTCCCGCGTCCCTTGCGTGGGCGCACGGGGCGGATGATCGCGTGCCCGATGCGCGCCAGCTGGCCGACCTTGAGGCCAAAGCTGTCGCCGCCTCTCCCAACGAACAGCCTTATATTTATGCCGAGCTCGTGCACTCCATGACCGAGATCGCCACGGCGCAATTCCAGGCCGGCGATCAGGAACACGGTTCCGCTTCTCTTAAAGCTGCGCAGGGCTACGCGCAGAAGATTCAGATGAGCCTGTTGCGCGACGCCAAGAAGCTCAAGAACGCTGAGATTCTCGTCCGCCATACAGCCTTCCGCCTGAAAGAACTGATGACCGGTGCGTCGCTCGACGATCGGCCGACTCTGGAAGCCACCATTCAGCAGCTGAATCAGGTGCAGTCGGATATGATGACGCAGATTTTTCGCCGCTGAATTCGGCATTCGAAAATCGACTTCGCTGCTCTTCACCTCAACGAGAAAAAACATCCGCACTGCAATCGCTGCAATTGACCCTCTTTTCCCTGCGCGTTCCACACCCTTTCAACAGACTGCGCATGCCCCTCAGCCAATATTCATCGGGCCATAACAGAATGCGGTGCAAGCGGGGCAGAAAACGCTTTGCAGATTCGCCTAACTTTTGCCATTGCCAATCTGGGTTCCCCTTCGTACTCTGACGTGGCGTTCAAAAGGAACGTCAACTTTGCGTTCACTCAAAACTGAATTGGAACGGTAACGCAGTCGCACCAGGCGCCTTCGTCGCTCGCCATTATTCCGGGGTCAATCGGAACCAGCGCGAGCCTCGAACACGACGCCGGTGCCCGTCGTTCTGTTCCCCCGCATCCTGCGTCCCGGCGGGCAAGCGGCGTCGTGCGCCTGTGGCAAGCCAGGCGGCGGCGCAATGCTGGGCGCTGGATTGCGGCTCACGCCAACCCGCTGACAGGCGCTTCTTCCCGCACGTTGGGTGCCTCGATGCTGTTCTTCCCGCACTTGCGCGGGAACTGCCAGGAAGAAAGAAACATGAGACCAAAAAAGACAATCCTATGCGTTGACGACAATGAACAGGCCCTTGCTGTGCGCAAATTCCTGCTGGAGACCCGGGGCGGCTATCGGGTAGTTGCCGCCTGCAACGGAAAAGAAGCCATGGAGAGGTTTCGCGTGGGCGGCATCGACCTGGTGCTCAGCGATCTCGTGATGCCCAACATGGATGGAAACGAGCTGGTGCGCCGCATGAAGGAAATCGCGCCGGAAGTGCCGATGATTCTCATCAGCGGCAGTGTTAAGGCGTTTGACCACGCCAACCGTGCCGATGCGTTTCTCCCCAAGGGGAGCTCCACGGCCGGCGAGATGCTGGAGCGCATCCGCGTCATGATCGCCCGTAAGCGCGGCCCCAGGAAGGTCCTTCGCCCGGCCTATTCCTCCGACGTCGCGTTCGACGCGCTCGAACACGCCGTTGCTTCCTGATCCTTCCGTTTCTGATCAGATTCCTGGCTCACCGCATACGCCATCCGCTGCATCTTGTATGAATGGATCGGTTCTCCAACCCGGTCCATTTACAATCGCAGGGTGGATCCGATGATTCGCGCCGAGCACCTCGGCAAAGTCTACCGTTCAGGCAGGCTTGAAGTTCCGGCGCTGCGCGACGCGACGTTTTCCGTCGAAGCAGGCGAGTTTGTCTCGATTGTCGGCCCCTCGGGCAGCGGCAAGTCAACCCTTTTCTACCTGCTGGGCGGCCTCACCCGCGCGACCAGCGGCAAAGTTTTCATCGGCGGCGTCGACTTCGCCACGCTCGACGACGCGGAGCGCACGCGCATGCGCCGCTCCCGCATCGGCTTCATTTTTCAAAAATTTAATTTGCTGCCTACGCTGACCGCACGGGGCAATATTGAGATCGCCTACGAGATCGCCGCCCGCGCTGAGCCCATCGACCAGGCCTTCCTGTCGCACCTCACCGGCCTGCTCAACATCTCCGGGCGCCTCGACCACCGCCCCTCTGAATTGTCAGGCGGCGAACAGCAACGCGTCGCCATCGCGCGTGCCCTCATCACCCGGCCTTCGATCGTACTTGCAGACGAACCCACGGGAAACCTTGACACGGAAAACTCCGACGCGGTTCTCGAAATGCTGCGACGGTCGAATCAGGAATTCAAACAGACTGTATTGATGATTACCCACAATCCGGAGGCGGCCAGCATCGCCGACCGCATCGTTCATATGCGCGACGGGAAGATTCGCGGCATCGAACCGGGGCAGGGAACCGTGGGACGCCACGACTGGTAAGACCCCTGTGGAAAAGGGTGGCCGTGCGCCATTCCATGACAAAGCAGTGACAAGGACATAACCCGTTCGTCCGATAATATTGACGACGCGTGCATGGCATATCGCGTTAGACTTATATAGGGTCTGTACGGCCAAAACCCAGGAAAAATGGGAACGACACTCAATCCACAAGCTGAAGCGGGCGAAGGCGCAAAGAACGGAACCAACGGATCGAATGGTTCGAATGGCGCGTCGGCCAATATTCAGGATCTGCTGACGGAAAAGGCCAATGAAGCTACGCGCGGCCTCGATACTCGTTCCGCCCTCGAAATCGCTCGCATCATCAATCAGGAAGATCAAAAGGTGGGCGCCGCTGTAAAGAAGGCGTTGCCCGAGATCGCCCACGTTATCGACCTCGTCGCGCACAGTCTCCGCGAAGGTGGGCGGCTCATCTATATAGGCGCTGGTTCCAGCGGTCGCCTCGCCGCGCTCGATGCGTGCGAAATCCCGGCCTACTTCTCCACCAGCCCGCAGACCGTGCAGTACATCATGGCGGGCGGACCCAAGGCCCTGGCCTCACCGGTTGAAGTCAACGAAGATTCTGAAGAATTAGGCAAGCGCGATATCGCCCGTCGCCGTCCCAGCCGGAAGGATGTCGTCATTGGGCTCTCGGCCAGTGGTCGCACCCCCTACGTCGTTTCCGCCGTCACCTATGCGCGCACGCTGGGCGCAAAGACGGCCTGCATCACCTGCAATCCCAATACTCCTTTGGCGCACGCTGCTGAAACCTGCATCATCGCCGAGGTCGGTCCCGAAGTGATTTCCGGCTCCACGCGCCTGAAGGCCGCCACCGCCCAGAAGATGATCACCAACATGATCACCACCGGCGCCATGACGCGGCTTGGCTATGTGTACGAAAACCTGATGGTCAACGTACACATGCACAACTCCAAGCTCATTGAACGCGGCATCGGCATCCTCATGCACGCCTGCGGTGTCAGCCGCGAGAAGGCCGTCGATGTCATCAAGTCCGCCGGCCGCAGCGTGCCGGTCGCCCTGGTCATGCTCAAAGCCGGAGTCGACAAGCCTGAAGCGGTGCGCCGTCTCGCCCGCGCTGAAGGCAATGTGCGGCGCGCCATCGAAGACTCCACCATGGACATATAACGATTCGCTCGATTACTCGCGAAAGTTCACCTCAATCTGAATGTCCTTCGCTTCGACTGGACGCCCGTGGTCCATCGCGGGCGTGAACCGGTATTGCAGAACCTCGGCGACCGCGTATTCATCTGATCCCATACCCAGCGGTCGCAAAATGTGGACATCCTGGGGCATTCCACTGATGTCAACGGTCAGTCCGATCACCGAAACTCCTGTCGCGTGGAGGAGCTTCACCGCACGCGAAAGCAAAGAATTCGGCGAATATCTCAGGATCGGGTTTTTGATTCCAGGGTCATGTTGCTGAGGTTTCGATGTCGGAATGTCGGATGGATGCAGCGAGTGCTGCAGGAACGTACGCCAATAATGGGGAGCCGAATTCGCTAAACTGTCGTCGATACCGATGGAAAACACCTTGCTCAATCCCGCCTCCAGCCACTCTGGGTGCTGTGGATCGCGCTCGACCGTGACGTCCAGGTAGGTTTTCTCGTACGGCGAAGCGCCGATGCTTTTGACGCCGAGGGCATATTCGGGTTGCACGTTGCGTGGGCCGATGTAATGAAAGGTGAGCCCGGCGCGTCTTCCTCGAATTTCAAGCTGCCGATCACTCAGCTCAACCTGCTCCACGATTACTGCGCTGAGCGAGAAGAACGTCTTCTCCGCCGTCCCCACCAGATTGCCTTGGCTGTCGAACGCCATGTTCTCCCCGGCCCACGTACCCCGCAGCATCAAAAACGATCCCTTTAGCCTCGCCTCGATACTTTCCTTCGTAGGAGCGGCCTGGGCATTTCCCGCGGAGACCGTTATCATCGACAGAAAAAGCGCACAGCAATGCCTGATTCTCACGTCATCAACTCTGCCACAAGCAACGATGCGCAACGAGGAAATTCAGCCTCCTCCTCAGCTTTCCCGCTATACTCACGGCAGCGCCATCTTCAGCCACCTTCTACCTGCTCCGGGCTTCCGCGTGATGGCCCAAAGGACTCGCTGCTTTGTTTGCGTCTCTGCGATTCATCTGGAATGCCACGAGCGGCCACCGCTTCCGGCCCTGGCGAAGCGAATACCTCAAGTGGCGTATCGAAACCTACTCTGGCATGAAGGCTGAAGAGTTACGTCTCCGCGACATCGCCGCCTTTGTCTGGCGCGAGAAGGGAAACCTCTTTCGCTTTCTCCGCTGGATCGACCGCATGGATGCATGGAAAAAGTCCGGAGCCAGTCGTAACCAGGGAGCGGACTCATGACGCGCACCGGGGGCCCCAAAAACCGCCGCGAGTTCCTGGCCAGTGCTGCCGTAGCCGCCGCGGCCAGCGGCATCGCCTCCATCCTTCCGCTGGGTTGCGCAAGAGAACCCAAAGTCCCGACCATCAATCGTGGAGGCGCGCCGACCCTCAACGATGTCAACGGTCCGCGTTCCCTGCGCGCTCACGCTGCTGCGCGCGGACTTTTTGTCGGATGCGCCGTCAATCCGGCTTATCTCGATGGCGAGGCAGACTACGCCCATACCGTCGCCGAGCAAGCCAACATGGTGGTTCCGGAGAATGCCATGAAGTGGGCTGCCCTGCGTCCCGCTCCAGGCCAGTTCGACTTCCGCAAAGCCGACGATGTCGTGGTCTTCGCGCTCTCCCGCGATCAGAGAGTCCGCGGGCACAATCTCTGCTGGCACGAGTCGATTCCCGCGTGGTTTGCCGGCACCGTCACCAAAGACAACGCTGCGCAGACGCTCACCGAACATATTCAGACCGTCGCCGGCCGCTACGCCGGCAAGCTGCATTCCTGGGATGTCGTCAACGAGGCTATCAACGTGAAGGACGGCCGGCCCGACGGCCTGCGCAATTCTCCCTGGCTCGAGCTGATCGGACCCAGTTACCTGGAACTTGCCTTCCGCACAGCCCGCCAGGCAGACCGCACCGCCCTGCTCACCTATAACGACTACGGCATCGAGCTCGACACGCCTGAGCACATCGATAAGCGCGGCCAGGTCATGATGCTGGTCCGGCGCCTCAAAGCGCGCGGCGTCCCCATTGACGCAGTTGGCGTGCAGAGCCATCTCAGCGCCAGCGAAGCTGCCGGCCCCGGCCTCATCCACTTCGTTCGCGAACTCGCCGCGATGAATCTTCAGGTCTTCGTCACCGAACTGGACGTGAGCGACCGCAAGCTACCCGAGTCCGTTCCCGACCGCGACGCAGCCATCGCCAAAACCTATCGCGACTACCTCACACTGATGCTCGCCGAGCCCAACGTCACGGCCGCGCTCACATGGGGCATCACCGATCGTTACACCTGGCTGAATGGCCAGCAACACGCGCGTGCCGACGGCAAGCCCGAACGCCCCCTGCCCTTCGACTATGACTACCAGCCCACCCCCGCCTTCTTCGCCGAGCGCGACGCCATTGACAGCCGCCGCACCGGTCCTCGGCCTGGCGCCAATCCGTACGCGCCCTTCAATCCCACCGCGCCCCCCAACCCCACGCCGCAGTAGCGTCCGCGTCCGTAACCTCGCTTCGTTCGTCTCCCTCTGATGTAATGAAATTAATGACGCGAAGCTGGAATTCCGTACTGCGCCTGCTGCTTTTTCTCTGCATCGCTGCGCCCCTGTCCGCCCAGGAGCCGTTTCCGGACGAACCTGCGCAGCAACCGCAACAGCAATCGCAGCCCGAGCCGCAGGCCGAGCCCTTCCCCGGCGAACCACCAGCTCGACCCAGCAGTCAGCCGACCCCCGCACAGCCGCAAAACCGGCGATTTACCCCTCAGGACTTTCCGCCCGATCCCAATGCCAACATGCCGACGTTTCACGTCAGCACCAGCGTCGTGATCGTGCCAACGCTGGTCGAAAAATCCAACGGTGAGGTTCTCTACGGCCTCAAGCCCACAGACTTCTCCGTTTTCGATAACGGTGTTGAACAGAAGGTTCACGTCGATGACGACCTCGACACGCAGCCCGTCTCGCTGGTGGTCTGCATCGAACGCGGCCGCGACGCTCCGCTCGAGTTCGACAAAATCGGCAAGCTCGGTCCGCTCCTCGATCTCTTCACCCGCGATGGCCGCGGTAATATCGCGCTCGTCGCCTTCGACTCCAAAGCCACCTGGGTCGAACCCTTCAGCGACAATACCGACTCCATCACCAGCGATTTGCGCCAGATGCCGGGTGGCGACGGTGGCGCGGCCATTCTCGATGCGGTCGGTTATTCCGTCAATCTGCTCGAACAACAGCCCCCCGATCATCGCCGCGTCCTGCTCCTCATCAGCGAGTCGCGCGACCACGGCAGCCACCGCTTCAACATTCCGCAGCTCGTTGAGCGCATCGGCACCAGCAACACGCTTGTGCTGAGCCTCGTCTTCTCGCCAGGCAAAGCCGAAATCATCGACTGGGGCGGGGGCAACACCAATGGCGGGAACGAGCTCAACATTCTGGCGCCGCTCGTCATGACCATGAATGCCATGCGCCGCAACACGCCGAAGACCCTGGCCGACCTCAGCGGCGGCGAGTACGATCCGTTCACCCGCGAAAAAGGCTTTGAGAATCGCGTTGCGGAAGTTGCCAGTCACGCTCGTAATCGCTACATACTCAGCTTTCATCCCACCGATCTGACTCCGGGTCTCCATACGGTCCAGGTCAAGCTCACGCAGGATTACGGCGCGCACGTCGTCGCCCGCAACAGCTATTGGGCCATCCTGCGCGATGAGGCTCATCCCGGCCCTGAATCGCTTCCGCCCTCCACGCATCCCAATCAGTAGCCCCGATAACACAGAGGAGATCCGCCATGGGCGAACACGTGAAGCTCCGCGCATCCGATGATCATGAACTCGACGCATACGTTGCCCGTCCTCCAGGCAAACCCATTGCCGGACTCGTCGTCCTGCAGGAAGCTTTTGGTGTGAACAGCCACATCCGCTCCGTCACCGACGACTGGGCCAAAGATGGCTTCCTCGCCGTGGCTCCGGCCCTGTTCGACCGCGTCGAACGTGGCGTCGAGCTCGCCTACACCCAGGAGGACATGCAAAAAGGGATGGCCACCATCCGTCAGGGCGACACCGCGGACCGCATCAAAGATGTCGCCGCGGCTATCGACTACGCGCGTCACGAGACCGACAAAAAAGTCGGCGTCATCGGCTATTGCCTCGGTGGTTCCATGGCCTGGCTTGCGGCCACGCACCTCAATCCCGATGCGGCCGTTGGCTACTACGGCAGTCAAATCTCAACCTATGCGAACGAGAAGCTGCACGCGCCCATCATGCTTCACTTCGGCCTCGACGATCATCACATTCCGAAGGATCAGATCGACAGCAAAGTAGCGGCGGCACATCCCGATGTGCCCATCTACTGGTATGAAGGCGCGGGCCACGGCTTCAATACCAGCGATCGCGCCAGCTATAACCCCGCCGCCGCTAAGCTTGCCCGCGAGCGCTCTCTCGAATTTCTGAAAAAACATCTGACTGCATGAGTGAAACGACGCCCGGAGGAAATGGCATAGGACCGGAAAGCCGCGAAGCGGCGTCCATAAAAACGGCTGCCGAACCGGCATCCCAAAAACCAGAGCGCCACCTCGCCGACAACTCCCGTCAGGCCGCGCGCGATTTTTCTCATGCGTGGCGTGCGCTCCGCCATCGCAACTTCCGCCTCTTTTTCGGCGGGCAGACGATCTCGCTGGTCGGTACGTGGATGACCAGGATCGCCACCGCCTGGCTGGTCTACCGGCTCACGAAATCGTCGCTGCTGCTCGGCACCGTCAGCTTCGCCGGCCAGATCCCGACGTTTTTCCTGGCGCCCATCGCCGGCGTTCTCGTCGACCGCTTCGACCGACGTCGTGTCCTCATCTGGACGCAGACCCTGGCCATGGTTCAGTCTCTGCTGCTCGCCTGGCTCACTCTGGCCCACCTCATCAACATCACCGAGGTCCTCATCCTCAGCGTGTTCCAGGGCCTCATCAATGCCTTCGACATGCCCGGCCGTCAGTCCTTCATGGTGCAGATGGTCGAAGACCGCAACGACCTCTCCAACGCCATCGCCATCAATTCCTCCATGGTCAACGTGGCTCGTCTCGTCGGCCCGTCGCTCGCCGGCATGATCATTGCCGTCTCCAGTGAGGGGTGGTGCTTCTTCATCGATGGCGTCAGCTACATCGCCGTCATCATTTCGCTGTTCATGATGCGCGTGCCCGCCGCGGAAGCTCGACTCGCAACCACCTCCATGTTCGAACAAATGCGCGAAGGCTGGTCCTACGTCTCCACCTTTAAACCCATTCGCGATATCCTCACGCTGTTCGCCATCGTCAGCCTCATGGGGATGCCCTTCATGGTCCTCATGCCCGTGTTCGCCGCGCGCGTCCTCCATGGAGGAGCGCACACTCTCGGCTTCCTCATGGGCGCAGCCGGCGCTGGCGCTTTGGTCTCGGCTTTTTCCCTGGTGCTGCGGCGTTCCGTTCGCGGCCTCACCAAAATGATCCCCATGGCCGCCATGGTCTTCGGTGCCGGCCTCTTTGCCTTCGGTATGTCACGCTGGGTCTGGCTCTCCCTGATCCTCATGCTCTTTGTTGGATTCGGCATGCTCCAGGGCATGACCGCCAGTAACACCATCATTCAGACTCTCTCGCCCGAGGACAAACGTGGCCGCGTCATGAGCTACTACACCGCCGCCTTTATGGGTATGGCGCCCTTTGGCAGCCTGCTCGCCGGCTCACTCGCCCACTGGATCGGCGCGCCCCGCACGGTGATGTTTACTGGCTCCTGCTGCATCGCGGGCGGCCTCTGGTTCTGGACCCGCCTGCCCGCCATTCGCCGCGAGATGCGCCCCATCTACGAGAAGCTCGGCATCATCGCGCCCGTCCCCCAACCAGTCCAGGAACAAGCCGCCAACTAAAGCTCCTCTCCGCAGCGGTTCAGCAACCGCTTTCAGGCAGAAAAAATCCCCGTTCGCATCGGGGGCGTCCGGGGATTCACAGGAGGTAATTACGATTTGCAAATACAGAATAGGAAATCTGCCAACTTCGGTCTTCCGGAGAAAGGCGGCTTTTTTTCTCCACCTTTCTGTCTACAACTTTGGTGGGAGCCAGTAAGGCTCTCGAAGTATATGAACACAGACGGTTTATAACGCATCCTGTTCGTTGCGGCCGATTGGGCCTGCCTCCTGCGCCGCGGTTCGGCAAGCGGTCTCCAGGAACGACCGGATTCAGATATGAGCGTTCGTCTGTTACAAAATATCTTCGCTGGCGGCAATTGCGTCTTCGGATCGCTGCTGCTGGCCATGTACGGACCCACGCTTCTGCATGCTCGCGCCTGGCCTCCGAGCCTCGAACAGCAGGTGCTGCTCCTGGTGACTGCCTCGGTTTTGCCGCTGGCCATCCTCGCCGTTCGTTTTCCCCTGGTCGCCGGAATCGCGCAATTTTCCAGCGCTTTTATCGGCAATCAGATGCTGCATGATGCGCCTCTGCCCGACCTGCGCGCCTTCTCGTCCGCTTCCATGGCGATTGCCCTGGCGATTCTATTCGTCGCCGTCTTCCGCGGCATTCTTGAGATCACCCAGGAAGCTTATGGCGAAGTCGAAGATCAGGACGAAAAACGCGCAACCGGCGTCGCCTGAGCCGTCCTACTTCCGCTTCTCTGCCTTCGCTCCATCCCCATTTGGCGGCGGCGTCAGCAGCACCCGGCGCAGCGCCCGGATCAGCTCCGGTCCCGTCTCTTCCAGCTCGCGCAAGTGCCACGCCGCCAGCGACCCGAGCAGTTTCTCGCCCAGCGGCGTCATCTTCAGCAGAATTCGCCGATGGTCGGTAGGATCGGGGCTCCTGCGCAGAAGTCCCTGCTCAATGGTGCGATCGACCAGCTCCACCGCGCTGTTATGTTTCAGCAGCATCCGCGCAGCAACGTTCGCAATCGTCGGGTCCAGTTCCTCCGGCATCCCCCACACACACTGCATCAGCTGATACTGCTGGGCTCGTATGCCCGCTGCATCGGCCGCGAGGCTGCTGAAGTGCAGAAACTTTCTCAGCTGAAACCGAAACTCTGCCAGGCGCCGCATTTGCGCGCGAGTCAGCGGAGGCGGTTCTTTCAGGGGGTCATGCTTCTGTCCGTGACGTGCAAGAGAAATAGCTCCATGAATCTCGGCAAGTTCCATAGAATCATCGTAACACGATATATCGTGTCACGATACCCGGTCACGGCGCTTCCGTGCTCTCGCTCTCCGGTTCACCCGGATCGGCCAAAATCGCCCGCGCGTCTTCCTCATCGTCCGAACTAACCTGCAGTTCCAGCGGCCCCAGCCCCGGCTCCATGATCCGTGCATTCTCGCCGGCTAAAAATACTTCGATCCCCGCCGATTCCAGCCGCAGCTTTGCCATTTCTGCTTCCAGCGGCTCTGTAAAGCTCGCAACCGTCACAACATTTGCCATTAAATCTCCCGTCAACTCTGTTCTTGTTCGTCTTTCCCTCATCTTATACAGGGAAATACCGCCCCACCGTTCGCTCCTGGAGGCTCCCCGCACAATGAGATGCTTCCCAATCCTCTTCCTTTCCGTTTTTGGTGTCGCGCTGCCTGGTCAGATTCAGGAACCGCCCCCCCAGCCGCTTCTTGAAGCCGGCCATTGTCTCGCCACTGCTAAAGAAGACTGGCTTGGCCTCGCGCATGGTCCGGCTCTGATGGAACTGGGCTACATTGCCGACGACAAGTCTTATCCGGGTGCCGATCTGCAGTACGTCGTCGATTACACCAGCCCCACCCATACGGATGGCCTTGTCTTCGCTCTCCTGTCGAAGGGAAAAGCTCCGCATCGCGTTGTTCGCCTCCAGTTCAAAGTGTCCTTTCGCCAATCCGACGATGGTTCCAGAAAGGTCGAGCTCATCGATCCGCCCCTTGGCGGCATCGCAACGCAGGATCAGATCGTCTCCGCGATCAGGGAAATTGGCTTCCATACCTACAGCGTCACCACCTCCGACCTGCTGCTGCCCACCAATTCGGCGCAGTGCGAATCGGACGTGGCGGCCCAGTAAGGCCCTGTCGTCCCGCGCATCGCATCCGGCGAACCTCTTCTCGCAGGCTAAAATGAAAAGTTCCCCGAAGGAGTTCCGCCTTGATTCCGCGTTATACCCGCGCGCCCATGGGCCGCATCTGGAGCGACGAAAGCAAATTCCGCGCCTGGCTTGAAGTCGAGAGTGTCGCTAGTGAAATTCTGGCCGAAGACGGCGTTGTCCCTGTCGAGGCCGCCAAGGCCATCCGCGCCTGGGGTGACTTCGACATCAACCGCATTCATCAGATCGAAGCGGAGGTCAAGCACGACGTCATCGCTTTCACCACGGCCGTTGCCGAAAAAATCGGCCCCGAGTCGCGCTGGCTGCATTACGGGCTGACTTCGAACGACGTGGTCGACACCGCGCAGGCTCTCCAGGTCAAACAAGCTTCTACGATCCTTCACCAGGACATCGTGCACCTGCTGGGCGTCCTCAAGACCCGAGCCCTCGAATTCCGCGACACACCCACCGTCGGCCGCACCCACGGCATGCATGCCGAGCCCACTACCTTCGGGCTCAAGCTCTTGAATTGGTATTCCGAAATGCGGCGGAATCAGCAGCGCTTCGAAGCCGCCGCGGAGCAGATGCGTGTTGGCAAATTCTCCGGTGCCGTCGGCGCCTTCGGCCACATCAGTCCCGAACAGGAAGAGCGCATGTGCGCTTCCCTCGGCCTAAATGCCGCTTCCGTCGCCACCCAGGTCATCCAGCGCGACCGCCACGCTTACTACATCGCTACGCTCGCTGTCATCGCTTCGACGCTCGATAAAATCGCCACCGAGATCCGCCACCTGCAGCGCACCGAAGTCCGCGAAGTAGAAGAATTTTTCTCCGAGAAGCAAAAGGGATCCTCGGCGATGCCGCACAAACGCAACCCCATCACGGCGGAGCAAATCTGCGGGCTCGCCCGTGTGGTCCGCGCCAACTCCCAGGCTGCGCTTGAAGACGTCGCCCTGTGGCACGAGCGCGACATCTCACACTCCTCAGTCGAGCGTGTCATTCTCCCGGACTCCACCATCCTCACCGACTATCTGCTCGCCAAAACCACCGACCTCATCGAGAAGCTCGTGGTCTATCCTGCGCGCATGATGAAAAATCTCGAGCTGACCGGCGGCCTCATCTTCAGCGGCCAGCTCCTGCTCGACCTTGCGGAGGCAGGCATGTTGCGTGAAGACGCTTATCGCCTCGTGCAGAAGCACGCGATGAATGCATGGCAGAATGATCTGGTCTTCCGCGAACTGGTTGCCACCGATTCTGAGATCACGAAGCTGCTCAGTCCGGAAAAACTGGCCCGCACCTTCGACCTCAGCCGCCAGCTCTCCAATGTCGACGCCATCTACGCCCGCGTCCTCGGCTTCCAGAGCGGCCACCCATACGGCCCGTGATCTCTACTCCACCACCGGCTTCCAGCCGCCCAGAACAAACGCCGGATCGCTGTACTCCCTGATCGTCTCCCCATCGCGCGGCATCGTGAGCTGCTTCGACACCTTATGTCGGAGTGAGGTGTCCACCGGACGGCCATCAAGATCGGTGCTGTTGAACTCCCAAAGATGCAGGTGCGACGTGTCGTCCTCAATCGGCCCCCAGCCGATTGGTGGCACGCCTTTCAGTTTGCACTCGATCAGCACCGCCTCCGCGTAGGGATAGTTCAGCCCATGATTGTTCGGCAGCCTCGCGAATACGGCCGCCATCGGCGGCGGACGCGGGGCTCCGGGCGGCGGCGCAGGTGGCGCACTCGCATTCTGCGGCACCCCGCGCTCGCGCGCTAGAAAGGTGCAATGCACAAAAACGTTTCCGTGATTCGCTTCGGTATTGCGAATCCACATGAAGGGCCCGACCGACTGAATCTCGCAGTGATCGAAGAACGCGGGGCCCACCCCAAGGATCGTGTCGCCGTCGCCGACAATCTTCGTGTCCGTCAAATACACCGAACCCCGCAGGTTGAGCGCATCGCCCGAGCCCTTGATGTTCATGTGGGCCACAATATTTTTGGATCCGGAAATCAGCAGCCCCTCCGCCTGGCCGTAGTAGGAATTGCTGACCGAGAAGTCTTCCAATTCGATCCCCGTCGAGTCGTACACCGAAAACGCGCACCGCCGATTCGGTCCAGGCATCGGCGGATTAAAGGCACTGTTGTCGCCGTAGCCTACCTGCACGCCATCGCGATCCTCGCCGCGAATTGTCAGGTTTGCCTTGTGCTGGAAGAACACAATCTCTTCATACGTGCCTTTCCGGATGAAGATCGTCAATCGTCGCGTCGGGTTCTCCGGCGCCCAGTCCACCGCGCCTTGCACAGTATTGAAGTCATCGCTGCCATCCGCCGCCACCACCACACGCGTCGCGTGGGCTCCCGGTCCCGCAGCTTTTGTCGTAAACGTCCACGCGCGATCCGTCGAAAACCCGACAAATCCCTCCGCCGTCAGCACGCCCGGGTCAATGCGCACAATATATTTGTGCCGATACTGCAGCACATTGTTGTGCAGGTAAATCGTCGCCACATTCCCATGCACGATGATCGGGTAAAAGTGAAAATCCTCGAGCCCACCAATGGTCGTCAACTGGTAGCTATGCAGGTCCGCTGGCGTCGTCCGCGCTGCAGGCGTGGTCGTTGTGGGCGAAGTCGGAATCGAGGGGTCCAGTGGAATGGTCTGCGAAGGTGTGACGCGCCGCGCAGGATCGGGACCCGCCGGAATGCTCATGTCGAGCGTGTCCACCAGCTTGTGATCGGCTGCATCGTACACGCGAACCATGCCGGACTTCCCAATCGCGGGCGCACTCGGGAACGTCAGCACCAGATGAGTATCGGGATTGACATCTCTCGCATTGTCAGCAGGGAAGCACCTGACGCCGAGCTGAGCAAAAGCCGGCCCACCGAGCAACAAAGGAATCACGCCGAACGCAAAAAAAATGCACGTGCGAATGCGGGTGCTCACAGCAGAGGCTCCTGACCGTTCCACGCACCTTTATAGCGACCTTCGCGTCGCTTGAGCAATCGGACCGCTCCGTCTGACCTACAATTTCATCGTGCCCTACGACGCCCGACCCGAACACCCCGTCAACCTTACCGTCGCGTTCACCGGAGCCTCCGGCATCGTCTTCGGCCAAATGCTGCTCCGCGCTCTCGACGCCGACGAACGTGTCGCCCGCATTCATTTTGTTGCCTCGGAAAATGCACTGCGCGTCCTCGCCGAAGAACTCGGCATTTCCGGCCGCGCCAACCTAATCGAAAAACTTCTCGGCAGCGCCTCGACAAAAATCACCCAACACGCAGAGAACGACGTCGGTGCCGCCATTGCCAGCGGCAGCTATCCCTCCAGCGGCATGATCGTCATGCCCTGCAGCATGGGCACGTTGGCCGGCATTGCGAATGGCCTCGCCGGCAATCTCATCGAGCGAGCCGCCGATGTCTGCCTCAAGGAGCGCCGCTCGCTCATCCTCTGTCTCCGCGAGACTCCCTTCAACAAAATCCACATCCGCAACATGGGCTATGCCGCGGATGCGGGCGCGACCATCTTTCCCATGATCCCCGCCTTCTATAGCCAGCCTGTTGACTCCAGTGAGATGGCGCGCCAATTCGTTCTGCGCGTCCTTGCGCAGATCGGACTGCCTCAAGCGGGCGCCTTTGTCTGGAAACCTGACGGCAGCGGTCCAGCGTCCTAGACTGTCGTCAACCGCACCAAATGCTCCGCTTCAATACGCGGCCCCAGAATCGACACCTTGGGCACCTGCCCCCGCGCCATCGCCACCTCGTCGCACTTGTAGAGGCGCGGGCAGTTCTGGCAATCCTTGAAGATCTTATCGGGCAGCGCAGTCCGGTCTTCCACTTCGCGAAACCCATAGCGAAAAAAGAAATCCGGAATGCGCGTGAACAGGCAAACGCATCCTACCCCGTGCACCTCGGCCTCGGCCAACAGCGAATGCAGCAGTTCGCCACCAACGCCATGGCTCTTCGCCTCCGGGCGCACAACGATGGAGCGCACTTCTGCCAGGTGCGGGCCGTAGAGATGCAGCGCACCGCAGCCGAGAAAAATGCCGCCCTCCGACTCCGCCACGGTAAAGTCCCGCACGTTCTCGCAGATTTCCGCGAAAACTCGCCGCAGCAGCGTACCGTCACCGGAGAGGCTATTCACCAGTTCGTAGATATTCGTCGCGTCCTGGAGACGCGCCTTACGCACCAGCATGCGCGGCCTCCGTTTGCTCCAGATTCACAGAGCCGTAGCGATCGACGATGGCCTGTACCCTTCGCTCGCCGCTCATCACCGCCGGGCCCACGCGATTCCGCGCTGTTCCGCCAATCACATCGTGGCAATCGAGGGTCGCTTCCAGAGTGACAGCCGCAAAAAAGTCCGTGTCGAATTCCGGCCCAAATTGCCGTAGCTCGTCGAGCGAAAGATCGCCCAGCTCGCAGCCTTTGTCGAGGCAGTACCGCACCGCGTTGCCGATCTTCTCGTGCGCCTTGCGAAAAGCAACTCCCTTATGCACCAGATAGGTCGCCGCAGCCATCGCGTTCAGAAATCCGGTCTCGCACGCGGCGCGCATGCGCTCCGTGCGAAACTGCAGCGCGCGCGTAAACGCCGCCAGCACGTAGAGCATCTTGTGTGCCTCGGCCGTCGCCGCAAAAACCGGCTCCTGCGTTTCCTGCATGTCTTTGTTGTAAGCAAGCGGCAGACCCTTGAGGAGTATCGTCACAGATTCGGCCGCCCCGTGAATGCGTCCCACCTTGCCGCGCACCAGCTCTGTCAGGTCAGGATTTTTCTTCTGTGGCATCGCGCTCGAACCCGTCGAGAAAGCCTCAGGCAACTCGACAAACCCAAACTCCGCCGTCGCGAACAACGTGATCTCTTCCGCAAAACGGCTGGCATGCAGAGCGATCTGCGTCAGCACCTGCAAATATTCGAGGACAAAGTCGCGATCGCTGGTAGCGTCCATGCTGTTGGCCGTCGGTCCACGCAACCCCAGTTCCTCGGCCGCGATGTTCCGATCGAGCGCCAGTGTCGCGCCGGCGACGGCGCCCGACCCCAGTGGGCAATAGCTGAGTCGCTCCACGCAGTCTTCCAAACGCCCTGCATCGCGCAGCAGCATTTCAACGTACGCCAGCAGCCAATGCGCCACCAGCACCGGCTCCGCGCGCTGCAGATGCGTGTAGGCCGGCATCACCGCTTCGCCGGCCGCTTTGGCTTGCGCGACGAGCTGTTCCATCCACGCGCCAAGATGGACAAGCAACAGTCCCGTACGAAAGCGGATATACAGGCGCAGATCCGTGGCGATCTGCTCATTGCGGCTGCGCCCGGTGTGCAGCTTCAATCCAAGATCGCCGATGGCCTCAGTCAGTTTCAACTCGACAAAATGGTGGATGTCTTCCGCCTGCTGATCGAACTGCACCTTGTCCCGATCGCGAGCGTATTTCTCGCCGATGCCGTCGAGACCCATCGTGATGAGTCCGCATTCCTCGTGCGTCAGAATCCCGGCGCGTTCCAGCGCGAGCGCGTGCGCCTTGCTTGCCGCCAGCTCGGCATCGAGCAGCTGCCAGTCAAAACGGATGGACTTCTGCCAGAAATCAAAAAAAGGATCGGGAGCCGCGCGAAAGCGGCCAGCCCACATTTTGGCGGCGGGTTTTACGGATTGTTCAGACATCAGCTCGACTCGCCTTTCGTGCTCCCGTTGTTCAGTTGCGGCATCTCCGATCCTTTGCTCAGCGTGATCAATCCGCTCTCGGCGTAGGTCATCAGCTTGGCGCGGGTATCGGTGATGTCGAGGTTGCGCATGGTGAGCTGGCCAATGCGATCGCGCGGCGAAAAGGCGGACTCAGTCTTCTCCATGCTGAGGCGCTCGGGCTGAAACGTGAGGTTGGGCGACTCAGTATTCAGGATCGAGTAGTCGTTACCGCGGCGCAGTTCCAGCGTGACCTCGCCGGTAATCGGACTCGCGACCCAGCGCTGCGCAGATTCGCGCAACATGATCGCCTGAGAATCGAACCAGCGGCCCTGGTACAGGAGCCGCCCCAGCTTGCGTCCGTTCTCGCGGTACTGCTCGATGGTGTCCTCGTTGTGAATGCCGGTGATCAGGCGTTCATACGCGATAAACAGCAGAGCGAGGCCGGGCGCCTCGTAGATGCCACGGCTCTTGGCCTCAATAATGCGATTCTCGATCTGGTCGCTCATGCCGAGCCCATGGCGGCCGCCGATGCGATTGGCTTCGAGCAACAGCTCGACCAGGTCAGAAAAGCCCTGGCTGTTGAGGGCGACAGGAAAGCCCTGTTCAAAGCGCACCGTCACTTCCTCGCGTTGAACATCGATGTCATCGCGCCAGAAGGCCGTGCCCATGATGGGATCGACAATCCTGATGCTGCTCGAAAGCTGCTCCAGATCCTTGGCCTCGTGCGTCGCGCCGAGCAGGTTGGAGTCGGTGGAGTAAGCCTTTTCGGCCGACATCTTGTAGCCGAATCCGGACCGCTGCATGAAGGCCGACATCTCAGCGCGGCCACCCAGCTCGTCGATGAACTGCGGATCAAGCCACGGTTTGTAAACCTGCAAGTGAGGATTCACCAGCAGCCCGTAGCGGTAGAATCGCTCGATGTCGTTGCCCTTGAAAGTCGAGCCGTCGCCCCAGATATTGACGCCGTCTTCCTTCATGGCCGAGACCAGCATGGTGCCGGTCACCGCGCGCCCGAGCGGC
>DATAZC010000170.1:0-7041 GCA_036272255.1 Acidobacteriaceae bacterium | reverse complement strand
GAAGACGTCGTCATTGCCGGAATCATGCAGCACATTGAAGAAGCCGGCATCCACTCCGGCGACTCTTCCTGCGTACTCCCCGCCGTCGATCTCGCTCCCGCCACACTCGACACCATTCGCGCCTATACTCGTCAGCTCGCGCTCGCCCTCAACGTCATCGGCCTCGTCAATCTGCAGTTCGCCATCCAGCGCAAGCCTGGCATGGCCGACAAGGTCTTTGTCATCGAAGTCAATCCCCGCGCCTCGCGCACCGTCCCGTACGTCTCGAAGGCCACCGGCATCCCACTGGCGAAAATCGCTTCTCGCCTCATGACCGGTCGCCGCCTCCGCGAATTCCTCGACGTCTCCTCCAAACAGGACCTCGAAACCGGCTCGCACTATTACGTCAAATCCCCCGTCTTCCCCTGGAACAAATTCCCCGGAGTCGACACGGTCCTCGGACCCGAAATGAAATCTACCGGCGAAGTCATGGGCGTTGCCGACAACTTCGGCGAAGCCTTCGCCAAAGCGCAGCTCTCCGCCGGCCAGCAGCTCCCGCTCAAAGGCACCGTCTTCTTCAGCGTCAGCGATCGCGACAAGACCAACCTCGTCAACCTCGCGCGTCAATATATGGAATTAGGTTTCCACCTCGTCGCCACTGAGGGCACGGCCAACGCCATTGAAAAAGCTGGCATGATCGTCGAACGCGTCTACAAAGTGAAAGAGGGTCGCCCCAATATCGTCGACCTCATCAAAGGCGAGCGCATTCAGCTCATCATCAATACGCCGCGTGGTCAGGATCCGTACTTCGACGAGAAGGCCATCCGCCGCGCCGCCGTCCTCGCCCGCATCCCCACCATCACCACCATGGCTGCCGCCCGCGCCGCTGCTGAAGGCATTGCCGCGCTCCAGCACCGCCGCATCACCGTCAACCCGCTCCAAAAACTCCACGCCGAGCATTTAGCCGCGCGCTGACCACGTCCAACGCTACTGGCTACTGGCTGCCGCCGGGCCGTCATCTCTCCAAAGCGCCACGCCGCCTAACAACCCATCCAGGTTCGACACCACCGTGACGTTCGCAGGCAACTGCAGCGTCACCAGCTTCGTGTTTCCGCCGCCCAGATAAAGATGATCCCAGTTGAATGTTGCCGCCGTCTGCGCGATCGCTTTGCGCAGCAGCTTGTTCCACTTCTTTTTCCCGTATTTCTTCAGCCCGCGCAGCCCCAGGTAATCCTCATACGTCTTCTTGAGCCACGGATGATGCCCCAGCTCCAGCCCCGGGCATAGCCGTCCGTCGGTATACAGTGCCGACCCCATGCCCGTGCCCAGCGTGATGATCATCTCCACGCCGCGCCCCTCGATCGCCCCATATCCCTGCACAGCCGCGTCGTTCGCCACGCGCACCGGCTTCTTCCAGCGCTTTTGCAGCGTCAACTGCAGCGGAAATCCGATCCATTTGGGGTTCAGGTTTGCCGCCGTCAGTACTACCCCGTGCTTGATAACGCCCGGGTATCCCACGCTCACCCGATCGAACGCCGGCATCTGTGCCCGCAGCGTATCCAGTCCCGCCAGCAATCGCTCCGGCGTCGGCGGGTCGGGCGTCGGCACCCGCAGCCGTTCCGTGAGCGCCTTCCCCTCAGCATCCAGGCACAGCATCTTCAGCCCGGTGCCTCCAATGTCGACTGCTAATGTCACCAACGGCTTCGCGATCATCATTCGTGAACAGACCCCGGACAGTGTAACGCGCTTCATCTCCGCGCGCCGTCAAACAAGTCACTCACCAGCGATCACGGATCGTTGACCGCTGTAGGCTCCTCGCTGCCTGCTGTCTCTATCGTCATTGCCCCTGCATCACGATAGGCAACGACGGCGTCTCCGACCCGTGCCCCGGTTCCACCGTCACCTCAAACTTCTTCGCCTGCGTCGCGGCCGGCAGCGGCGGCAGCACCACCGTCGCCCCGTGGTCCGGGTCCGGACGAAACAGTCCTGCTGGAATCGGCGCCTTGCCCTCAGCCGGAATCAGCCACAGCTCATACGCTTTATCCGGCGGCAATTCGCGCAGCCCTCCCGCAACAAACACCAGGGCGCCTTTCGTCGCCAGCCAGCTGACTTGCCCCACGGGAAAAATCGCCTGCCGCTCCGTCAGCACCACGTGCGCCGATTCCGGCGAGCTCAGCACCGCCACAATCTGGTTTGCGTGATCCAGCTCCACCTGCATCTGCGCCGATCCACCCTGCGCCGTGTTCAGCTCAGCGCGCACCGTTGCCACTTTATGCGCAAGGCCCGCCGCCACTGCCGCAAAAATCAGCGCCAGCACCCAGCCCAGCCACGTCAAAGGAGAATTACGTTTTGTCGTATCGTCTGCCATCGAAGAATATTCTGGGAACGTGCCCAGCTCGCAACGTATTTAGGATGCAATGTGCTGCCCCTGCGAAAATCCGGACAGCACAACCAACCCCGTGAAGATCTTCCCATGAAAACGCGCCTGGACAAACTGCTCGTCGAGCGCGGCCTCGTCCCCACCCGCGAACGCGCCCAGGCTCTCATCCTCGCCGGCCGCGTCCTCGTCCACGAGCAGAAGCTCGACAAGCCTGGCCACTCTGTATCCACCGACGCCCCCATCCGCCTCCTCGGTGGCGATCTTCGCTACGTCAGCCGCGGCGGACTCAAGCTTGAAGCCGCCCTCGCCCACTGGCACATCGACCTTACCGGCCTTTTCTGCGCCGACATCGGAGCTTCCACCGGCGGCTTCACTGACTGCATGCTTCAACACGGAGGCGCACGCGTCCTTGCCATCGACACCGGCTACGGCCAGATCGCCCAAACCCTCCGCGACGATCCCCGCGTCACCCTCATGGAGCGCACCAACGCCCGTCTCCTCTCCCCCGGCGACCTCCCGTCCGGCATCTCCTTCCTGGCCATCGATGTCTCCTTCATCTCCGCCACGCTCGTCCTCCCTTCCGTGCTCGCGGCCCTGAGATCCGTCGCGAAGAGTCAGGTTTTGAAGGGGCATGGCTTCAGCCGTGCCAGTACCTGCAGCCAGAACGAAGGGGCTTTAGCCCCCGAGGAAAGGTTTCGCCTCGAAGCAGTAGTCCTCATCAAGCCCCAGTTTGAAGCGGGCCGCGAGCGCATCGGCAAAGGCGGCATCGTTCGCGATCCGGCCGCTCACCAGTTCGCCATCGACCGCGTCCGCGCCTGCGTCGAAGAAACCGGCGCAACTCAAATCGAAGTCATCGACTCCCCCATTACCGGCGCTGAAGGCAACCGCGAATTCCTCCTCCACGCCATTTGGCAGTGATCAGCCGCCCGAAATCCGGGTGCCCCATTCTGGTCGCGCTTGCAGTTCAGTGCGGCCAGGGTGGGTCGTTCGACTGGAGTCGAATGGAACCTGTCCTGGAGCGAGCTCGCGTCTGGCGAACCAGTCGAATGGGTGCTACCCTGCGCTCCATGCGCACCGTTGTTCTCCTCACCGTCCTCAGCGCATCTGCAATCGCCCAGCAGCCGCAAATGCCACCCGCTTCCGCGCCCCTGGCCAAACGCAACCAGCGCCGCAGATATCCGCCCAGACCGGCGCAGCCCCACCCGCCATGAGCCCCACCGATGCCTACCTCTACGCCATGGAGCCCTTCAACAACGCCCGCAGCGCTCCCGATGACCTCACCGACGCGGATAAATGGGCACTCGGCATCGGCATCGCCCGCGCCAATCAGCAGTGCGAAGTCCGCAGCACACAAACCTTCGATGGCGAGGACCTGCTCGCCATGGGCAAGCTCTGCATCTTTGGTCGCGATTACCAGCCCGCGCGCCAGCACCTCATCAAGTACATCGCGCTCCCGCAACCCAAAGCTCCTGAAGTCGGCCGCCTCCTCCTTGCCCGCGCCTTTGTCGGACTAGGCTCTCTCTCCTCCGCGGAAAGTCAGATGGAATCCCTCGTCAGCCTCTTCCCCTATGACGCCTCCATCCACCTCGGCATCGATATGGTCATCGACGCCGCCGCCGCCAGCGATGCCACCGACGTCCTTGCCGTCATCCCGCGCCTCAACGAGCTCCAGTTGCCTCCTACCCTCGACGCCCTCACCCACGGCGCCTCGCTGACCGGCAACGGCGACTCCGTCGATGCCGCCATGCTGGTGCGGGACGCCCTGCGCATCGCCGACACTCTCCGCCGCAACTTCAAGCCCGAAGATGCCGCCACCATCGTCGACCAGCTCAGAATCGTAACCGCCGCCCCCGCCATCGTTGCCAGCGCCAGCTACCTCGCCATCCAGAACGCTCTCACCCGTTACGACAGGTTCGAGAAACCATCTCCGGTCCGCGAATTCAACGGAATGGAATTAACCGCCGCCGGTCAAAACTCCGCCCGCGTCGTTCCCCTCTACGATCCCAATCCCGCCGCCCATCGCATCGTTACCGGCTCCGGCAGCCACACCACCATCCGTAGGCTCGACGACCGCACCCTCGTTCTCGTCTTCTCGCTCGCCAGTCCCGCCTCCAGCGACACCATCCAGAAAATCCTTAGCCGCCTCGCGAAGACCATGTAACGCCCAGGATGAAAGTCGTCGCCGTCTCCACGTTCGCCGCGAACATTGGCGTCGACACCCCCACGCCCCAACTCTTCGAGGCGCTGAAGGCGTTTCGCAGCACGCTGCCGGCGAAGCTCCCTACCGTCATCGTTACCGGCCCCCTGCTCCAGCCTTTCGCCATCGACCGATGGCCGGCCGCAATCCTCTTCGACGGCAAGGGCCGCATTCTCTGGCTCAACACCCTCTCCGGCTCCGACGGCAGCATCCGCCAGATGGTCCGCGAACTCGAAACGCCTCTCCATTTCGATCCGCCTCAGAATTTCAACTGACCGCCGCACCCCTGTCGAGTCGTCCACTCGCTGATGTATTCTGGTCCGCACTTGTAAGAGCAGGCTTCCAGTGCGCCCAATTGCAAGTTCGGGCCAAACCTGGGTGCGGTTCTTCTCCGGGAGCTACATGACTCAGTCCTTCTCCATCGGTATCGGAGGCGCCGCCGGCCAGGGCGTCGCCACCCCCGGCGATATCTTCGCCAAAATTTTCTCGCGTCGCGGTCTGCACCTCAACGCCTACAACGCCTACCAGTCCATCATTCGCGGCGGCCACACCTTCCTCACCATCCGCGCCGGCGTCGAGCCCGTTACTAACATGGGCGACACCCTCGAGCTCCTCATCCCCCTCAATCAGGACACCATGGACCGCCACCTCCGCCTCCTCGGCCCCGGCGGCGCCTGCATCTATAACGCTGACTCCATCAAGCCCGGCGAGCACGCCGATGGCGTCCAGCTTTGTCCCCTCCCCGTCTCCACCCTCGCCGACATCACCAAAAATAAAGTCGCGCAGAACACCCTCGCCATGGGTGCCGCCCTCAGCATGATGGCCATTGGCTTCGAATCCCTCGAAGCCGTTATCCGCGAGCAGTTCGGTAAAAAAGCCCCCGCCGTCGCCGACGAAAATATCGCCGTCGCCCGCGCCGGCTACGACTACGCCACCCAGCACTTCAAACCCTTCGCCAATCCCGTCCCCATGACGGACACCAAATACGCTGTCCTCAGCGGCAACACCGCCCTCGCCATGGGCGGAGCGGCGTCCGGCGTCAAGTTCTACTGCGCCTACCCCATGAGCCCCTCCACCGGCGTCCTCCACTGGTTCGCATCGAACGGTCGCAAAGCCGGCATCATGGTTCGCCAGGTCGAAGACGAAATCGGCGTCATCAATATGGTCATCGGTGCCGCGCAGGCCGGCGTCCGCGCCATGTGCGCCACCTCCGGCGGCGGATTCGCCCTCATGTCCGAAGCTCTCGGCCTCTCCGCGCAGGCTGAAATTCCCATCGTCGTCATCGACTGCATGCGCGCGGGTCCGTCCACCGGCGTTCCCACCAAAACCGAACAGGGCGACCTCTGGCAGATGCTCGGCGCCGCCTTCGGTGATTATCCCCGCGTCATCGCCGCCCCCCTCGACATCGGCGACTGCTTCACCCTCATGCACGAAATCTGGAACGTCGTCGACAAATTCCAGGTTCCCGGCCTCGTCCTCGCCGACCTTCTGCTCTCTGAAGGCCGCCTCAGCGTCGACCCCAAACTCCTCGACTTCAAGCCGCCCATCGATCGCGGCGAAATGATCACCTCGCCCAACGGCCACGCCGAAGGCGGCTACAAGCGCTACCTCATCACCGAAAGCGGCGTCTCTCCGCGCGCCATTCCCGGCATCCCCGGCTACACCCACGTCGTCTCCAGCGACGAGCACGACGAAGACGGCGTCCTCATCAGCGACATGTACACCAACGCCCAAAAGCGTCGCGCCATGATGGAAAAACGCATGCGCAAAGAGCAGGGAATCGCTGCCGCCATTCCGCCGCCGCGCCTCCAGGGTCCGAAGGATGCCGACGTCACCCTCATCGGCTGGGGCTCAACACAAGGCGTCATCGAAGAAGCCCGCGCCCAGCTGGCAGAGCAGGGAATTACCGCCAATCAGTTGCAGATTCGCTGGCTCGTCCCGCTCCACGGCGACGCCATCCTTGATCAGCTCCGCAACGCGAAGCGCACCATCATCGTCGAGAACAATTTCAGCGGCCAGTTTGCGCGCTATCTCCGCGGCGAAACCAGCTTCGTCGCCGACGGCCACATCCGCAAATACGACGGCGAGCCTTTCATGCCGCACCACATCGTCGAAGCGGTCCGCGAACAACTGGCCGGCGACACCACGCTGTCCGTCCCAACCCACGAGATCATGGTTTAGGAACGAACTGTTTTGAAGGGGCACGGCTTTAGCCGTGCCATAACCAGTCAGAGAAGATCGGGGCTTTAGCCCCCGCATTTTGAAGGCATACGGTTTGCGGAGTTCGGAAAAAATCGACGACGATCCGCTTTTGTTTCAGGCGCACGAATTAAAAGCTCGCATCGGGAATTGCTGGACAATCCGCTTTTGTATCAGGGCACGAGTTGACTCGTGCCGTAAAGGTTGGCGAATGAAACGGGCTTTAGCCCCTGCGTTTTGAAAGAACATAGCTTCAAGAGCCTGCCCTGAGCGAAGCGCCGGAAAG
>DATAZC010000169.1:0-64318 GCA_036272255.1 Acidobacteriaceae bacterium | reverse complement strand
GGCAACGATCCAGGACGAAGCGGGCCTGTTTATATCCCCTGCATGATCTGGTCGCCGATCGCTTGCGCGGCCTCGGCCAGGATGCGGTGGTGGATGGTAAACAGAGCCAGCTCCAGACGATCGGAGACGCCGGTTTTGTCGTAAATGCTGCGCAGATAGTTCTTGATCACCTGCTCGGTCGTGTTGAGCCGGACAGCGATCTCCTTGTTCTTGCAGCCCTGGACGATAAGCGCGACAATCTTCAGCTCTTTCGGCGTCAGACGATCGCGGACGCGGGATCCGACCGTGTCTTCGTCGACGCCCGGCAGATCGACGCCGACCGCGCGGACGTTCCGCTCGCCCTGACCCACGTGCCGGACGCACTCGATGAGCGCCGGACCGGTCACGTTACGATGGGCAGCTCCATGGGCGCCGGCGCTGAACCACGGCTGGACCGGTTCCCCGTTTTCGGCGATCACAATGGTGCGGCTGCCCGCGGCGGCCACTCGTGGAATCAGCACCTGCGGGTCGAGTTTGAGCGTTGACGCGAAAACCAGAATTGCGCCACGGAAAGTGTCCAGCGCTGGATAAAGGCGGTCAGCCTCAGCGCACTGTGCAATGATGCGGAAGTCATCTTCCATCGCCAGTATTTTGGCAGTTCCGGCTCTGTAGATGGCCTGGTTATCAGCAAGTATCAGCTTGTTCATCGTTGTTCCGCTTCCTCAAATGGTGCGTCGCCGGGTTCCCCCGAAGACTGGTGGATTGCAGCGCGTTCGAATGAGAGACGCGCGAAAAGGTCATCGATCCGAGGAACAGAATCCGCTCGTGTGTTTCTTGATGAACACATCGAGTGCCAGTGCATGGCGCCGGTTGAACGATGGAACTTTGCCGGAGGTGGGCCTCCGGAAGGTTGTCGTCGATGACCTGGAGTCTTGCCATCATTCAGGACAAAAGTAACCCGCAACCGCCCAATGGTCCTGTGACGTACGTCACCCGTGTCGTAACAGGTTCTGCAACTTAGGGGTGGGGTACTGCGTCCGGCACAGGTCCTTCGGGGCGAATGAGCCAAATTGGGCCGACCGGCGGCCATTCGCGCGAAAGCCGGAATGGCCTGTAATTTAGTAGTTGAGCCTGAAAAGAAGGAGCCACGGGAATGGCAAGGCCAATCATCCTCGCCGTAGACGACGATGCCAGCGTGCTCGAAGCCGTTGTGCAGGACCTGCGCCGGAAATATGGACAGACCTACCGGATTCTGCGTGCCGGCTCGGGCCCGGCTGCGCTGGATACGTGCGCCCAGTTAAAGGAGCGCGGCGACGTGGTCGCGCTCATCGTCTCCGACCAGCGGATGCCCGGGATGGCGGGCGTGGAGCTCCTCGAGAAAGTGCAGGCAATCTATCCGCAGGCGCGGCGCGTGCTGCTCACCGCCTATGCGGACACCGAAGCCGCGATCCGCGCCATTAATGCCGCTCGCATTCACTACTACCTGACCAAACCCTGGGATCCGCCGGAGGACCGCCTGTATCCGGTGCTGGATGATCTGCTCGAGGACTGGCATGAGGGATACAAGCCGCCGTTTGAAGGAATCCGCGTGGTGGGGCCGCGGTATTCGCTGCGCGACTATCAGGTGCGAAATTTTCTCTCGCGCAATCAGGTTCCTTACGTGTGGCTTGACCCCGAGCGCGACGACCAGGCGGTGGAGCTGCTGGCGAAGTTTGGCGTGGACGACAGCAAGCTGCCCGTGGTGCTGTTCCCGGATGGCACCTCGCTGGTCCAGCCTGGAGATCAGGAGCTTGCTGAACGGGTAGGCCTGCGTACCCAGGCGAAGAAGGACTTCTACGATCTGGTGGTCGCGGGCGCGGGCATGGCGGGGCTGGCGGCCGCAGTGTATGGCGCTTCAGAGGGATTGAAAACCCTGGTGCTGGAGCCTGAAGCTCCAGGAGGGCAGGCCGGCAGCAGCTCGAAGATCGAAAACTACCTCGGCTTTCCCAGAGGGGTAAGCGGGGAGCGGCTGGCGCGCGATGCCTACGATCAGGCCCGGAAGTTCGGTGCCGAGTTTGTGACCCAACGAGCCTCGGCGATTACCGGCGAAGGCCAGTATCGGCAGGTCAAGCTCGGCAACGGAAATGAAATTTCCTGCCGGGTAAGCCTGATTGCCGTGGGGGTTTGTTACCGGAGGATTGAGGCTCCCGGGGTCGAACGACTCACGGGTGCGGGGGTTTATTACGGCGCTTCGCTGGTCGAGGCGCAGTCCTGCCAGGATGAGACGGTTTTTGTGGTGGGAGGCGCGAATTCAGCGGGCCAGGCTGCCATGCACTTCTCCCGGGTGGCTAAACAGGTGACGATGCTGGTGCGCGGGGACTCCCTGGAGAAGAGTATGTCGAAATATCTCATCGATCAGATCGCTGGAACATCGAATATTAGGGTGGAGACGCGGAGCGAGATCGTCGAAGCCATGGGTGACGGGCATTTGCAAAGCCTGAAAATAGGGACCCCGAAGGGCGAAGAAGTACGGCCGGCATCGTCGCTGTTCCTGTTTATTGGGGCGGCTCCGCAGACCGAATGGCTGCCGCAGCATGTCATGCGCGACCCCAACGGCTTTGTTTTGTCGGGGCGCGATCTGCGCGTGGAAGGCCAGTTGCCGAAAAGCTGGAAAGAGGATCGCGAGCCGTATCTGCTGGAGACATCCATGCCAGGGGTATTCGTGGCCGGCGATGTACGGCATGGATCGGTGAAACGAGCCGCGTCAGCGGTGGGCGAGGGTTCAATCGCGGTGCAGATGATGCACCAATATCTGGCGCAGTTCTAAAGGTAAGGAGCAGATGGAAGGCACGACGGCGGAAGTCCAGACGAGAACGGTGTCGCAGCAGGAGCTCCTCCAGCTCATCCGCCAGGTACCTATTCTCAGCAAACTGAAGGAAGAGGACCTGGGCTGCCTGGGCGAAGTGGAGCTCATCGAAGCGCCGGTCGGGGCCTTCGTGGTTCAGCAGGGCGACGCTGTCAAAGGATTCGGGATGATCCTCGAAGGCCAGGTGCGCGTCACCCGAGTAGAGAACAACAGCAGCGAGACGCCGCTGGGCGTTTATCAGGAAGGCGATACGTTTGGCGAGGCCCCGCTGCTGATGGGCGCGAAAAAGTCCGGCGCGCAATGTGTGGTCACGAAGCCGCTGCGCGTGCTGCTGGTGAGTGAAGCGGGTTTCTGGCGGTTGATGGCGACCTGCCCCCATGTGCGGCAGGCTGTGCTGGCGAACGCCACCCAGCGAATCCAGACGTTCCAGGCAACCACGCTGCACCGCGAGAAGCTGATCTCGCTGGGTACCCTGGCGGCGGGGCTGATGCATGAGTTGAATAATCCTGGCTCGGCTGCGAAACGGTCGGCATCGCTGCTGCGGGAAAATCTGATGCGCCTGCAGGACATCAGCCTGCGCTTCTGCAGGTCGCCGCTAACGCCGGAACAGGCAACCTGTCTGCTGGACATGCAGCAGGAGGTGCTGGCGCTGGCCAAGCAAAAGCCCTCAAGCAGCCTCGAGGAAGCGGACGCGGAAGAAGAACTGGGCACCTGGCTGGAAAGTATAGGCGTGAACAACGCCTGGAAACTGGCCCCGACCCTCGTGGCCGCAGGATGGAGGCGTAACGACGTCGTCTGCACCCAGGAGGCGTTTCCCGCTGAGACACTGCAGGTCGCGCTGAACTGGCTGGAAGCTCTCATTTCCGCGATGCAACAGCTGAGCACGATCGAAGAAAGCCTCGGCCGCGTGACCGATCTGGTCGTCGCAGTCAAAAAATACGCCTACGAGGACAAGAGCGGCGAGCACGTGATCGACGTGCACGAGAGCATCGTCAGCACGCTGATGATCCTGGGGCACAAGTTCCGCCATAAGCAGCTGGTGGTGGAGAAGAATTTCGCAGCCGATCTGCCGAAGGTCAGGACCCGCGGTACCGGCCTGAGCCAGGTCTGGACCAATTTGCTGGATAACGCAACCGACGCGGCGCCCGATGGCTCGAAGGTGCGGATTCGGACCTGGTCGGAGAATGGGCAGGTCTGCGTAGGCATCACCGATGAGGGCGCGGGAATTGCGCCGGAGATTCGAGACCAGATTTTCCAGCCGTTCTATACCACGAAGCCCCCGGGCGTCGGAACCGGACTGGGACTGGACATCGCGAAACGCATCGTCACCGCGCAATACAACGGATCGATCGAATTCAGTTCGCAACCCGGCCGGACAGAATTCGTAGTCAAGCTGCCGCCGACTTCGTAAGCGCTCGCGGTCCGAAGTCAAAGGCTTGAAGAGGAGGCGGACACAAAGCGTTAAAAGATATATTTTATGTCTTGACAAAAGATATATCTCAAGATACAGTCTTCATAGAAAGGAAACACATATGCATCATCAACATTCTGAAAATAAAGAAGATCGCGGCCGAAAAGGCTGCTTTGGACGCCACCAGGCTGGCCCGCGTGGCTGGTTCGGAGTCGGATTCTTCAGCGGACACGAACACGAACGAGGACCCGAAGGCGGACCCGAAGGCCGCGGACGCCATGGGTTCGGAGGACACTGGCGCGGGCGGTGGGAGCGCGGGTTTGGAGGCGGCCGGCTGTTCGACGCTGGCGACCTGAAACTCGTCATCCTGAAATTGCTCTCCGAGCAACCCAGCTACGGCTACCAGCTGATGAAGACGATGGAGGAGCGGCTCGCCGGCGGATACACCCCGAGCGCAGGCGTCATCTATCCAACCCTGACCATGCTGGAAGAAGAAGGCCTCTCGGCGGTCTCCACCTCAAACGACAACAAGAAGGTCTACACGGTGACGGCAGCTGGCATCGAGTTCCTCGAGCAGCACAAACAGAGGATCGAAGAGCTCTTCGCGCGGCTGGACGAGGCGCGGGGCGGTTTCGAGCGCGGCCGGGCGCCGGAGATCATGAAGGCCTTCATGAACCTGCGCAGCGCGGTCATGACGCGAGTCTCACGCGAGGCCACGCCGGACCAGATCCGAAAAATCACCGAAGCGATCAACGCGGCCGCGAAGGCCATCGACGAGATGTGAAGGAAGATCGAGTCAGCGAGTGAACCAGTCAGAGGAATGCACCGTTCCACGCCAGTTAAACCAGGCTTCCATGGGACAACAGATGCACGAAGTCCAATCAGGCAAAACCAGGCCCGCATTGGTCATCAGCTCCGCGGACGACTATGCTGACTCACCGATCGCTGCGGTGATCGCGCCCATCAGCGTTGGGTAGTCGAACGAGTCATCGTAGCGCTCGCCATTGATGAAGAAGGTAGGCGTGCCGTTGACTCCGCTGCGCACGCCTCCAGTGAAATCGGAGCGCACGTGAGCCTGATACATTTTCGCGCGCAGCGCTTCCTGCAATTCCTTCGCGTCGAGTCCGAGATCTTCGGCGAGCTTCGCGTAGAGGCCCGAACCGAGCTGCTCCTGGTTCTCGAACAGCAAATCGTGCATCTCCTGGAATTTTCCTTTGCTCGCGGCAAACTCCGCCGTTTCGGCTGCGGACTCCGCGTGAGGATGCATCTGGCTCAGCGGAAAATTGCGGTAGACAAAACGAAGCTTTTTACCGAAATGCTTCTGCAGGCGCTTCACAATTGGATACGCGGCGGCGCAGTGCGGGCATTCGTAGTCACCGTACTCCACCAGGGTGCACCTGGCGCTTTCGTCGCCCTCAATGTGATCGGCGGGCCCAACCGGAACTTTGAGTTGCGTCATCACCCCTCCTGCTTTGGAAGTTTCTCGAGCGCGTCCAGAATGCCGTCCGCGCCAGGATTGATCGCAATGGGCGAACAATAGCTCCATGCGATCTGACCCCGCGCATCGATGACGAACAGGGCGCGCTCGCAAACCCCATCCTCTTCGCGATAGGCGCCGTAAGCGCGCGCAACCGCGCCCTTGGGCTCAAAATCGGCCATCAGCGGAAAATGCAGCTTATGGTCTTTGGCGAACGCTTCGTGACACCAGACGCCGTCGACCGAGATGCCGAGCACCTCTGCGTTGAACTTCTGAAACTCGGGCAGGATCTCGTTGTACAGGGCCATCTGATCGCCGCACACCGGGCTCCAGTCCGCGGGATAGAAAGCAAGAACAACGGGCCGGCCGCGCAGCTCGCTGAGCGAGAGCTGCTGGTCGGGCGTCACGTGGAGACGAAAATCGGGGGCGGCAGTGCCGGCGGTCAGAAGCGTAGCCATCGTTTTTCCATTCTACTGAGGATGCTATCGGGCCCTTTCGGGTGTTGGATGGCGGCCGTCCGAGCGCGGTTTCTCAAATTAATGGCGCTTCGCCGTAACGCCCCATCCGCCCCGCGCACTATACGTCGCAATGCAAATAGTCCCAGCAGGGAAATGGACCCCTCCCCCAGTGATTTCTCTGCAGCGAAGGAAGCCGGCCACCTGAGTCGTATTCCCTCTCTGCCGTAGTGCGCTTGAGGATCGGCCGCTTCCACGCGGGCACGAGGAGATCGAGCGATGGCAGAGACAACGACACCCAAAGGCTACAAGCGGCTTGCCGGCAGTGAGCGGCATCCTTCGAAAGGCGCCGAGTACCTCGGTCCCGCCGACCCCAACGAAAAATTCACCGCAACCATCATCCTCCGGAGGCGGCCCGACGGCACGCCTGTGCCGGACTTCGATTACTTCGCCAAAACTCCCTTTGCCGAACGGCAGCGCGTGCCGGAAGCAAGCTTTGCCGCGGAATTCGGAGCGCATCCGGACGACCTGCGGCGGGTAGAAGAATTCGCGCGCACTCACGGCCTGCGGGTGACGGAAGCCAACGCGGCCCGGCGCAGCGTGATGGTCGCCGGCACGGTGGAGCAGATGAGCCGGGCCTTCGGCGTGACGCTGGGTCGCTATCGCCACATGATTGTGCGGCGGCGCCGCGGCCAGCCGGAGCCAGAGGTCTATCGCGGACGTGACGGTTTCATCCACATTCCCAGCGAGCTCAGCGAGATCGTCACCGGCGTCTTCGGTCTCGACAATCGCACCATTACGAAACACAATGCCGCCGACCCTCCCGGCACAACGCCCCTGCCGACCACCGAGATTACGAAGCTGTACGACTTTCCTGCCAACGCCGCTGCGGGTCAGACCATCGGCATCGTATCGTCGGCCGGCGGCTACCTGCCTTCGGACATCAACCTGACGTTTGCGGGAACCCCGCCCCAGCTGACGGACGTCTCGATCGACGGGCAAACCAACGGCGGCTTCCCGGACGGCGAGACCACTCAGGACATCTGTATCGCAGCGTTGGCAGCGCCAGGCGCAGCGATGGCCGTGTACTTCCAGCCCGGCGATGAGATGGGTTGGGTCAATCTCTTCTTCCGCGTCGCGCACCCTGGACTCGGCGATCCACGCTGCTCCGTGGTTTCGTCCAGCTTCTACATCTGCGACGGCGACGATCCCGACACCCTCACCAACGAAGGCGTGAGCGCGGGTCTGCTGTCGACGGTTTCCGATGCCTTCATGGATGCGGCCCTGCAAGGGGTGACCATCTGCATCGCATCCGGTGACACCGGTGCCAGCTCCAAAGTCGGTGGCCACCCTGCAGCCTGGGGATTCGGATTTCCGCCCGATCACAAAGCGCACGTCCAGTTCCCGGGCAGCAGTCCCTGGGTGCTGTCGGTCGGTGGCACCACCATCGGCAACGTAAGCGGCCTCAGTTTCGACGAGTATGTCTGGAACGATCCAAACCCCGCCGATCCCGCGCAGTGGGGAACGACCGGCGGTGGTGTGAGCGCGTTCTTCTCCAGGCCCAGCTACCAGAGCGCAGCCGGTATCCCGGTTTCGCTCTACAACGGCAAAGCGGGTCGAGGCGTCCCCGACGTTGCGGCCAACGCAAGCAACAACGCCGGCTACTCCGGAATCTTCGAAGGAGGCACGGCCTCGTTCGGCAGCGGAACCAGCGCTTCATCCCCGCTCTGGGCGGGCCTGATCGCGGTGCTGAACGGAGCTCTGGGACTCAACGTCGGATTTGTGAATCCGGTGATCTACGCGCTGGGCTCGGGCGTCTTCCGCGACATCGTTCCGGGCGCAGGCCCAGCCAACAACGACAACGCCGGCGTCACAGGCTATCCGGCCGGAGTGGGATGGGATGCCTGCACCGGGTGGGGCAGTCCGCGCGGTAAAGCTCTGCTGCTCGGATTGCGGCGCTTCTACGGTCCGGTCATCGAGGTGAACCTCGAAGACAATCTCGACTTCGGCGTGGTGTGCCGCGGCCCGAAGTATCGCACGCTGCACGTCTACAACGTGGGAACCGTCGAGCTGATGGTACTGAGCATCACGCGGATCGCGGGCTCCAGCGACTTTACCGTCCTGGGCCTGCCGTCAACCCCGCTGGGGATCGCCCCTGGCAGTCAGATCGACTTCACCATCGAATACAACCCAACCGTTCGCGACGTGCCGGAGTCGGCCGTCTTCCAGATCCTTACCGACGATCCCGTGAACACCAAACTCGACGTGCTCGCGCGCGGGTTTGGCGGCACAGGAGCACTCGAAACGATCATGGCGGGGCATGGCAATTTCGGCGACTGCTGCGTTGGGTCGTTTGTCGAGGAGCCGCTGACGCTCAACAACAACGGGCCGTGCAACCTCTCGATCCTCGATGTAACCAGCTCTTCGCCGGAGTTCACGCTCCCCGGCGTGAATGCCTACCCCCTCACCGTTGCGTCGGGCAACTCGATTACGCTGCCGATTCGCTTCCAGCCAACCAGTTTTGGAGCGAAGGCAGGGACCATCACCGTGTTCAGCGACGCTCCCGGCGGACCGAAAACGGTTCGGGTGCGCGGTGAAGCACCCGCCGGCAAGCTGGTGGTGACAGGCTCAACCCGGTTCGGCGGCGTAAAAGCCTGCTGCTGGGCGGAGCGCACCATTCAGATTTGCAACGTTGGCGATTGCAAATTGCATGTGAGCAGCGTGGCGTTCAAGCACAAGAACCCGCACTGGAAACTGATCAATAATCCGTTTCCTGCAACCCTGCATCCTGGCTCCAGCCTGAACCTGGTGATTCGCTACAAAGCGACGCAGCGAATCGCACGGGTAGAAGAGCTGGTGATCAAAAGCGACGATCTGACAGATCCGGTGAAGGTGCTCGAAGTGCTTGCCTACACCATCTGGGACGACTGCGGATGCAAAAAGTCGTGCGACGATCCCTGCAAAAAGAAATGCGATCCGTGCGGCGAGCACGGAGAGTCTGGCGAGGACGAAGAAGAAATCGAAGTCGAAGTGGAAGTCTGATAAACGTCAGGTGGAATGCATCAACTCTCCAGCGACCCCCGTGGGCCGCTGGAGAGTTTTTTCCCTTCGCAGTGGATCGCGCGGCGACTAACACTCCCGTGGTCACGCCGAGTTGCGCCGATTCTCCAGCATGCTTTGAGCGAAGATGGAGAGGCTGTTGCGCCCGGCATCCTTGACGGCGTACATCGCTGTGTCGGCGTTGCGCAGCAGATCGTGCGCTTCGAGCCCGCCTTCAGGATAGATGGCAATGCCCACGCTGATCGTGATGCTGAGTTCCTCGTCCCCGATGGTGATGGGCTGCGCGGCGTTCTCGATGATCTGACGACCGCACTGCTCCACATCGTCGAGGCTGCGGAAATCGGGCATGACGATGACGAACTCGTCGCCGCCCATGCGCGCAACGGTGTCGGTCTCGCGCACAGAGGTGAGCAGGCGCTGGCCGACGGTGGCGAGCAGAGCATCGCCGTGCGCGTGACCGAGGGCGTCGTTGATTTGCTTGAAGAAGTCGATGTCGAGGAGGAAAACGGCGACTTTGTGCTGGTGGCGTTCGGCGCGCACGATGGCGTACTGAAGCCGCTCCTGCAGCAGCGCGCGGTTGGCGAGGCCCGTGAGGTGATCGTGATGGGCGAGGTAGTGCACGCGATCGGTGAGGCGGCGGCGCTCCGTGACGTCGCGGCTGGTGATCGCGACGCCGTCGCCAAGTTTGACCACCTGTACGTTGAGCCAGGTGCCCTGGATCATTTCGTCGTCGACGAAAACTTCGCAGGTATAAGGAACACCGGTGCGGACGACCTCGCGGTAGTGATCGATGAGGCCGGAGGAGACCATGAACGGGCGGACTTCCGTGAGGATTTTTCCCATGAGGTCTTCGCGGCGCACCTGCAGGCGGCGTTCGGCGTTGGGATTGATGTAGCTGAAGCGGAAATCGACGATAGCGCCCGACGCATCGGCGACGCCGTCGAAAATGTAAAAGTCGTCAAGCGTGCTTTCAGCGGCGGCCAGAAAACGGGCGTGCTCATTCTGCGCCAGCGCGGAGTTGTCGCGAACAGCGCGGAGAGTGGGCAGAAGTCGAGCCGTCGCCATCGCGACGAGAAGCGCGAAGACCAGTGCGCCGGGAATTTGAAGCAGGAGCGGGCCGCGCCCGAGGCGCTCAGCGGCGAAGAGCACGAGGGCAGTGGCGGCGAAGATCGTGAGCGCGGTGGTGAGTTGGGCGCGGGAAAGTTTCACAGGCATCGCTATGGATGTTGCCGTCGGGCAGCGACCTTATTGCTGAACGGATAGTAGCGATGATTCTACTCGGCCCCGGCTCGTTGCGGGGTCCGTGGGCCATGCGGGGTCGCCCCCTTCAGAAGAGACGATCCGATGCGTGCCCGGAGCCGGACTCATGGCGCAGCAGCCAGGATTTACGATGGAGCCCGCCGCCGTATCCGGTGAGCGAGCCGTCCGATCCGATCACACGATGACAAGGCACAACCAGCCCTACCGGATTGGCCCCGTTGGCCAGTCCTACGGCCCGAACAGCGGCGGGCCGGCCAATTTGCGCAGCGAGTTTCCCGTAAGAAGTGGTGGTGCCGCAGGGAATCCCGCGCAACGCCTCCCAAACCTCGCGCTGGAACGCTGTCCCGGCGGTCTTCACAGGCAGCGCATCGATGGCCGTGATTTCACCGGCGAAGTATTGCCGCAAAGCGCCGGTGACGCTGGACGGGGCGGGGGCTTCTTCGAGGGTGAAGCCATTTTTTCCGTAGTAGCGACTGAACAGTGCCTGCATGCGCGGCTCGTGGTCGTCCCAGTCGGTTGCGCGCAGGTTGCCTTCGGCGTCGGTGACGATGAGCATAACGCCGATGGGTGTATCCAGACGATCGAGAAATAAACCCAGAGTTTCAGGCATGGAGACTCCCGGATGCATCGTTGGTCCAGAGGTGCTGTGCGGCATAGGCTCGCCACGGGCGCCACGATTCAGCGCGTTGCTCGAGTCGTGCAGAAGAAGAGCAGGCTGCGCCGATGCCGGCCATTCCGCGCAGCAGACCGATGTCGCTCGAGGGGAAGGCGTCCATCTCACGCATCGCGCGCAGCGCGATGTAGTGCGCCGTCCAGGGGCCGATGCCGCGAATGGCGCGCAAGCGCTCGATGGCGTTCTCAATGGTGCCGTGCTGGCGAAAAAGATTGGGATCGGCGGCGACGGCTTCCGCCAGCGCCCTGAGGGAATGCTCGCGCGCGGCCGGCATGCCGAGCCCGATGGATCGCACCCGAGCCAGGCGAGCCGCGGTGGGAAACACCTGCGTGAGCGCCGGATGAATGGCGTACTGCCGGGGCACGGGTTTGCCGTGCCGCGCTACGAGCAGCTGCGCAAGACGGCGAGCCGCCACAACGGTAATCTGCTGACCGAGAATCGCGCGCACAGCCAGCTCAAAGCCATCCCAACCGCCGGGCGCGCGCAGTCCAGGCCGTTCGGCGACCAGAGGCGCAAGCAGAGGATCGCGGGACAAATGTCCGTCGATGGTCTCAATATCTGCGCCGAGATCGAAGAGGCGGCGCACGCGGCTCACGATGGCAGGAAAGGCACTGACCTCGGGGAAACGAATAATGACGGAGAGACTTTGGTGGCGCGGCACATGAGAGACTTCAACGCTGCCGATGCGGCCTTCGATCTCGACCGCGCGGGCATACGCGCCGTCATGCACGACTTCGAGGCCGGGGATAGCGCGCGTCGCGAGAAAGCCCAGCATGGAATCCCAGTCGTAGGGCGGCCTGTAACGCAATCGGAGTTTCACCTCCGCTTCTCTGTTGCTGGAACCAGAGGCCGTCCGACGCCGCAGTGCGCGGGGAGGACGATGAAAGAGTTTGCGGAAGGTTTCGTTGAAGCGTCGCATGCTCGAGAACCCCGCGGCAAAGGCGACGTCCGCCATGGGCATGCTGGTTTCGTGAATCAGGTGCTTGGCGAAGAGCACTCTTCGGGTCTGTGCGACAGCAATGGGCGAAGCGCCGAGGTGCTGCAGAAACAGTCGCCGCAGGTGCCGCTCGCCGAGGCCAAGGCGCTCGGCCAGCTTTTCAACGGTGGCCCCTTCGCCATCGAGTGCGCCATCGCTGATGAGGGCAAGCGCGCGGGAAACCGAATTCGAAGTGCCTTGCCAGGAAGCAAATTCCGGAGCGGTTTCCGGACGGCAGCGAAGGCAGGGGCGAAAACCATCTTCCTGAGCCGCTGCGGCCGAGCCGAAGAATCGGCAGTTTTCAGGTTTCGCTGTTCGTGCAGGACAGACAGGCCTGCAATAGATGCCGGTGGTGCGAATGCCGACGAAAATCAGGCCGTCGAAGCGTGCGTCCCGACTCTGCAAAGCACGAAAGCACGTCTCACGACTGGGGAGTTCCATGCAGCAAGTCTCTCACTCGCCGGCGAGAGAAGTAGCGGTTTTCGGACATCGTCATTTTTCGGTCCAGACGGACACTGCCTGTCTCCCTATCCAGCTTTGAGAGCATCGAGGGGATCGACATTGGTCGCGCGCCGGGCGGGCAGATAACTCGCAAGCCAGGCGATCAGCAGAAAGACCAGCGGCGCCAGGACAAAAGTGCGCAGATCGTGCGCGCTGGTTTTGTAGAGCACACTGGCCATCAGTCGTGTGAGCAGAAATCCGGCGGCGATACCAATGGCGATCCCGCTCACGGCCAGAACAAGCCCCTGGCGAACCACGAGCCAGAGAATATCGTTGCGGCCCGCGCCGAGCGCGAGGCGGATGGCCATTTCCTGACGGCGCTGCACAAGGTCCACGCAAGCATGGCGGCGAGGCCGATCGCCGCCAGCGCGAGCGCCGTCATGGAGAAGACGGCGAGCAGCACCATGGTCAGGCGCGGCTGCGCCCGGCCGGCGTCCATCAGGTCGTCGACGGACTGGACTGCGGTGATGGGCTGGTCGGGATCGATGGCAGCGATTTGGTCGTGAATCGGACCGGCCAGCTGCAGTGGCGGAACAGCAGTGCGGACGAGCAGGTTCATCTCGGTCCAGGGCAGCTGCCTGAAGGGCAAGTAGAGCTGCGGCTGGGTCTCGTCGCCCAGACCGTTGTTGCGAATGTCGGCGGCCACGGCGATCACTTCTGACGCCACCGGTCCGCGACCGACGATGAAGGTCTTGCCGATGCGGTTTTGTCCCGGCCAGAAACGCCGTGCGCAGGTTTGGTTGACGATGACCACCCTGGGCCCGTGCAGATCGTCGGCTTCGGTGAAGCTGCGCCCGGAGAGCAGCGGGACGTGCATCGTCTCGAACCATTGCGGGCTGATGGCTTCAATGTCGATAAACGGCCGCTGGCCCAGCGGGACCGCAGGCTGGCCTTCAGGAAGTACCGGCGTGATGCGGGTAAAGCTGAGCGGCAGCGCAGCGGAGATGGCGGCGCTGCGCACCCCGGGGAGTGCGGAGACGCGGCGCAGGGTCTCGTCGAAGAACGCAGTTTGCTGGTCGGGCTTCGCATATTTTTCCGTCGGAAGCGAAATGCCCATGGTCAGGACGTTGTGGGCCTCGAAGCCGGGATCGACGTGCAGCAGGCGATCGAAACTGCGTACCAGCAGCCCCGCGCAGATAAGCAGCAGCAGCGACAATGCGACCTGGCCTACGACAAGGAGACTGCGTACCCGCCCTCGCGAACGGCCCCCCGTGAGGCCGCGGCCCTCGTCGCGCAGCGTGGAGTTGAGGTCGGTGCGCGCCAGTTGCAGAGCGGGGAAGAGGCCGGTGAAAATTCCGGTGACGAATGAGATCGCCACGGCAAACAGAAGTACGCGCGCATCGATCGCCACCGGGATCCCTTCGGGCAGCTGAGTTGCGCCCCAGGCGGTCAGGGCGCGATCGGCTGCATACCCCAGCGCGATGCCGAGCACACCTGCGGCGCAGGCGAGCAGCATGCTCTCCGTCAGGAGCTGTCGGGTGACGGAGGAGCGGCTGGCTCCCAGAGCGGCACGCACGGCAAGCTCGCGGCGGCGGGCGAGAGCCCGGGAGAGAAGCAGGCTGGCGACGTTGGCGCAGCCAATGAGGAGCAGAACCAGGACCGCGGCAGACAGGATCCACAGCTTGCTGCGCAGGTCGGTGACCACCACGTCGCGCAGGGGTGTGGCGATCATGGTGCGCGAAGCAGCGGCGTCCGGCGCAGTTGGATTGTCGGCGCGGTATTCGCGATCGAGCACGCCGAGCTCAGCGTTAGCCTGCGCGAGTGTCACTCCGGGAGCGAGGCGCGCGAGGTACGTGAGATAGCCAACGCCCATGCGGATACGCGCCGCGGGCATCAGCGAGAGCTCGAAGTAACGCGGGGTCCAGAGACCAGCCTTTCCAACGAAGGGAAACTCGACGCCCGCAGGCAGCACGCCGACGACGGTGTGCGCCACGCCATCAAGGGAGATGCTGGTGCCAACGATGCCGGGATTGCTGTTGAATCGTGTCCGCCACAGGTTGTTGCTCACCAGCACGACCGGATGGCCCTCGAGGCGGCCTTCATCGGGAGTAAAGGCGCGGCCAGGGGCAGGACGAACGCCAAGCAGGGAAAAGAAATTTGGCGAGACGCGGGCAACCGGCACCTGTACGGGATCGCCAACGCCAGTCAGGTTCAAGTTGTCGTTCGCAAAGGCGGCGGTTTCGAAGGTGCGCGCATGGTCGCGCAGAAGCTCGTAGCGAAGCAGGGTCAGCGATCCGCTGGTTGAGCCGGCGAAGCGTATGCTGAGCAGCTGCTCTGGCTGGCGATAAGGAAACGGGCGCAGTAGCAGCGCGCTGGTGACGGAGAAGATGGCGGTGTTGGCGCCGATCGCGAGCGCCAGCGTGAGAATGGCCACAAGAGCGAAGCCGGGGTTGCGGCGAAGCATGCGCAGGCCGAAGCGTACGTCGCGGAAAAGCATGCCGACAGGGTACAGCGAACCGATGACAGGGTGACAGGCGATGGCAGCGACAGAACCGCCGTCATCTGTAACCTGAAACCCGTAATCTGCCCAGCGCTTCGCTAGCGCTGGCTCATTTCTCCCGCGGCTACGCGCCGATTGAAGTCAGCCGACCCTTTGCGGGGTACGCTGAGCGAGTTCCAGCGGTCGCCGGCGAAATGCTTCGCGAGCAGCACGATTTGGCCAACGTGATGCGGATAATGCGCAATCTGCCGATTGATGGCCTGCATCACGGAGTGCGGTTCCCCGCGGATCGTGACGGTGCGGCCGAGGTCAGCTTCGGTCAGCGGCTCGAGAGCCGAGAACACGCAGCCCCAGCCGGCCTCCCATGTAGCGAGCAGCGCAGCGCGGGTTGCGGGGGGTTCCTCGAATTCGCTGTCGCGATTGCGGTTGGGCTTTTCGCCGTCGGTGGTAAGAAAATCGGTCCAGCGGGAGCGCATATTGCCGGTCATGTGCTTCACGATGATGGCGATCGAATTCGCTTCGCCATCGAGCGCGATAAAAAGCTGTTCGTCGGTGACCTGCTCCATGGCTCGTTCGGCCAGCTTCTTGTAATAACCGAGAACGGCGACGGAGTCTTCAAGGTAAGAGGTAGTGAACTGGAGCGCCATACGATGAGTGTAGCGAAGGGGGAGAGCCGTTGGCGCGCGGCTAAACCGGTGCCTCTTCGGGCGCCCGAGCATAGAACTTCGACGCATCCCCAGTCTTAAACATCGAATACCAGGCGTTGAGCCTCGGTTCGCTGTAGATCTGAAGCAAGCCGAACACCTGATAAGCAAAGTCGACGGGAGCCAGCCCCGAAGCCGTAATCAGGTTGCCGTCCGCGATTGCCGGGATGTTCCGATAGAGCGAGCGGCCGCGATAGCCAGTAGCCTTAAGATACTCAGGCCCATTGCTGGTGTGCAGCCGATTGTCGAGGAAGCCGGCGCGTGCAAGAGCCAGAGTAGCCGCGCAGATGGCGGCGACGGGGATCCCAACGGCCAGAAATTCTGCTGCCTTCTCGACCGCCTCCTCATGCACGCCCTGCTCCCACCTGTCGCCGCCAGGCAGCATCAGCATAGCGCTGGCCGTGGGGTCAAGGTCTGCGAGAGCCAGATCAGGTTCAATGCGCACGCCGCCCATGGTGATCACCGAGTCGGTCGTAGCCCCAACGGTAGCGACGCGGAAGCTGCCAGGGTTCAACTGGAAACGCGGATCGTTGATCCCGGCAATGGCAAACGAGGGCTCCCAGTCTGCCATACCCGCGAACACGTAGAGATAGACGGTCTGCGCTTCCATGCGCACCTCAGGTGCAATCACAAGAATCCGGAGAGTCAGGTTGATTGTACGTCGGTGGCGCGGCACTGGCCGATCGCGCCGATTCGATTAATCGGCGCGCAGAGCCTTGACGGGGTTGATGGTGGCGGCGCGGCGCGCCGGCACCAGAGACGCAGCCATCGCCAGCATAAGAACCATGAAGGCGGCCACGACCAGCACCACAGGATCGAGTGTGCTCACGCCGAAGACGAACGTCTTGAGCAGGCGCGATGCGGCAATGGCGCCTGCGAGGCCGATGACGCTGCCAGCCGCAGCCAGCTTAAGGCCGGACATCATCACCAGGCCGACAATGCCCGAGCGCTGCGATCCAAGTGCCATGCGGATGGCCATTTCGTGTACACGCATCGCGACCGTGAATGCGATGACGCTGTAGATGCCGAGCACAGCCAGCAACAGCGCGGCTGCGGCAAATGACGAGATGAGCACGGTGTTAAAACGGCGCGGCGCTTCCGAATCGCTGATCGCGTGCTCCATCGTCTGTAGTTGCGTAAGCGGCAACTGCGCGTCCAGCGACCGCACCGTCGAGCGAAGCTGGTTTTCCACCAGTTCCGGCGGCATCGACGTGCGCAGCGTGATAAAACCGCCATTGCCATTCAGGTCGGTAGCGGGATTGCCGAGGGATCCGAAGAACTTCTCCGCCTGCAAAACAGGCTGATAATACTGCTGCTTCGGGAGCGCATCGGGCGAGCCTTCTTTGACGTCGGCGACTTCACCCACCACCGTGGCCCACGGTGTCTGCATCTCGGTGGTGCCAATGCGCATGCGTTTGCCGAGGGGATCCTGCCCCGGCCAGGATTGCTGCGCGAAGGTGTGGTTCACGATCACCACGAGCTGCGATTGTGCATTGTCCGCTTCGCTGAAGAAACGGCCGCGCAGCAGCGGCGTGCCAATCGCCTGGAAGTAGTCGCCTTCAATCTGGATGGGCGTGGCGAGGTCGATGCTTCCCGGCTTGGCCGGAATGTAGCCCTCGGCGACAAAGGCCGAGTTGCCCTGCTGACCGTTGGCGGGCAGGAACGAAGTGAGCCCGACGCTCGAAACCCCCGGGATCGCCTGCAGCCGGCGCAGCAGCTCCTGATTGAACTGATCGACGGCGGGCTGCGTGCTGTATTGCTTGCGCGGCAGGTTGTAGAGAGCGACCAGGGTGTGGTCGGGCCGATAGCCCAGATCGGCCTCACGCATTTTTTCGAAGCTGCGCAGCAACAGACCCGAGGCGGCGAGCAAAACAAGCGCGACAGCGATTTCCGCGATGACGAGCCCGGAACGCAGACGCGCGTGTCCGGCGCCGGAGGTGCCGGTGCGTCCGCCTTCCTTCAGCGTTTCGTTCACACTGGTGCGAATCGCCGCAAAGGCAGGCGCGACACCGCTGACCACACCGGTGACGATGGCCAATGCCAGGGCGAAGGCGGCGACGACCCAGTCGAGGCCGATGTTGCTGACGAGGGGGAGGGTCTCCGGCAGCAGGTTCGTCCCCACCTTGAGAGCGATGGCGGCCCCGATGAGCCCAATGATCCCACCGGTCACGCTGAGCACCAGGCTTTCGAGCAGCGCCTGCCGCAGCAGGGTGGAGGCGCTCGAACCGAGGGCCAGGCGGACCGCGATTTCGCGGCGGCGGCGGATCGCGCGAACCAGCAGCAGTCCGGCAAGGTTCGCGCAGGCGATGAGCAGCACGACCGCAACGGCGAGGAACAGCGTGCGGACCAGCGGCCGCGCCTGCGCGATCGTGTCCTCATGCAGGCCGGGAACCACGGGACTGATGTGCAGGCTCGCCATGAATGCGGGGTAGTTGCGCATCGTCTCTTTCGCAACACGATCGGCATCTTCGCGAGCCTGCGCAGCCGTGATCCCCGGCTTGAGCCGGCCCACCATCTGATAACTCCAGTTGGCCTGCGCGCCGCCGTTCAGCTCTTCGGGGCGCAGGCTCATGGGGATCCATAGCTCGCTGCGATTCAGATGGCCGGGGACAAGAGGGAACTCGAAGTTGCGGGGCATGACGCCGATCACGACGTACGGCTTGCGGTCCAGGAGAATCTTTTTCCCGAGGATGCCGGCATCGCCATGGAAACGGCTTTGCCAGGTGGCATAACTGAGAAGGGTCACCTGTTGGTGCTGGTCGTCCTCCTGCTGCGTGTACACACGGCCGAGCAGGGGTTCGACGGCCAGCGCCGCGAAAACGCCCGGCGTCATGCGGCCGGCATTCACCTGGGCCGGTTCGCCAGGCCCGGAAAGCTCATAACCAACGAAGGTGTAGCCCCCCAGCGCCGCAAAGCTGTGAGTATCGCGCGTGTAGTTGACGATGTCGGTGGTGGTGACGCCGACGGCCGTCACGCCGTTGATGTCCGCGCCCTCCAGCTTGTCCGAGAGCACGACCAGTTGCTCGGGATGGGGAAAAGGCAGCGGCCGCAGGAGCACGCCTTCCACGATGGAGAAGATGGCCGTGGTCGCTCCGATGCCAAGCGCGAGCGTGAGCACCGCGGTCAGAGAGAAACCGGGAGACTTCGACAGATGACGGACGGCGATCTTCAGATCATGCAGCACAGAACGCTCCTCGTTCGCGGGATTAGTGGCAGAAGAGCACGCCTGTTGCCAGATACCTCGCACCGGAAGTGGTTGTCCCATCAGGCTCGCGCCGCGATGAAGGGAGTGACGAGTGTCCGGAATAAAACCCAGGTGTCCGTTTTCAGACACAGACGAGGCTTCGCGAAAAGAATGCGTCGCGCTGGACCAGGGCCTGGCAGTTTTCCACCTCCCGGGGATGCCTGTCGTTCAAACGAAATTGGCCGATGAGGGGTGTAGAAGCTCGGCGCACTGGCGACGGCCATGGCCGCCTGCAGAGGTGCGCTGGACTGTCGTCGCGGGAGGCTTCTCAGAAACGCATGTTTGCAATTATTGGCATCGTGGTGGTGTTTGGCGCGGTAGCGGCAGGCTACCTGATGGAGCATGGGCACCTGGCAGTGCTGGTACAACCCGCCGAGCTGCTGATCATCGGCGGGGCAGGTGCGGGAACGCTGCTGATTGCGAATCCGCTGCGGATTCTGAAGAAAATTGCGGCCGGTGCCGCGGGAATTTTCGGATCGTCGCCCTTTGGCAAAACCCGGTACCTGGAGACGCTGCGCATGATGTATGAGCTTTTGCAGAAAGCGCGGCGCGGCGGCATGCTGACCATCGAGGCCGACGTAGAGAAGCCCGAGGAGAGTCCGGTATTTCAGGCTTATCCGGCGTTCATCAAAGATCATCATCTGCGCGATTTTGTGTGCGACACCATGCGCATGGTCATCACCGGCGGCGTGGATGCCTTCGACATGGATCAGATGATGGACCTCGACATGGAAGTGCAGCACCAATGCGAAGAAGAGCCGGTGACCGCGCTGGCGACCATGGCCGATTCGCTGCCCGGCCTGGGTATTGTGGCCGCGGTGCTGGGCGTAGTCATCACCATGGGTGCGTTAGGCGGACCTGCGGAAGAGATTGGGCACAAAGTCGCGGCAGCTCTGGTAGGAACGTTCCTCGGGATTCTTCTGTGCTACGGCCTGGTCGGTCCCATAGCCCAGAACATGGCGAAAATCACCGCCGAAGAACACGCGTTTCTCTACGTGTTACGGGTCCTGATGCTCGCGTTCATTCGCGGCCAGCCGCCGGTGGTCGCCATCGAGATGGGTCGAAGGGCAATTCCCTCCCACGTGCGGCCAACCTTTGCGGAAGTGGAAGACGCATGCCGCAATCAGGGAGCGGCAGCAGCGCCGGCAGCGGACGCGGTGGCCTGAGGGGACCCCGATGCCTGCAGCCAAGCCGATCATCGTTATCAAGAAAAAGAGCGGCCACGGCGGCCACCACGGCGGCGCGTGGAAGGTCGCCTACGCCGACTTCGTGACCGCCATGATGTCGCTGTTCATCGTGCTCTGGCTCATGAACACCAGCGAGAAAGTGCGCCAGGCGGTTGCGGGATACTTCAACGATCCAAAGGGCACAGCGAAAGAAACGGGGACCGATCAATCAGGAACGAGCGACAATCTTGCCCTCACCGAAAAGAACATTCCCGAGCTGAAGAAAAAGATCGAAGAAGCCATTCACAAAATGAACGACCTGAAGACGCTGCAGAACCAGATCCAGATCACCATCACGCCGGAAGGGTTACGCATCGAGTTGCTCGAAACCAAAGACGGAACGTTCTTCGACACCGGCAGCGCGAAGGTGAACAGGAATGGCGAAGAATTACTGAAGATGATCGCCGGGCAACTGGGCGATCTACCGAATTGCGTCTCGATTGAAGGCCACACCGATGCCGCGCCCTACGCCTCCAAAGACGGTTATGGCAATTGGGACCTCTCGACCGATCGGGCGAATGCGGCGCGGCGGGTGATGCAGAACTCCGGTCTGCGCGCGAACCAGGTTTCGCAGGTGCGCGGCTTCGCGGATCAGAAATTGAGGGTGCCATCGAATCCGCTCGATCCGTCGAACCGGAGAATCTCGCTCATCGTGCAGTATCTGACGGTAGACGCTCCGCCGGTTCCACTGGACGGAAAGTCGCCGGGTGCTCCAGGCGGAGCAGGGGCGAAGCCAGGCGGCAGTCCTGGGTCGGACGTTCCAGCTGCCGGAGCTGGCGCCGGAAAACCCGGCGCTGCAACTCCCGGTTCAGCAGGCGACGCCAGGACCGCGTCGGACGCGAAGCCGGCGTCAAACGGGCCGCCGGGCGCGCCCCAGGCCAGCGCGCCGGCGAACAGTACAAAACCAGGCCCGTCTTCGAAGCCATCGGCGGCCAAACCCGCAGGCGGTGTCGTCGCTCGGCTGTGGCTGAAGATCCATTCGAAATAGCCACAAATACTGAACCCGGGAAGCGCGCTCTCCGCGCGGGACCCTCACTGCGGAAGCTGTGCGCAAAGCCTGCCGCTGCTTGCCGCCTCTCAAACAGAATCAGCGTTAAGCGTGATCTTGTGCCAGGATAGGGTTGTCAGTCTGTTTTGACAGCGCGATCGGGATCCCAAAACAAACGCAGCGACGCGCGGCAACAACCTTCGGGGAGACAAGCTTGGACGAGACAGCACGCACGCACGAAGAGACCAGCGACATCGATCTGCTGCACGATATCGGCAGCCGCATGGCGGCCGCCGACCCCTTTCACGAGGTCCTGCAGCGAGTGATCGATATGGTGACGGTTGCGGTGCGCTGCGACTCATGCTTCATCTATGTCCTTGAGAAAGACAAGCTGGTCCTGCGCGCCTCGAAGAATCCCCACGAGGATGTCGTAGACCGGATGGAAATCGATCTGGGCCAGGGCGTCACCGGCTGGGTGGCCGAACACAAACAGACCGTCGCCCTGCCGGCAAAGGCCTGGGCCGATCCGCGATTCGCGCGCTTTCCCAGCCTGCCGGAAGATCGCTTTGAAGCGTTTCTGGCGGTGCCCATCCTCTGCCGGGGCAAGCTGGTCGGCGCCATCAACATGCAGCATCGCGAATCGCACAATCACTCGCGTCGCGAGATCAAGCTCGTCACCATGATCGGCTACCTGGTGGGTGCTGAAGTCGAACTGGCCCGCATGGAGTACGAGAAGTCGCAGCTGGCCGACCAGCTGGAAACACGCAAGGTGATGGAGCGCGCCAAAGGGCTGCTCCAGCGCGAGCTGAACATCGACGAAGAGGCCGCCTACCTGATGCTCCAGAAGCAAAGCCGGCAGAAGCGTAAACCCCTGCGCGAGATTGCCGAGGCCATCATCCTGATGGACGATCTGCGCAAGGGCAAAAAGTAGACCGAAACTCAAAACACGAAGCGCGAAGCTGGGCAGTTTCTCACCATGGCGGCGTCCAGTCCTTTTTCCAGACCCTTTCCGCTCCTCCGGCCCGCTCCGCCATCGTCCATTTCTGAACAGTCCAACGCGTTAGCGGACAGGCGCGTTCCTCCAGTCCGCAGTAAGCGCCCTGTTTTCAGGCCATTCCACCGACCGAAGTTGGCAGGCCAACTGCCCGTTATAAGATCGCACCCCGCGTGCGCACCCCAGCGCCCGAGAGAAATCACATGCTGACTGACCTTCGTTTTGCCCTGCGGCAGATGCTCAAGTCCCCCGCGTTTACCGTGACGGCCATCATGACCCTGGCCCTTGGCATTGGCGCGAACACGGCCATCTTCAGCGTGGTCAATGCCGTCTTGCGGCATCCGGCGGGTGTCGACCATCCCGAACGGATCGCCGTCATGCATGTCCGCTACACGCAGTTCACGCTCGACGTCCCCGATGTGTCGGTGCCGACCTTCGGCAAAGCATCCGCGATGAGTGACGAGGTAGAGGCGGCGGCAATCGAGCAGGGCGCCAGTTTCAACATCGAGCGCGATGGACAGGCGGAAAATATTCCCGCCGCCAGGGTTTCCTCGCGCTGGTTCGACGTTTTCGGCGCGCGGCCGATCCTGGGTCGCACCTTTACCGCCGACGAAGATCAGCCCAACGCAGGCCCCGTCGTCGTTTTGAGCTACGGAATGTGGCAGCGGGTTTTTGGGGGCAGACAGGATGTCGCCGGACAGACGCTGCTGCTCGATCAAAAGCCCTACCGCGTGCTGGGCGTCATGCGCAGCGACTTTGCCTGGCCGCGCAAGGCGGAGGTATGGGTTCCCATTGCCCTGGCTCCGGCGGCGTTCGATCCAGGAAACCTCTTCAACGAACAGTACTACTCCTCCGCCCGCCTGCGCGAAGGCGTCACCATCGGGAAATTCAGCGCGTCGCTGGCCACAACCATGTGGGCGACGCTGCAGGGAAGCGAGCGAGGTACTTCGTTCGCGAAAAGTGCCGGGTGGTCGGTCTATGCGACGCCCCTCACCGACTTCGCCGCCGGACCGCTCCGCACCCCGCTCTACGTCTTGTGCGGCGTGGTCGCGCTGGTGTTGCTCATTGCCGCTGCGAACGTCGCCGGATTGCTCTTGGCCCGCGCCTCGGCACGCAGCCGCGAGTTCGCCATCCGCACCGCTCTGGGTGCCAGCGCCTCACGCATGGTGCGGCAGATGCTGGTGGAGACGCTGCTGCTCGCCGGGGTCGCAGCCGTCGCGGGTGTGCTGGCCGGGCCAGTGATCGGAACGCTGCTGCTCCACCTGGTTCCTCATGATCTGGCCACCGGGTTTGTCGTCCACACTGATCCCGCCGTACTGGGATTCACGGCCCTCGTTGCGATGCTGGCCGCAGTCATTGCGGGCCTTGGACCCGCGATCGGCCTCATGCGCTCGCACGCACGGCTGGCGCTGCATGAGGGTGGTCGCGGCGGCACGGCTTCCGCGGAAAAGCAGCGCATGCGCAGCGTCTTCGTCATCGCCGAAGTGGCCGCGGCATTCTTCCTGCTGGCCGGGACCGGATTGTTCCTCACCAGCCTCGAGAAATTGCAGAAGGTGGATCCCGGCTTCAATCCTCATGGCGTCATGGCGGCCATGGTTCCGTATTCGGGGCAGGACCTGGCAAAGAACCAAACCCGCCAGGCATCCTTTGTCGGGAGCGTGGTCGGCAATCTTGCCGCGCAACCAGGCGTGCTCGCCGCTGCTGCCATTGCGCCGCTGCCTTTCGATCCTGACGGCGGCGGCTCGTGCTCGTTTTCAATTGTCGGACGCCCCACCGCGCCCAACGATCCCGGTCCCCACAGCCAGTTGTCGCTCGCGACACCGGATTATCTGAAGGTGATGCAGATTCCGCTGCTCGCCGGGCGATGGCTTAACTCCGGCGATGTGGCCGGTGGCCAACCAGTGGTAGTCATCGATCAGCGGCTCGCCAAAAAATACTGGCCGGGCCAGAACCCGGTCGGCCAGCACATGTCGTTTGAGTGCGGCAGCAATAAAGCTCCCGCAACGATCGTCGGCGTGGTGGCCTCGGTCCGGTTGAGTTCGCTCGAGCAGGATACGAGTGACGGCATGCGTTACTTTGCCTTCGCGCAGGGCACCGGCAACAGCGCCGACTTCCTGGTGCGCACGCAGGGCGATCCTGATCAGATGGCGCCGGTGCTGAAGCGCGCGGTGGCTGCAGTCGATTCCTCGCAGGCGGTCTCGACTTTGGTTCCAGTGGAGACGCTGGTCTCCGATTCACTGGCCGGACGGCGTTTGATTGTGCGGATGCTGGCGGTCTTCGGCGGACTCGCGCTGCTGCTGGCCGTGGTCGGCATTTACGGGCTCATCAGCTACGTCACGGCGCAGCGCACCAACGAAGTCGGGGTGCGGATGGCGCTGGGAGCGCAGCGGATCGATGTGGTGCAGCTGATCCTGGGGCATGCGTTGCTGCTGGTAGTCATCGGCCTGGGAATCGGTGCGACGCTGTCCGCGGTGGCTTCGGCGGTTTTGCGGAAGATGTTTACAGAGTTTGGCGGCGGAATCTTCTCGTCGCTTGGTTTGGCAGCGGCGGCGCTGCTGGTGGTGGGGCTGCTCGCCGGGCTCATTCCAGCGCTGCGGGCCGCCAGTTTGGATCCGGTGAAGGCGCTGAGGACAGAGTGAATTTCAGGAGAAAGCATGTTCGCTGATCTTAAGTACGCGTGGCGGCAGTTGAGAAAGTCCCCTGGCTTTGCAGCGGCGGTGATTGCGACACTGGCCCTGAGCATCGGCATTACGGCGGCGGTTTTCAGCGTGCTCTACGCGATGATCATCCGGCCGCTGCCCTACCAGGATGCGGATCGCATTGTGCAGCCGGCGCCGCGCTCGCCGCAGGGATACACGCAGCCGGCGTCCTATCCGGAATACCTGGACTGGCGGCGGATGAACCACACGTTTACCGCGCTGGCCGGTTACAACGACTACTCCAGCGTCAACTTTGAAGGACCGGCGGGCCCCATCGCTTTGCATGCGGTGCTGGGGACAGACAATTTCTTCGATGTGTTCGGTGTGCAGCCGCTTCTCGGTCGCACCTTCGCCTCGGGCGAAGACATGGACGGGAAGAACGACGTCCTGGTATTGAGCTACGAGGTATGGCGGCAATATTTCGGCGGCGACGCAGGCGCAGTCGGACGCCAGGTGAAGCTCGATGGGCGGCCGTACACGATCATCGGCGTCATGCCCGCCGGCTTTCGCTATCCCATCGGCCGTGTGAACGCGGTGTACACGCCGCTGCATATGCCGCCCGGGGTGCGGACGCAGCGCGGCAGCCACTGGCTGCGCACCGTTGCACGGATGAGGCCGGGCATAACGGCCAGGCAGGCACAGGGGGACATGACTGGCGTCCTGACCGATCTGGGCCGGACCTATCCGAACAGCAAGGGCCGCACGATGGAAGTGGTTCCGCTGGCGACGGCCATCCTGGGCAAGACCAGCGACTCACTCCGGCTGCTGCTCTATGCGGTTCTGGCCCTGCTGGCGATTGGCTGCGTGAATCTTGCCGGGCTGATGCTGGCGCGGGGCGTGAAGCGCGAGCGCGAGATGGCAGTGCGTTCGGCGGTGGGCGCGGATCGGGTTCGGATTGTGCGCCAGATTCTGACCGAAGCGCTCCTGTTCGCCGTGTTCGGTGCGGTGGGCGGCGTGGTGCTGGCGTATGGATTGCTGCGGGTGATTCGACTGCTGCTGATCGCGGCCCTGTCGCGTGGCGCGGAGGTTCAGCTGAATCTGCCGGTGCTGCTGACGGCTCTGGCCGTGTCGGTCGTGGTGGCGATTCTCGCGGCGCTGGTGCCGGGGCTGCGGCTTTCCGGAACCGCGCCCAGCATGGCGCTGCGCAGCGGTGGAAGCGCGGGGACCTCGCGGGGACAACATCGGCTGCGCGCGGCTTTCGTGATTACGCAGGTAGCGCTGGCGCTGGTGTTGCTGGTGGTCTCCGGCTTACTGATGCATCTGCTGGGGAGCCTGCGGAACACAGAGCTGGGCTTTTCGCCAGACAACATCCTCGTTGCGGAGATCGATCTTTCCCCCGGACGCTATGACGGCCGCGACGTGATGGCGAACTTCTATCAGCCGCTGTTTGACAGGATTCAGGCGATTCCCGGGGTGAAGGCGGTGGGCATGATCCAGGTGCTGCCTATCCAGAACTGGGGCTGGAACTCCGATATTCACGTGGCCGGTACGCCGCCGGCGCCGCCGAATGTGGAGCAGCTGGCCGAGTTTCGCATTGTCTCTCCTGGATACTTCGACGTTTTCGAGGATCGCCTGGTGCAGGGCCGCTTGCTGAGTCCGAAGGTCGACACTCCCACGGCGAAACCCACGGTTGTGGTGAATGAAGCCTTCGTGAAGAAATTCATCCCGGCCGGGCGCGATCCGGTGGGCATGCATCTGGACGACGATAACAAAACGGAGATCGTCGGGGTGGTGAAGAACATCCGGCAAAACATCTACGAGCCGCCGCTGGCGGAGATGGACCACATCGCCGCGCAGGTACCGCCCGAGCAAAGTCTCGTTGCTCTGGGGAGCATGACGCTGACGATTCGCACCAACGTGGCTCCGGAAAGCATTATCCCGAGCCTGCGGCGGGCGTATCAGCAGGTCGATCCGACGCTGCCGTTCCGTACGCCGGAGACGATGCGCACGGTGATTGCCGATACGCTGATTTTCGAGCAGATGGAGAACTGGCTGTTTGGCGCATTCGCCAGCCTGGCCGTGCTGCTGGCCATAGTGGGGCTGGCTGGGTTAATCAGTCACGAAGTGGAGTTGTCGACGCGGGACATTGGTGTCCGCATGGCGCTGGGTGCTTCGCGCATGCGTATTTTGGCGGGCGTGTATCGCCGCGTCGGTGGAATGCTCGCCGTAGGCGTAGCCATCGGCCTGGCGCTGATCTGGGCTTCGCAGAGATACATCGCGTCGGTGGTGGCGATCAAGGCCGAGCACGATGCGCTGCGGATTCTGGTGCTGAGCACAGCCATGCTGGCGGCAGGCTTGCTGGCGGCGCTGCTTCCGGCGCGTCGCGCGGCCGGCGTGGAACCGATGGAAGCACTGAGGACTGAGTAAAGAGCAGCAACAGACAATGAGACGGCCGAAGGCTTGCACGATCAAAGGAGACCAGGACCATGTTTGCTGATCTGAAATATGCGTGGCGGCAGTTGCGGAAGTCGCCAGGATTTGCGGTGACGGCGATCGTTACGCTGGCGCTCGGCATTGGGGCAACGACGGCCATCTTCACCATGTTCGATCAGGTGCTGCTGCGCATGCTGCCGGTCCAGCGGCCGCAGGAGCTGGTGCGGCCGGTATGGCATGGGAGCTTCTCGGGGTCCATGAGCGCCTTCGGCGGCGACATCGGCAACTACTACTCCTACCCGATGTACAAGGATCTGCAGAGCCGCAATCAGGTGTTCAGCGGGATGCTGGCCGCGGTGCGCACCAATGTCGGCGTAGCGTGGCAGAACCAGGCCGAAAACGAGCACGCCGAAATCGTGAGTGGAAACTACTTCGAAGTGCTGGGGCTCAGGCCGGCCGTTGGCAGGCTCTTCGGCTCGAGCGACGAGACGGCGAAGAACGCCAACCCCGTCGTCGTGCTCGCCTACGATTACTGGCGGACCCGCTTTGCCGGATCCCGCGACGTGATCGGGCAGCCATTGATGATCAATGGACACCCCTTCAGCATTGTCGGCGTAGCGCCGGAAAATTTCCGTACCGCCATTGGCGGCTATCGCCCGCGCGTTTTTCTGCCCGTGACAATGAGCGAGATTGCTATGCCGTGGACTGTGCCCGGCCATCGGCTCGATAACCATCTGAGCCTTTGGCTGACTATCGTGGCGCGGCTCAAGCCCGGCGTGTCGGCGACCCAGGCGCAGGCCAGCCTCGGACCCCTGTGGCATGCGCTCCGCGCCCAGGAGCTCACCCTTTATCCGCACGCCTCGGACAAGTTCAAACAAAGGTTTGTCGACCTCTCGACCATTAAAGTGCTCGACGATTCGCGCGGCTTCTCGCCCAGCCGTATGGATCTCGAAACTCCCCTCGTGATCCTGCTGAGCATGTCGGGCCTGCTGATCGCTATGTGCACCCTGAACGTCGCGACCCTGCTGCTGTTGCGGTCGGCAGCGCGCGTGCGCGAGATGTCGATGCGGTACGCCCTCGGTGCGAAGAGCAGCCGCATTGTGCGCCAGCTTCTGATTGAAGGCGGCCTGCTGGGAGCCGCGGGTGCCGTCGGTGGCCTCGCCCTGTCGCCGGTATTGGCCTTGACGCTCGTGCGCCTGATGACCAGCGCCGATCCGGGCAAAGAGCCCTACTCCGGTTCGGTCGATGTGCGCGTGCTGTTGTTTACCCTCGGGCTCGCCATGATCGTCAGCGTGCTGTTTTCGATTGCGCCGGCGCTGCACTTCCTGCGACCCGATCTGGCCGGAGCGCTGCGCCAGAGCACCGGAACGGCTTCCAGGAAAACACAGCGGTTCAGAAAACTCGCAGTCGGTGTGCAGATTGCCTTGAGCGTGCTGCTGCTGGGCGGAGCAGGATTATTTGTGCGCACCCTCAGAAACCTGCGTGAGCAGCCGGTCGGGTTCGACACGCGGAACCTCGTGACCTTTTCTTTGAATCCCTCCGAATCCGGCTACGGCGAAGACAAGACGCCCGAAATCATGACGTCGGCCCTGGAACGCCTCGAGCGGGTTCCGGGTGTGCAGAGCGTGGCCGGGACCACCGATCCTGAGCTCGAAGGCGACTCCAGTGTCGATGGCTGGACGGTCCAGGGCTACAAACCGCCGGAAAGTGAAAACGATGACTTCGAGACCGGCCAAATCACGCCCGGATATTTCCAGACCCTCCGCATCCCGCTCTTCGTCGGTCGCGACTTTAATCTTGCCGATAAGAAGAGTGCGCCGAAAGTGGCGATTGTGAATCAGGCGTTCGCGAAGAAGTTTTACGGCTCCGCGCCCAATGCGCTGGGACGGATGATCGGCGACGGCGACAAGCCGGACACGATGATCGTGGGTGTAGTGGGCGACGTCAAGCATCAGAGCTTGCGGGCTGAGATTGGTCCCAGCGTCTATCTGCCCTACGCCCAGATGGAGCACCCCGTGGGTCTGGATCTCTACGCGCGCACGCTCGGCGCGCCAGAAACCGTGGAGCCTGCGGTTCGGCGAGCGATCCACGATCAGGACACCACCCTGGTGATCGACGACCTGCAGACGATGGAGCAAACCGTCGACATCAGCGCCTCCAACGAGCGCTCCCTCGCCATTCTCGCAGCGGCATTCGCTGTGTTGGCAGCGATTCTGGCGGCTGTCGGGCTGTATGGAGTGCTGGCATATTCCACACAGAGTCGCACGCGAGAGATTGGCGTGAGGCTCGCGCTGGGTTCGCCGCGGCTCTCCCTGGTAGGACTTGTTGTGCGCGAGATGGCGTGGATTGCCGGCGGAGCCGCAGTCATTGCGGTGCCCGCCACCATTGCTTTGGCGCGGTTGTTCCGCAGCCAGCTGTTCGGCGTCAGCACCTGGGATCCCGTGACCATGGGCGTGGCACTGCTGCTGACCGCCGTCATGGTGGCACTGGCCTCGGCGCTCCCCGCACAACGGGCAACGGCGGTAGACCCGATGGAGGCCTTAAGGAGCGAGTAAGAACTGGCCATCCCCCGGGCCACCAGCGGGATTCAAAAATCAGAGGGAGCTACAGCTATGCTCAGCGATCTGAAGTATGCGTGGCGGCAATTGCGCAAGGCGCCTGGTTTCGCAATCACAGCCGTGGTGACGCTGGCGCTGGGCATCGGCGCGAACACAGCCATCTTCAGCGTGATGCATGCCGTGTTGCTGCGCATGTTGCCCGTGCCCCAGCCACAGCAGCTTTACTACCTGACGCATAAGAGCGGCCCGGACAGCATCGGCAGCACCGGAAACTACCCTCAGACGTTCGGGATCAACGTCTACTCCCGGATGCGAGCGGACCGGTCTGTCTTCTCCGACCTGATCGCGTATGTTCCGCTGTCGTTCAACAAGGTAGCGGCGCGTTACGGCGATTCCCCGGAAGAAATTGAAGCCGACGAAGTGAGCGGTAATTTCTTCTCTGCGCTCGGCGTGCAAATGGCCGCGGGCCATCCCTTTGCAACCGCGGACGAAGACCAGCATAGTCAGATTGCCGTCATCAGCTACGGCTATTGGACGCGACGCTTCCAGCGCGATCCCGGCGTGATTGGCAAAGCGATCTACATCAATGGCGTGCCCATGACGGTGGTGGGGGTCTCGGCTCCCCATTTCTTTGGTGTGGAGTCCGGCGGGTCGGCAACGGATTTGTGGATTCCCCTCCAGAACCGGCCGGAATTGAACGCCTGGGGCGTGCCGCCCACCTCCCATCTGCTCTACAACTCTCCAAACTGGTGGAATCTGATGCTCATCGCCCGGCTGCGGCCGGGTGTTCCCGAGAAGCAGGCTGTGGCGAGGATGGAGCCCTCGTTCGAGCATGCTGCCTGGGAAACCGTGGGTAAGGAAACAAAGCCCAGTGACTTCAACCTGGGCCTGGGCATGATTCCGGCGCGGGGGCTGGGTACATCGACCGCGGATTATGAGCAGCCGCTGCACGTGCTCATGGGCATGGTCGCCCTCGTCCTCGTGATTGCGTGCGTCAATATCGCCATGCTGCTGGCCGCCCGGAATGCAGCCCGAGAGCGCGAATTCTCCATGCGCCTGGCGCTCGGCGCCGGACGATGGCCGCTGTTCCGCCAGCTTTTTGCTGAGAGTCTGATTCTGGTCGGTGCAGGCTCGGCGCTGGGATGGCTCTTTGCCGTCGAAGCCACGAAGCTCCTCGCTCTGTGGTCGCAGATTGAGGTCAGCCTCGCGCCGGATATTCCTGTGCTGCTGTTTACCCTCGCAATCGCCGTCCTCGCTGCCCTCGTCTTCGGGCTGGCGCCGCTGCGCGCGGCCAACAACGCGCCGGTGGCGCTGGTGCTCCGATCCACCTCCGGGCAAGCTTCGGAAAGCCGCGGCCGCGTCCTGAGCGGCAAGGTGCTCATCGCCGCGCAAATGGCGCTGTGCGTTGCGCTGCTGTTTGGCGCCGGCCTCTTGATTCGAACCCTGCGCAATTATCAGCATGTCGATCTCGGCATGCGCGCCGATCGGGTGCTCGCCTTCGGCGCTCACTCTGTCGGCGCCCAGGAGAACGCGCAGAAACTGGCGTTCTACCAGCAGCTCACGCAGCGTGTAGGCCTCCTGCCGGGAGTTCGCTCTGTCGCCGTCGCGGAGCTCCGCCCCGGCACCGGCTGGAGCGACAACAATGCGCTCACCATCGATGGTCATGCCTGGCCGTATGACAATGGCAGGAATTTGCTGCGCAGCAACACCGTGGGGCCGCAATTCTTCTCAACGCTGGGAATCCCAATCCTCGCCGGGCGTGAGTTTACTGCTGCCGATCACCAGGGCGCCCTGGGAGTCGCCATCGTGAATGAGACGCTGGCGCAGAGGTATATGAAGGGCGCCTCTCCCGTTGGCCACACCCTGGGGCAGGGCAAAGGTCAGGTGACCATCGTCGGGTTGGTGCGCGACAACAAATACACCTCTGCCGATGAAGAGCCCATGCCGATGGCCTGGTACTGCTACCTCCAGGATCCCAACGTCGCGAACCTCGATGTCGAGGTGCGGGCTGCGGGTGATCCAATGACGCTGCTGCCCGCCATCCGGCGTGAGGTGCAGGCGCTCGATCCCAACGCTCCGCTGCAGAAGCCTGCGATCCTCTCTGCCCAGTTCGAAGAAACCTACCTGATGCCAACGCTCTTCGCACGGCTTGGTGCATTTTTCGGTGGACTCGCTGCGTTGTTAGTTGCGGTCGGCCTCTATGGAACGCTGGCTTATCGCGTGAGCCGTCGGACGCTGGAGATTGGCGTGCGCATGGCGTTGGGCGCGGCCCGCAAGCAGGTGCTGTGGATGATCCTTCAGGACAGCCTTCTGTTGATTGCCGCGGGTCTGGCCGCGGGACTTCCGCTGGCGTGGTTCGGATCGAAGCTCATGGCGTCGATGCTGTACAAGCTGCCCGCACACGATCCCATAAGCTTCGTCGCTGCCGGAGTGGGTGTGCTGGTGGTGTCGCTGGCCGCCGCCCTGCTGCCCGCCCGACGCGCGGCCAGTGTGGAGCCCATGCAGGCGCTGCGAAACGAATAGAGACTGCCACCGTCGTTCAACATCCCGCGGGAACTCCCAGCCCGCCGTTCTCGTAAGGTGGTGTCATGGTCGAAGACCTTCGTTTTGCCTTGCGGCAATTGCACCGTAGTCCTGGATTCGCAGCGGCCGTGGTCGTGACGCTGGCGCTCGCGATTGGCGTCAACACCGCTGTCTTCAGCCTGCTCGACGGATTTTTGCTGCGTACCCTGCCTTATCCGCAGCCGGAGCGGATGGCGGCGCTGGTGTCGCATCAGGAGATGAAAAGCAATCCTGCCCAGTTTGAAGACGACGATTCGTCCGACAACGCAGCGTGGACAGCGGTCAGGCAGGATGTTCCCGCGGTGACGGCGGCCATCGCCGGCAACGGATTCGGCGATACCAACGGCGTGAACCTCGAAGCCGGTGCAGCGCAGGGCGGGATGGCGCGATACGTCCACGGGGTGCGGGTTTCTGCCCATTACTTTGAAGTGTTGGGCGTGGAGCCGCTCCTGGGTCGCGGTTTTACTGAGGAAGAAGATCGGCCTGGCGCAGGCAAGGCGGTCGTCCTGAGCTATGGACTATGGCGGACGACATTCCATCAGGACAGCGCAATCCTCGGCAAATCGATTCTGCTCAAAGGCGAGCCGTACACGGTGGTAGGCGTTCTGCCGCGCGGCGCGCAAATGCCCAATCCTGCCGATCTGTGGACGCCGCTGATGCCGGACGATCCGCACGGCGTGTGCGTGGGCAACAATTGTCTGATCCTGATGCGGCTCAAGCCCGGCGCAAGCTGGGACCAGGTGCGCGCGCAGCTGGCGCATCTGCCGCCGCCGCGCAACACCAACCTCGCAAAGGAAAATGTCTGGTATTTCCCCAACCCGCTCCAGAAATATTCCGGCGACGCGATGCGGCAGCAGACCCAGGCCCTCATGCTGGCCGTGGGCTTGATCCTCCTCATTGCCTGCGCCAATCTGGCCGGTCTCATGCTCGCCCGGATTCATCGCCGCACTCCGGAGATGGCAACGCGGATGGCGCTCGGTGCCTCGCGGTCGAGGATCCTGCGACAGCTGTGGATCGAAAATCTGGTGCTGGCGCTGGCCGGGGGCGCAGCCGGCCTCGGACTCGCATTCGCGCTATTCCCCGCAATGAAGCAGCTGCTGCCGGATCAGATGATTCCCATCGGCGGCTTTGCGCTCAATGGACCCGTTCTGGCGTTTGCCCTGGGCGCATCCATCGTAACCAGCTTGTTGTTTGGCGTTTTGCCGGCGCTCGAGACGCGGCGCGTTGACCTGCGCAGCTCCATCGCATCCGGCACGCGTTCGGTGGCGGGAGGATCGGACCGCGTGCGCAAAGGCCTGATCGGCGCGGAGGTGGCGCTGACCGTGGTGCTGCTGGCTGGCGCGGGACTGCTGATCAGAACCGTGGCGCATCTTGAATCGCTGCCGCCGGGCTTTGACGCTACCCATGTAATGACCGCGAAGGCGTCGCTGGACGATGCGCGTTACCACGATGCGGCGAAGTTTCATGCGCTGCTCCGGACCAGCGTGGCTTCGATGCAGCGTATTCCAGGCGTGCAAAATGCAGCGGTCGCGCTGAGCGTGCCCTACGAGCGTGGGCTCAACGATGGCATCAAAATCCTCGACGGGCAGCGGGCGGGCACGGAAGACGGATCGAGCGAAGCGTGGGTGACGCCCGGCTTCTTTGAAACGTTGCGCATCCCCATCCTCAGCGGACGCACCATTCGCGATTCCGATTCGGAGACCACCGAACCCGTCGCAGTGGTCAATGAGCAATTCGGCCGCATGTTTTACAACGATCCGAATCCGGTGGGCCGGCATTTCAAATCCGAAAACACCACCTACACCATCGTTGGCGTGGTCGGCAACGTGGTGAAGCAGCCAGGCATGCGGCAGGACGCGCCGCTCTCGACCGAATCGATGTTCTATGTGCCGGCGGCGCAAATGAACCAGGCCATCGTGAACCTCGCGAACGAGTGGTTCCAGCCCTCGTGGATTGTTCGCACCAACGGACCGGTCGGCGATCTGACCGGACAAATGCAGCAGGCACTCGCCAGCGTCGATCCCGGGCTGCCCTTCTCCGGCTTCTACTCCATGGAGGATTTGCTTCACCAGCAGTTACAAATACAGCGCATCGAAGTAACCCTGCTGGGCACTCTGGCCGGCCTGGCGCTTCTGTTGTCCGCGGTGGGCATTTATGCCCTCGTCTCGAACCTCGTGGTGCAGCGGACGCGGGAAATCGGCATCCGGATCGCTCTGGGCTCGACCCTGACCCAGGCGATGCGGCACATCGCCTCTTCCGGCGTGGGAGCCGCTGCCGGTGGAGTCGTGGCAGGACTCGTGTGCTCCTTCTTCGTTCTCCGCCTGATGAAAAGCGCAATCTACGGTGTGGAAACCTACGACCCCGTGACGCTCATCAGCGTGCCCCTTGTGCTGGTCGGTATTGCCGCCCTCGCAAGCCTGCTGCCGGCGCTGCGGATCGCGCGCATCGATCCGGCCGAGACCCTGCGAGCCGAATAGAGCAGGGCCCCGGGCTCCGGACACCGGGTGCATCTATCCTGACGATATGAAGGTTGTCGAGCTCGATGGCTTTGGCGGGCCAGAGGTTCTGCGCATTGCGGAGGCGGAGAAGCCGCATCCGGGTCCAGGTGAAGTGCTGATCCGCGTTGTCGCCGCCGGCTTGAATCGCGCGGATATTCATCAGCGCCAGGGAAACTATCCGCCGCCTGCCGGCGCTTCCCAGGTACTGGGCCTCGAGGTGGCTGGCACCGTCGCCGAGTGTGCCCCGGATGCCGATCCGCGATGGAACGTCGGCGACGCCGTTTGCGCCCTGGTGCCGGGTGGCGGCTACGCGGAGTATTGCGTGGCGCACAGCGCCTGCTGCTTGCCCATCCCTGCGGTGCTCGAGAAAGATCCCCGTACCGCACTCACCAGCGCAGCCTCGCTGCCGGAAGCGACGATGACCGTGTGGGCCAATCTTTTTGACCCCGATTCGCAATGCGGGCGTCGTCTGTTTGCAGGCGAGCGCTTCTTCATGCAGGGCGGAACCAGCGGCATCGGGACCATCGCGCTGCAGGCGGCCATGGCCCTGGGAGCGTATGCTGCCGCGACTGCGGGTTCGGATGAAAAATGCCAATTCCTGCGCGAGTTGGGCTGCCAAGGCGCCTGGAATTATCGCAAAGAGGATTGGGCCGCGGCCGCGCGGGCGTGGGGCGATCGTGTCGGAGGAAGTCCAGCTGTCGATGTGATCCTGGATTTGGTGGGTGGAGATTATTTTCCGAAACATATTGAACTGCTCGCCAGGGATGGACGTCTGATCCACATTGCCCACGGAGGCGGCCCCGAAGTGCAGCTGGACCTTCGCAAGCTGATGCTGAAGCGGTTGATCGTTACCGGGTCAACATTGCGGTCGCGGCCCATAGAAGAAAAGCGGCGCCTGCGGGACGGCGTGGAACAGCATCTGTGGCCACTGGTGAATGCTGGCAAAATCAGGCCGGTCATCGATCACGTTTATCCCGTCGAAGACGTCGCTGAGGCGCATCGACGCATGGAATCAAGCGAGCATATCGGCAAGATCGTCTTGCGGATGAGCGCCGCGCCCCCGTAGTGAGAAGATAAAGCAGGTATGCGCGTAACCATTCGGGGCTTGCGCCAGTGGATTGTTGGAGCGGCGGCCCTGCTGCTGGCGGTGGTGGCCGGCTTTTTCATTTACGGACGCAACCGCTTCCGGCACATCGAAAAAGACCTGCCGGGTCGGCTCGGCATTAACGTGAGCCAGACCGCCAACAACATCACGTTCTCGCAGGCGACCCAGGGTCACACCCTCTTCACGCTGAAAGCGTCGAAGCAGGTGCAGATGAAGTCCGGCCATGTGCTGCTACACGATGTCGACATCACCTTGTACGGGCCGCCGGGATCGGGACGCACCGACCGCATTTTCGGCAGCGACTTCGATTACGACCAGACCCATGGCATCATCGTCAGCCAGGGCGACGTGAATATCGAGCTGCAGGGAACCAACGGGCCGGCTCCGGCCAATGGATCGGGGGCCGCGGGCGACCCGGACAGCAATGCCATTCGTGTGAAGACGCGCGGCCTCACCTTCGTCCAGAAAACAGGCGAGGCTACGACCGCCCAGGCTGTGGAGTTCCAGCTTCCACGGGCGGCGGGCGTCGCCGTCGGTGCGGATTACAACTCAAAAACCGGCGTGGTGGTGCTCAACAGTCAGGTGCACATCACCACCAGTACAAACGGCAAGGCAGCCGTGGTCGATGCTGCGCGCGCAACCCTGCTGCGCGCCACCGATCAGGCTCTCCTGGTGAGCGCGACGGTGAATTACGAAGAGGAGGAAGCCAGCTCCGACCAGGCCACTGTGTTTTTCCGCAAAGATGGAACGGCGGAAAAAATCGACGCCCAGGGGCACGTGCGCATGAAGACGGACACAGGCGCCGACATCAATGCCCAAACTGCGCAAATCCTGATGGACGAGAAGAACCAGCCGACACAGGCCGATCTGGGCGGCGGCGTTCAGTTCGCCTCAAGCCGCGAGAACGAGACGATGCATGGTGCGGCCAACAACGGAACTCTGCTGTTTGCCACGATGAACGGCGCCAGCGGTACCGAGACTTCGCTCCGTCACGGAGAGTTTCGCCAGGATGTGAACTTTGATGAAGAAGTTGCGGGGCTCGCAAAGGATCCGCATGGGCATGCGCAGAAACTGATGCACGCGGAGAAGGTCGATGTCGACTTTGCGCCGCAACGGCCCGGCCAGTCGCTGCAGGCGCGTTCGGCGATCGCACAGGGGAATCCTGTGCTGACCTCGAAGCAAATGCCCTCGAAGGGACCCGAGCAGACGACGAAGATCACGGGCGACCGGCTGGTGGCGACGCTGGGCGAGGCCAACGCCATGCGGCAGCTCGATAGCGCCGGCAACACCCGGATTGTGCAGTCCTCCACCGATGGCTCGCACAGCACCACCAACGGCGATAGGCTGCACGCCTCTTTTGTTCAGGAGCCGGCGCCGGTAAAAACGAATCCGGGAACACGGCCGCCGGCAAAGTCTGGTCCCACCCGGTCCGGGAATAAGAATCAAAAGCAGCAGGGTCCGCGGATGCAGACCACGCTGGAAACAGCCACCCAGGACGGCAACGTGGTGATGACGGAGACGCCCGCAAAGAAAGCCGGCGCGACGACCGAACCCCCCACGCTGACCGGATGGGCGCAGCACGCCGAATATCACGGGACAGATGAGGTGCTGCACCTCACCGGCAGCCCGAGGATCAGCGATGGCGAATCGATGCAGGTTGCGGCGGATCGGATCGACTACCACCGCGACACGCAGAATGCGGCAGCGAGCGGCCATGTGAAGGCGACCTACACCCAGCCGCCGAAGGGCGCGAGTCCGGCCACCACCCCACCGCCGACCATGGGCGGCAGTGGTCCGGTACACGTCATTGCGGACCACGCAACTCTGGATCACGCGAAGAATCAGAACTTCTTCTACGGAACTACGCAGGCCCCCGCGCGCATGTGGCAGGATCCCGATTCTCTGCTGGCCCCCGTGATCGAGATTGATCGCACGCAGAATTTGCTGAAGGCTCGTGGAGAAGACACCGGCTCCGCGCCGGTGGTGAACGCGAATTTCACCTCTGCTCTCGGGGGCAATCACCAGCAGAGCGTGGTGCGCGTGCACAGCCAGACCCTGATCTACTCCGATAAAACCCGCCAGGGAGATTTCCACGGCACGGTGACGGCCGAGCAGGGCGATGAGGCCATCCACGCAGACGACGCCTTGCTGTTCCTGAAGCCAGCGACCGCAAAATCCGGACAGCCTCCTCCGAAGCCGGCCGCTGCCAACCCCGCGCCGGGCCCGGCAGGAAAGAATTCGCAGCTCGACCACATGATCGCCACCGGCAACGTCCTCTTCACGCAACCGGGACGCAAGGGAAGCGGCGACAAATTGATTTACACCGCCGACGACGGCAAGTACGTTTTGACGGGCACCGACGCCGCGCTGCCGCAGATGTGGGATCGCGTCCACGGCACCACCACCGGAGCTGCCCTGATTTTCAACAGCCAGGACGACAGCGTCGTCGTCAGTGGCGGAAAATCGAGCGCCGTGACTGAAACCAGGGCGAAGCAATAAAAATCGCTGTCGGTCCTTTGCGCGCGAACCAATCTGGCTTATAAGCTAATCAAAGATTCATGCGCAAGTTGTCCACCGACGAGATCAACAAGTCCTACAAAGGACGCCAGGTGGTTCATGGCGTCAGCGTCCAGGTGACGGAGGGCGAAGTGGTCGGGCTGCTCGGCCCCAACGGCGCCGGCAAAACCACCAGCTTCTACATGATCGTCGGCCTCATCCAGCCGGACGGCGGCCAGATCCTGCTCGATGAGGTGCCCATCACCCACGTCCCCATGTATGTGCGGGCGCGACAATACGGCATCAGCTACCTGCCCCAGGAGCCGTCCGTCTTCCGCAAGCTCACGGTGGAAGAAAACATCCTGGCGGTGCTGGAAGTGCAGCCCATCGCACCTGAAATGCGGCGAGCTCGGGCGGAGAAGCTGATCGAGCAGCTGAACCTTGGGCATATTCGCAAGACCCGGGGGTATGCGCTGTCGGGCGGCGAGCGGCGCCGGGTGGAAATCGCCCGCTGCCTCTGTATCCAGCCCGTCTTCATCCTCCTGGACGAGCCCTTTTCGGGAATCGATCCCATTGCGGTACTCGACCTCCAGGAAATCATCTTTGACCTCAAGGCCAGCGGCATCGGGGTCCTGATTACGGACCATAATGTTCGCGAGACGCTCTCGGTCACGGATCGCGCCTACATCATTAATGAGGGGCGCATCTTTCGGCACGGGACGCCCGAACAACTGGGCAACGACCCTGAGGTCCGGCGCGTCTACCTCGGCGAAAGCTTCTCGCTGGGGTAACCGCACCATCGGGTAAACCGCGCGGCAACATGAAGATACGGTAACGGCAACACAATTGCTGCGCGCTGCCTGACGCGCGGATGTAAACTCGGGGCAACAGGCGGTTTGCAGAGGATCATGGTACTTCTTCAACCAAAACTCAGTCTCAAGGTGGCGCAGCGCCAGATCCTGACGCCCGGACTGATGCAGATGGTCAGCGTCCTTGCGCTGAACAAGCTGGAGCTGAAGGAGATGATCCAGGCCGAAATCGCCGAAAACCCCGTCCTCGAGGAGCTGGAGGAGAACGTTCCGCTGCTGGACGACGTCTCCCGCGCGGAAGAAGATCGCGATCGGCCCGTTGAAACCCAGCCCGTCACCGAGGCTGAGGCCAAAGAGAAAGATCCGTTCGACGAAATCGACTTCGGTTCCTACTTCCAGGATTATCTCGACCCCGGGTTCCGCTCCCCCAATAACTACGAAGAGATTGAAAAGCCTTCGATTGAGAATTTTCTCTCCGCGCCCGCCACCCTCACCGATCACCTGTTCTGGCAGCTCGGCGCTCTCAACCTCTCGCCCGTGGTGCGCGAGGCCGCCGAGTACGTAATCGGCAATCTGAACGAAGACGGCTACCTCACCGCGACCGAAGATGAATTGCTCGCAGGCTACCTGCGCGAGCAGATGGAGCCGGACGGCGAGACCAGCAAAAATGCCTATGAGCGCGTGGCGGAACTGCCTCCCGAAATGGCGGACCGGGCGCGTGGGCATCTCGCGTCTGCGCTCGATGTCGTACGGCAGCTGGATCCGATTGGCGTGGGCACACGCGATCTGCGCGAGTGTCTGCTGGTGCAGGTCGAGGCGCAGCGCAAGGAATTCGAGTTGATTTTCGCTCGCACAACGGCCTCTGAAAGAGCCAACGGCCGTGCCGCCGCCGCCAGTCATTCGAGGCCTGCCTCCACAGAGCCTCATCCGGCTGCGGCCCACGATCCGGAAATCAGCGACGGAACGCACGCGAACGGGGCGGCTTCAATCTATCCAACCCATTTGGCGCCTCACCCGACACCCAATGGCAACGGCGCCAGACTGGAAGGGCCGCATACCGAGGAGACCAGCCGCCTGCTCATCTTCGAGCTGGCCAGGCAAATCATCGACACGCACATGCTGCTGCTGCAGAAACGGGATCCACGCGAGCTCTCAAAAGTGGTGGGGAAGACGGTCGAAGAGACGCAGCGCGCCATCGACTTTATCCGCACACTCGACCCGCGCCCAGGACAGCGCTATAACCGCTCCGAAGCCAGACTGATCGAGCCCGACGTGGCGTTCGTGAAGCGCGGCGACGAATGGGTGGTTGGCATGAATGAAGAAGATCTGCCCACGCTGCGGCTCAACCAGGGATACCGTCGCCTGCTGACCCAGGATGGCGCCGAAAAGGATGTGAAGGATTACGTGAAGGAGCGCTACCGCTCCGCGCTGCAGCTGATGCGCAATATCGAGCAGCGCAAGAACACGATCCTGCGGACCTGCGAAGCCATCGTGCGCCGCCAGGGCGATTTTCTGGAGAAGGGCGTCGACGCCCTCAAGCCCATGATGATCAAGGAAGTGGCAGAGGAAATCGGTGTCCATCCATCCACGGTGAGCCGTGCTGTATCGAGCAAATACGTCCATACGCCACAGGGCGTTTTCGAGCTGCGCTTCTTCTTCTCCGAGGGCGTGAATGGACCGGAGGGCGCCGCGACCCCCCTGATGCTCCTGAAGCGTAAAGTGAAGAAGCTGATTGAGGACGAGGATCCGCGCAAGCCGCTGACCGATGATCAGATTGCCACCATGCTGCAGGGCCAGGGTATCGATGTCACCCGGAGGACCGTAGCAAAATACCGCGAAGATCTGCGGATTCCCAGTACGCACCAGCGCCGCATCCGCGGCTAGAGGCCGGCCGCGGCTATTCCCCTGAGACAGGAGCATTCCTATGCAGGCTGAGTACACCGGAAGGCAATTGAGCATTACCCCTGCGTTGCGCAAAATGGGCGACGAGGGAATCGATCGCATTGCGAAGCTGTTGCCGAAGGTGGTCGGCGCTCACATCGTGCTGACCTCGGAGAAGTATCGCAAGACCGCCGACGTCGCGGTGAAGATGCGGGCCGGAAAGATTGTCGGATTCGCCGAGTCGAACAACCCCGAGACCGCTCTGCGCGAAGCGCTGGAGCACGCAGAGACTCAGGCGATCAAGTTCAGGAAGCGGATGACGGCGATCAAGCGTCAGCCAAAAGAAGAAAAGCTGCCGCTCGAAGTCATGCCCGTGCGCGCGCGCAAGGGGAGCCGGATCCGGAGCGAGTCGCTTGAGCCGGAGACCGCGGAAGCCCCGGCGAAGAGCAACGGCAAGCGGCCTTCAAGGACCATGGTGCCGGTCACCGTGCACACTTTCCCGGCAACGCGGCCCATCGCGGAACCTCATGTCGTCCGTTCGCTCGATTCAGTGGCGCTGCGCCCCATGACCATCGAAGAAGCGGTCAAGGAAGCAGAATTCCGCGACCGCGAAGTCTTCGTCTTCCGCAATCCCCAGGGGACGCTGTGCGTCCTGCATCGCAAGCGCGACGGCAAAATGGAGCTGATCGAAGCCCCCTAAGGCAAGCGATCAGCGTCTGGGCGTTGGGGGATCAGACAAAGGGTTCGGGGGCCGAGTCCTATGTCTGCGCAACCGATCTGACCTTTTCATTGCACCGGAGATTGTCGGGTGCTACCACAAGGCATGGATGTGACTATCCGCGTATACGACAGCTTTGCCGAGATGAAAGCGGACGAGTATCGCTACTGGCGGAGCCGCCCTGTCCATGAGCGGATGGACGCAGTTTCCGAACTCACCCGCAGCGTCTATGCCATGAAAGAAGCTCTGCCGGATGTTCCCCGACTTCAAAGAACTGTTGCGATCCTTCCACGCCCACGGCGTTAAGTACCTCGTCGTCGGAGGTTATGCCGTTTCTTTCCATGCTCAGCCGCGAGCGACGAAAGACCTCGACATTTTGTTCGCGCCGATCCGGAGAATGCCGAGGCCGTTTACGCAGCTCTGGCAGGCCTTGGTGCTCCGATGGATCGAATCGCCGTGGACGACCTCGCGAATCCAGCAAAGTTCATTCGCTTCGGACACCCGCCCGTTGCCGTCGATATTCTTCCCGCCATCGATGGCGTCGATTTCGATACAGCCTGGTCGCATCGGATCGAAGGCGTCATCGACCAGAACACCGGCGACGTCGCGTTGTTTATCTCCAGAGAAGATTTGATTGTTTCCAAGCTCGCCGCGGGCCGCGCGCGCGATCTTCTCGATGTCGAAGATATCCGGGAAGCCGAAAAGTAGGCCCTCTCACACATCTTCATTCAGATCCTGTGCGTGCTGCACCGCAAGCGCGACGGCAAGATGGAGCTGATCGAAGCCCCCTAAAGGCAGGGAGTAGGGAATAGGGAGCAGGGAGTAAGGAACGATGGTCTTCAGCGCAGCGAGGGCTGATGACCTTTGGACCCTGCCCTTCTGTTCTGGGACTACTCCCTATTCCCTGTCCCCGATTCCCTGGCCCTCAAACATCCTCATCCACATCCAGCTGCCGAATGGCTTCGTCGAGCGCCAGCTGCGCTGTCTTGCGCTGCTGCTCAAGGTCTGCCTGCTCCTTCTTCAGCGACTGCAGCTGGTCCTCGTCGGTGTTCATCTCGCCGGCATAACGCCGCGCCAGCGCGCGTTCTTCCGCGCTGTCCTTCAAACCGGCCAAATTGTCGTGCAGCCGCTTCTGATCCTCGGCGAGCTGGTCGAGGGCAGTCTGCTTCGCCGCAATCTGCGTGTCCAGATCGTGCACTTTGGCCCGCGCCGCCAGAACCGGCGCCAGCGCCTTTTCTACAGCAGCCCGGTTCCCGCTCCCGTTCATGATGATCTGCAGCTGACTGTCCTGCACAGCGGTCAGCTGATAGCGCAGCGCGCCGGTATGCGCCTCGCCCACATGCAATCGGACCGTCTCGCCGGCCTGCGTGGCCACGCTGAAACGGTATAACGATGCGGAAGTCTCGACCGGCTTCACTTCCGAGGTGAGCTTCCAGCCATCCTGCGCGGGATGCTCGACGATCACGTTGCGCGCATCGGCCGCCGCATTGTGGACGACGTAGGTGACTTCGCGAACCTCCTCGTTGCGTTCGGTCAGGTAGCCATCGTGGACCGTGATGTGCCGCAGATGCGTCGAGTAAAGATGGCCCTCGGTCGAGACATGAACCGCCTGATCGACCGCGTACGAGAGCAGACGCTTTTCTCCGGCGTGGATCGGATCCATCAGGCCTTCGCCCGCAAACTCGCCGTTTTCGAAAATCGAGAAGCTGCCGCGATCGAGCGTCAGATTGCCGGAGTTGGTGAGCCACAGCGCCCGCAGCGGCACCGGGTTCGCGGCGTTGTAAAGCGTGACGCGATCGGCCTCAACGTTGGTCTGCAGTACAGGCACGAGAGCCGACTCGTTTTTGTGGATGGTCACGGGCTGCGCCAGCGTGTACTCAAAGTAGTCGTCGAATTTTGCGGAGTTGGCGCTCGCGGTTTCATCCTGAACTAACGGCCCCGTACCCAGCGCACCCAAAACGCCGCCCATCACGCCGCCGGCGCCGGCGCGATACGTGCCCCCGCCATAACCACCTCCTGTACCGGGTGCGGCCTTGCGCATCTGCAGAAACCCATGCGCCGCCTGCTGCGTCTCCAGCGGCGCCCCGTTGACCGTGACTGTCTCGGAGGCAGACGCCGGCGGAGGCGGTGGCCCCGGCGCATCCAGTGCCCCCTCATGCGTAACCGGCGCAAGGTTCGCCGCCTCCGGGACCGGCACTTCAGGCCGCTGCGTGTAGATGGGTTGCGAGAGCGGCTCGATGAAGCTCTGCGGCGCCCCCGCCACCAGCGACAGCTGCACATTGCTCCAGTCCGAGCCGACCGTGTTGTCGACTACCGCCCAGCCCTGCAGGATCGCCGTCTCTGCCCCGGAAGCTGGGCCGCTGGATTTCCCGTTGTCCGGAAAAACAATCCGATACGTGCTCTTCCACACCGGGACTTCGCTGATGTAACTAACCTTGATGTCGCGTGCGCCCGTGCCCTGCGCCTGGAGCGTGAGGTGGCGCACCTGCTGGCTTTGCGTCGACGCGAGCAGCCCGAGGTATTCGTCAAGGTCGCGTCGCAAGCCGCCATCGATGATGCGCACGCTCGTCGTCCCTGTGAGCTCGAAAGTGCGAACCGCCCCGGCGTCGCTCGCCATGGTCAGATACGGATGTTCGACGGTGTCACCCGCGGCGGTCTTTTGGGAACGGGTCTCATAGTTCACCACGCGTCCCGAGACTGTCGCAGCTCCGACGCCCGAGACTTCGACGTGCGCGCCGCGCAACGCTCCATAAACCTCTTCGGTCGATGGATTATCGTCGAGGCCGAGAGGAATGTTCTTCAGTTGCTGGTCGAGCGGTGTGGTGGAGTTGTACCCGACGCCTGTGATCCGCCCTCCACCCAGATCGAGCGCGGTAAGCGACTGCAGCACATCGTTCAGCTGAGACGACGTGAAGTCGATGGTCACCGCCTGGTTGCCGTTCACACGCCCGGCGTGCTCAAAGTAGCCGACGCCATTCTTGTAAAGAACAACGCGCCGCACCGGCAGTTCGCTGTTGTGCGTCGATGGGGCCCCATCGACGCCCTTCGGTCCCGTCGAGGCCGTCTTCGGTTGCGAGGTTTGAGCGACGAGAACGGCAGAAAAGAACAGCAGGGAAGCAGACGCAAATCTGCGCACAAGCATGCGGACCCTCCGATGATGACTACGTTGGGCGCTGTGGGAATAGACGCAGGAAGTTGAGAAATGTTCCCGGCAGCGCGGTGCACGCCCCAGATCTCAGCGACCTTCGAACAGAGTTTCCCGGCACAGTCAGCCATGCCACAGAACGAAGCACCGCGAGAAACTTGCAGATCAAATTCAGCTGTCAGCGTAGGTCTTCACCGCTCACCTGCAACCTGTAACCTGCCACCTGTTCCCTGTAACCTGCCTTTAAAGGTATTCGTTCATCATCCGAGCCCACGTCGGCCAGTCGTGCGCGTTGTACGCGTCCCAGATGTACAGATGGTGCGGGATACCCTTCTCGCCCATGATCCGCGAGAGATTCTGGTTCTGCCACAAACAGTGATCGTCCCATCCGGTCGCGAGAATGTAGGTGTTGTTGCGATAGCGATCGAAAAACCAGGGGTCGCTCAGATTTGGCAGGTAGTGTGGCGGCATGTTGAAGTACACATCCTGGTCGTAGTAGCCGCCAAGAAAATTGCTCAGGTCGAACGCGCCGCTCATGGTCAGAAATCCGGTAAAGAAGTCAGGATGCCGCAGTGCGATGTTGACGGCGTGATAGCCGCCAAAGCTCGCGCCGAGCGCGATGAGGTGTGGGTTCATGTTCCGCATGCGGATCAGCGGAAGCACCTCCTCGACGACATAGTTTTCATACTGCACATGGCGCGCGATCCGCCACCGCGGCGGAACATTGCGGTTGTACCAGCTTTCGGCGTCGACCGAATCCACGCAGATCAGCTGAATCTCGCCGCGATCGATCTTGTGAGCGACCGCCCCGATGAGCCCGCGGTCTTCAAATTCAAAGAACCGGCCCTGCGAGGAAGGGAAGACCACGACGGGAACGCCGCCGTGGCCGAAGACCAGCAACTCCATGTCGCGGTCGAGACGCCAGGACCACCACTTGTGATATTCGCGGTTCATAGATTGTTCACGCAGCCGTTACGGTATCGTAAAGCATCGGATTCACATCCTGTGCGGGGGCCCAGCCGACGCCAAAGGACAAAACAAGGAGCGAACAGGAGCCGTTGGCGACTCAGATTCAGGCGCAAGCCGAGCCCACTCTTCCGCCGAGTGCAGCGCCCCATCCGCGCGTGCAGAAGCATGCCGGATTCGCGAGCCGCTTTCTGGCCGGCGAGCGCGACATCAGCGTCTATGTGCCGCCCGATTACGACAGTGATCCGGCCCGCCGGTATCCGCTCCTGATCCTGCAGGACGGCCAAAACCTCTTTGATCCTCAAACGTCGTTCATCCGCGGAAAGACCTGGCGCGTGGCAGAAAACGCCGACGACGCCATCGCTGCCGGCGAAGCGGAGCCGCTGCTGATCGTGGGCGTCGCCAATGCCGGCGAGCGGCGGCTCGCCGAATACACGCCTGTCCGCGACTGGAAGCTGGGCGGCGGCGAGGCCGGCAAATATGCGCTGATGCTCACCCGTGAACTGCTCCCGTTTCTGCATGAGAAATACCGTCTGCGCTCCGGCCCCGAAGACACCGGCATCGGCGGCTCGTCCCTGGGCGGCCTCGTATCGTTGTGGATGGGCCTGCGCCATCCTGATGTTTTCGGCAAGCTCGCAGTCATGTCGCCGTCCGTGTGGTGGAACCACCGCTATATCCTCGGCCACCTCAATGACGTGGCTCCGGAACTCCATCGGCGGCCGCGTATCTGGCTCGACGTGGGCGATCAGGAAGGCCGCAGAACGCTGGCCGACGCGGACATGCTGCATGCCCGGTTGCGCAAGCATGGCTGGCGCGACGACGAGAATCTCCATTTTGAGACCATCGTCAACGGCCGGCATGACGAAGCCTCCTGGGCCGAACGCGTCCGTCCCATGCTGGGCTTTTTGTTCCCGATGGAGCCGCCAGGCGACGCGCGATGACCGGAACCCCGATGGACCTCATCCGCAAGCTGGACGAGACTGCGACCGCCCTGCGGGACCTGGCGCGCCGGGTCAGGAGCACGGCCGCCGAGATCCCCGACCCGGCCTTGCGCGACGAGATGCTCGAAAGCGCCGACGGTTGGGAGCGCCGCGCCGAGGAGATGGCCGAAGCCATCCTGCGCTGGAAACGGGAGATTAACTAACTGGCGTCAGGTGACGCCATCCCCGTGCCGCGCCCAGCCCGGAGCAGGCAAGAGCGTATACTTCGTGTTCAGAGGATGTTCCGGAGGAGAAGGCCCCACTGGCCGCCCATCGCGCGGAATACTGTGCGTTGAGGGTTCGGTGATTGGGTCTTTTTTGATTCGGAGCAACAGTCCGCGCTCCATTGTGTTCTCAAAAAAGGACCCCTCTGGAAACCCATGGGTAATTTACTCGACACCATCCATTCCCCTGCCGATTTAAGGAATTTGTCCGTAGCCCAGCTGGAGTCTCTGGCACAGGAGATCCGCGAGCGCCTGATCGTCACCCTGTCGAAGACCGGTGGCCATCTGGGCCCCAATCTGGGCGTAGTTGAGCTCACGCTGGCCCTGCACACCGTTTTCGAAACACCTGCCGACAAGTTTGTTTTCGACGTCAGCCACCAGGCGTACGTCCACAAGATGCTCACCGGCCGCGGCGATCGCCTCGATACGATGCGCCAGCCCGCCGGCCTCAACGGCTTTATGCTGCGTACCGAGAGCGAGCACGATTGCTACGGCGCGGGCCATGCCGGCACAGCGCTTTCCGCCGCACTGGGAATGGCTGTGGCGCGCGATCTGGCCGGTGGCAAAGAACACGTCATCGCCCTGGCCGGGGACGCCGCCTTTACCAACGGCATTTCGTTTGAAGCGCTCAACAATATCGCCGATCAAACCAGGCGGCTCATCGTAGTGCTCAACGACAATGAGTGGTCCATCGACCGCAACGTGGGGGCCATTGCCAGGTATCTGCACAAGATTGTCACCAACCAGCACGTGAGCCAGCTCCACGAGAGCGCGGGCCGCCTGCTGGCGCGCTTCGGCGGCAAGAGCGCGCTCAATGTCGTGAAGCGTGCCGAAGAAGCGGCCAAAGGTATGCTCTGGCCGTCGTTCCTTTTTGAGGAATTCGGATTGACGTACTACGGCCCGATCGACGGGCACAACGTCGGTCAGCTCGTCGATACCTTCCGCTTCCTCAAGCAGCAGGAGCGGCCGGTGCTTCTCCACGTAATCACCCAGAAGGGACGCGGCTTCCAGCCCGCCCTCGACAAGCAGAAAAAGTTCCACGGCCTCGGCCCCTACGATCCGGAAACCGGCAAGACACCCTCGACAGGCCAGCGAACCTATTCGGAAATTTTTGCCGAGACGCTCGTGCAGCTGGCCAACGAGAACGAGAAGGTCGTCGCCATCACCGCGGCAATGCCCAATGGAACCGCGCTCGACCTCTTCCGCCCGCATCATCCCAAGAAGTATTTCGACGTCGGCATTGCTGAGGAGCACGCGGTGATCTTCGCGGCCGGCATGGCGACTCAGGGATTCAAACCGTACTGCGCCATCTACTCAACCTTTCTGCAGCGCGCGTTCGATCCCATCGTCCACGACGTCTGCCTGCAGAATCTGCCAGTCGTTTTCTGCATGGATCGCGCCGGGCTCAGCGGTGACGATGGTCCAACCCACCATGGCCTCTTCGACATTGCCTACCTGCGCGGCATACCCAACATCGTGCAGATGGCGCCTGCCGATGAAGACGAGCTGGCCGACATGATGTTGACGGCCATGCAGCATCAGGGCCCCAGTGCCATTCGCTATCCGCGCGGGACCGGACCCGGCGCGAAGATCAAGCAGCATCCTGAAGCTCTGCCCATCGGAAAGGCGGACGTCGTCCAGGACGGAGAAGACTTTGCCATTCTTGGCCTCGGTGCCTTATTGCCCATGGCGAAGGAACTGGCCCAGCGGCTGGAGCAGCAGGGATATTCTGCTGCGGTCATCAATCCGCGATTCATCAAGCCGCTGGATAAGGAGCTCATTGCCCGCTACGCGCGGCAGGCCAGGGCGCTCGTCACCTTTGAAGATCACGTGCTGATGGCCGGCTTTGGCAGTGCCGTCCTTGAAACGCTCAGCGAGATGAACATCGAGACGCCTGTGATTCGCATCGGCTGGCCCGATCGCTTTATCGAGCACGGCAAAGTCGATCCGTTGCGCGCGCGCCACGGCGTGAGCGTGGAGGCAGCCCTCGAAAAACTGGCGCCGTGGCTCAAGCGAGGCGCGCCACGGCTCGTGGCGCAATAGGTGTAGTCGCTTTCTGTGGCATCGACCGCACGCGGTGTGAAAAGATGCGGAGAGAGCCCTCCACTTCAGCGCCATGACCGTCTCCTCTCTCCAGATTCGGGCCTCTCGCGTTCGGTCCCCCCACGACCAATGGATTATCGCGATCGGCGTCTTCAAGCTGTTGCAGGGAGCTCTGTTTATTTTGCTCGGCATCGGAGCCATCCGCCTGCTGCACAAAGATCTGATGAGCGTCGCGGATCACTTCATTCTCGCCATGCGGTTCAATCCGGAGAGCCATTTCGTGACCCTCATCCTGGAGAAGGTCGCCATGATCGATCCGCACCGCATGCGCGAGATCAGCGCGGCGATTTTCGTGGTCGCCGCTCTGGATATTGTCGAAGGCACCGGCCTCGTACTCGATCAGGCGTGGGCTGAATTTGTCACACTGATTCTCACCGCCTCGTTTCTGCCCTGGGAAATCTTCGAGATTCTGCGTCATCAGACCTGGATCCGCGTCGGGCTGACCCTGATTAACCTCGCTGTCGTGATCTACCTGCTCTACTATGTGCAGGCTCGAATGCGCGAGCGACGGCAGCGGTGCCACGCCGGAGGAGCTTAATGCGTTTATTCTGCCAGCAGAACAGAACTTCTCAGTTTGAGATGGCAGCATGAGTCGCGCCTCCGTCATCGGATCGGGTCCCAATGGCCTGGCAGCCGCCGTGGTTCTGGCGCGCGCCGGCCTCAAGGTCGATGTGTACGAGGCCGAGCCCATCCCCGGCGGCGGAGCGCGCACCATGGAACTGACCCAGCCAGGGTTCAAACATGATTTCGGGTCGGCTGTGCATCCCATGGGCGCGGGTTCGCCGTTCTTCTCGTCACTGCCCCTGGCGGAACATGGCTTGCAGTGGATTCATGGAACGTCGCCGCTGGCGCATCCGCTGGACGATGGCACCGCCGTAACGCTGGAGCACAGCTTGCGCGATCAGGAAGCGCAACTGGGCGTAGATGGGCCCGCATGGCGGGAGCTGATGGAGCCCCTCGCGACCCACTGGGCCGATTTCGCGGTGGATGCCATGGGCCCCGTGACCCGGATTCCCCGTCGGCCCCTCATGATGGCCGCCTTCGGGCGCAAGGCCATGCAATCGGCGAACGGCCTGGCCCGGCGAACCTTCCGCAGCGAGCGGACGCGAGCCTTGTTTGCTGGCCTGGCCGCGCATTCCTTCCTCAGCCTCGATGAGCCGCTCAGCCCCGCAGTCGCTCTGGTACTGGGAGCCGCCGCGCATGTAGTGGGCTGGCCTGTACCGCGCGGTGGATCGCAGGCCATCACCAACGCGCTGATCGGGTATCTCGAAAAGCTGGACGGTGCCGTGCATACCGGCCGGAGGATCGCATCGCTCGACGAAACCGATCCCAAAGAAGGCCCGGTCCTGTGCGATTTGACACCGCGACAGTTACTCTCTATTGCCGGAGATCGCCTCCAGAAAACCTACCGCAAGGCAATGGAGGAATTCCGCTACGGTCCAGGAATTTTTAAGATCGACTACGCGCTTTCCTCGCCGATTCCGTGGAAGGCTCGCGAGTGCTTCCGCGCCATCACCGTGCATCTGGGCGGAACAATCGAAGAGATTGCGCGTTCGGAATTCGCCGTGACGCACGGCTCCGTTGCTGAGAAGCCGTTTGTACTGGTGGCGCAGCCAACCCTGTTCGACCCCACCCGGGCGCCGGAAGGGAAGCATGTCGCCTGGATGTATTGCCACATTCCGAATGCTTCGACAGAGGACATGACCAGCCGCATCGAAGCGCAGATGGAGCGTTTCGCACCGGGATTCAGGGATTGCGTGATCGAGCGGCGCGTCTGGTCACCCTCGGCCCTCGAAGCCATGGATGCAAACCTCATCGGCGGCGACATCGTCGGCGGGGAATTCTCCATCCGGCAATTCGTCTTTCGGCCTGCGCTGGGCAATTACTACACCGGAACCAAAAACCTGTATCTCTGCTCGGCATCCACGCCGCCCGGCGGTGGCGTGCACGGCATGTGTGGCTACCACGCTGCGCGCATGGCGCTGCGCCGCCTGCATTGATTATTTGCCGGCCATCTCCGCCACGGCTGCCAGCGCGCGATCGCTCAACTGCTGATGAACCTTATCCATGGCCAGCCACGGGTCTTTCTTCAGGCGCACTTTCCACTCATCAAAATTGGCGACTGCGAATTGCTTCGGGTTGGTCCCTTCCAGTTCCTTCCACGTTAGCGGCATAGCAACACGCGCCCCGGCGCGCGCGCGCGGCGAGTAGGGCGCAACCGCCGTCGCCCCCCGCTCATTACGCAGATAGTCGAGGAAGATGCGGCCCGTCCGCGCCGCCTTGGTCATCTTGGTCAGGTAGAGTTTCGGGTTCGCCCGCTCCATCATCAACACAAAGTGATGCGCGAATTCCTTAATCTCCGGCCACTCGTGCTGCGGCTCAATCGGCGCAACAACGTGGATGCCCTTGCCGCCTGTCGACTTGACGAAGGTTTCAAGGCCCAGGTGCTTCATCAGATCGCGTACCTCGTTGGCGCTCGCAACCAGAGTTTGCCATGGGAGCTTCTCGTCCGGGTCGAGGTCGATGATGATGCGATCCGGCTGCTCCAGCGTCTTGTTGCTCGATCCCCACGGATGCAGCTCGAGCACCCCCATCTGCGCCAGGCCCACCAACCCTTCGCGCGTCGCGAGCGTGAGGTACTTCTCCGGCCCCGAACCCTTCTTTGCCTTGACCAGAACGCTGTCGACCCCGGCAGGCATGCCCATCCCGATGTGCTTCTGGAAGAAGCACGGCTTGCCGCTGCCCTCCGGACACCGCACGATGCTCAGCGGCCGCTCGGCGATGTGCGGCAGCATATGGTCGGCGACCGCGTCATAGTATTCGGCCAGTTGCAGCTTCGTCAGATGCGACTCTTCGTCGAGAATCTTGTCGGGATGGCTGAGCGAAACGCCGGCCACAAGCGCGCGGTCCTTCCTCGATTTGGGCGCTGGCACTGCGCGCGTTTCAACCTTGGCTGCGCTCGCGGCAGGTGCGGTGTGATGCGCCGCCTTTGCCGGAGGGACCAGGTCCGATTTTTCCTGCTTACGACCGGACTTCGGCACGTAGCCGGCAGTTTCCCGCACCACTTCTTTCGGATTCTTGTCTTCGCGAAGACCGAGAAACGCCGCCTGACGAACCAGACTGTCGCTGGTCCACGCCGCGAATCGCACTTCGACCACCGTCGTCGGTTTCACCCACAGCGCGTCCTTCTTCGCCTCAGCCGGCACGCTCTCAAACGAGAACTTCGCCTGGCGCAATGCGTCGAGCCGCTTGCGCAGCAACTCATGCGTCCTGCGCGTAAAGCCGGTCCCGGTGCGCCCTGCGTAAATCAGCTTGCCATCGCTGTAATAGCCCAACAGCAACGCGCCCACTCCCTCTCCGCCGGTCGAGAGTTCCGTGAATCCGCCAACCACGAATTCCTGCTGCAAAACGCATTTCGATTTAACCCACAAATTCGACCGTCCCGACTGATACGGCGATCGCGCCAGCTTGGAGACGACGCCTTCCGCCCCCATTTCACACGCGTGGCGAAACATCGTTCCACCGTGAGCGCGAATATGACTGCTGTAGCGGATACCGTCTTCACCATGCTCATGGATCAGCTCTTCGAGGATGCTCTTGCGCCGCTCCAGCGGAAGGCTCCGCAGATTGTGGCCGTCGAGATGAAGCAGGTCGAACGCGTAATACGTCATCGGGTGCGCCGCGCCTTCGTCAAAAGCAGCCTGCAGATCGGCAAAGCTGGTGCCGCCTTTCTCAGTGAGAACGACGACTTCGCCATCCACAATGGCGGTGTGAACGGGCAGTTCCGCAGCGGTCTCCGCCACAGCGCGCATGCGATGCGTCCAGTCCAGCCCCTTGCGTGTGAACAGCCGCGCCCGGCGCTTTCCATCTTTCTCGTCGATGTGCATCTGGATGCGGTAGCCATCCAGCTTCAGCTCATGGAGCCAGTCCTCCCCTTCAGGAGGCTTCTCTGCCGACGACGCAAGCTCAGGCGCCAAAAAAGCCGGCAGCTTTTCTTTGGGAGCATCACTGAGAACGCCCGCGCGATCCGGTGCGTCGGGCCGGCGCCGCGATTGCTCTTTTTTTTTTACCAAACCTGGAACAGGTTGTTCAGCCTTGGTCGCCGATCGGCGTGTCAAAAGCGACCGGTTCACCAGCGGTTTCTTATCCGGGACGTGAGAATTCCAGACGTGGTCTTCCGCCGCGGCGATCTGTTCCATCGTGCGCCCCGTAACAGCGCTGTTGGGCGCTTCCTCCGTGATGGCAGGATCGTCCGGTGTGCGCTCGTACTCGTCGTGCTCTTTAATCAGCAGCCAGTTGGTCTTGCCCTTGTCGCCGAAGCGATTGCCCTTCATCCGGATCAGTGCCCAGTGGCCGTGCAGCTTTTGTCCGTGAAGAATGAACTTGAGCTGCCCTTTGCGAAAGCCTTCATCGACGTCGGTCACTGGCTCCCATGTCCCCTCGTCCCACACCATCACCGTGCCGCCGCCATACTGGCCCTTTGGAATCGTGCCCTCGAAGCCGCCGTACTCCATCGGGTGATCTTCCACTTCAACAGCAAGACGCTTATCCGCGACAACATAACTCGGTCCCTTGGTCACGGCCCAGCTCTTCAGAACACCGTGCCATCCCAGACGAAAATCGTAGTGGAGGCGCGTCGCGGCGTGCTTCTGGATCACGAATGGCAGGCCGGCATCCGCTGCTTTTTTCTTACCGCCGGAAGAACCGCTCGGCTCCGCGGTCGTGGCAAAGTCGCGCATGGCGCGATAACGAGCCAGCTGCTGGTCGACGGCATCAGCGGGCGTGGCTGACTTTTGAGCGCGTTTGGTAGCTTTCTTTGGCATCTGGTACTTCGGATTCCGGCGCGATGCGGAGGGCTGCCCTGAAAATGGTCTAGCCCGTCTGCAACAGACCCGTCATTTGCAGATCCTGGTCCAACAGCACGGATTCACCTGGCTTGTCGTCGCGAAACCGTACCTGGACGCTGCGGCCACGGATGGCTTGAGCGAAAGCCTCGGCCGCAGCCTTGCGCGCGAAGTGGCGCCGGCTCTTGCCGTAGCGGTATTCCTGCTGCGCGTAGTACCGGTACGAAACTTCTACCCAGCTTCCGTACTGCTCTTTCTTGATGGTCGCAGTCTGCACCAGGCCGTCGGCGCTGGGCCACATCGCTGCGCGATTCTCCCGAACCTTATGCAGGTATTTGCGAATCGCGACGACAATACCGCCGGCGATGAACGCGATGAAGTAGTGAAACGCGCCGGCCAGGGGTGCCAGATGGTGCCAAAGATCCCTCATCGTGCAATCGCGCTCCCGGCCAACAGGTTACTACGCCAGGCTCTCAAAGGCCCGTTTTCGGCCAGTCCCGGGTTGCTGATTCCGGCCCCTGGGTTGCCCGCCGGTTAACCGTTTCGTGACTGGCCAAGTCTCTTTGTCGCGGTATATCGTAAAGCTCGCCGCGTGCTGGGTCTAGCCTTTCCCGCTCGCGGCACTGCAAACCCCAGGAGCTGTTCTGCTATGTCCACTGTGCTGCAACCTGAAGTCGCCACACAAAAAGACTTCTTGCCTTTGAACGGGACCGATCATGTCGAATTTTGGGTAGGCAATGCCCGCCAGTCCGCCTATTTCTATCGCCTTGCCTTCGGCATGCAACTGGTCGCTTATGCCGGACCGGAAACAGGCGTTCGCGAACGCGCGTCGTATGTGCTGCAGCAGGGCAAAGTGCGTTTCGTGCTGACTACGCCCCTGCGACCGGACGGCGATATCGCCGAGCACGTGCGCGTCCATGGCGACGGCGTCCGCGACGTGGCATTGTGGGTCGATGACGCGCGCCAGGCGTGGAAAGAAACGACGAAACGCGGTGCCCGCAGCGTGCGTGAGCCGTTCGAACTGAAAGATGACCATGGCATGGTGAGAATCGCTTCGATTGCCGCCTATGGCGACACCATTCATTCCTTCGTCGAACGCGGCGACTACAAGGGCCCATTCCTGCCCGGATATCGGGAAGTCGCGCAGGATCCCCAGGCACGCCCCGTCGGCCTGCAGTACATCGATCACATGGTGGGCAACGTCGGCTGGAACGAGATGAATCGTTGGGTGGAGTTTTATGCGCACACCATGGGCTTCTCGCTCTACCAGCACTTCGACGACAAAGACATTTCGACGGAATACTCCGCGCTGATGTCCAAGGTCATGGCCAACGGCAACGGCCGCGTGAAGTTTCCCATCAACGAACCGGCGGAAGGGCGCAGAAAGTCGCAGATCGAAGAGTATCTGGAGTTCTACCACGGCCCCGGTGTGCAGCACATCGCGCTCGCCACCAACGACATCCTGCAAACCGTCGCGAAGTTGCAGGCGCAGGGCGTAGCGTTCCTCACGGTCCCGCACACCTACTACAGCGAACTCGAAGGTCGCGTCGGCACCATCGACGAACCGATCGCGGAACTGGAGAAGCTGGGTATTCTCGTCGATCGCGACGACGAAGGCTATATGTTGCAGATCTTCACCAAGCCCGTAGAGGATCGCCCAACATTATTCTTTGAGATCATCCAGCGCAAAGGAAGCCGCAGCTTCGGTAAGGGCAACTTCAAGGCGCTCTTCGAAGCAATTGAACGCGAGCAGGACGCGCGCGGCAATCTGTAAAAACCGGTCAGCTGGGCCGCTCCCTTTGGAGCGGCCGCCTTCCTAATCCGCCACCATCAGCTCGCCCGGAAGAATGGGCCGCGTGCGCGGCAGCACGCCATAAGCAGCCAGCGCGCCCATCACCATCAGCACCGCGCAGTAGATCGCGAGCTTCACGATATCCGTCGCGTGATTCTTCGGCAGCGTCTTCCAGAGAACTAACAGGATGCTCTGCCCGGCCGTCACCGACCACACCGCCCCATAGAAGTAACGGCGTTCCCAGCCCTCGCCCTGCGTGGAGCGGCGCACGCGCGGCAGCACTCCGAAAGCTCCCAGTAACAGAATCACGATGAGCACAGGCACGTATCCGTGCGCGTAGATCTGCTTCATGCGCCATTGGCCGCTGATCACGGCCCAAATCAATCCCGCCAGATCGAGCCCAGCAAAATTCAGCAGTGCATTCCACGCGAACGTGTAACAAACGCGCCGATAAATCGGGTTGGGGCGATCCTCATCGAACCGCAATATGTAAGGCGCCGGCTCTGCGCCAGGCAGTTGGCCGAAGAGCAGCGCCGTGCCGGTGCCTGCCAGCACTACGCCCAGCCAGATCCAGTTGCTGGCGCTGCCGCCATGCGCAAACAGATCGAAAGTCAGCGGTCCAGGCGCGAGAAAAAAGACAAAGATCCAGATAGGCCAGTGCGCGGCGCGATACCGCGCAGTGTTGCGGATGCGCATTTTGCGCTGGTGAGCGTATTCAACGCGAACAGACAGAGCCATAGTTGTTCGAAGATTATATGTGGGCTGCGTTCGCCGGCCTCGACAGTGTGCCCCGCTCGACCGGACTGAATTGCACTTCGAGGGCGTCGCCGGCGATTCGCACATGCACATCTTCGAGCGAGCGCACCACCCAGTCTGCGTCTTTCAGACTTTCCAGCGAGTGCGAGTAGAGCGTAGCCAGCACTTTGCATCCCGCCGCATGGCCCGCCTGCGCGCCCGATGCCGAGTCCTCAATCACCAGACACTCTGCCGGAGGCAGGCCCAGAAGCTCCGCGCCTTTGCGATACGGCTCAGGATGCGGCTTACCCCGCGTAACCATATCGGCAGAGACGATCCGCTCCGGCACGCGAATGCCGCCTTGCTCCATGCGGCTGCGCGCCAGGCGCTCCGTGGCGGAGGTCACGACGGTCCAGTATTTCTGCGGCAGACTTTCCAGGATGCGCTCCACGCCGCCCAGGGTCTCGAGGCCGATGTTGTCCGCCACTTCCATCTCTTCGAGCCACGCAAGCTCCTCGTGGTCGTTCAAATCCGGCCGCAGCAGGCGAACCGTTTCGATAGCCCGCCGTCCATGCGCGGTTTGGATCGCGGTCCTGGGATCGATGCCGCGGGAAACTGCCCACTTCTCCCAGCTGCGTTCCACCGAGCCAAGGGAGCTGACCAGCACACCATCCATGTCAAACAGAATGCCGCGCGGCTGCAGTGTGACGAGGCCCGCGTCGGAAGATACGCCCATACCTCAAGATTATCAGGGCCAATAAACGGCGCTACTTCTCCCGTTCTTCATAGCACGCGCGTCCCGGTTTGCAACGCGCCAGGTGAACGTAGTGATCGTCCGGGCCCGCCGGGCTCATCGTGCGCAGGCACCAGTAGCTCGACGCAGCGTGGATGCCTGGCAGCCACGATTCCGCGTTCTGCGGCGAGGGTCCGTACGGGTTCTTGGTGCGGAGGCACTGACAAGGTTGTGTTGCATGAATGGTGCTCATCGAAAACCTCCGTTATCCAGCCGCGCTGGGATCGCGATCTCGTTGACCGGCGGCGAGCAGCACTGTGCGATAAACCGCAACCGGAAAAAGATCGAGCTTGTAGCTGTTCATCGAAAGTGGCACGGCGCCCTCAACGGCCACGCGGCCTGCGGCACGTGCGGTTTCTTCAGTGATCGGCTTGCCCGCCAGCGCTGCCTCTGCCTTTGCCGAGCGCCTTACGATGGGCGACGCCGCACCCATCGTGATCACCGCGCGCCGGCAAATGTCTCCGTCCATTTCCAGAACCACACCAGCGTCTGCAATGGCCCAGTCGAAGCTCTCCTTCTCGCCATACTTCTGATACGCCGAGCGCGTGCCCGCGGCAGGTTTGGGGACGACGATGGCAGTGATCAACTCATCCGGCTCGATCACCGTGAACTTCGTTGGATTGGCGTCCGGCACAATGTAAAGCTCGCGAATGCCGACCGTCCGTTTGCCCCGTTTCGCTGAACTCAATTCCACGCGTGCGTTTAAGCCAAGCAGCGCCACCGCCGCCGAAGAAGGCGCGACCGACGGACAAGTGCCGTACTCCATGATCGCGTGGTATTGGTTGAGCCCGTCAAAGGCGAAGCAGATGTCTTTCCCATGCCGGATGCACTGGAAATCGGACGAGCGGTAATACCAGCACTGCACGCGCTGCAGCAGGTTCCCGCCCACCGTCGCCATGTTGCGAATGTGCGGCGTGGCGGCGTGTCCGCAAGCGTCCGCGAGAATTTGATACTGCGCGCGAATCGCCGGGTGATCGCTGATCTCGGCCAGCGTCGTCAGCGGGCCAATCGTCAGCCCCTCATCCGTTTCGCGAGTCCCGCGCAGATCGGAGACGTTGCGGATGTTCACCAGCCGGCTGGGCTGTTCAATCCCGTCCTTCATGCGGTCGAGCAGATCAACGCCGCCGGCCTTGACCACTGCGCCATCTTTCAGCTGCGACAGCGCGGCGTCCACCGTCGTGCAGTCAGCCATCGAGAAGCGGTTCATGCCATCTCCTTTCCCTGCGCTGGCGCGTGTAGCGCAGCCAGCACCACGGCGGGGGTCATCGGCGTTTGCCGAATGCGTACGCCGGTGGCGTTATAGACAGCGTTGCCGATCGCGGCGCCAATGGAGATAACACCCGCAGCTTCTGCGATGCCGGAAGCGTCAGTAGAACTCTGGCCCAGATAAGCTTCCACCAGCCGCACGTCGATGTCAGGAATCTCGCGCGAGCCGACAATCTTGTACTGCTCCAGGTCAGGATTAACCATGATGCCGTACACCGGATCGAGCAACCGATTTTCCAGCAGCGTGAACGAAATTCCCTGGATGATGCCGCCATTGATCTGGCTGATCGTCTGCGTCGGATTCATGGGGCGTCCGCAGTCGTGTACCGAAAGCACACGTCGCACATGAATGCGGCCAAGCTCTGTATCGACCTCAACCTCGGCCACGTCCACTCCGCCGTAGGTAAGGTATTTCTTCGGGTCATAATCGGGAACGCGCTTGGCCTGGACCGAGATTTGCGACGAACTCATCTTCGCCGCGGCGCGCTTGAAACTGATCGGCTCAAATTTTCCCGAGCGGCTGCGAACCTCGCCGTCCACCAGCACAAGATCATGCGCCGGCGTGCCAAGCGCAGGCGCAATGTCCGCAAGAAATTTCTGCGATGCCTGCCATGCCGCATCGCGCACCGCCGGCGTAAGGGAAAGCGTGGTGACGCTGCCGCCGGATTCCGGACCTGGCGTGTAATTCGTGTCGCCGACTTTCACCGCAATCTGCGCCGGCGGGATACCAAACTGCTCCGCCAGAATTTGCGCCATCACCGTCCGGATGCCGGAGCCAATGTCCTGCACACCCGAGAGCACCTCGATGGACCCATCCTTATGAATACGCACCTCGGCGTTAGAGGCCATGCTGACGAAGCGATACCAAACCGACTGCGCAAATCCCACGCCGCGTTTCACCGGACCGCGATCGGCGTTGGCCACCGGATTGCGCGACTTCCAAAGCTCGCTCTCGCGCACCACCTGCCGCTCCACCCGGCGTACCGGATGTTCGTCGGTCTTGTCGCGCAGATCGAGCGGATCCATGCCGAGCTTCACGGCCAGGTCATCCATCGTCTGCTCAAGCGCGAACGCGCCTTGTGGATGCCCGGGAGCGCGCATGGCCGAGCCCGGTCCGGCATTGATGAAAACATCGCTCTCTTCCGCATGCAGAGAAGCCGTCTTGTACAGGTTCGACGCCGGGCCGGAGCAGCCGGCCCCCGTGCCGCATCCCGCCGTGCCAAAGGCAACAAGGTGAATGGCCGTGAGAGTGCCGTCCTTCTTCGCCCCGATGCGCAGCGTCTGATCGGAGCTGGGACGGTTCCCCACCGAGAGATGCTCCTCTTCGCGATCGAGCATCAGCCGCACCGGCGCGCCCGTTTTCTTCGAGAGCGCAGCGGCCACCACTCCAGGATTGCCCGCTCCAAACTTAGCCCCAAAGCCGCCGCCCATGTATTCCGTAATCACGCGTACCTGGGTCAGCGGTAGTTTGAAGAATCCCGACAGCTCCTCGCGCACGCCCGCCGTGCCCTGCGTCGAGGCATACACCGTCAGCAATTCCGGCTTCCAGTCGGCGACCACGCCGTGCGTCTCAAGCGCGGAGTGGGTCTGTACCTGGGTCACGAAGTGTCCCTCGACCACAACATCCGCATCCTTGAATCCCTGTTCGATCTCACCATGCTTGTGAATCGAAGGGCCATGGATGTTGCCGGTCTGCTTCACGTCGCTGGGTCCGCCTCCGCCGCCGGCGCTCGCCTCTTCGTCTGCCGCGCCAGGAAAAACCTTCGGCGCATCCGCATCGCGTGCCTTCACCTCGTTCACAACAAACGGAATCGTGTCGTACTTCAATTTCACCAGCGCAGCAGCTTCCTCGGCGGCTGCCGGAGTCGTCGCCGCCACAGCCGCGACCGGCTGGCCCGCGTAGCGAACCACAGGGTACTTCACAGGCTCCAGTGCCGGATTGCGCAGAACGGCATTGCCCAGCACGTGCTGGATCACATGCACGCCGCGCACGCCGGGATATTTCTCCGCAGCGGTAGTGTCGATCGAAAGAACCCTGGCATGCGGCACCGAGGCATTCACAAACTTCGCGTAAAGCATGCCCGGCAGCTGAACGTCCGATGTGTAGCGCGCCCGTCCCGCCACCTTCGCAAACCCGTCGTAGCGCTCCACCGACTGTCCCACATACTTCAGGTCCTTGTTGATCGGCCACACCGGCGGCTCGCTGACAGGCACCTCGCGAGCCTCGTCGGCCAGGGTGTAACCCGGCACGCCCACCGGCATCTGGACCGTCTTCTTTGCAGGAGCGGCCGCTTGCTCGGTCAACGCGTCTTCCACTCGGATCTTCGTCATGGTGCTCCTTCGCTACGCGTTGCGCGTTGTGCCGGCCGCGTCCAGGGTAGCCGCAAATATCTTTGGATAGGTGCCGCAGCGGCACAAATTGCCGGAAACCGCGCGTCGTACATCGTGCTCGGTGGGATTCGGATTGCGCTCCAGCAACGCCGCGCAGCTCATCACCATCCCCGGCGTGCAGAAGCCGCACTGCATCGCATCGTGCTTTACGAATGCCGCCTGCAGCGGATGCATGGAGCCGTCCGAGGCAATGCCTTCGATGGTTGTCACGTGGCGTCCGACCGCGTCGACGGCCAGCGTCATACAGCTGTTTACCGGCATCTTGTCCAGCCACACCGTGCAACCCGAACACACGCCGCGGTCGCAGACAATCTTCGTGCCGGTCATGCTCAGGTGAAGCCGCAGCGCTTCCGCCAGAGTGGTGCGCGGTTCAATTTCAACCGTGTGCTCCGCACCGTTAATGTGCAGCCGGACCGGAACAGCCTCGGGACCTAATTCCGTGATGCCGCTGGGCGCCTGGGCAGCGGCTTCGTGCGTGAACCCCTGGACCCCTTCCAGCAACGCCGTTCCGGCAGCGGTCAGGCCCGCACCCTTCAGAAATCCACGACGAGAGAGGCCACTTCGTGCCGGTTCTGCTGGCGTCGGGTTGCGGTGTTCGTCTTCCGGAGAAGAGGGATCGGACATGACGCTACTCCTTCCTCGGCGAAACGCTCCTGAGACGCCGGAGTTCAATTTTGCCGATGGTGAACTATAGCTCCCGCGGCGTTACGTCGTAAACCGGCGGAGCAGCCGAAATTCCAGCCGCGGAGTGCGCCCCGGCCGTCTGTCACGGAATTTGACTATCTCGTCACTCGTTTATGGAGGATCGCCACCAACATCCGGCGGTCCATCCCAGAGCGCTCCCAGCCTGCGTTGATGCGGCCCAGAAGCTTCTCTTATGACCTGACCAATTTCATCATCAAATTGCGCAGTGGTCCTTGCAGTTGCCGCGGCCATATTGCAAAATAATAACCTCACCCCCGCAAGTGCGGGAATCATCACAAATACGAAATCAAAATGTGCCGACCCACACGGCACCGGTAAGCCCCTTTGGAGGAAACGTGACCAGACGCTGCATCTCTCTTGCTGCGCTCGCATTCTCGCTCGCTATCCTAACCGCAACCGGCATTGCGCAGATCGCAACAACCTCTCTGCGCGGAGTCGTCAAAGATCCCAGCGGCGCCGTCGTGCCCGGCGCAACCATCAAAGTCACCAACGGGGCCAACGGGCAATCTCTCAGCACCACCTCCAATGCCGCGGGCGAATACTCTTTCTCCCAGGTTCCCCCTGCGAACTACACCATCGACGTCACTGCGACCGGGTTCGGCGAGCAGAAGAAAACCGCCGAGCTGATTGTGGATCAGCCGGCAAGCATCGATTTCTCAATGAGCGTTCAGTCCGCCGCCCAGGTGGTGAACGTGAGCGCAGAAGCGCAAACGCTCAACACCACCGATGCTTCCCTCGGCGGCTCCATGAACAATGCGCTTATCCAGGCGCTGCCCAGTGAAACCCGCAACGTTCCCGATCTGCTTTCGCTCGAACCCGGCGTGCTCTACCTGCCCACCATGGGCGGTTCTGAGAGCAATCCCGGTGGTGACAGCCGCAGCGGCGCGGTCAACGGTATCCGCTCCGACCAGGGCAACGTCACCGTCGACGGCGTCGACGACAACGATCAGGTGTTTGGTTACGCATTCACTGGCGTCCTCCGCGAAACCCAGGATTCCGTTGAAGAATTCCGCGTAGCCACGTCCAATACCAACTCCGATGAAGGACGCTCCGCTGGCGCCCAGGTCAGTCTCATCACCAAATCCGGCACCAACAAATTCCATGGCGGAGCTTACGAGTTCAATCGCCCCACCATCACCGTAGCCAACAACTGGTTCGTCAAGCAGGCTGAGCTCAACAGCGGCTACTCCAACAGGCCTCCCAAACTCATCCGCAATATCTTCGGCGGCTCACTGGGCGGTCCCATCCTTAAAGACAAGCTGTTCTTCTTCGGCAACTACGAGGGAACCCGCCAGGCTGAGGATCAGGTCGTCACCGAGACCGATCCCACTGCCTCCTATCAGGCCGGCGGTCTCACCTACCAAAGCGCCTCCGGCAGCACCGTCACCCTGTCACCAGCTCAGGTCACGCAGCTTGACACGGCTGCCGGATGCCAGGTTTGCAATACCACTGCCTATCCCTTTGGACCTGGTCCCAATCCGAACTCTCTTGCGTATTTCGGTGCCATGCCCGCTGCCAATGGCACCACTGCCGGCGACGGTGTGAATGAAGGCTCTTACACTTTCGCATCGCCCAACCCCATCACCGTAAATACCAGCATTGGTCGCATCGACTGGACACCGAACGAAAAGCATCGCATCTTTGTACGCGGCGGCCTGCAGAAAGACACCACGGGCTATCCTCAGCAATTTCCTGGGCAGCCGCCTTCGCAGAGCTTTGAAGACAATACGAAGGGCCTGGTCGGTGGCGAAACATGGTCGATTTCGCCCAACATGGTCAACGACGTCCGCTTTGGCTACATCCGCCAGGGAAACAGCCTCCGTGGCCTCGGCACCACCGACTTTGTGGACTTCCGATTCCTTTCCTCCCCCACCGCGGAGACGCGCACGACCATTCAGTCCGTGCCCGTCACCAATATCGTCGATAACTTCAGCTGGACCCGGGGTAAGCACAGCATTCAGGTGGGAGGAAACTGGCGGCTCATCCATCAGAATCGCGAGTCCGACGCCAACTCTTACAGCGCCGCCTCCACCAATCCCTACTGGCTGGGCGGTAATCCCCCCAGTCCGACTCTGATCGGGCAGCCGGCGGTCGATACAGGATTTTCAAACTCCTACACCATCGCTTATGGCAATCTCGTCGGCACGGTTCCCTCCGTGACTGACCAGTTCAACTACAAGGTCTCCAGTGCTTCTTCGGCCAGCTTGCTGGCGGACGGAGCCCCCATCAGCCGTCATTTCAAGTCCAACGAATACGAGTGGTATGTCCAGGATGCATGGCGGCCCACGCCCAGGCTGATTCTGACCTTTGGCATTCGCCAGAGCCTTCTGCAGACCCCGTGGGAGACCAGCGGTCAGCAGGTCGCTCCAACCATCGACACCCATACCTGGGCCCAGCAGCGCGAGACCGCCGCTCTCCAGAGCCAGATCTACGAGCCCAGCC